>NZ_JBHMDO010000047.1:0-606939 GCF_042431225.1 Paenibacillus aurantiacus | reverse complement strand
GGTAGAGCACCTGGTTTGGGACCAGGGGGTCGCATGTTCGAATCGTGTCATCCCGACCATTTTTATAAATTAGGCTTGTACATAGTAAAAGTCGGTTGCCTTTGGGTAATCGACTTTTTGGTTTAGGCGCGTATAGTAGTCGACCAAGGGAGGGCGTTCATGATGCAGGTTAATGTCCTTCGCATCTATAATCTCGTGTATTTTTCGTTATTTGCGATTTTTCTTTCTTTCCTGCCCATCTATTTGTCTTCGATCGGATTATCCAAGACGGAAATCGGCTTGCTCATCGGATTAGGCGGTTTCGTGGGGATGCTTGCGCAACCGATGTGGGGGATCATTAGCGATCGCTTGCGAACCGTCAAGAAAGTGCTGCTGCTGCTCATTTTGCTGTCGGTTATCGTGGGGGCAGTTCTGTTTCAATCGCAGCAAATGATCCTGCTGTACGTCTTTGTGGTGCTCATGTACTTGTTCTTTATGCCGACGGATCCGCTTATGGAAAGCTTGAATGTACAGGTATCTCAACGACACGGCGTTGCCTTCGGTTCGGTCCGTATGTTTGGCGCGCTCGGCTATGCGGCGGCCTCGATGACCGTGGGTTACGCCGGCGAAGCAGGCGGTACGACGTCATATGTCTATTTATTCGTCGGTTACGGGGTGCTCGCGCTTCTTCTAGGCTTTCTATTGCCGGATGCCCCTGTAAGTGCGAAACCGTTGCTCCGAGGCGATCTACAGGCCTTTCTGAAGGCGAGACAGACGTTATTATTTTTTGCACTTATTCTCATTATCTCCATTCCGCACCGGATGAACGATATTTTTATCGGTCTGTACGTAGAGCATCTTGGAGGAAGTACGGTCCAGGTGGGGTATAGTTGGACGGTTATGACCGCGGTGGAGGTGCTTTTCTTTGCGATAAGCGGAAGGCTGATCAAGCCTGGCAAAGAAATGGTCGTTATTACGATGGCGGCGGGATGTTATGCAATCCGATTTTTATTAAGCGGTTTGGCTTCGACTCCTGAAACCGTCGTCTGGCTGCAACTCTTGCAAGGCGTATCATTCGTTCTCTTCTACAGTGCATCCATTCAATTCTTATATCGCATCATCCCGGAAGAATGGAAGGCGACCGGTCAGACGATGTTGGCCGTGTTGTTTTTCGGCATATCAGGCGTGGTCGGCTCTACTGCAGGCGGTTGGTTGTTCGACCGCATTGGCGGGGAGAAGGTGTATCTTCTCATGTCCGCAATGGCATTCGTTGGCGTTCTATTCAGCGTGGCCGTTAGGAGATTGATCGAAGACAAGTCCGATTCGGGGAGCGAAACGATAACCGGAACGGGATAGTACAAGTGCGGAATACGACGCGATTTTACGTCATTCCGCAAAACTTTGATGTTTTTTCTCGAAAAGTGTTGCCATGTTCATGAACAATATGGTATATTAACATTCGTTCGTGTGAAACAAACATACAAGTAAGGCCCGTTGGTCAAGGGGTTAAGACACCTCCCTTTCACGGAGGTAACAGGGGTTCGAATCCCCTACGGGTCACCATTATCGCGGGGTGGAGCAGCTCGGTAGCTCGTCGGGCTCATAACCCGAAGGCCGCAGGTTCAAATCCTGCCCCCGCAACCAATTCTTCATGCGGAGCCGTGGTGTAGAGGCCTAACATGCCTGCCTGTCACGCAGGAGACCGCGGGTTCGAATCCCGTCGGCTCCGCCATTCTTTTCATTTGCCGCTGTAGCTCAATTGGTAGAGCAACTGACTTGTAATCAGTAGGTTGGGGGTTCAAGTCCTCTCGGCGGCACCATAGTTTCATATGCGGTCATGGCGGAATTGGCAGACGCGCTAGATTCAGGTTCTAGTGTCAGCAATGACGTGGAGGTTCAAGTCCTCTTGACCGCACCATCTGCGGAAGTGGCTCAGCGGTAGAGCATCGCCTTGCCAAGGCGAGGGTCGCGGGTTCGATTCCCGTCTTCCGCTCCATATGCGAAACGAACGTTCAGCGAATAGCTGGACGTTTTTTTGTTTGTGTATTTAAGCATTGCGGCACGTTTAAGATGCAGTCGGCAAGAATGTCAGGATAGGGTCGCCTGTTGGCGAAGCATGGAAATCGAGAATGGATTCGAGGTAAGCGCCAAGCGCCTACAAACAAGAACCAGAGCCTCCCGATCGCATGAGAGACTCCGCTAGTTCAAGTAGGAAAATTGAGCGTCAGCCGTCGGAATCGGGAAGGCGTTGAACCGGTTACGGCTTTAAACTTTTTGTGAAAATAGGGCAAGCTCTCGAAGCCGCATTGCGCCGCGATATCGCTGATCTTATCGTCGGTGCGGGATAGGAGTTCTTTGGCGCTTAGGATGCGCTTGGTGAGAATGTACTCTGTCACATTCATGCCGGTAAGCTGCTTGAACACCCGGCTGAAGTGGGAAGGGCTAACAGCCGCTTCACGGGCGAGCTGCGGCAGATGAATATCCGCGAATAAATGCTCCTCGATATATTGCAGCGCCTGACCGATCCATGGCCATACGTGCCCAGCCGGGACGCTTGCCACGGCGTTCGCGGGGGTAGTATGTCGGGCCAACACAAGCAGCAGATGCTGAAGCGCCAACTGAACGGCTTGCCTACAGCCCGGACGTTTCTCGCTCAGCTCCTCCTCAATCCGCTCAAACTGCTGCTCGATCGTATCACGGTATGTACGCGTATCCAGCTGGTATTGTTTGACCAGCTTGCTTTGCTCGAACGCGTCCAGGTACGAGAAGCCGTCCCCGTATATGTTAGGCGGAATGAGCAGCGGGCTGAAATATAAGGAGGTTGCAACGACCGGATCGGCCGCATCCGGTAATGCCCGATGGATCGTATCTCCTGGAATGAGGAAGAGGTCGCCGGGCTTCACGTCATAGAGCGTCTGATCGATGAAGAACGTTCCGCTTCCGGCGTGAATATGCACGATTTCATACCAATCATGAAAGTGCTCGGGCAGCTCGGTGTGCGACGATTTGGTCTCTCGGTAAGCGATATCGAACATGAATGGGCTTCCAGGCTTGAACTGTTTACGCAATGGTTTCACGTGTAGAGGCTCCTTTGAGTCGATTAATCTCGCCTTCTCCCCGATAAGCAAGAAAGCGTACAAATCTGCAAAGAAAAGCGACTTCTAAATAATGATATGCTGATACAATAGAAAAGAACGTCCGTTATGAACCATCCTATTCGAAGCAGGAGGGGACTTATGCGTATTGATGCCCATCAGCATTACTGGAAATTAAGCCGAGGCGATTATAGCTGGATCAGTCCCGAGATGTCGGTGCTGTACCGGGATTATTTGCCCGCCGACCTGCAGCCGGATCTGCAGCGGCACCGAATCGAGAAGACGATCGTCGTGCAGGCGGCGGCCACGCTGGCAGAGACGGAATATTTGCTGGAGCTGGCGGAATGCGACGAATCGATCGCGGGCGTCGTCGGGTGGGTCGATATGTTCAATCCCTCCTATGTTCACGCCTATGAACGATTCGCCGGACATCCCAAGTTCGCGGGATTCCGCACGATGCTTCAGGACCTTGCCGATAGTTCGGTCATTCTCGATCGCGGATATATGGAGGCGCTTTCATTCTTTGAACGAAGAGGGACGCCGATTGATTTGTTGGTCAAGACGCCGCAGCTGGATGCGCTGATCGAAGCGCTGGGGCAGGTGCCGCGGCTTCATGCGGTCATCGATCACCTTGCCAAGCCGCATATCGCGGAAGGAGTACTGGAGCCGTGGCGCACCCAAATGGCCAAGATAGGCGCAATGCCGAATATATATTGTAAGTTGTCGGGGATGGTAACCGAAACCGACCACCAAAACTGGACGCCGGAGCAGCTGGAGCCTTATATTCGGCACGTGCTGGAGCAGTTTGGCCCGGATCGTGTCATGTTCGGCAGCGATTGGCCGGTTTGTTTGCTGGCAGGGAGCTACACGGATGTCATGCATGCGCTGGAGCGCGCTTTGCCGGAACATTGGACGCAGACGGAGCGGGAGAAGCTATTTGGCGGGAATGCGGCGACATTTTATCGGATGAAGTGAAGGTTATGGCAAAGAGCCGTCGTGCATCGCGGGAAGCCGCGAGCATGGCGGTTTTTCTTATGAAAACGGGGAAATTCCACACTCGCCGAAACCGAAACGCCCCTCTCCCGCCTCTAAGATTACTTAGGAGTAAGAAAGGAATGGCCGCATTAAAAGGGTTGGAGACGGTCAACCAGGCAAGAGCGGGATCGCGTGTTTCGCCCGAACGAGGCATTTCTGTATGCGGTGGCGGTATGCTGCGGTCGCCGACAGACGCCTTCGACGCCATTCAGGAGACGATACTGCTTGCGTAGACGATCGCTTCCTCATCCAATTAGTCCGGAAGAGACATGCTCGAGCAGCTCTACCTGTAGGGCCGCGGCCTTTCTTCTCCAAATCAAGGAAGGTATAATAAGGACAAGAAGCTTACGAGGGGGGCTGTCATCATGAGCAGGATGGTCGTTCGGTTAGGACTTGCGGCAGCGGTGCTGACGTTCGGACTTGGCGCGGAAGTACGGTTCATGGACGCGCAGGGGCTAGCGCTGAGCACATCGACGCCGGCCGCGCTCGAGCAGGAGATCGCGCTGCAGGTGCAACAACAGCAGCCTGTCATCAAATTGGCCTATACGGGCGATCGCGACGAACTGTCGGCGACCATCGCGGAGCTGACCCGGCGCGCGATCGAGCATGATGACTATACTCGGTATGTGATCGATTCCTATTTCTATTCCGTGCGGGCCTGGGGAAGCACCGCCACCGTAACGATGAACGTGTCTTACCGGGAATCGGCGGAGCAAACGCGGTACGTCGATGAACAGGTTCGTCAGACGTTGGCCGCCATTTTGACCCCCGAAATGAATGATCGTGAGAAGGTAAAAGCGATTCACGATTGGATCGTACTGCGACTGGCCTATGACGAAAGTCTGGCGAGATACACCGCCTATGAGGCGCTGACCGAACGCAAAGCGGTCTGCCAGGGCTACGCGCTGCTGAATCAGCGGATGCTGACGGCCGCGGGAATCGAGAGCCGCATTATCGAAGGCCAAGTGGACAGCGGCAGCCATGTCTGGAATTTGGTGAAGCTCGGTGACAGCTGGCATCATGTGGATGCGACGTGGGACGACCCGCTGCCAGATAGGCCGGGATCGGTCGGCACGAAGTATCTGTTGAAGAACGACAGGCAGATGAGATTGGACCACCGTTGGGAAAGAACGTATCCGCCGGCGGATTGAGAAGGCGACTGCTGCTTAATGAGCGGTTCGGACTAATGATCGTAGATTTGCAGATTGCCGGGAAAGCCGGAATTGGAAATCGTCATGGGAGTGTCGAATACGTATGAATATCGTTTCTGCGTTGTTGTTTCTGTTTGTTTTTCTGCTGCTTAATGCTTGGATTAGCTGGAACGGCTCCTTGTTCTGGTCGGCGATATTGCCGGACGGGATGATGATCGCGTATTGGATCTTCTATGGGGTTATTGCGCTGGCTTATATCGCGGCTATGCTGCTGCGCCGTGCACTACCCTATTGGGGCTACGCCTTGCTGAAGCAGATCGGCTCCTATGGACTTGCCTTTCTGTTCTACGCATTGCTGCTCGTTCCCGCGGGCGACTTGATTTACGGCGTGCTCCGGCTCGCCGGCGTGGATCCGGATACGGCACTGCCTATCGCGGGATGGACGGCCAGCGGCGGTCTGCTGCTCTTACTGCTCAAGGGGTCCTGGAACGCATGGCACCCGATCGTCAGACGGTATGACATCGACATCGCGAAGTCCGGCGGCGCCTATCGCTTGCTTCGGGTCATGGTCGCCTCCGATCTGCATTTGGGCAATATCGTCGGCAAACGTCATCTGAGGCGGCTCGTCCGAAAGGCGGAGGAGTTAAAGCCCGATCTGATTCTAATGCCAGGCGACGTGCTCGACGACAGCGTGGAGCCGTTCGTGCGCGAGGGGATGGCGGAAGTGATGCGCAAGCTGAGCGCTCCGCTCGGGGTTTACGTCTCGCTTGGCAACCACGAATATTATGGCGGGCATATACCCGAATATATGGAACGCATGAAGGCTATTGGCATCGAGGTGTTGACGGACCGGTCGGTACTGGTGGCGGATTCCTTCTACGTGGCTGGTCGCAAAGACAAAGCAGCCGAATCCGTTCAGAACGGCCGGCTGCCCGTCGCGGAGCTGCTGGCCGGGCTGGACGCGCACAAGCCAATCCTGCTGCTGGACCACCAACCCTACGCGTTCGAGAAGGCTGCTGAAGCGGGCGCGGATCTGATGCTCTCCGGTCATACCCATAGAGGTCAGATGGCGCCGAACCATTGGATCACGAGACGGCTATTCGAGCTGGACTGGGGCTATATGCGCAAGAGCGCCATGCATGTCATCGTGTCCTCGGGCTTCGGCACATGGGGACCGCCGGTGCGGATCGGAAGCCGCAGCGAAGTGCTGGACATCCGGATTACATTCACGGGCTAGCAGAGGAAAATACGGCTAAAGTCGGACGGTTGGAAAACGTTGGCTCGGGTACAATGTAGGTGAAGAATGTACTGGGAGGTAGGTAAGATGAGTTATCGCATCGAGAAGGATTCCATGGGTGAAATTCGGGTGCCGGAAGAACGCTTGTGGGGCGCGCAGACGCAGCGCAGCCTGGAGAACTTCAAGATTGGCGTGGAGAAGATGCCGCTGCCGGTCATTCGCGCATTCGCCTACTTGAAGAAAAGCGCGGCGCTGGCCAATAAAGGGCTCGGCAAGCTGGATTCCGCCAAGGCGGACGCGATCGCAGCCGCCGCGGACGAGGTGTTGGGCGGTCGCTGGGACGCGGAGTTCCCGCTCGCCGTCTGGCAGACCGGAAGCGGGACGCAGTCGAACATGAACGTGAACGAAGTGATCGCGCGGCGCGCGACGCAAATTGTGCGGGAGCAGGGCGGCGAGGGCAGCATTCACCCGAACGATGACGTGAACCGCTCCCAAAGCTCCAACGACACGTTCCCGACGGCCATGCACATCGCGGCGCTGATCGCGGTCGAAGACGACGTGCTGCCGGCGATCGATCAGCTCAAGTCGACGCTCGTCCAGAAGCGCGACGCGTTCCAGGACATCATCAAGATCGGGCGGACGCATCTGCAGGACGCGACGCCGCTCACGCTTGGGCAGGAGATCAGCGGCTGGGTGCGCATGCTGGAGAAGGCCGACGCGATGATTCGGCTGAGCGCGGAGTCGCTGCGCGAGCTCGCGATCGGCGGCACCGCCGTCGGCACGGGCTTGAACGCCCATCCGGAGTTCGGTGACCGCACGGCGGAGGAGATCAGCAAGCTGAGCGGCAAAACGTTCAAGAGCGCGCAGAACAAGTTCCACGCGCTGACAAGCCACGATGAGCTGGTGTTCGTCCACGGCGCGTTCAAGGCGCTGGCCGCCGATCTGATGAAAATCGCCAACGACGTGCGCTGGCTGTCCAGCGGTCCGCGCTGCGGCATCGGCGAGATTCGCATTCCGGAGAACGAGCCGGGCAGCTCCATCATGCCGGGTAAGGTCAATCCGACGCAGAGCGAGGCGCTCACGATGGTCGTCTGCCAGGTGATGGGCAACGACGCGGCAATCGGATTCGCGGCGAGCCAGGGCAACTTCGAGCTGAATGTGTTCAAGCCCGTCATTATTCACAATTTCCTGCAATCGGCGCGGCTGCTGGCGGATGCGATCCGCTCGTTCGACGAGAATTGCGCGATCGGCATCGAGGCGAACCGGGAGACGATCCAGCGGCATCTAAGCGAATCGCTCATGCTTGTGACGGCGCTGAATCCGCATATCGGCTACGAGAATGCGGCGACGATTGCGAAGACAGCCCACAAGGAAGGACTTACTTTGCGGGAGGCGGCGATTCGCAGCGGGCTGATCACGGCCGAGAAATTCGACGAGGTCGTTCGCGCGGAGGATATGATATCGCCGAACGCGTAAGACGCGCGCGATCCGCAACGGGAGAAGGGGAAACATGGAAGTGTTGCTAGAGTTGATCGTACGTTCTACCGAGATCGACGTGAACGGACATGTCAACAACGCCAAATATTTGGAATACCTCGAGTGGGGCCGCGAGGAATGGTATGAGCGAATGGAACTGTCATACGAGAAGTTCCTGGCGATGGGCGTGCAGACGGTAACGGTCAATATCAATATCAACTATCGCCGAGAATGCAGGCAAGGCGACCGGCTCACTGTCGTCACTTCCCCGGAGAGGGCTGGACGGAGCAGCTATGTATTGCGGCAGGAAATTCGCAATGCGGAAGGCCTCGTATGCGCGGATGCGCTTGTGACGAGCGTCGCCATGGACGCGGCCACGCGGTCGAGCCGCGTAATGCCAGAGGAACTTCGAGCGCTGTTCCCGGCGTGATGCGCCAACTTTGAAGGGGCGAAGGCGTTCGGGAAAGCAGCGTGTTCCTTCCGATAGGGAGGCTTGACTCGCGAATTACGCGACTGTAAAATTAAGTTATTCCGCTATGTTAAGTCGGATTAAAGACGTTGACCAGAAGACTGGAGACACAAGCGTTGCGCCTTGGTCTCCTTTTGTTTTACTCCGTTAGCCAGTTATTGTTCAAGCACGGCGTACGCCGTGCGAATTATTCCATCCGTAGGAGGCATGCATCCCATGAGCCAAACCGAAACGAAAAACTCCAATGTGCTTGAAGTTACTGACGAGGTGGCAGCCCACCGGCATGCCGATCACGCGGTCACGCCGCTGTTCCTCAACCGCTGGTCGCCGCGCTCGTATGCGGATACGCCGGTTGCCGAGGAGACGCTGCTAACCGTGCTGGAAGCGGGGCGCTGGTCGCCTTCGTCGAACAATTTGCAGCCGTGGCGCTTTATCGTGGCGAAGACGCAAGAGCAGCTTGAGCTGTTCCAGTCGTTCATCCTGCCTGGCAACCGGGCGTGGACGGATCGCGCGCCCGTACTGCTGCTCCTCGCCTCCAATCCGCTTCGCGACAACGGGGAGCCGAACGGCGCTCACGCTTTCGACACGGGAGCGGCGTGGGCATCCATCGCGCTGCAGGCGCAAGCGCTCGGGCTGATCGCGCACGGGGTCGGCGGCTTCGACCGGGCGAAGGCGAGAGAGGTGCTGGACCTGCCGGAAGGGCTGGAGCTCCATGCAGTCGTGGCGCTAGGCTACCGCGGCGGCCTCGACACGCTGGAGGAGAAATTCCATGAGCGCGAAGTTCCGAATGGCCGGCGTCCGCTTAGCGAGAGCATCATCGAAGCGAAAGCGAAGGCATAACAGAAGTCGTATCCATAGGACGGGTATAGCAGACGGCGAAGCTGTCTGCTATTTTTTCGAGGCGAGGTAGGAAGGCTGGGGGCTCCTTGCTGCACCACGGTGCTCGGTTACAGGTCATGCGACGCGAGAGAGAACCAAAGGGAATGACAGAAGAGCAGGCGCGATTAACGTGCCTGCTCTTCTGTCGTGTCCGGGACGAACCACAAATCCCGGAAGCGGACCCAGCTGAGCGATTCCAGCGCGATGCCGCGCACGTTCGGCTGAAAGGCCGTCTTCAGGTGCTTTCGGTAGAGGAGCATGAGCGCGCCATGCGCCGTCAGCGTCTCCTCGATCGCGAGGAATTGACTTCTTCGCAAGGACGGTTCGGGCTCGGCAAGCACGTTCTCCACCGCTTGGTCCAACCATCGCCGCATATCCGGAAGCGTGTGCTCTTGAAGGCTCTTGTACAAGTCGACGAGGCGCAGCTCGCGATGCTCGTCGAGCATGACGGCGAAGAGCAGCAGGTCGGCGCCCATACGGGCTTCGCCTTTGAACAGCTCGGCGGGGATGAGCTGAATGTCCACATCGATACCGGCTTGGCCGCACAGCCGTTGTATGATGCGCGCATCGGACTCATATTGCGGGATCGTGGCAAGCGACAGCCTCTCGCATTCAGCGCCGGAGACGGAGAGCTTCGTCGGTGACGGAGCAGCATATCCAGAAGACGTATCATTCGTCGATTCGGAGGTGATGAAGCGCGACATCCGTTCAGGTGCAATCTCGCCGGTGCGTATGTTGGCTTGCGCCGCAATAGAGACAGGCATCGGCGCGAGGCGGTCGCCCGGCATTGCTCGTCCCTCGCCCGGCCAGAAACTGTCCGCCCGCTCAAGGACGTCTCCGGACAGCAGCCCGAGCAGTGCGTCCCGGTCGATCGCCGCGTTCAACGCTTCCCGGAATCTCGGATCGCGGAGCGGACCGTCCTTTAGCTCGTTGACGGTCAGAAATTTGCACGTCGTCCCGGATTGGCGCACCTGCTGCCAGCCGCCCGATGCGGCGTCCGCCATGCGGACGTTGTGCATGACTTGGAAAGCGGGCAGCCGGTTGGCCTCCTGATTGCCGCCTTCGCCGTCTACGGTCCACACTTCCACTCGATCGAGAAATCCGCGACCTTGAAAATAGGATCCGAATGCTTCCAGCACCCAGACCCTCTGCTCGCGCCCGGTAAGCCGGAATGGGCCTGTCCCGATCGGCCGAATGCCGAATTCATCACCGGCGGATTCGCAGACGTCCTGCGGAACGATGGAAGCCCGGTTGGTCGATAAGAAGGAGAGAAACGTCTCGTTGCGGTACGCAAGGCGTATACGGACTGTAGTCTCGTCTGGGGTCTCGATGTCCGCTATGCCGCTGTAAGCCCAACTGTACAAGCCATTCGGGGCAAGCTTGCGGAGCCGCTCCAATGAATACTTGACGTCGGCTGCGACCATTGCGCGCCCATGATGGAATAACACCCCTTTGCGCAGATAAAAAGTCCACAAGGTGCGGGTGTCGTCCGCGTCCCAGGCGTGGGCGAGATGCGGGATGACGCCCTGTCCGTGTACATCCATCCGAACGAGACCGTCGAACAGCTGGGAGACCAGGTGGGACTCGCCGGCGTAGTGCGTGGCGGCAGGATCCAAAGTATAGATGGTCTGCGCCAGCGGGAAGCGCAAAATATCGGAACGCGCCGCGCCTTGCCCTTCGGAATGAAAGCCGAACTGCCCGCTCAGCCACTGTTGGAACTGTTCCCTGGCCCCTCCCTGCTCCTCGAGCGACTGCAGCAGCGCAAGCGCAGCCTGAAGGTCCGAACGCTCGATCAATTCCTGCGCCTCCTGAAGCGCCGTCTGTTCGACGCTTGCGAGGAAGCGCAGTGTCGAACGGTTGCCCCGTCCCCGCTTCGCCTCCCACGTGAGCCAACGCTCCTCCTGCATTCGTTTGAGCAGCATCACCATGTTGCGGTGCGTGCAGTCGATTACCTCCGAAAGTTCACCCGTCGTCGCCTCGAACGGCTCGTCGTCCCGGATATGCGCGTAATGCTGACGAAGCGCTAAGTAGTGCCTGCGTATTTTCACGGCAAGATCTCCTAGTTAAAATATGAAATTTCCAGTGTTGAAGTTGCACTTTTTGTTCTTGTTTTCATGGCTACAATATAAGGGAGAACGGCATCCTGATGCAAGTCTACTATTCTTGTAAGGAGCGAATCACGAATGAGAGATCCTGCGCCATGGCAAAAAAGATATGATCGGCTGCTGCCGATCGCGCTGTTATTCGGCGCATTCACCCAGTATGCGCTGGTGGGACATTCAGCGGGAGTGTCGGTGCCGATCGTGGTCATGGCTTTATACGCATTCTTCTTCTACGCTCTGAAAGGCCGAATCGGGGGACTTGATCAGTGGCGCGGTCAAAGCCGATCCGGTTGGCTGCTGTTCATCCCGATTACGCTGCTCTCCGCAAGCTATGCAATTCATGCCAATGTACTATTCCGCGCCTTGAATGCCTTGCTCATTCCAGCCATGCTGCTCGCGCAGGCCGTTCTCTTAACGCGCGCGAGCAAAAAGCCGTGGTACCGGGCGGGGTTCTACGGCGATCTACTCGACATCAGCTTCATCCGAACGCTTGAGCAGGGATTCGTCCCATTCCGGCTGCTCCGCGAGATGGCCCTCCGAGGGAGACAGCGCGAGGAAGGACGGGGAGCCGCGGGACAAGCGCTGCTCGGCCTGCTGCTCGCGATTCCGGTGCTGATTATCGTCGTGGCGCTGCTGGCCTCGGCAGACGGTGTCTTCCTCGACTGGCTCGGCCGAATTCCCGCGTTGTTCGCGGGCGCGCATCTCGGCGAAGCGATCGTGCGGACCGGCTTTGCGCTCGTCGTGGGACTGTTCGTGTTCTGCTACTTCTGGGGGCTGTTATTCCCCAAGCAAGGGCCTCGGATGGCGACAAGCCGCCACGGTGTCTCGGGCGACGGTCAAGCAGCGGATATGCGTCTGCAGGCGGTGACGGGCTGCACGCTGCTTGGCAGCGTCGCGCTCGTCTACGTGCTGTTCGCCGCGCTGCAGTTCTCGTACCTGTTCGGCGCCGCGGACGGGCTGCTGCCCGAGGGGACGGCTTACGCCGCCTATGCGCGCCGCGGTTTCATGGAGCTGGTGTTGGTCGCGCTGATTAATTTGGCTTTGCTGCTGCTTGGCCTCCATGGTTTGAAGCGAGAGCCTGGCACCCTCGAGCACGTGCGCAAGACGCTGCTTAGCATCATCGTCGGCTGTACCGTCGTCATGCTCGCTTCGGCTTATATCCGCTTGTCGCTGTACGAAGAGGCTTACGGATATACGGTCACGCGGCTGCTCGTGCACGGATTCATGCTATTTCTTGCCGCGCTGCTCGCCGTTGCGTTCCTGCGCATCTGGCGAGAGCATATTTCGCTGGCGAAAACGTTTATCGGGCTCGGGCTGCTGTCCTACGTCATACTTAACTACGCGAACCTGGATGCACGGATTGCGAGCCAAAATATCGCGCGCTACGAACAGACGGGTAAGATCGACCTCGGCTATTTGTTCGATCTGTCCGCGGACGCGGGACCGCAGCTGCGCAAGCTGCATCGGCAGCATCCGAAGCTTGCCGGCCTTGAAGTCGCGCTCGTTCGGATGCGGGAAGAAGCCGGCATGGACGAGGGCTGGCAGTCCTGGAATTGGTCTAAGCAGCAGATGAGGAAGTAATTCATCGAGCGGGGACGAAGGAATTGTGGTCCATTCGCAACTATTTTCGCTCATAATTGGAACAATCAGGAGAGTTCCGCCGTCTAGAGAGGTACGGGTCATGGGGACAGTCGACCATAGGCCCGCAAGAGCGACGATGGAGGCTGAATACGCGGATGACGATGCACTTCCGGCACATCGCCAAGACATTGATTATGGGTCAAGGGAAATTGCGGTACGCGCAAGTGAAAGGGAGCGCATGCTTCCTTGCAAGACGGCAACGCGGAGTTCGAGTCCGCTACCGCGTAGGAGTCGTTATCCTTCATGGGGACAACATGCTGCTGCGGCGTTCCGGCGCGGACTGGCGTGTAGGCTGGACCATTCCGGGCGGGCCGATGCATCTGAACGAATCGGCTGTCGGCGCGGTCGAACGCGAGGTATGGGACACCTACGGCGTGCCGGTGTTGGATGTCAGGCTGCTTGCAGTTGCCGTGCAGGTGGTTCGCGCACCAGACGGGGTTCGGAATGAGATCGTCTTGTATTATCGGGCGGAGCTGCCCGGCAACCATCCGATTCTGGCGGTGGCGGGCGAGTTCCAGGGGGCTAGCCCTGGCGCCGTTCACCGGTGGGCCCGGCGGAGCGAATGGGAGCGCATCGCAGGTATGCCGAAGAGGGTCCGGGCGGAGCTTTCGGCTTTGGCGGAAGACGAACATCAGCTCTTTTATACATAACTCCCCCCATCGCCATCCCGATTGGGCGAGATGCGTAAGAAAGGCGCGGACTTTGGCGGTCCGCGCCTTTGTTCGTATGACTATGGCGCGAAGCGGCACGGCACCGCTTGCGCGACTTCATGCTGCCTGGCCGGTCTGCTTGCCAAGCCGATTCCGCTGCTCAAGGAGCCGCTGGCCGCGGTAGTAGAACGGGATGGCGATGAAGGTGAGCAGCATGAGAATGCCGAAGATCAGCGGACCTTGCGAGAAGCCCAACCGGTGCAGCAAATATCCGCCCAGCCAGGCGGTCGCGCTCTGGCCGAGGAATGCCAAGCCGCTGGCTCCGAAATAAGCGCCGCGCTGATGCTCGGGTGCGATCTCGCCGACGATGACGTCCCCATGGACGAAGCAGAGGATCTCCCCGATGGTGAAGACAACCACCGCCAGCGCGAGCAGGGCTATATGATCGAACAGACCAAAGCCGAATACGCCGAGTCCGAACAACACGCTGCCGGCCTTGAGCGCGGTAAGCGACGAATAGCGCTTCATCAATCGACCAAGCGGATACTGCAGGATGAGTACCGAAATCGCATTAACGAGGAATAGCTTCGGGTATAGATCGATGCGGTCATGCCCGATATATTGCGATAGCGTGGTGTCCAAATGGCTGTAGGCGCCGGCGACGAACAAGTTACCCATTAGGAAACATAGGAAAATTTTATCGGTGAACACCACTTTGACAATTTGGCGGCACGGCACCGGCTCCAATCCGGCCTGCGCCGTACGCGACGGGCGGTACGAGCGGCGAACGACGGCGAGCGCCGCGGCGTAGAAGAAGAAAATACCGCTGGCGGTCGCGAACGGGACGAACGACGACGTGCCGCCAGCGCCCAGCTTTAGCCCAATCAGGGGACCAATTGCCGCCCCGATATTGATCACGAAATATCGGGCATTAAATAGGACGGATCGCTGATGAGCAGGCGTTACGTCCACCAGCAAGGCGCGCGCGGTCGGCTCGAATACGTTGCGGAACAAGCCGTTGCAGGCGCTGAGCAGGAAGAAGGCGGCGATAGAATTGGCCAGCGCGAATCCCGCGAATACCAAGCTCCAGAGCGTCATCGCCGCAATCATCACCGGGAAGCGGCCGAACCGGTCGGAGAGCATGCCTCCGATAAAGCTGCTGCACGTTCCGGCGAACAGGCTGCTGGCCAGAATAGCGCCGACGGTCGTCGGATCGATGCCCTTCGTCTGGCTCAAGTAGATGCCGAGGAACGGAATTGCCATGAAAAATCCGGTTCGGGACAAAAAAGTGCCAACCAGGACGGCCCAGGCAATGGGATGGAAGGAAGGCCAGTAGGTTCGTATTTGCGTTGCGGTTTCCATAGGTGCGTCATCTACTTTCGGCATGAAGTCGGCGCATGCTTGCGTTGATTCTAATTATACGCGGCGGCGAGCGGACAAAAAGGGTACAAAACGACGGCGGCACTTCCCCTTTTCAAAAAAAGGCCGCCCATGTATGATGGAGGACGACCGATAATGGATATCCTCCCGTCCAAAGGGGTCTTGTCGCGACGAGGCCGGGCAGGCGGATGCAGCGGAAGGAGAACTGGAACAGACTATGAAACGAACGATCGTCATCGGCGCGCTCGGGGGGCTCGCCGTTCCGGCGCTTGTCCATTTGTCGTTGGAAGGAATCAGCCGGTACGTCAACGACGGGCCGCGGTCTACAGACGAAATGAGCTTGGCGTATGCGCCAATCGAGCTTATGGACGAGAATGGAAGCACGGCCTCCGCTTTTTGGTACAGCTTCGGATTAACCGAATACGCCTCGCTCGGGACGGCGACCTTCGCGGTCTATATGACGGCGGTCGTTGTCTGGACGTGGCTTCGGAGGCGGAGAGCGCGCATCGAATAACGGGCGGAACAGGCAGAGGGGAGAAGGGTGAGGATGAGAATCGGATTGGCGCAAGCGCGGTTTCCCTCGAATTTGGCGGACGGGCTGAGCATTGCGGCGGCGATGATCGAAGAAGGGGCCAAGCAAGGCTGCGAGCTGGTCTGTTTCCCGGAATCGGTCCTGCCGGGCCTTCGCGGCGTTGGCTATGACGTGGAGCCTTACGACCACGGGCGGATGCGGGAAGCCGTCGAGCAGGTGCGCGCACTTGCGGCGGAGCACGGGATCGCGGTTATTCTTCCGACGGAGTGGGAGGACGAGTTCGGTCTGCATCTGGTCGCGTTCGTCATCTCGGCGGAGGGGGAAGTGCTTGGGTACCAGACGAAAAACCAGATCGACCCGGATGAAGATCAGTTCGGGTATGTTCCCGGTGATGGACGCCGGTTGTTCGAGATCGGCGGCGTGTCGCTTGGCATCGCCATCTGCCACGAAGGATGGCGGTATCCGGAGACGGTCCGCTGGGCGGCAGCGCGGGGGGCGAGCATCGTCTTTCACCCGATGTTCAACGGAGAAGCGAACCGGCCCTCGTTCTATACCGGCGCGGCTAGCTGCCGCAGCGAGGAGAACCGGATTTTCTTCGCCACCGTCAATTACGCCCTGCCGGTGCAAGGCTGTCCGAGCGGAATTGTGTCGCCATCGGGCGAGTGGATCTGCGCAACCGAGGCGGGGGTGGAGCAGCTGCTGGCGTGCGAGATCGATCCGGCGGAAGCGAGCGGTCTGCTTGCGCGGCGGTTTCGTCCGGAACTGCTGCGGTAGAATGACGGTTAACGAGAACAAGCAAGGAGCAGCGCGCGAGGAATGCGGCTGCTCTTTATTTGCATAGTCGTCTAGATTTTGCTGGCCCAGACGGCGACGCCGCGTGTATCCATGCCGGTCAGGGCGAGCGTCGGCTCAAGCCGCTGCCAGTCCCACGCAGGCGTTAGCTTGAATGTCTCCACCACGCTGCCGTAGCGGATGGCGATCGTCGTATCGTCGATCTGCTCCCATTGCCCTACGATGGAGCAGCATTCGAACCGTCCGCCCTCTGCAAGCGTCATCGGAACCGAATTGAGTACGCCCTGCGGGACGAGCGGCGACAGCTTGATGCGTTCGTATTCTCCGGCAATCCACGCCCGCTCGATCGGCTGCGTTTGCTCCCCGGCATAACGCTGCGGGTTCAGGACGGGCCAGCCGTCCGGCGTCCAGAGCATCCGGTGCACATGCATGGTCGCAATCTGCGGGCTGCTGAAATCATGCTCCCGAATATGGCAGGCCAAGTACCATTCATTGTCTTCGTCGCGCAAGACCGAATTGTGACCAGGACCCATGTAACCTTGCCCGCTGCCGAAACGGTAGCCGCAGGCGATCATGAGGCCGATCTCGCACCGGTCATCGTCCACGTCGTTCAAATCCCGGCCGTTCGGATCGAGGTAAGGACCGAGCAGCGTTCGGCTACGGCCAACCCGGATATTGTAGTCGCTCTTCAACGAGCCGTACGACACGAACAAATAGTAGTAGCCGGTATCGGGATTAAAACGGATATACGGCCCTTCGATCGCACCGTCCGCCCATAATGGTCTTCGCGCGATGCAGGTGCCGATGCCTTCCTTTGCTGCGAGACCAGTGTCCTTGTCCAGCTGGATGATATGCATGCCGCCCCAGAATGAGCCGTATGCCATATAATGGTCGCCGGTCGTCTCTTCGACGATGAGATTGGCGTCGATGGCGTTGACCGGGGATTCGTGGCTAGTCTTCAGCACGATGCCGCGCGGCTCGAACGGACCTTCCGCGTTATCCGCGACCGCCAGGAAAATAGCGGATTGCCGGACGCCCCAAGTGGAATTCGAGCAATAGAGCCGATATTCATCGCCGACCTTGATGATGTCCGGCGCCCATATACCGGTATCGCCGACCCAGTCGGACGATTCGTTCGGCGGCCGTTCGACGACCTTCCCAATGGTCTCCCAAGTGATGAGATCAACGGATCGTCTGGCGATAGCGCCGGTGCAATACGTATAGTACACACCTGTCGCCGGATCGCGGAAGAGCGCTGGGTCGTGGGAGCCCCACAGACTGTACGGCTCGGGCTTAGGCGGCGGCTCACCTGCCACGAAGACGGGCTTGGGCGGCTGAGCAGGAGGCGGGGATGGGAATTTGAGCGTCGCTTGCTTCATATCTGCCATGGTGATCCTCCTTGAGAGATGCGCAATGAATACATGCCAGAAGCAAGAAATGCGCCTTTGGCATGATGTAGAACTATTCTATTAAAAAATTAACATATTAGCAATTTTATTAATATAAATATTAACGATATCGCGTTTTTTTAACCCTTAAAATTATAATTTACAGGTTAAAAAATACGTGCTACGATGGAACCAACAACCGAGAAAACTCTGTATAGAGGGTATAAAAGAGGAGGAAACGTCATGTCCATGAACATTCAACGTTTGCCTTGGGCGGGGATTCGAATTGAGGCGGGCGGTATCGCGATTCTGATCGACCCGGTCACGCGAATTCCCGAACGGTTCGGTCCCGCCCGCGAACCGATGTATCCGCTAGGTACTTACGGTGAAGCGGATGCCATCCTGGTCACGCATCTGCACGAGGACCATTTCGATCCTCAGGCGATCATCGAGACATACGGAGCTGCAATCCCGGTCTACGTGCCGAGCGAGATGGCGGAAGCCGCGCGTGCCAAAGGCTTGACGAACGTCACCGGCGCCGCGGTCGGCGGCTCCTTCGAAATCGGAGACGGCGTGAAGATAACCGCGCTCCAATCCGTCGACGGCGTCGGAGACGTGCAGGTTGCTTGGGCGGTGGAAGGAGACGAACGGCGCGTGATCCATTGCGGCGATACGCTGTGGCATGGGTATTGGTGGGGGATAGCCGGGAAATTCGGACCGTTCGATGCGGCCTTCTTGCCGGTGAATGGGGCCGTGCTCGAGCTGCCAGGACGGCTGCCCAGCGGTCAGCCGATCTGTTTGACGCCAGAGCAAGCCGTAGCGGCCGCGGCCATACTCGGCGCCGGCGTGCTGGTGCCGATCCACTATGGTGCGGTACACTATCCGCCGGTGTATACGGAAACGCCGGATATCGCGGCCAGATTGGGGACCGCCGCGGAAGGCAAGGTAATCGTCAACATGCTCAAAGCCGGAGAGTCTATTGCGCTTGACTAATGAACCGAGTTGGCTTGATACGCCCAGTCTCGGAAGCCATGAGGCGTTGATCATGGAAAGGCCGTACGTAGGGAAGAGGCCAAGAACCAACGTCTTGAACGGTCCGTTCGGAAGATCCGCACCGCTATGGGTGCAGTTTGGAGAGGGGGCCCTTCGCAAAATGCAAGGGTGAATACGAAAAGGGCGGAAACCATCGGCCAAGAGCCTGCTTCCGCCCTCTTTGGCATGTCACGGCTTGCGTCCCGACCATTTGGCGGCCCAACGGTCCATCGCCTTCAGCGCTTCGTTGAAATCCATTCCTTTCTCGGTCAGCGAATAGACGACGGTTATGGGTACGGTCGGAATCACCTCGCGATGAACGATGCCGGTATGCTCCAGATGACGCAGCGCATCGGTGAGCGATTGCGTCTTGACCACCTTCACGTCCCGCTGCAGCTGCTTGAACCGTTTCGGCCCCTTGCATAGCTCGGCTATGATCAGGAACGACCACTTGGCGCCAAGAATTTGAAGCACCTCGCAAATATTCGATAAATCCTCTTCCTCGTGCCGGATTTGCTCGTTCATTCGTTCACCCGCTTACGAAAAGTTAGTCGATCAAAAGAAACGGACCATGTCCAAATGTTTTGCCTTCTTACAATAAGTTATTAACTTAACTACAATGACTAACAAGAAGGAAAACATGGTTTAAAGGAGATGGAGCCTATGAATCGGACATTGGTCATGATGTTGGCGCTCGGGGGATTTCTGGCTGGTTCCGCCGAGCTGGTCGTATCTGGTATTTTACAGGTAATCGCGGCGGATTTAAACCTGTCGGTCGCCTTGGCGGGTCAGCTCGTCACAGCGTATTCCGTCGCGTTCGCGGTGGGCACGCCGCTTCTAATCGCGATAACGTCGAAGCGGGAACGCAAAGAAATATTGGTCGGCTCGCTTGCCTTGTTCGCGCTCGGCAGCGCGTTAGCATTCTTCAGCACAAGTTTCGCCGTGCTCGTCGTCTCGCGAATTGTGCTCGGCATCGCCGCAGGCGTATACAGCGTGGTCGCGCTCAGCTCGATCGCGAAACTCGTGCCGCCTGGCCGAATCGGGAGCGCGGTCGGCATGATTGCCCTCGGCTTTAGTCTCGCGATGGCGCTCGGGGTGCCGATCGGCGTGGCCGTCGCGGAATGGTGGAGCTGGCGCGGCATCTTCGCCCTGCTGGCGGCGCTCAGCCTGCTCGTTGCCGGCGTGCTGGCGAAGCTGATGCCGAACATTGCCGGAGGAGCGAGCGTTCCTTTCGCGCAGCAAGCGCGGGTGCTGCGCAATCCCGTCATTCTGGCCGGTATTGGCGCAGCGTTGTTCAACAGTATGAGCCATTCGGTCATCCTGACGTATTTGGCGCCGTATTTGCAGACGATTTATGAGGTAAGCACGGGGGGCGTCGGCATCATCATGTTCGCATTGGGCTTGATCGGAGTTGTCGGCTCGCGTCTGGGCGGCAGCGCAGTCGATCGCTATGGCGCGTCTGGCATGCTCGTGTTCAGCTTGCTCGCCGGCGTCGTAACGCTGGCGTTGACGCCGCTGCTGGCATCCTCCCTGACCGGAGGGCTTGCGATGATCATCCTGTGGATGGGTTCGGTCTTCATGTCCGCTCCGGCGCTCAATGCGTACTTGATCCGGCAATCCGGCGATGCTGCCGACCTTGTGCTCGGCTTGAACACGCCGATCATTCACCTGGGGCTGGCGCTCGGGGCTGCCGCGGGAGGCGTGCTGTCGGATAAGGCGAATACGGTGCAGTATCATCCTTGGCTGGGCAGTGTAGTCGTGGCGGTCGGCGTCGCAGCCGCGCTTTGGTCGAGCAGCTCGGCTAGGCGTAAAGGGATGGCAGAGGCGGCTTGAAGAGGGAGGCGTGCGGGGTGCCGTGGCGTTAGCACCCCGTGGTGCTTGGCGGGGAGTTACTATCACCCGGCAGGCAAGCTGTGCGCTGATTGCTGCGACATGCAGGCTTACCGAAGACCCAAAGTGACAAAAATGTCACCTCTCTTCCTGCTGCCGCAATGGATAGCTCTCCCATTCCGGTCTATAGTAAGGACAGGAAAGGGAGGATGCGAACGTGCAAGCCATTATTCAAACGAAACAATTATCCAAACATTACGGCAAAACACAGGTGTTAAACAATATCGATCTAACCGTGAACCAAGGCGAGTTCACCGCCATTATGGGGCCGTCCGGATCAGGCAAATCGACGCTGATGAACGTGCTGTCGACGATCGACCGGCTCTCCGGCGGCGATGTGTGGCTGAAGGGACAGTCGCTGCTGGCGCTGAACAAACGGGCGCTGCGCGAATTCCGTCAGTCGCATATGGGGTTTATTTTCCAAGACTACAACCTGCTGGATACGCTGAACGTGAAGGAGAACATTCTGCTGCCGCTGTCGCTGCGCAACGTCAAAACGCCCGAGATGGAGGCCCGCTTGAAGGCGATTGCCGAGGCGCTGGGCATCGAAAGCATTCTGGAGAAATATCCAAGCGAAATTTCGGGCGGGCAGAAGCAGCGGGCGGCGTCGGCGCGCGCGATCATTACCGAGCCGTCGATCGTATTCGCCGACGAGCCTACGGGAGCGCTCGACTCGCGCTCGGCCACGGGGCTGCTCGAACAACTAGTTCATTTGAACGTGACGTTCGGTACGACGATTCTGATGGTGACGCACGATCCTTACGCGGCGAGCTATTGCAGCAGGGTGATTTTCCTTCGGGACGGCGGTATCGTCAGCGAGCTGTATGCGGGCGACCAAGGGCATAGGGCGTTCTACGACCGGATTCTGGATACGCAGAGTCTGCTCGGGGGAGGCAAGCGATGAGCCTGCTCGATCTGACGCTGCGCAACGTTCAGCGGAATTTCCGCCTATATACGATCTACCTGGTGTCCATGATCATTGGGGTCGTCATTCATTTCACCTTCTCGTCGCTCATGTTCAACGAAGATATTCTGAGCGCGCTGGAGAACCGGGATACCTTCCGAATGGGCGTGTCGATTGCGTCCGTGGTCGTATTCGTGTTCATTGTTTTCTTCATCCTGTACGCCAATTCGTTCTTCATGCGGCAGCGCAAAAAGGAATTCGGCACGTACCTGCTCTTCGGCATGCGGGAGGGTCAAATTACGCAAATGGTATTCTACGAAACGCTGGTGCTCGGTGCGGTGTCGCTGGTATGCGGCATTCTGCTCGGAGGCCTGCTCTCGAAGCTGTTCGGCATGCTGCTCATGAAGCTGATGCAATACGACAGCGTCATCTCGCTGTCTTTCCCGATCGGAGCGGTCGGGACGACGGTGGCCGTGCTGCTGGTGCTGGCGGTCATCATCACGCTGCAGAGCCATCTCGTCATCCGCCGCGTCCAGCTTATCGAGCTGTTCCGGGCGAAGGAACGAATGGAGAAGCCGATTCAGGCAAGCAGCAAGCTGGCGCTGCTGGCAGTTGTGCTGCTCGCGGCGGCGTTCGTCGTCATCGGCGGCGGGGCGACCTCGGTTATGTGGCAGGATTATGCGCTGCCGAGCATGATTATCGTCACGGTCGGCATGATCGGCGGCACCTTCTTGTTCTTCCGCCAATTCACAGGCTGGCTGCTGCAATATATGAGCGGCAGGCGACGGTATTTCGAAGGCGGCACGATGTTGTGGACATCCGCGCTTCGGTTCCAGGTGCGCGGCAATACGCTCAATCTGACGTTCATCACGCTGTTCGGCACGCTGATCATGCTGCTTACCTGCTTCGTGACAATCAACTACCAGGTACAGTTCGACGCGGTCGGCAGGAATTTGCCTAATGATATCGCCTATGAAGTGAAAGACCCGGCCGTCCGGTCGGAAACGGAAGCCATCATCGGCGCATCCGCCCACGCCATCGCGTGGCATCGCACGCTGGAGGCGCTCGCGTCCGATCCGAGCACGCCGCTGGACGATGCGTTCGAGAATCCCCAGTATTATTTTCCCCAGGTGCTGCTCGTGTCTCAGCAGTCGTACAACGACATCGTCATGCTGCGCGGCGACGACCAGACGATAGCGCTCACCGGCGACCAAGCGTTATCGCTCTCGCAAGGGACTGATTTCGCGAAGACGTTCGCGCCCGGTGATGCCGAACGTCTGGAACTTGCGCTAGGGGCGGAGAAGGCTGCGTTCAGCGTCATCGAGAAGAAGGACTATGCGCTGCTCGGCTGGGCGAGCGATCCGGTGCTCTCTATGGTGAAGAAGCCAGCTGTTCTAGTGGTCGCAGACGAAGCTTATGCCTCGTTGCAGGCAGACGCGGCGCGCAGAACGTTCGAAATCTACGATATTGAAGACGCGAAGAATGCCGAGGCGCTGTCCAAGGAGCTGCACGCGCTGATTACGAAGCAGCCGGAGGCGTATTACTCCTCGTTCGCCGACGTCTACTCGAAGCAGATCGAAGGCTCGGCCCTGATGCTGTTCGCGAGCGCCTTCCTCGCGGTCATCGCCGTCTTCGCGCTGGCGAGCGTCATCTATTTCAAGCAGCTGCGCGAGGCGACGGAAACTCGCGGGCAGTATGCGATTTTGCGCAAAATCGGCGTAAGGGAGGAACAAATCCGCGGCGCCGTCCGCAGGCAGCAGCTGTTCGTGTTCGCGCCGCCGCTCGTGCTGGGCATTGGCTTCAGCTGGTTCATCATCAAGTCGTATATTCTGGATTCGGTGAAGGACTTCCAGGGGCTGACGGCCGCGGTGTGGGCCATCATGGGCGTGTATTTCATCATCTATTTCGTCTTCTACCTCGCGTCGGTTAATTTGTATTACCGGTTGGCGAGCGCTCGGGGATAGGGATATGTAGGCGTCAAAATAACCGCAAGCGAACGGCGAGGATGCCGCGTGCTTGCGGTTATTTGGCTTTCTCGGTTAATCGCTCTCGCCCCTAGCTGTCCCACGCCGCATCGACCAATGCGGATCGTGGTGCTTCGGGAAATGGATCACCATCTCCGTGTACGCGCCGGCCACCGACGAGCAGGTCATGTAATGACCGAGCCGGCCCGACAGCTCCTGCGCGAGATAGAGCCCCATGCCGGTTGATTTGGCCTGCGTCTGCCGCCCGTTCGTCCCCGTGAAGCCCCGGTTGAACACGCGCGGCAAATCCTTCGCTTCGATGCCGATGCCGTTGTCCCGGATGACGAGCTGCTTCTCTTGCGCGAATACGCGGGTTGCGATCACGATCTCCCCGTTCTCGGCCGTATATTTCAAGCTGTTCGTGATGACCTGGTCCACGATGAATTGGAGCCACTTCGGGTCGGATTGGACGGATTGCGCCGGCTCCATCCGAAGATCGATCCGGATTCGGCGCGAGATGAACGTCTTCGCGTGGCGTCTGACGATGCGTTTCATGAATGGCGCAAGGTCGACCTCGCCGATCTCGTAATCTTGGCTGAAGCTGTCCAGCTTCGCGTAATAGAGCGCCTGATCGACGTAATGCTCGATGCGGGCCAGTTCCTCTTCCAGGCTGGCCGGGTCGATCTGCGTCTGCTGCATGAGCCGAAGGACGGAGATCGGCGTCTTGATCTCGTGGAACCACGACACGATGAAATTATAGTGCTCGCGCTGCTGCGCCTTTGCTTCGTTGAGCGCCTGGATGTGCCTGCGCTCCATCAGCTCCATCGCTTCGCGGTAGGCGGCCGCCTCCATCGACAACGGGCGCGTCTCCTCGTCGTCCATGTGCCGGACCGCGCTAGCGCTGAGCGCAAAGCGGTACAGCGTGAAGCCGGCGGCGATGATCAGCGCAAGGGCGCAGGCGTACAGCACCGTGCTCCAGCGCCACGAGACGCCGGGGTCCGTCATGAACACGAGCGCCATGACCGCGACGACCGCGAGGAAGGCGAGCAGATAGGGGCGCTCGTACGCCAGGAAGCGCCAAAACTTCATTCGACGATATACCCCATTCCTTTGCGTGTCGCGATAAAGTCGGCAAGGCCCAGCGAAGCGATCTTGCGCCGCAGCCGGTTGACGTTCACGGTCAGCGTGTTGTCGTCGACGAACTGCTCGTCGTTCCACAACGCCTGCATCAGCTCCTCGCGCGAAAGGATTTTGCCGATACTGCGCATGAACGTCTGCAGCACGATGAATTCGTTGCGGGACAGCTCGACGCTCTGCGTTCCCACCGCGATCGATGAATTGGATAGATTGAATGTCAGCCCGCCGTACGCCAGCTGCAGCTGCTCGTCCTGGTATGTATAATTGCGGCGCAGCAGCGCGTTCACCTTGGCGACGAGGATACCGAGGTCGAACGGCTTCTGCACGAAATCGTCGCCGCCCATGTTGATCGCCATAATGACGTCCATGTTCTGATCGCGCGAGGATAGGAACAGAATCGGCACCTTCGACGCGGCGCGGATGCGCTGGCACCAATAGAATCCATCGAACACCGGCAAATTGATGTCCAGGATGACCAAATGCGGCCGGGCTTGTTCGAATTCCTTCAGCACCTGGTCGAAGCGGACTGCCTCGGTCACCTGCATTTGCCATTTGCGCAGCGTGTCAGCCACGATCGAACGGATCTTGTCGTCGTCTTCGACAAGCAGAATATGAAACAAGGAAGAGGCCTCCTTACGCAAATTTGTCGTGTCATAAGTATAGCACTTCGGCGCGTTCTGGGGAGTTCGTTGCTATTTCCTGAAAATAACCATAGAAAATATTGACAGAAGATCGGGCGTTTGTTAGTTTTAAGTCAACACTTAAAATAGAACATCGATAATTAAGTCTGCATTAAAAACAAATCGAAGGGAGAGGTTTGTTATCCAATCCATTACCGAGCAGCAACAGCTGCTGGAGTTCGGCTATTGCGAGCCGCTGGAGTTCATCGCCGCGCTCTCGATGGCGGCCAAGAAGGATTTTATGCTGGAATTCGGCCGGGAGATGGGCGTTGCGCTGGACGAAGAAGCTACGGCCATGCTGGAGGGAATGATCGGCCGGCTGTCCCGTCATGTGAAGCGGGAGATGAATCTGTTATTCGGCAAAAGCACGCTCTACGACCGGCTGGACGCCGGGTTGTACAACGTCTTCTTCGGCGGCGAAGAGGCGCCCACCACGCGGGAATGGTTCGACCGGTATCGCAATTGGGATGCGCTCGATCTGGTATACATGCTGCTGGAGGCGGTGTACGAAAGCGCGGGTATCGACTGGCTGGACGGGAGAGATGCCGCTTCGGTCCGAACGGATGCCCAGCTGCTGCAGCTTCTGGCTGCCGCGCATCCGCTGCCGGATGCGGAGCTGCACGCCGAGCTGCTCGATTGCGCCCGCTATCCGGAGGAGTTTCAGCACCGGACCGTCCTGTTATTGGAATCGTTCTGGACCCATGCTTTCCTGCCGGAGCGCGAACGGCTGGCGGCGTTCGGCGAGGTGGGAATTCGGAAATACGAGTCGCTGTTCGCGGCCGATCCCGAGCGGTCGTTCACCCGCATTGCCCGCATCGATCCGAAGCTCGTGACCAAACGGACCCGGGTGCACGTCAGCTATATTTCGCAGGTGTGCATGTTCTTCAACGCCGTCGATTGGCGTGACGACGCATGCAGCTGGATGTCGCTCGGCTACTTCAACGATGCGTTGGAGCGACGGCAAGAGGATAAGGATATGACCGAGAAGTTCCTGAAGGTCATCGCGGACAAACGCAGGCTCGACCTGCTGGAGCTGCTCAAGACGCGCAATCATTACGCCGGCGAGCTGGCGCAGCTGATGGCGTTGACGCCCGCTGCCATCAACTATCATACGAATCTGCTGATCGACCTCGGTCTGATCCGGATCACGAAGGCGGACGGTCGCATCTATTACGAGCTCGACGCCGAGAAGCTGTCCAACCTGATGGATCAGGCCAAGCGGACGTTACTGAAATAAGGAGGGGAACGAAGTGAGCCATTACGTGTTCGAGGCGCAGGGAATTAGCCAGCTCTATAAGAAGGGCAAGAACCATAAGCTGGCCAACGACAACATTTCGCTCGGCATCAAGCGGGGGGAAATTCTCGGGGTGCTTGGTCCGAACGGGGCGGGCAAGTCGACGCTCATCAAGCAGCTCGTCGGCCAGCTCAAGCCGACGTCGGGCCGGGTGCTGTACGAAGGCGGGGAAGTTCACGCCCAATCGCGACGCGTCGCTTCGGAGGTCGCCTATTTCTCGCAGGACCCTCATGTGCTCTCGGATTTACTTGTCAGGGAGGCGCTCGTCTTCACCGCGAGGCTACGGGGAATGGACGCCCGCGCAGCGAAGCGCGAGGCCGAGGCGCTGCTGGAGCTGTTCGAGATGAGCGAGCTGGCGGGCAAGAAGCTGAACCGGATCTCCGGCGGGCAGAAGCGGATGGTCGGCATCGGGACGGCGCTCATCGGGCATTCGCCGGTGCTCATTCTGGACGAACCGACCAACGAGCTCGACCCGAAGAAGCGCCGGCTCGTGTGGAATCTGATCGAGGAGCATAATCGGCAGGGGGCGACGATTCTGCTCGTGACGCACAACGTGCTGGAGGCGGAGCAGGTCGTCGACCAGGTAGCGGTCATCAACCACGGGAAGCTGCTGGCGATGGACGCGGTCGCGAAGCTGAAGCAGCGGGTCGATCAGCGGCTTCGGTTCGAGATCGGCACCGCGATGGGCCAGCGGGAAGCGGCGGAGCGGGAGCTATCCGCGTGGGGCATCGTGCAGGAGGGCGGCGAGAACCGCATCCGGCTGCTCGTCGAGAAGCATCGGGCGGCGGCGCTGCTAGAGATGATAATCGCGCGGACGGACCTTGCGATCGAAGAATATTCCGTTCTTCCGCCAAGTCTGGAGGACGTCTACTTCCACATTGACCGGGAAGCGGAGAAAGGAGAGACGCTGCATGAGAGGGTCGGTTAATTCTGCGCCGCAGACCGCGATTACGGTACCTACCGGACTTGGCAGATGGTGGACGGAGCTGTCGATTCTCGTGCGCATTCAGTTCGCGACGATCCGCAACAGCTGGGTGTGGATTATCGTGATGGCGACGCTGATCCCGATGACGACGATCATCTTCATGCGTTTCTTCATTGCGGATCCCTCCTACGAGAGCGTCGTGCAGGTGCTGGCGGGGAATCTGCTGTTTGGCATTATCGTCATGGGACTTAACGGGCTCGGGCAGGAAATCTCGTTCCAGAAGCATCAGGACCATTTCACATTCTATGCCTCGCTGCCGATTTCGAAAATCAACTTTGTGCTGGCCAACATGATTCGCGGCTTGATGAGCACGGTGCCTTCGTTCGTCATCTTGCTGTTCCTCGGCCAGTGGATGTTCGATGTCAGGCTGCACGTGACGCCCGCGCTGCCGCTCGTGGCGCTGCTGTGCCTGACGAGCATCGTCGGCGTCGGCATCATCCTCGGCTTCTGGTCGCCGAGTCATCAGCTGACGAACATTCTATGCCAGGCGCTCATGATGCTGATTACGTTCCTGTCGCCGGTCATGGTGACGGCCGATCAACTGCCGACGGTCGTGCAGTGGATCTCGTACGCGCTGCCGACGACGTATGCTGCGGACGCCATGCGGCAGGTGCTGCTGCATGGCTGGACGACAGGCGTCATGCTCGATTGCCTCGTCATGCTTGCGTTCAGCGTGCTGTCGTTGTTCATTGTCAGCAGACTTGTCAGCTGGCGGGTGAATCGCTAACGCGGAATCGAGCGGAGCCGACAGGCCAAGGATGAAGATCTGCGGATCAATTGGCAGACGCCAAAAAGCAAGCCCTGAACGCTTCGCGCGTTCAGGGCTTGCTTAAGCTTGGAGCTGCTGCTGGCGATTAATACTTGAAGCGGATGTCGATCTTCTCCGCGGCCTGGTTCCAATCGACTTGCGCGCCGAGCTGCTCGCTGATGAAGCGAAGCGGCAGGTACGACGTTCCGCTGACGCTGAAGGGCGGCGTCTGGAGCGTGACCGTCTCGCCGTTCAGCTGCGTGACGCCTGTTCGGTAGTTGATCGTAATCTGCAGCGGCTTGTCCGAGTCGGAACCTGTCAGCGTGACAAGTTTGGCCGCGTCATTCCACGCAAGCTTGGCGCCGAGCTTCTCGAAGACAGAGCGCAGCGGGACGAAGGCCTGGCTGGCGCGGGTGACGACGCCGTTGGTCAGCGCGACCGATTCTCCGTTCAGGATGACGGCGATCGGCTTCTGCACGGGAACGGGCAGCTCGTGGCTGAACTCGTAATCGCCATAGCCAAGCTCCGCGTTCTTGTTGAATCCCCAGCCCCAGAGCGAACCGTCCTTCAAGCGGAAGATGAGATGCCGGCTTGCTTCCACCTCTTCCACGCCCGTCGCGAGCAGGTTGAACTTGGCGTTCGGCGCGAGTTTGAAACCTTCCAGCGAAAATTCGTACAGTTTTCCATCATCGGTTAACGCGACGAGACTGTGATCGACCACATAGGCTTCCCTTGCGTGCGGGACGGTACTAAACATTATCGGCGGCTGCTCGTAATAGGCGGCGGCGTCGGAATAGCCGATTACCGCCTTGCCCCAGAACCACAGCCGTCCGTCCTGGTCGATGGCGGCGTTACCGTTGATCTTCGCGATATTCGACAGCCCCTGAACTTGCTTAGCCTTCGCGTCGACGCGCCCTAGTTCGGCCACCTCTTCCGGCAGCTTCCATACGGTTCCGTCTCGCTTAAGTCCGGCGTTCCGCTCGATGTCCAGCATTTCGCTCCAGCCCGGAACCGGCGAGAAGCGTGCAAGCTCCGGCGTGCTCCTGACGACCGAGCCGTCCTTCTTCAGGAACAAGAGCGCGCTTTGCCTGCGGCTATCGGGAGTCACTTCCTCGTATGCGGCGATTCTCGCCACATTCGCGATGCCTTCGAGCTTCCTCGTCTTCGACGGCACGAGCTCGTTCCGGCTCACGGGAACGGCGAAGACCGTGCCGCTGGTATCGACGAGCAGCGCCTCGTCGCCCCAATAACGCAGTACCGCGTTCAGGCCGACGGCGCCCGGAATCTGTTCGATCGATACTTGGCCTGTGACGTTGTCCCGCTGCCAATGCCAGACGGTGTCGTCCTGTTTCACAACCAACTGTTCGGGGTAAGCGGCCTTCACGTCCGTGAGACCGTGAATTTGGGTCGGCACGGCTAGCTTGCCGCTCCACGCCCAGTATGAGCCGTCCTTCTTGATCAGCGATGTCGGCGAGAAGTCTACAATGCTCCCCTGAATCGTGGCCGCGGACGCCGGGAATGCAAGCTGCAGCGATAGCGTCGTGGCGGCGATCAAGGCGGCGAATGCTTTCCTCACGATTAGATTCCTCCTCATCCATGCTCTATTAATCGATGTAACCTAACCAACCCTAAGACGCTTCAAGCAGCGGAAAGGTTCCAATTGCTAGATTTGCCGTGCGGCGATCAAAGACGAAACCGCGCGATGTGAGCCGTCAGCCCTTCCTGAATGAGAATCTCTTTCTGCTTCTCACCGATCAGATCGAAATGCGGATATCGGTCGCGACGATGGATATAGGCGGGATTTAGCCCGTTCTGCCTGCACCAGTCGGATAACCGCTCCAGATCCGCGCAGCCTGCCTTGGTGACCGTTCGCATACCAGGGAAACGGTCGTCCGTCCAGTAATGCGTCAAGAACGCGATCTCGCCGCGCAGGACGGCCGCCTTCCATGCATCCAGCTCTTCTCTTGTGATGCCTAGCGCCATGTCGGGCCCACCTCTCTCATCATACTTTACCATGCCGTGCCGCGAATTCCGAAATGGTCCATGATCGCCAAACCAGACTTGATCAGGCTGCGCGCTTCATCCTATAATAATTGTAATCGAACGTTATGCGTAACTGGCGGAACATGGGGAACCATGGGGGAGCGCATAAGCGGTAACAGCCGTACGCCTGGGCGAAGGTAAGGGAAGCAGCATTCCCTTGCCTTTTTTTATTGTTATCACACGATTATAGGGGATGAACGAGATGGCGGACAACGCGTTAATACTGAATGGCACGATGGTGGCGGACCGGATAAAAGAGGAACTTACCTCGCGGGTGGAAGCGTTGAAGGCGAAGGGGATCGTACCGTGTCTGGCGACGATCCTCGTCGGGGACGATCCATCCTCGGCGACTTACGTGCGCATGAAAGGGAACGCGTGCGAACGGCTCGGCATCGAATCGCGACGTATTCATCTGGGAGCCGGCACGACGACGGAGGAACTGATCGCGGTCATCGAACAATTGAACGGCGATGAAGACGTGCACGGCATCCTGCTCCAGCATCCGGTGCCTCATCATATCGACGAACGGGCAGCGTTCGAAGCGATCGCCATCGGCAAGGACGTGGACGGGGTGACGATGCTCGGCTTCGCGCAGAATGCGTTCGGCCAAGCGGACTATCCATCCTGTACGCCTGCGGCGATCATGGCCATTCTTGACCATTACGATCTGCCGATCGAAGGCAAGCACGCCGTCGTCGTCGGACGCAGCCCGATTCTCGGGAAGCCGGTGTCGCTCATGCTGCTGAACCGCAACGCGACGGTGACCGTCTGCCATTCCAAGACCGAAGGATTGGCTGAGCTCGTCCGCCAGGGCGATATCGTCGTGGCTGCCGTCGGCAAGCCGGCTTTCATCCAGGGCGATTGGATCAAAGAAGGGGCCGTCGTGCTGGATGCCGGCTACAACAAAGGCAATATCGGCGACGTCGACTACGAGGCGTGTCTGGCGAAAGCGAGCGCGGTCACGCCTGTCCCGGCTGGCGTAGGGCCTGTTACGATTGCGACGCTGCTCAAGCATACGGTGGATGCCGCGGAAAGAAGGGTGTTTCAACCGTAGTAATTCGGGGTATCCGCGAATATACTGTGCTGAAGTCGTCTATTCGTGGTAAAGGAGCTGAGCTGGATTGGAGATTGGTCAGTTCGAACAAGAAGTGTATACCGTTGAATTCGCGGACCGGCACTATAACGTCGTCTACTATCGGGAGATCGAAGCGATCGGCACGGAGGACGCCCGTCGGCAAATCCTGCTGCATCACCCCGACGCCAACATACGCGCGGTCACCCGGAAAGAATAGCTTACCGCAAGGAAGAACCGCCCGTGAGCGCACGCTCATGGGCGGTTTTTTTGATTGCATGGTGCTATGCAGCCGCGACATTGGGAAGGAAAATATTCCCTTACACCGAATGATAAACGATAGAGAGGGCTTGCCAAGCTGCACCGATCATGGGATCGCCGATTTCCACATCGGTGATGCGCCGCTGGGCGTCAAACAATTCATTTTGCCTGGAATGGCGCGAGCGTAGGCGGAGGCGCGTATTCCGACTGACTATACCAACATTTCAATTTCGAACGGGTCCGGGCAAGCTGGACGCCGTACAGGAGGTTCTATGTCTGATTCGACAACGACGCTGACAACCTATATCTATTTCGTACGCCATGGTCAAACGCAATTCTCCCGCGAGCTGGAGCGAGCTGGATCAGGAGCGGGACTGACGGAACAGGGAGCGCGGGATGCGCTGCGGGTAGCGGAGCTGCTGGCTGGCGAAGGCATCGACCTCATCGTATCGAGTCCCCAGCATCGGGCGCGGGACACGGTCGCGCCGCTGGCGGAGCGGCTCGGGCAGGAAATTGCGCTGTACGACGCGTTGAAGGAACGGGCGATCGGCAGCCTGCGCGAGGACATTCCGGACGAGGAGCTCAGGCGCGCCATTGCGCGTTCCTTCGAGGATTTGGACGCGGCGCTCCCCGAAGGAGAGACGACGCGGCAAGCGCGCGAGCGGGCGGTGCCGGTCGTGAAGCAGCTGCTGGCAGAGCATGCGGGCAGACGAATCGCACTCGGCACGCATGGCAACATCATGACCATTCTGCTCCATTATTTCGATGCGCGATACGGCTATGCGTTCTGGGCGGGGACAAGCAAGCCTGACATTTACCGCGCGCGGTTCGAGGGCGATCGGCTGGCCGAAGTGGAGAGATTGTGGAAGGAAGCGGGCGAATCACAGCCGCCATCCGTCACGTCCGAGCGCGACCGCCGATGATGGACACGTCCGAGCGCATCAAGGCGTTGTTAAGTCGCCGCGTACTGGAGAACATCACGCTGCTCAAAATGCTCGAAGCTTACGGCGCCGCCATGAACTGTCGGCTGTTGGAGCATGACGAACAGTGGAGCATGCTGCTGCGTTTGCCAACGTCGGACTGTCCTTACGATGCGAAGACATACCCGGATGCTTCGCATATCGTCTTTCTTGCAGGGACGGATGCGGATCTGCTGGATCAACTTGTCGGGGAGTTGTCTTTGAATCAGCCGCTCGTCTTTAAAGTCCAGCGGGCGGAGTATGAAGCGCTTCTTCGGAACCGCCTGACGCTGGAGCGGAAGCGTGCTTTCCATACCTACTCGATCGGCAAGGGAGATCTGGTTAAGCTGCCGTCCCGAGACGTTGCAGAGGAACGTCGGCTGAATGCTGCGCTGCTGCCGCTATGGATGGCCAACGGATATGCGCGAGAAGAACTGGAAGTGATGTTCGTCGGAGGCGCTCGCTCATACACGCTGTACGAGCAGGGAAGTCCGGTGAGCACGTGCCTCGCATTCCCCAACTACGGGAAGGTATGGGAGATTGGCGCAGTTCACACCTTAGCTTCGCATAGAGGAAGAGGACTCGCAGCCCAGGTCGTGGGCGCGGCCGCGGCAAGCTTGATTGAGCGGGGGCTGGTCCCTCGCTATCATGTCGAGGCGGGCAATGCAGCTTCCATTGCGCTGGCGGAGAAGCTCGGATTCACGCATGAAGTGGAGCTCGTTCATCTGCATTACGCCGGTAACGGAGAGGGGACCCCGACGGATAGCAGGGGAGCGAGTACTTGCTAGGGTACAGCCGCCGCTTTTGAACAGTGCCATTGCAACCATTCAATATACCATGGCTCTGGCCGGGTTTGATCTTTCATGGAAGATGTCGCGCACCGGCACAATAGACACCATTTGGTGTCCATTCTGCCTGTAGGACACCGTCAGGTGTCGCGTCACGAGCGTTACGCCGACTGTTGGCGCAAGCACTATTCGTTACGTACTGGCTCAAAATTCGTCGGGGCGGCCAACGATCAAATTCGGCATCCTATACAAAAGCGGCGAGCCAAGGAAGGTGCTCTTCCTAGCTCGCCGCTTTTGAAGTTAACAATCGCTGTATTAATGAGGTTACCCTGCCGGCGAGAGCTTCTTCAGGAACGCTTCGCCCACGTCGGCGTTCGTAACGTTAATCCGCTTGAGGCGCAAGGTGCTCGGCTGGCTGCCGGGGTAGTTGATGCCTGGTTTGACGAGCAGCGTCATCGTAAAGCCGGCTTCTCGAGCGATCGCTTCGCTCGAAGCGCTGTAATCGCCGAACGGATAACAGAGCACGAAGACCGGGCGATGCGTATAGCGTTCGATCAGATTCTTCGATTGCTTGAAATCGTCCAGCACCTTCTTCTCGTAGGCCGCGCTCGTCTCCGGTCGCTTCCCGACGTAAGCCGGCGCCGTAACAAGACCGCGTTCGATCTTCGAGCCGCGAACCTTGCCCTTGCGGTGCAGGTCGTAGGTATGGCTCTGAATATCGACCAGTCCGCTTGCCGACATCTCGGCGATCTGCGCCCAAGTCAGCTTGGGGGCGCCTTCGGAGGTGATGTCCGCCGCATCGCGCCGCATCATGGAGGCGATGACGAAAATAGTCGCCTTGGCCTTGTACTGCCGCAGCAGCGGGTAGGCCAGCGTGTAATTGCTTTCGTAGCCGTCGTCGAAGGTGAGGTAGACGGGCTTCTTCGGGAAGAGACGCTCCCCTTTCAAATATTGCTGCGCCTCCTCGGCGGACAATGTCACATACCCGCCTCCCGCCAGCGCGGCGAGCTGCTTCTCCAGTACTTTCGGATGTACGATGGTAGAGGCCTCCAGATTCGTCTGGAAATGATGGTACATCAAGATCGGAAGTCCATCCGTCTCCGTCCGGTAGCGAACGCCGTCGCTCGCGATGCTCAGCCGTTGCGTGCGCGGATTCCATTCTACGGTGAAGTTCGCGAAACCGCTTAGCTTGCGGGCGGGGAAATACAGCACGCCTTTACGCTTCACAAGCTCTGCCTGCTTCACGTTCAGCTGCGATGCCTCCGACTTCTTGACATGAAGCGCCACGCCGCCAGCGGTCGTCTTCGGCTCGAGTCCGAAGCGGGCCGCGGCATCGTCAAGCGGAAGAAATATGCTTCCGGACCGTGCGATCGGCTGGTGGCGCATTTCGGCCTGCCAACCATTAAAATACGTTTGGATGGCCATCGCTTTGCGGCCGTAAGGGAAGAGCAGCAGCAGCAAAATGGCGAGCATCAGACAAATTTTAGATTTCATACAGCACCTGAGGTCGAATGGATTTTGGACATAAATGTAGGCCGACTATGCTTGTTTCTTGCGTCTTCTTCGCCAGGTAAGGCTCGCGGCGATCAAGAGGACGACGAGACCGAGAACGCCAAGGAGAAGGACAACGCCGTAATCCTGGATGAACAACCAGCGCATATCGCCGTCCAGATCGACGATACGCTGCGGCTCGCTGCCTGGACCAAGCATCCTAAGGTCATCGCCGGCTGCCGCCAGCTCTTTGGCGCTGCACAGACCTGTGTAAGCGTCGCCGTTGCGCTCTTGGTAGGCGTAGACGAGGTAGCGCGTGCCAACCTTGAAGTCGATGCCGCAGGAGGATTCGGATCCATTGTCGAAGACGATCTGTTCGGACTGATCCACGCCCTTCCATAATGCCGTCACCTTGAATTGGTTCGCTTCCCGGTATTCGATTGGACCGAGGATGCCGGCCGGGCGTTGTTGTTCTTTCACGCGCAGCACTTCTCCCGCGAATACCAGCTTGGCACCGGCCAGCGCCTCATCAGGCTGTACGTCCGCGCAGCTGCAAGCGTACGAGACCGAAGGGGAAGGGATCGCAATGCCGGCCGCCGCATAGAGCGCGAGGAAGAAGAGTGCGATGGACTTTCTCAACTTGCGTGTCCCCTCATCATATAGTATTTGCCAATCCCGATTTGTAAATTAGCACCATTTTAGACGAGACGTTACAGTCTAAAGTTGCATGGTTGTTTCGATAAACGAAAAAAAAGCAACCGGCATGCACCGGTTGCATCAGTAGTCTGGCATTGTTTGGCTTCAAAGTCGGCTGTTCGCCGATGGTCGGCTAGCCTTAGAATTTCACGCGATCGGCCAAATATTCCTTCAGCTCCTTGATCGGCATCCGCGTCTGCTCCATCGTGTCGCGGTCGCGTACGGTGACGCAGCCGTCCGTCTCGGATTCGAAGTCGTACGTAATGCAGAACGGCGTGCCGATCTCGTCGTGCCGGCGGTACCGCTTGCCGATGGAACCCGCGTCATCGTAGTCGACCATGAAGTCGGCGGCCAGATCGGCGAAGATACGCTGCGCGCCTTCGGCCAGCTTCTTGGAGAGCGGGAACACCGCCGCCTTGATCGGCGCAAGCGCCGGATGGAAGCGAAGCACGACGCGGCTATCGTCGCCCTCGAGCTGCTGCTCCTCATAGGCATCGATAAGGAACGCCAGCGTGACGCGGTCCGCGCCCAGCGAAGGCTCGATGCAGTATGGCACGTAGCGCTCGTTCGATTCCTGGTCGATGTAATGGAAGTCCTCGCCGGAGTGGGCCATATGCTGCTTCAGGTCGTAATCGGTCCGGTCGGCGATGCCCCACAGTTCGCCCCAACCGAATGGGAAGCGGTATTCAATGTCCGTCGTGGCGTTGCTGTAGTGGGACAGCTCGTCATCGGAGTGATCGCGCAGCCGGATGCTCGCTTCGTGCATGCCGAGCGACAGCAGCCAGTCGCGGCAGAAGTTGCGCCAGTATTCGAACCACTGCAGGTCCTCGCCGGGCTTGCAGAAGAACTCCAGCTCCATCTGCTCGAATTCACGCGTGCGGAACGTAAAATTGCCCGGTGTAATTTCATTGCGGAAGCTCTTGCCGATCTGGCCGATGCCGAATGGCATCTTCTTGCGCATCGTCCGCTGCACGTTCTTGAAGTTGACGAATATCCCCTGCGCCGTCTCGGGTCGGAGGTAAACCGTGTTCGCGCTCGATTCCGTTACGCCCTGGAACGTCTTGAACATGAGGTTAAACTGCCGAATGTCCGTGTAATCGCGGCTGCCGCAGTCCGGACAGGCAATCGCGTGCTCGTCGATCAGCGCCTTCATCTGGTCGAAGGTCATGCCGTCGACGATGATTTCGATGTCCTTCTCGCCAAGGGCGTTCTCGATCAGCTTATCCGCGCGATGGCGGGCTTTGCACGATTTGCAGTCGATCATCGGATCGTTGAAGTTGCCGACATGGCCGGAGGCGACCCACGCCTGCGGGTTCATCAGAATCGCGGCATCCAACCCGACATTATACGGCGATTGCTGGATGAACTTCTTCCACCACGCGCGTTTGATGTTGTTCTTCAGCTCGACGCCGAGCGGGCCATAGTCCCACGTGTTTGCGAGTCCGCCGTAAATTTCCGATCCTGGGAACACGAAGCCGCGGTGTTTGGCCAGCGCGACGATTTGCTCCATCGTTTTGTTGCTGCTCATAGCTCTGCACGCTCCTCAAGTGTAAGTTACAGCCGTCATATCAAAAAAAGCTCCCGCCTCCAGGTCATCGCGGGGGAGCGATGCCTAGGGACGAGAGCGTATATGCACCCGCGGTTCCACCCTAGTTGACGTTTGCGTACGAAGACGAGAACGCCCACTTTTGTTAACTTCCGCTCCGGACTGCCTTTTCCCCGACAAGATGCCGGGCTTGCACGATCCCCGGCTCGCTGCCTTCTGCGCGGCTTGGCGCCGCATCAGGTACTATTGGTCCATCAACGCGGATATGGCTGATTGGTGAACATCTTACCTCGGACGCGGGCAAAAAGCAATATGGCGTTATTCGGCTTCGATCGGCTCCACGAACAGATGCTTGAACTTCTCGTAATCCGCCGTCTTGCATTCCATCGTAAGCCGGGTGCCGTTCGGCTCATAGTTGGTCTCCCTCACGTGCGCGTTGGCGTTGAAGTAGGCAACCAGACGGCCCTCGTGGAACGGAATGATAACCTCGCACTCCACGTAGTCTTGGAATACCTTCTCCTTCACGAGCTCGACCAGCTCTTCCAGCCCGGCTTTCTCTTTCACGGACATATAGACGTAATCGCCGCTTACCTTCGGGTACGTCTCGCCGGTCAGATCGGTCTTGTTGTACGCATAAATCATCGGGATGTGATCCGCGCCCAATTCCTTGAGCGTCGAGTTCGTCACCTCGATCATCCGCTCGTGCTCCTCGTTGGCATAATCGACGACCTGGACGAGCAGATCGGCTTCGGCGACCTCCTCCAGCGTGGAGCGGAACGCCTTCACGAGATGATGCGGCAGCTGGCTGACGAAGCCGACCGTATCCGTGAGAAGGAACGACTTATTATCCGGCAGTTCAATGCCGCGCACCGACGTCTCCAGCGTGGCGAACAGCATGTCTTTGGCGAGCACTTGTTTGTTCGATTCCGGCATGTAGCGGTCCAAAATCGCATTCATCGTGCTCGATTTGCCGGCGTTCGTGTAACCGACGAGACAGACGACGGGCACGCCGGTCTTCTGTCGCTGCTTGCGCTGCACCTGACGGCGGGCGACGAGCTTCTCGAGTTCTTGCTGCAGCGCGGAGATCCGCTCTTCGATCCGGCGGCGGTCCAGCTCCAGCTTCGTCTCCCCGGCGCCTCTGTTCTTGAGTCCGGCGCCGCCGCCTTGGCGGCCGAGCGATTCGCGAAGGCCGACCAGACGCGGCAGCATGTACTGCAGCTTGGCGACTTCGACCTGCAGCTGCGCTTCGCGCGTCTGGGCGCGCTCGGAGAAAATATCCAGAATGAGGATCGTGCGGTCGATGACCTTCTTCTGCAGCGCGCCCTCCAGGTTGCGAATTTGGGACGGGGACAACTCGTCGTTGAAGATGACGGTGGAGGCGTCGAGTCCCTCGGAGAGCCCCAACAGCTCGTCGATTTTGCCGGTTCCCAAGTAGTGGGAACCGTTGATTTTGGCCAAGTTCTGGGTCAGCTCGCCGACGACCTCGATGTCGCACGCTTCGGCCAGATTGCGCAGTTCCTCCATTGAATAGGCAAAGTCGGGGCGATCCTGCAAATTAACGCCGACGATAACGGCTCTGTTGTTCGATTGTTCCATATATGAATTCCTCCTAGGGCTTGATTGGAATGGTGGGCAAGCGCGCGGACGCAAAAAAACGCACGGGCGCTCTGGCGTGTGCGTTCGAAAGATCGAATGAGAGGAGGTCGGAAGCAACCGTACAAACGATGACGTTAATCACATCGCCGTAAGCCGGGTACGCGGTCGATTCGGAAAGCTATGGGCAAACAAACCCGCATGAAGGCGAGTGTTATCCAAGCGCAATCCGAATATTTTATTCCCTAAAGGTATGGACGAGACCTGCAATCGCGGCGATCTCGTGGTACGATATTCCATGGGTTACCTTTAAAAGGACAGACCTATCCTGAGTCCTCTGCACACAAGCAGAGCCTTGGCGCTATTCAATTAGCCGCGCAAAGTACGAACTCGGATAAAATCTATCACACGTAACCCTCCGTTCAACTAAAGTACACACATTCTAACATAAGCGGCCGCGTGTTTGCAAACAAATGGAAAAGAGGCGGATTTTCATGCGAAATGAAGCGCAGATGATGGATTTGATCATGACGACGGCTCGAGAGGACGAACGCATTCGGGCGGTCATCCTGAACGGATCGCGGGCGAATCCGGAGGCGAAGCGGGACATGTTTCAGGATTACGACATTGTGTATGTCGTCGTGTCAGTAGAAGACATTATCCAAGAGCGTGCCTGGTTCGACCGATTCGGCGAGCGGATGATCGCGCAGTCATCGGACGAGCAGTTGGATGTCGATCGCAAGCTCGGTGATGGCTTTATTAACATGATGCAATTCGCGGATGGCAACCGGCTCGATCTTCAGTTGGTCCAAGCGGACCGCCTGGAGGAACTTAAACCCGATAGTCTCAGCGTGCTGCTGCTCGATAAGGACGGGCTGATCGGCGCGTTCGACCCGCCGAGTCTTCGCGATTATGCCGTGAAGCCGCCGACCGCGCGGGAATTCGCGGCGTGTGCCAATGAATTTTGGTGGGTAAGCACGTATGTGGCCAAGGGTCTATGGCGGGATGAACTGATTTACGCGAAGACGATGATGGAAGGCCCGGTCCGCGAGATGCTCGTTCGCATGCTGCGATGGCTAGTCGGCGCACGAACGAACTATGCGGCTGACACGGGTAAGTTCGGCAAATATTTGGAGCGGTACTTGTCACCGGATGAATGGGCGTCGTACCGGCGGACCTACCCGGACGCCGACCCCGAGCGGATGTGGGACGCGCTGCTGCTGATGGGAGAGTTGTTCCGGCAAGCAGGGCGGGAGGTGGCGGCCGCTTGCGCCTGCTCGTACCCTGAGAAGGACGACCGCCTTGTGGCCGCGCATTTGGCCCATGTCAGACGGCTAGCGCCCGAAGCTATGGAATACATGAACCGCGATGGACATGGAAGAATATGATTTTACACGGCGGGTTATAAGGGGAAATAAGAGTATACTGCCGGGCTAGTTCGAACAGGTTCATTATAGTTAAAGAGCGTTCCGGGCAGCGGCCCCGTCGTTCGCCCGCTGCCCCCCCCGTTGCGCAGGCCGTGCTCGTTCAAAGGAGTTTGTCGGTTTCTTGACCGGTTACCCCCGCGGAGGCATGTCTTGCGGTGGCACGAGCGACGCTAAGTTGGGAGGACAAAACGTCCCGGGAAGGCTGGACACGCAGGCCTGCTTGGAGGGATAATGGGTTACCACCATTTTGAAAAAGAGGTCAATTGGCATGATAACGACATCCTATAAGGCAAACGCCAAGAACATCGTATTTTTTGACTCGGGGCTGGGCGGTTTGAGCGTATTGTCTGAAGCGCTCGATCGCTTGCCGGGCGAGAATTATATTTATTTCGCGGATAATCTGTATGTACCGTATGGCCTGAAGCCGCAGGAGGACGTGCGTCGCTTCATTCTCGGCGCGTTCGCACGTATTATGGAGAACGACGTCAAAGCGATCGTCGTCGCGTGCAATACCGCCACTAGTCTGGTCGTGCGGCAGCTGCGGAGCGAATACGGCATCCCGGTCATCGGCATGGAGCCGGCCGTTAAGCCGGCCGTGGAGCATAATCGCGCGAGCGGCAAACGGGTGCTCGTGCTCGCAACGCCGATAACATTAAACCAGACGAAATACGCCGAGCTCATATCGCGGGTGGACGGCGACCACATCGTCGACTCGATCCCGCTGCCGGAACTGGTCACATACTGCGAGGAGCTCAATTTCGACCCGGCTACGATCGGCGCTTATTTTCAGAAGAAGCTGTCTCCCTACGATTTGAACGACTACGGAACGATCGTGCTCGGCTGCACGCACTATCCGTTCTACCGACAATTGTTGACGGAGCTTCTGCCGCCTCATATCGAACTCGTCGACGGCAGCAGAGGGACAGTGTCACGGCTGTCGGATGTGCTGACTACTCAGAGCTTGTTGAATCCGCAGACGCGCGGATCGTTAACGTTCAACTGCTCGGGGGAGCCCGCTTATATCTCGAAGCTTGAGCGGGCGCTGGCGATGTTCAGGACGGAGTTGACAGTCTAACGGGTGCAGGATGAAGATGGTATTGAAAGTAGGACGGTTATGGAAAACAAAGAGCGTCAAGGCATATGCCCTGACGCTCTTTGCTCTGGACGCAATCAATACAGCCGGTCCCCGACGATCGAGATTCGCTCGGCCACCCTTCGGTCCGGGAAATAGTCGTTCACCGCGTAGTGCTGAAGCGCGCGATTGTCCCAGAAGGCGACGGTGTCCGGCTCCCAGCGGAAGCGGACGTGATACTCGGGAATCGCGATTTGGCGGAACAAATATTGGAGCACCTTCTCGCTCTCCTGTGCCTCCAAGCCGACGATCCGGGTCGTGAACGAGGAGTTGACGAAGAGCGTTTTCCTTCCTGTCTCCGGATGAATGCGCACGATTGGATGCTCGGCGGCGGGGAACTCGGCTTGTTTGGCGGCCAGCTGTTCCGGGGTCAACGCCCGGCCGAACACGTGGGTGAAATCGTGAATCGCGGTTAACCCGTCGATGCGTGCGCGAATTTCCTCCGGCAAATTATCGTAGGCAGCGGCGGCATCCGACCAGATCGTATCGCCGCCGCCGGACGTCGGCACCTCGATGAGCCGCAGCACGGCGCCGAGGGCGGGAGTCTGCCGCCACGTAACGTCTGCGTGCCAATTGTTCTCGCGGCCAGCTGTCTTGTCGTCCTTGGCGAAACGAACGACGTCCGCCGAATCGCCCTGCGGCAAGAAAGGATGATTCTCAAGCTCACCCCAATTGCGAGCGAATGCCGCCTGCTGCTCGGAAGTTATCCGCTGATTGCGGAAGAAGAGCACCTTCCACTCCAGCAAGGCACGGTTCAGCTCCTGCTTCAATTCTTCTGTGAGCGTTAAGCGCAGATCGACGCCTTCGATCTCGGCACCGAGCGTCCGCGCCAGCGGCTTTACGGCAAATAACGCGTAAGGGGCGGATACCGCATTCTCCGGAAGACGACGCAGGAGGCGGGGGCCGTTCGTTAATTCTCTAGCAATCGCGAGCGGGCGGTCAGCGGCCGGCTTCCCGGCGGTGAGATTCGCTTCGGGAACGGCCATCTTAGAGCGCCTCCTCTCGGACGGCTTCAATCGGCTGTAAGTGATGACGCAAGAACCCCGTCGTAACCGAGATCGCTTCGTCGAGGAATGGCGTCTGCCCGGCGAACGGATGCTGGACGCCGAAGGTATGATCGCCGCCCTGAACCTGAACGAACGTATGGCCGGGCGCTGCCAAGCGAAGCGCTTCATGGCCGAGCAAAATGCGTTCGCCGTCGGCGCTGCCCTGCACGATGAGCGCGGGCCGCTTCAGATAGGCGAGCTTATATGGAATGTCGAACCGATTCGCGTTCTGCTCGATGTCGGCGGCGATGTACGGTTCCGCGCTGGCGCCGGCAGGCGGCGTCAGATCGGACGGGGGGTTCCAGGCCGCGACCGCTCCGATGTCCGCTCGTTCGGCGGCCGTGATGATCGAGGAGGCTCCGCCTCGGCTATGTCCAAGCAGGCCGATTCGGGTGGGATCAGCGGAATCGGATTGCGGCAGCCGCTGCTCGCGGACAAGCGTTAGAATGGTCTCAAGATCCTCCAGTTCCCTGCTTAGCGTGCGGGCTTGCGCGATGACGGCTTCGGGCTGTTTGGTCGCGGCCGCATCGATCCGCGAGAAGTCGAAGACGACGGTGTAGAAGCCCTGTTCGGCAAGCACGTCGGTAACATGGGGCCAGAATCCCCATTCTTTGAAACCGCGGAATCCGTGTGCCACTACGACGACCGGCAAATCCTTTTGCCCCTCTATCGCCTTGATTTCGCCATTCAAAAATAAGCCATTGTCCAATGGGGCGCGAAACGCTTCCCGACGAATCCGTATTGTGCTCATGCGATCTACCTCCTGCGCAATTAGAGTGATGAAATGAAAAACAAAAAGAGGCTTCCTTCAGTTTAAGAAGAACGCCTCCGTTGGTACGGTTAACGCATTGGACATGCGGGTTACGTGAACAATCCGATAAAACAAATTGGAATTGTAGAGTTCATCATATAGGGGGGGAATTGCGCTGTCAATAGCGTGATTTGTCGAAAATATTTTTTGTCATCGGGCCGTTGACAACCCGATTTGAGGCATGATAAAGTCGCTCTAAACCAAATCCAAGTAACAGAATTGGAATTATAGGGTAAGGTCGACCAAACTATTGGAGACCCTGATCGAAGCATGCAAGTCACGCTTAGATCGGGGTTTTCGGCGTTAGGGAGTACTGTTCGCGGACTACCGGATAACCGGCGATCCTCTGTCAACCTTGGCTGGCTACGCGCTTTCCCGCGCTGCGCCCCGAATGGACGGAGGATTTTTTTTACCTACATAAACGGGAGGTTGAGGGAAATGAACAACGTACTGAAACGAAAACGGGGTACCGGCAAGCTGGGGATTCTCATGGCGGCGGTCGTCATGACGGCGGTAGTGCTGAGCGGATGCGGCAGCGATAAAACAGTCACGGCGAATGCCAACGCAGGCACTGGCAACAAAGGCGCGAAGAACGAAACCGCGTCCTCGGCGAGCGGCGAGCCCGAGGTGCTGGAGCTTCGCTATCAAGGCGGCGTAGGGTCGGTGACGCTTCCCGAGTTGGCCGAAGATCTGGGCTACCTGGCGCCGATCAAGCTCAAGTGGATTGGCAACACCATCAGCGGACCGCAGGACATCCAGTCGGCGGCGACGGGCGACGTCGATTTCGGCGGGGCGTTCAACGGCGCGGTCGTCAAGCTGATCGCCTCGAAGGCGCCGGTTGTACCGGTCATCGGCTACTACGGCGTTGATGAGAAGCGGTGGGGCGGGTTCTACGTGCTGGAAGACAGCCCGATCAAGACAGCGAAGGATTTCATCGGCAAGACGGTCGGCATGAATACGCTCGGGGCCCATAGTGAAGTCATTCTGAAGACGTGGCTCCGCAAGGAAGGGCTGACGGACGACGAAATCAAGCAGGTGCAGCTCGTCGTCATCCCGCCGATCAATTCGGAGCAGGCGCTGCGGCAGGGGCAGATCGACATTGCCACCCTTGGCGATATGGCGCGGGATAAGGCGCTGGAGCGGGGCGGGATCCGCCTCATTTTCAACGACTATGATCTACTGGGCAAATTTACGGCGGGCTCGTACGTCCTGCGCAAAGACTTTATCGAGAAGAACCCGAACACGACGCGCAAATTCGTCGAGGCCGTCGCCAAAGCGATCGAATGGGCGCGCACGACGCCTACCGAAGAGGTTGGCGCGCGATTGGAGAAAATCTTGACGCAGCGCGGTCGCGACGAGGATACGTCGGTGCTGAAGTACTTCAAATCGTATGGCGTCGCGGGCAAAGGAGGCGTCATCTCGGATAAGGAATTCCAGATTTGGATCGACTGGCTGGAGAATGAAGGCACGATCAAGAAGGGCCAAGTGAAGGTGCCGGACATTTATACGAACGAGTTTAATCCGTTCAAGGACGAAGCGAACAAGTAGAACAGGCGGAAGGTCAATTCCAAACGCGAGGTGAGCGGGATGACGACGAAAATCAGTTTTCAGCATGTGAACAAGACGTTCAAAGTGAAAGGAAACGCAGGCCGGTCCGAGGCGACCGAGTTCACGGCGCTGCGCGACATTAATTTCGACGTGAAGACCGGCGAATTCATGGTGATCGTAGGGCCGAGCGGTTGCGGCAAATCGACGCTGCTCGATTTGCTCGGCGGCCTGACGAAGCCGACGAGCGGCAGCATCCTGATCGACGGTAAGCCGATCAAGGGTCCTGCGCTTGACCGCGGCATCGTCTTCCAGCAGTATGCGTTGTTCCCGTGGAAGACGGCGCGCGGGAATATCGAGTTCGGCCTCGAAGCGAAAGGCGTGCGAGGCAAAGGGCGTGCCGAGCGGGCGCGCGAATTCCTCTCGCTCGTCGGTCTGGGCGGCTTCGAGGACCGCTACCCGCACGAGCTATCCGGCGGAATGAAGCAGCGCGTCGCCATCGCCCGCAGCCTCGCATATGACCCCGACGTCCTGCTCATGGATGAGCCGTTCGCCGCGCTGGACGCGCAAACGCGCGAAACGCTGCAGAGCGAGCTGCTGAAGATTTGGGAGAAGACGAAGAAGACGATCGTGTTCATTACGCACGGCATCGACGAGGCCGTCTATCTCGGCCAGCGCGTCGCGGTCATGACGAGCCGGCCAGGGCGGATCAAAGAAATCATCGACATCCCGCTCAGCGCGCGAGACGGCGAAGAGGACCTGCGCTCGGATCCGGAATTCGGACGTCTTCGCCATGAGATTTGGGGCCTGCTCCGCGACGAAGTGCAGCGCGCTCAGGCTTACGAGATTCAAGACAAAGTCGGTCATGCACAGAACGCATCCAATAAATCGGGGGTGGTGTAACATGGCAACGGCGGAAAAAAGCGTATCGCTGCCGATCGGCTCGGCGCAGCGGCGGAGCTCCGCGATCGCGGCTCCGCTCGGCATTGCAGGGAAGGTGTTGAAGCGCACCATTGCCATCTTGGCGTTGGCAGCTATCTGGGAGATCGTGCCTCGGACGGGTCTCGTGGAGCCGGCCTTCCTGCCGCCGCTCTCCGAGGTGCTTCAGGCCTGGTGGGGCTTGCTGACGAGCGGCGAACTGTGGACGCACACGGAATCCAGTCTGATCCGCTCGCTTGCCGGCTTCGGCATCGCGATCGCAGCGGCCATTCCGCTGGGACTGCTGATCGGCTGGTACAAGGGACTTGCGGAGCTGCTCACGCCGGTGCTCGAGCTGTTCCGCAATACGGCGGCGCTAGCGCTGCTGCCGGTGTTCACGCTCATCCTGGGGATCGGCGAGACATCTAAGATCACGCTAATCGTCTATGCGTGCTCGTGGCCGATCCTGCTTAATACGATATCCGGCGTGAAGAACGTGGACCCGCTGCTCATTAAATCGGCCAAATCGATGGGATTGTCGCCGCTGAAATTGTTCATCAAAGTCATTCTTCCCGCGGCCGTGCCGACGATCTTCACCGGCATCCGGCTTGCCGGGGCAGGCTCGATTCTCGTGCTCATCGCGGCGGAGATGGTCGGCGCCAAAGCCGGTCTGGGCTACTTGATCAACTACGCGCAGTTCAACTTCCAGGCGCCGGAGATGTACGCGGGCATTATCAGCATCTCGCTGATCGGCTTGCTCTTCAACCAGGGGCTCGTCACGCTCGAGAAACGGTTCACCGCTTGGAAGCAGACGCAATCCGAATAACCAATTGAGCGTAGAGGTCATTCGAATAACAATTAAACGAGGAATAGGTGATTTTCAATGTCCACCGAAAACAACCGTCAGATCAAGCTTGGCGCCTTCTTCATGATTCCCGGCCACCATGTCGCGGCATGGCGGCATCCGGAGGCAGAGGCGCATTCCGTGTTGGACTTCAAATTCTATAAGAAGCTGGCGCAAACGGCCGAGCGCGGCAAGTTCGACATGGTCTTCCTGGCGGACGGCTACGCGGTATCGAAGCGGTTCCCTGCGGCGCTTGAGCAGACGGTATCCGTTCGGCCCGAGCCGCTGACGCTGTTGTCCGCGCTGTCCGCGGTCACGGAACATATCGGCTTGGCGGCGACGGTGTCGACGACGTACAACGAGCCGTTCCACGTGGCCCGCAAATTCGCGTCGCTCGACCACCTGAGCGGCGGCCGCGCGGCATGGAACGTGGTCACGTCCTCGCACGACGAAGAAGCGCTCAACTTTAACCAGCAGGTCCATTTGCTCCACGAGAAGCGCTACGACCGGGCGGAAGAATTCCTGAATGTCGTCACCGGCCTGTGGGACAGCTGGGAAGACGATGCATTCCTCTTCGACAAAGAAGCGGCCAAATTCGCGGATGGCAGCAAGGCGCACACGCTGAACCACGAAGGCAAATGGTTCAACGTGCGCGGTCCGCTCAACGTCGCGCGTCCGGTGCAGGGGCATCCGGTCATCGTGCAGGCTGGCGCGTCGGAGCCGGGCAAGGAGCTCGCCGCGCGGACGGCCGAGGTTATCTTTACCGCTTGGCAGACACTGGAAGAGGCGCAGGCGTTCTATGCGGACGTGAAGGGGCGGCTGGCGAAGTACGGCCGATCGCCGGACTCGCTCAAGATCATGCCGGGCGTATTCCCGATCATCGGCCGTACCGTAGAGGAAGCAGAGGCGAAGAAACGTCAGCTCGAGGAGCTGATTCCGGTGGAGGCGGGCGTAAGCTTGCTGTCGGCGCTCATCAGCTTCGACCTGTCCGGTTACGATGTCGACGGCCCGCTGCCGGAGCTGCCGCAGCTTGCGCAGGTGAACGGCGGCAAGAGCCGATTCACGCTGCTTAAGGATTTGGCCGAGCGGGAAGGGCTGACGATCCGCAAGCTGTACCAACGCATTGCGGGCGCACGCGGGCACCGCGAAATCTTGGGCACGCCGGCGCAAATCGCGGATCAGCTGGAAGAGTGGTTCGTAAGCGGGGCCGCGGACGGCTTCAATATTATGCCGCCGTACCTGCCGGGCGGACTCGATGATTTCGTGGAGTTCGTCGTGCCGGAGCTTCAGCGCCGCGGCTTGTTCCGCACCGAATATGAGGGCACGACGCTGCGCGACCGACTGGGGCTGTCTCGTCCGATTCACCCGGCTTCGCTTCAGCCGGCCAACATCGCCGCCTTGTCATGACGAGCGGCATCGGAGGAGCCGCGGTAGCTCCGCAGGCGCCAGCCGTTCTAAGAGAACTGAAGGAGCCGTCTCCCTATTATTGGCGGACGCTCATGACGCTGATCATCGGTTCCTTCATCGGGATTTATCACGTCGTTTCCCTGAACGTGGCGCTTCCGGGCTTTATGGCGATCTTCGGCGCGGAGCTCTCGACGGTGCAATGGCTGGTCACGGGCTTTACGCTCGCGACCGGCATCATCGCGCCGCTGAGCGGCTATTTCGGCGACAAATGGAGCAACAAAACGTTATTCCTGTCTTCACTCGCGGGTTTGACGATAAGCTCGGTGCTGTGCGCGCTGGCTTGGAATATCTACGCGCTGATCGCCTTCCGGATCCTGCAGGGGATATGCTGCGGCCTGATCCAGCCGGTATCGTTGACGATGCTCTACCAGACGGTTCCGGCCGAGAAACGGTCGCTTGCGGTCAGTCTCTGGTCCGCTTCCGGAATCCTCGGTCCAGCGCTGGCGCCGACCATTAGCGGCTGGCTGCAAGGTTATAATTGGCATTGGATGTTCGTCGTCATGCTGCCCCTCAGCCTGGCGACCATGTGGTATGGTTGGCGGCATTTGCCGGTCGGCGGTCAGGCTTCGCGGCGAAGGGCGGATTGGACGGGGATTACGCTTGCGGTCATCGCAAGTCTCGCCTTGCTGCTGCTGTTCGGCAACGTGCACACATGGGGCTGGGAATCGCCGCTGGCGATCGGGTTCCTGTGCACGGGCCTTGCGGCCGCGGCCGGGTTCATCCGGCATGAACTGCGGTCAACCGAACCGTTACTGCAGCTGCGGCTGTTCAGGCTGCGGATGTTCACCGCGAGCCTCGGCGCTTCGGTCGTGCTGATCATCGGCTTGTACTCCGGCATCTATTTCATTCCGCTCTACTTGCAGCACATCCATGCCATGACTTCGCTCGAGGTGGGCTTGCTACTGCTGCCGCCCGCGATGTGTCTGGGCGTCGCGACGCTGTTATCGGGGAAGCTGTACGCGCGCTCGGGACCAGTGCCTCTCGTCGTGGCTGGCGCCGTACTGCTCGCGTGGGCGTCCTGGCAGTTCAGCCGTCTGACCCCGGACACACCGGATGGTTACGTCATGCTGTGGATGTCCGTGCGCTACGTTGGAGTCGGCCTGTCCATGACCCCGGCCATGAACGCGGGCATGGGCGCCGTCTCCCACGAGCTGGCGGGCGATGCCTCGGCGCTCATCAACTGGCTGCGGCAAGTGTTCGGCGCGTTGGGTCTTGGCTTATTCACGTCGTTATTTTACGCGCGCTTCGCAGCTCATGAGCGGGAGTTGGCGGATTCGGCGAATGAATGGAGCGCCGAGCGCCTTCATGAGACGGCGTACACGATGGGCATTAACGACGCGTTCCTCGTCGCAGGCTGGTTCGGTGTCGCGGCGATTCCGCTGGCGCTGCTGCTCGGGAAGAGGGCCGTTTGGAGCCGGCGGGTAAGTGCGGCGAGCACGTCGAACGAAGGAGGGAGAAGCGAAGCGTAGTTTCGAGCATTAGCGATGAATGGTCCGCGCCGGTCCGGCGCGGATATTTTTTATTCGCCTGATCCAGAGCTAAAACCAGCCGCAACCTCAGCTCGCTATTGAGGAGCTGGCGACGGGGAAACGCGCCAATAGTGAGGTACAGCTCACTATTGGGGAGCTTTCGACGGAGAAACGTGCCAATAGAGAGGTACAGCTCGCTATTGAGGAGCTTTCGACGGAGAAACGTGCCAATAGAGAGGTACAGCTCACTATTGAGGAGCTGGCGACGGGTAAACGCGCCAATAGTGAGGTGCCGCTCACTATTGGGGAGCTGGCGACGGAGAAACGCGCCAATAGAGAGGTACAGCTCACTATTGAGGAGCTGGCGACGGGGAAACGCGCCAATAGTGAGGTACAGCTCACTATTGAGGAGCTGGCGACGGGGAAACGCGCTAATAGTGAGGTACAGCTCACTATTGAGGAGCTGGCGACGGGGAAACGCGCCAATAGTGAGGTACAGCTCACTATTGAGGAGCTGGCGACGGGGAAACGCGCCAATAGTGAGGTACAGCTCACTATTGAGGAGCTGGCGACGGTGAAACGCGCCATTAGTGAGTTGCCGCTCCTCATTTGCCGCTCCCGCGGCACGCGTGCTACAATTTGCTCATTCTGACAGAGCGGAGGAATACTCAATCATGAACCCCTTTATCATTCATCAGACTCATGTGCAGGAAGGCATCATCGCCCGCCAGGCGACACCGGAGGATACGGAGGCGGTGCTTGCGCTGCTGCTGGGCACGGCCAAGTGGCTGCAGAGCACCGGCTCCACGCAGTGGAGCGCGCTCCTGCGCGGCGAAGACAGCCATGATACGCCTGCGGCCATCCGGCGGGGCGAGACGTTCGTCTTCGCAGCCGAAGACGGCGAGCTGGCTGGGGTCTTCATTCTCATGCAGCAGCCGAGTCCGTGGGACCGCGACTTGTGGGGTGAATTGGCGGGAGGCGAGGATCGCGCTTTCTACTTGCACCGGTTGGCGATTAACCGCCGCTATGCCGGGCGCAAGCTCGGCGAGGCGATGATGCGATGGGCGGAGAGCGGGATTCAATTCGAAGGGAAGTCTCTCGTCCGGCTCGATTGCATCGGGAGCAACGAGGCGCTCAACCGGTTCTATAGCGGTCTCGGCTATGCGTACAGAGGGGCGACGAACGGCTTCAACTTGTACGAGAAGCCAACGGCCTTGCGGTAAGCGTATAGCGCGGGCTGCCGGCAAGGCGACGGTTCCGGCGGTCGATTCGACGGGTTCGGAGCGGTCGATTGGCCGCGAAGAGAGGGGCGGACAGCTCCTCTTTTTTGACCGTTGCTGTCCGTATCCTTTTCGGATTCGACGCTTTGGCGCGTCCATTCACTAAACCGACTAATTTGAGACGCGAATCCGGTAATTATGTTTTGCGTTCGCGTCCCCGTTCAAGTATGATGGATAGAAAAGACAATTGCCTAGCAGAAGGAGCCATCAGTTGCCATGATTTCGAAAAACAGCCATGCCAAAATCGTCGACTGTACGATCCGCGACGGCGGACTCGTCAACAACTGGGATTTCAGCGTCGAGTTCGTCCAACACTTATACAACTGCCTGAACGAAGCCGGCGTCGACTATATGGAGATTGGATACAAGAACTCGCCGAAGCTGCTGAAAGGCGCAGAGAGCGCCGGCCCTTGGCGCTTCCTGGACGATGATTTCCTCCGTACCGTCATTCCGCAGAAGCTGAACACGAAGCTGTCCGCGCTTGTCGATATCGGCCGCGTGGACGAGAATGATATTTTGCCGCGCGAGCAAAGCATGCTCGACTTGATCCGCGTCGCATGTTACATCCAGGATGTGGACAAGGCGCTCGAGCTCGTGCAGCTGTTCCACGACCGCGGCTATGAGACGACGATCAACATCATGGCGCTCTCCAACGTCATGGAGCACCAGCTGCTTGAGGCGTTCGAGCAGATCAACGACAGCGTCGTCGACGTCGTCTATATCGTGGATTCCTACGGCTCCCTGAGCCCGAACGACTTCAGCCATCTGGTGGACAAGTTCCGCAAATATTTGCCGAACAAACGCCTGGGCGTGCACACGCACAACAACATGCAGCTAGCGTTCGCTAATACGCTGATCTCCGTAGAGAAAGGCGTCGAGCTGCTTGACGCGTCCGTGTACGGGATGGGCCGAGCGGCAGGCAACTGCCCGACAGAGCTGCTCGTGGCGAACCTGAAGAACACGAAGTACAAGCTTCGCCCGGTGCTGGACATGATCGAGAAGTACATGATTCCGCTCCGCGAGAAGGAAGAGTGGGGCTACATCATCCCGTATATGATTACGGGCATGCTCGACGAGCATCCGCGTTCGGCGATGGCGCTTCGCGACTCCGCGAACAAGGACAACAGCGTGGATTTCTACGACAAGCTGACGACGCCGGAAGTGTCGCACGGCAAATAATGAATCGCGAAGGCCGACCGGATGTCTGCCGCGGCGCTTGCGGGCGCGAGCGGCGGTCCGGCCGGCTTTTTTTGTTCAAGGGAAGGTGTCGGTGGTCGATAGATGAATTTCCAAAAAATAACGCCGCGCAAAATATACGAGGAAATCGCGGAGCAGCTCAAGACGCATATTCTGGATGGCGGTTGGAAGAGCGGCGACCGGCTGCCTTCGACGAAGGAATTGTCCGAGCAGTTCCAGGTCGGACGTTCCACGATGCGGGAGGCGCTCAGCGCGCTCAAGGCGATGGGACTAATCGAGATCCGGCATGGCGACGGATGCTTCGTCCGCTCAGTGGAAGCGGGCGACATTCGGATGCCGGAATTCGATACGCGGCTGTTGAGCCGCGAGGCGATCTTCGAGCTGCTGGAGGCACGGATCGCGCTGGAAGTCTCGAACGCTTCACTGGCAGCGAAGCGGCGGACGGCGACGGATCTGGCCGCGTTCCGGGAACTGCTGCAGACCATGCGAGACCGTCTGGGCGACGAGTCGTTCGGCGAGTCGAGCGATCTGGCCTTCCATCGGCTGCTTGCCGAAGCGGCGCATAACACCATCCTCGTCCGGCTGCTCGAGACGATCGCTTCTCAGCTGGAGGCGGCGATCAAGGAAGCCAGGCGGATTCAGCTCTATGGCAACGAGCAGGTGGCCCAGCGCCTGCTGGAGGAGCACGAGGCAATATTCGCGGCGGTCGAGCGGCAGGACGCCGCTGAGGCCGAATCGCATATGCGAGCTCATCTCGAGCATGTGGAGCGCGCGCTGCGCAAACATTTCGAACAGCGGGATCAAGGACAAAGCCCCGACGGCATATGAATATGCCGTACGGGGCTTCTTGTCTTTTCATATGCCTATGGTTCGGTCGCGTCGCGGCTACTGTCCGCCTACGGCGTCGGTGCGGATCGCTTGCTGGTAGATCGCAAGATCGGGCGCGGACGTAATCGTCTTCTGCGCGGCCAGGAAATCGCCGGTCGCTTTGAGCGTCTTCGCGAAGTCGCTTTCGGCTCCGCTCGCGCCCAAATATTTGGGATCGCGCTGCTCCTCGGATTTGAGCCACACGAGCTGGTTCATCTGATCGAGGCTGTCCTGCTCGTTCTGGCCGAGCAGAGGCGCGAGCGCTTTGGCGGCCTCCTCGGGCTTGTCGCGGTAGAATTGAATCGTCTCGTCCAGTACGGCGACGTACTGCTTCAGGAACTCCGGGTACTCGTCGGCGAACGTCTTGCGAACGATGCCTACGTCGGAAGTTACGATGCCTTGCTCGGCAAGCTCTTTCGCGGTGACGACGATTTTGCCTCCGTCCGCCTTGATTTTGCCCAGCACGGGATTCCACACGAACGCGCCGTCGATGTCGCCGCGCTGCCAAGCGGCCAGAATGTCGGGCGGCTGCATGTCGAGGATCGTAACGTCCTTCTCGGCAACGCCCGCTGCCTGAAGGCCGGATAATAAGCTGAAGTGGCTCGTCGAGCCGAACGGCACGGCGATGGTCCGTCCGACGGTATCCTTGAGCGACGTAATCCCGCTGTCTCCGCGGACGGTCAGCGATTCGGCTTCGCCGATAATATCGTGCAGGAAGTAGACCTGAAGATCAAGCTTGTTGGCGACCGCCACGGCGACGGGCACGGATCCGGCCAAGCCGAGGTCGATGCCTTTGGCGGCGATCGCGGTATTCACGTCGCGTCCGGATTCGAACGGAATCCACGAAATTTTCGTCTTCGGGAATTTCTTCTCCACGGCGCCGGTCGCTTTGGCGAGGAGCTCGGCGTTCGGGATGACCTGGAAGCCGATTCTCACCTCCTCGGGCTGCTTGGCTTCCGATTGGACGTTAGCCGCGGCGGTCGTTTCTTTCGTCTCCCCCGCCGGATTCGAGTTACCGCCGTTCGAGCCGCAACCGGCGAGCAGGAGCGCTGCGGTCAGAAGCGGAAGCGCGAATGCGCGGAGATTGAGTTTTCGGTTGAATCTAGACATAGCGTACGTAACCCCTTCAGTAGAATTATTTGGTAAAATACACTTATCGCTTCGATGACGTGCCGGAAGTCGCGGTTCGACGTAAACGAAGACGCTCCCTGCATCGGACAGCCGTCCGCGAGTCAGGCTGATGGCCGCCGCGCTTCATGTACGGTTAGCCGGTTGCCCGGGACGATGATCGTAGGCGATCATCTCGCCCTGCTTGCCGATCACGTCCATCTCCGCGCCGGAGCGGCTAAGCGGCAGGAGCGGGAACAGTAGCTCGGCCGCGCGATAGGCTTCTTCCAGATGCGGGTAACCGGAGAGGATGAATGTCTCGATTCCGAGCGCCGCATACTCCCGCATCCTGGCGGATACCTGTTCGGGATTGCCGACGAGCGCGGTGCCCGCGCCGCCGCGCACGAGACCGATGCCCGCCCACAAGTTGGGCGCGACGACGAGATTGTCGCGATCTCCCTGGTGCAGCGAAGCCATTCGGCGCTGGCCAACCGAGTCCATGCGGGAGTAGACCTGCTGGGCTTTGCCGATCGTATCGTCGTCGACGTAACGAATAAGCGATTCCGCCGCTTCCCACGCCTCCGCTTCCCGCTCGCGCACGATGACGTGAAGGCGGATGCCGAAGCGGACGCTTCGGCCTTGCGCCGCATAGGCAGCTCTCACTTGCGCGATTTTGCGCTCGACGTCGGCGGGAGGCTCGCCCCATGTCAGATAAACGTCCGCGTGCTTGGCGGCGACGTCGATCGCGGCGGGGGACGAGCCGCCAATGTAAAGCGGGGGATGCGGGCGCTGCTGCGGCGGGAACAGCACCTTGGCGCCCGTCACCTTCAGATGGGCACCCTCATAATCGAGAGATTCCTCTTCGGCCAGCACGTGGCGCCAAACCGTCAGGAACTCGTCGGTCAGGCTGTACCGGTCGTCGTGGCCGAGGAAGAGCCCGTCGGCTTCAAGTTCCTCCGGATCGCCGCCCGCGACGACGTTCAGCAGAAGGCGCCCGCCCGATGTCCGGTCGAACGTGGCCGCCATGCGGGCTGCCAGCGTCGGCGACATGAGACCGGGTCGAAGTGCGACGAGGAATTTCAACTTCTGGGTCGCGGGGATAAGCGAGGAGGCGATGACCCATGCGTCCTCGCAGGAACGTCCGGTCGGAAGCAGCACGCCGTCGTAGCCTAAGTCGTCGACGGCCTGTGCGATTTGGCGCAGGTAGACGGGCGTGATCGCCCTCGCTCCGTTCGTCGTGCCCAAGTGACGTCCGTCTCCGTAAGTCGGGATAAACCAAAAGAGCTCCATGCTTCTCATCCTCTCGGAAAATAAAAAACTCCCGGCACGCCCAAGAAAGGGGATGCGGGAGTTTCCAGTTGGTCTGGTCAACTTCGCGAATATGATCGTTTTAATTCCAACCGGAATACTATGAATAATGTAGCAGCAGATGAAAATGTTGTCAATCAAAATGACGAAGGAAAGAGGGGGAAGGCGCCAATGCCTTTTCTGAAACGGATTACGCTGCGATGGGACGAGTTGGCACCCGAAGACCGCGGCCGCTTTCCTTACAATATTCCCGCGCTTCGGCAGCTCGAAGAGCTGGAGTTTCGCGAGAACGTCACGTTCTTCACCGGGGACAACGGTTCGGGCAAATCGACGCTGCTGGAAGCGATCGGCGACCTGTGCGGATTCAACATCGTCGGCGGCAAAGATACGGTTGTGCGCAATCCGATGGACGACGTGTCGCTCGCGTCGATCATGAGGCTGCAATGGCTGCCCAAGGTGAACCACGGGCTGTATTTTCGGGCTGAGACGTTCGATACGTTCGCGAGTTATATTGACGAGTTGGCGAAGGAGGTCGGCGGCGTGGCCTATGCGCCTTACGGCGGGTACTCGCTTCACCAACGTTCCCACGGCCAGGCTTTTCTGACCTTCTTCGAGAATCGGCTGCTGAAGAAGGGGCTCTATCTGCTGGATGAGCCCGAATCGGCACTATCCCCGCAGAATCAGTTGGCATTCCTGCGCATCATTCACGACATGGAGCAGTCGAGTCAAGCACAGTTCATCATTGCGACGCATTCGCCGATTCTGATGGCTTATCCGGGCGCGACCATCTACCATTTTCAAGAAGGGCACATCGAGGAAATCCCCTATGAGGAGACGGAGCAATATACGCTGACGCGGGATTTCCTGAACCACCGGGAGCGATATTTGCGCATGCTCTTCGAGTAGCGGGCAGCTCTGGAGAACGCCGAATGGCGATGTTCGATCGACTCCGTTGCTCCGGATGGATCTTCGAATCTGCGTATTGTCGATACCGAGCGAATCTGGTATTGTTTAGGATGTAGTTTCCAATTAAAGGGCCATGCTATCTCCGGTGACGCCGGAGACAACCCCGCTGCGTGCAGCGGGGTTATTTTTATGTTCAGGAGGCGATTGGCATGACTAAGGCAACAACTGACGAACAACGCATGATTTTGACGCGGGAGGATCTCGTTCAGGGATTGAGCGGGTGCGGCTTAAAGGCAGGCGCAACCGTTATTGCGCATACGTCGATGCGCAAGCTTGGCTTTATCGTAGGCGGAGCGGAGACGCTCATCCGCGCCTTGCTGGACGTCGTCGGCGAGGAAGGGACGATCGTGATGCCGTCGCAGACGTGGAAGAACCTCGACCCGGAGAGCGGGGTGCATTGGGAGGAGCCGGAAGCCTGGTGGCCGCTCATCCGCGAGCACTGGCCGGCCTACGACAAGAGGGTCACGCCGTCGATCGGGATGGGGGCGGCGGCGGAGATGCTCCGTACGTGGCCGGGGGCCGAGCGTTCCGACCATCCCGCACGTTCGTTCGCGGCTGTCGGCAAGCACGCTGCTTATGTGACCCAATATCACGACTTGCGGAACATTTTCGGCGATGGCTCGCCGCTTGCTAAGCTGTACGATCTGGACTGCGATATATTGTTGATCGGCGTGGGTCACGAGAAGAATACGTCGCTTCATCTGGCCGAATGCAGGTCGACGCATCCCGGCAAGCAGCTCGCCCGCGAAAGCAGCGCCATCATGACGGGCGGCAAGCGCAGTTGGGTCACGTACGAGACGCTGGCCGTAGACGATGCGGATTTCGTCCGACTGGGCGAGGCGTACGAACGGGAGCACGGCGTCATCTCGCATCGAATCGGAGGCGCCGAAGTCCGGCTGCTGAAGCAGCGTCCGCTCGTGGACTGGGCGACAGCGTGGATGAACGCGAACCGAAAGTAGGGACAGCCCCATACCGTGCAGATATCCTGCCAATGCCGCGACTTATTTGGCGTAATCAATCTTTCTTAGTTCGGTGTGCCGAAAGCCCTGTATTTACCCGCCATCGCGATGCATGAATCGGCAAAATCGGTCTATTCCCGGCAATGAAAAGTTTATTTTTTTGAGGGAAATTTGTCCGTTTCAACTGGTTTTGGAGCCGTGTATATCCTAAGTGTCAAGGACGAATTCCAAAAATAGATGAACCTCAAAAAAGGGAGAGATGACGATGAAGGGTTTGCGCGCGAAAGTCGGAATGATACTGGTGGCATCGGCACTGGCGGTACCAACAATGGCAGCGGCTGCGGAGGATGCGGTCACCACGACGGATACGGTCGTATCGACGGAGACGTCCGTTCCGGCGGTCCAAAACCTGAGCATTAAATTCCGGCTCGATAGCAGTCAATACGAAGTGAACGGCACGATGAAGACGATGGATACAGCGCCGGATATTGTGAACCAAACGTCCTACGTTTCGCTGAAGCATTTCGCCGAAGCGATCGGCGCGGAGCTAACCTGGGACGCTTCGGGCGAGAACGCGACGCTGAAAACGAGCGACTTTACCGTGACCTTCAAAATCGGAGACTCCCTGATTTGGCTTAACGGCGCGGAGGTCGAGCTTGGTGCATACATAGGCGAGAAAGATGGTCGCACGATCGTGCCGATCCGTGCGCTCGGACAGCTGTTCGGCTGGAGCGTCAACTTCTATGGGGATGGCAACATCTATTTGAGCAAAGTAGTCATGTAACGCTTCATACGTCGTTAATGCAAGAAGCATTCCGCCGCGCGCGGAATGCTTCTTGTTTGTCGTACATGCGCGATGCGGGATGCAACCCGCGGACTTCATGGAGCCGAAGTCGCTGATGCGCGATGCATGCCGCTTGAACCAGTGCCGCGAATGCGCCGATTCGTCTAGAAGCCCGGCAGCTCGCCGTCGCCTCGAATGTTGGCCGCATAGTGCGCCGTGTTCGGATGCAGGAAGCCCGTACCCGCAAGCGCCCGTCCGCCAGCCGTTGCCCCGGTCAGTTCGACGCGCAGGTCTGCGCTGGCTTCGAAGGCTTGCAGCAAGGCCGTCTGGGGCATACCGTCGATCTCGATATACCAGAGGCGGTAGCCGGTATCGGTGACGATATACAGCTGGGCTTTCGTAAACAACAGCTTCGTCGTCTCTTCGCCCCATGTAATGCTCAGCTCGGCCAATTGATAGGTTTCCATAACGCGTCTGTCCCCTTACGTCAAAAGTCTTCTTCCGATTGTACTTCCCGGGCAGCGGGGAATGCAACCTTTAACCGTTTGGATGCGTTTGGAAATTGTGGGGCGTATATACACAATGAAGCATGCCAATGCGCGCCCTACAGCGTGTTCAATCCATACAAGGGGGCATGGAGATGAAGAAGACACGAACGGGAATCCAGGGAGAGGCAGTTCGCCACAAGCATTACAAAGGACTGCGCCCGCTCGCGCTGCTCCTGGCGGTGGCGCTGCTGGCGAGCGGCTGCTCGTCCAACGACGACGATCGCAACAACGCGGCGGCTGGTAACACGGCGGTCGGCGAAGCGGAGACGGACGGCAGCGCGTCGGCGGATAAGGGCGGCGATGCGTCCGCGCCTTCCGATAGCGGCGACGAATCCGCTGGCGAGCCGAAGCCGGAGTCGTCGAAGGCGGAAGACAGGGCGGCGCCGACCAAGAAGCCGACCGGCCAACAGCCGCAGCCGCAAGCCGGCTTGTTAACAGCGGGCGAGTGGAACGACCTGAGCGAATGGCAGGACTGGGAGCAGCTGAACACGAGGCCGGAAGTGCAGCAATTGCGCGATTATTGGGCATTCTACCGGTTCGATATGCTGGAGGTTCGCGTGAGGGGAGGCGGCAAAGCCGTTGCGGACGCCATCGTCCGGGTCGTGGACGAAGACGGGCAGTTCGTCTGGGAAGCGCGCACCGATGCCTCAGGGCGGGCATTCGCATACGCGGGCTTGCTCGACGAGCAGAGCGGACAAAGCAAATATTCGGTCGAGGTCGAATCGGGCAGCGGTCGGAAACAATTCGAGAATGTGCCGATTCCGCGCGGCGACGTGCTGGAGGTGGAGCTTGGCGAGGCGAATGAAGCGCCGGACGATCTGGATCTGATGCTGGTCGTCGATACGACCGGCTCCATGGACGATGAATTGGCGTATCTCCAAACCGAGTTGAAAGACGTCGTGAAGCGGGTAAGCCGGGATAACGGCCAACAGCTCGACATCCGGGTCAGCACCAATTTCTACCGGGACAAAGGCGACGATTACGTCGTCCGGCCGTTCCCGTTCACCGCCGATATCGATACGGCGGTGAAGCAGATCGGCCAGCAGGAGGCTTACGGAGGCGGGAATTTCCCAGAGGCGGTCGATCAAGCGCTCCAGGATGCGGTACATGAGCACGAGTGGAGCGCCGACGCCCGCGCCAGATTGCTGTTCCTCGTGCTGGATGCTCCGCCGCATCACGACGATCCCGTCATCCGGAAGATGAAGCAGCTGACCCAGGACGCGGCAGAGCAGGGCATTCGGATCATCCCCGTCGTGTCGAGCGGGGCGGACAAAAATACCGAATATCTGATGCGGTTCATGGCTGTGGCGACGGGCGGCACCTATTTGTTCTTGACCGATCACAGCGGCGTCGGGGGCGAGCATCTCGATCCGACCGTCGGCGAATTCGAAGTTCGGCCGCTTAACGATCTGCTCGTCGACGTCATCAACCGGTACGTTCAGCCGAATTAACGATAGGCGAGCCCTGTCCGGGACCGGCACCGGATGAAATAGGCATCTTCGAGCGTCATTAAGGCTGGTTCAAAGCCGCTGCCCGGACATTGTTCGTCTAGAACCCGCAGCTCGTCGCGATCGTCCTCGGGCAGAATATGCAGCAGCTGGCCAGGAGCGAACCTACGGTGTCCTCCCTTGACGACGGAACCGGTCCAGACGGAGACGGGCAGCCCAGCGGTCCACTCTTCCACCGTGCCGTAGAAGTAGGGGATGCCGTCTTCGAACCACAGGACGTGGTCGGCCCATGCTTCCCATTCGTTCATCTCGTGCGTGGACACGACGACCGTACGGCTGCGCGAATGGGCGGCTACGAACCGGGTAAAATGAAGCCGTTCCAACGTGTCGAGCGCGTTCAACGGCTCATCGAGGAAAATAAAAGACGGCGAGGCGATCCACGCTTGCGCCAGGGCGACCCGTTGCCGGACGCCCTGCGCAAGCGTTTTGATTTTGCGGGACCGATATTCCCCGAGATGGAACGACTCGATCAGCCATTCCAACTCGCCGGCGGCGAGGCCGCCCTTCAGCTCGGCAAAATAACGCAGCAGCTTGGTGACCGTCATTTGCTCGTATAGCTCAACGCCCGAAGGCACGAATCCGATACGCGCCCGGATGGCGGCTAGATCGCGCTCTACCCCCAGGCCGTCGTAACGGATGATGCCGCTATCAGGGAAACACGCGGTCGCCAGGAGCTGCAGCAGCGAGGATTTGCCCGCGCCGTTCGGCCCGACGAGCAGCGTGATGCCCGGCTTAAGGGTAAGCCGCTGCACGGACAGCTCGAACGATGACGCTTGGCGGCGGTACACGACCTGATGCATTTCCAGCATGGTGCTCGATTCTCTCCTTTAATCGCCCTTAGGTTACGGAAGCAGGCGCGTGCCGAAGCTTCTCCGATAGGCGAGCGCGAGCAGGAGTAAGCCTGCCAGCAGCGCGCCGGTCTGGATATGGGTCAAATATGCGTTCGAGGCGAAGTTCCACACCGGCACGATCCGCTGCATGAGTCCGTTCCAGCCGAACCAGAGCAGCAGGGCGACGGTGTAAGCGGTCTTCAACCCGCGCGACATGATCAGGTAGGCGGTGAGGCCGCTGAGGAAGAGCAGCACCGATAGCCAGTGCAGTACGAATGGCATCATCGGGAACGTCTCCACTTTCATGTTCATATAGAGCGATCCGGCGATGCCGAACAGCAGATTCAGGCTGATTACAATCATCGTGCGGACAATAAGCAGCAGCGCAGGCGGGAAAGGAGTGATCGACTCGATCATCCGCAGCTCCTTGTTCCAGGTGCGGAAGCTGTACGCAAGCGAAGCGAGCAGCAGCGCAGGCAATATAAAGGTGAATGTATTGCCGACCGAGTGAAAGGACACGTCCTGGTCCGTCGGCAAAATAAGCAGCAGCATGGCGAATACCATCAGACTGGCGAGCCAGTACATCCGGGAATACGAGGACAATTGCGACCGGATCAGCCGATAGAGCGAGAGCGGGCGCAGCGGCGCCGATTGGAGCGTGTAACGCTCGGCTTCGGAGGCTTGCTTAAGTTCGTTGAACGCCGGCTGGAGCATGCGGATGAGTCGGATCGTATCCTGCGACGCGACCGGGCTCGCGAGCAGCCGGGAGAGCGGTTCGCGCATTTCTTCTTCTAGCTGATTCAATTCATTGTCGTTTGGCACGCTCATTCCGTCCGCCTCCTTGATGACCTGCATCCGCCGCGACTTCGGGATGCAGGCGTGATTTTAGCTTGCGCAATCCGTTGTATAAATGGGTTTTGACCGAACCGAGCGGCAAACTGACGATATCGGCGATGTCCTGCAGTTTCAAATCTTGAAAGAAACGAAGCGTAATGATTTCCTTTTGCACCTCGGGTAAGGAATCGAGCGATTCCTTGATTTCTCTTCGGGTTTCCTGCCTCTCGGCAATTAGTGCGACGGCCGGTCCAAAGTCATGCTGCTCCGGCGGCTCGGCGAACGAGGTTTGCACGTAGCGGAAATGGGCGCTCTTCCAATAATCGCGGCATAAATTCAACGCGACCCGGTACAGCCAAGCCTGGACGTTGTCCGGCGGCTTCCGGTCCTGCAGCTGTTTGATCAGGCGCAGGAACGTCTCTTGGACGAAATCCTCGGCTTTGCCGCTGTCTTTGACCTGCCGCTGGAGGAAGCCTGAGAGCGGGGCGTGATAACGGTGGACCAGCGCTTCGAAGCTCGCCTGGTCGCCATCGGCCATACGCTGCAATAATTCTTCATCTGTCATCGGAATTGCTCACCTGCCTTTCTCCTCATACCAGGCTTGTAGCCATTGTTCCCACGTAATGAACGGATAGTCATACGGACTTGCCGCATTGGATGCGACCGAGCTTGCCGTGCCTGCGGAAGTCTGGTCCTCGATCGTAAGGCCATCGTTCCAGAAACGCATCAGCACCCGTTTGGCTACGTCCGCTTTGCCTTGTTCGTACGCGGTATCGACCATCTGTTTCATTTTCTCGCCGATCGGCGAAAGCATGTGGACGTCCTCTTGCGCGATGACGCCTTCTTTCATTGGAATATAGAGAGCGATCATACGCCGAATCTCCTGCACAATCGAGTAGTTGTTCAACCTGTCCGGGTCCTGGTCATCCCAATTATTCACCCAGTCGGAGGTATATACCGTATCGCCGAACAGCAGGAAGTTGATCGTTTGCTCCATTCGGTACGTATCGAGATTGCTGTGCCGCAGCTCGCCGATGAACAGCGTATCCCCGATTGGGAAGACGCTCGTCAGCCCGTAGCTGCGGTCGAACGTACCGAAGAAGGGGAAGTAGACGATCTGGCGGATGCGGTCCAGTCGGGCGCCGGTCCATCGTTCATAGAATGCCCGTCGTTCGCCCAGATTCTCCAAGAAAATCCGGGACTCCTCCACGTTGCCCGGCGTTGTAAGCATGAGGGCGGGCTCGTCTGCCATCTTCACCGCCGTGAACGAGCCGCCGACCACAGTCGGGAGGGCGGCATTCTGACCGGCGAAGCTGCGCGAGCCGGGGCGATCATCTTCCGCTGCCGGCAGCGTGGCAACGATCCGCCCGGCGAAGCCTGTAAGCCTCAACCGGAAATCCGTATGCAAGCCGCTTGCCACGTCTGCGCGGGGTACGATTTGCTTGCCCACATGGTACATCAGGCTGTCGCCGCCGGGGATTGGATACCATCCAAGATAGGCGGGAAGGAACGAGCTCTCGCCTTGCGAGAAGAGAAGATGATATTGACCCGAACCGTCATGCGCCCATTCGTTCAGCGGAGACACTGCGGCATAGTTCCAAACGATCTTGTGTGCATCGGCGGACGGCGCAAGAGCGGCGCGATCGAAGGAGATGCGATCTTGCTCCTGCATCCAGGGAACTTGCGCGCCGTCCACGGTTAACCCGGTTACTCTCAACTTCGGATAGAGCAGAAAGACTACCCGCCCTTCGATGCGATCCGTTACGGCGTCCTGCCCTTCGTGAGCGGGAAGCAGTCGCCCGTCTTGCGTAGGCAAGACGATCTCCGCCCGCGCGGCGAACGTATCGTCGTCGGCGCGGTCAAGGCGAACATCCATGCTCGCGACCTTGAAGGCATACGGCGCGTGCGGCCGCGTGAGCTCCGCCTCCGGGACGGACGGCATGAGCTGCTGCCATTGCGCGTAACGCTGCTGCCATAGCTCCGCGTACGGCGTATAGACCGCGCAAGCGGCAATCAATGCCGCAACCATGAGCGCGATTGGCGCAAGGGGCCGCACGACTGGACGTGTCCGAGCCAGCAGCGCGCAAGCGGCTGCAAGAACCAGAACGGTGACCGTGCCGGCGAAAGCGTACGTCAGCGGGTATTCCACGCCGGACAGTCGATAGGCCCAAGCCTCGCTTGCGCCGGCACCCAAATCTCCGATCAGATGGTTCAGGCTGAACAGCCTCAGGATATGCCAGTCAAACACTTCGATTAAATAAACCGGGACGAAAATCGAGCCGAAAATCCAACCGCAGAAGGCGACAGGCAGCGCAAATCGCATCGGGAACAACGCCCCGATGACAATGCCCACTGCCACGCCAGCTGCGAAGGATGTCTCGTAAAGCGGCGCGTAATGCGCGATCTCGCTCAGAATCGACCGCCAGCTTAATTTGTGATGGACGGCTACGCCGGCATAGACGGCGAGTATGCATGCGGTGAATGCGCTGCTGTACAGCATGCCGGCGATCCATTTGGCGGCGATCATGACGCGGTTCGTCACCGGCAATGTCAAACTCCACTCATAGGAAGGGTTCAGCGCATCCCTTCGGATCAGCAGCACGCCAAGGAACATGGGGAGCGCGGTCAAGAACGTCATCAGCGTGGAATGGGCATCGGCGGCGTACAAGTTGACGTCCATCGACGCGGGAAGTCCGATATCCGCGCACTGAAACAGCATCCATAATCCGGCGGCAGGCGGCAGCAGCAGCGTCCATCGCAGCTTGGCGATCAGCTTCAGCTCGAATCCGGTTTGCAGCCATAGCGTCCGCATCACAAGCTTGCCTCTCCGCTGCCCGTGATGAGCGCCAAATAGCCTTCTTCCATTGTCGGCGCGGCGGCATGGGCATAGGGGGTGGGCTGGTAATCCGCGATCGTGCGGCACAAGATGCCGTCCGGCGTCCGACGAGCGGACAGCAGCCGCTCCTGCGCCATTGCCCGCCACTCCCGCTCGGATGCCTCCCACTGCCACAGCCGGCCTTCGGCATAACTGGCGAGTCCTCCAAGACGTCCGTTGTACAGCAGCTTGCCGCTCCGCAGCACGAGCACCTGTCCGCATATCGCTTCGATATCGCTCAACACGTGTGTCGACAATAGCACGGTGGCGCTCGGCGCCAGCTCGGCCAGCACGTTGCGCAGCCGCAGCCGTTCCTCGGGGTCCAGTCCCGCGGTCGGTTCGTCGACGATGACGGCTTCCGGCTTGCCGACGAGCGCCTGCGCGATGCCGAGCCGTTTGATCATGCCGCTGGAATAGCTGCCGACCGCATGATCGGCTTTCTCTTCCAGATGGACGGCGGCAATCAGCGTTCTCACCTGTGCCTCCTGCTCCATGCGGGTGCCGGCGTTCTTCAGCTTGGCGGCGTGCAGCAGCCATTCTCTGGCCGTCAGCTGCGGGTAGAGCCGGAACGTCTGGGGGACGTAGCCGATCCGTCTACGAGATCGGGTCACGTCCCGGACGGTAATGCCGTGAAGCGAGGCATCGCCGGTCGTCGGCGCGAGCAGCCCGGCGAGCAGGCGCATAAGCGTCGACTTGCCGGCCCCGTTCGGACCGAGCAGCCCATAGATCCCGCGTTCCAGTTGAAAGGACAAGGGCTCCAAGGCCCAATATTGTTTGTATTTTTTGCCTAAATGATCGGCGGTTAGCATGCTTGCGATTCCTCCTTCCTACTAAACGAGCGCAAAGGGCGAAAAGTTTTGCGGAAGTGTCTGAAAGATGCTGGACAAGAGTATTGTTTATAGTACAAACTAGGAAGAAGAAACAAGATTCTTCCTTTTATTTTACACGATTTCGCGCATCTGTCTGACAAGCAGGCGGCCGGGCGGATCTCACAAGCGCCTCCGACTCCATTCAGGGACGTCGGAAGTATATTCATACATAACCCAAGTCTGTCGAATAGTGGCAATGAAGGATCATGGACGCAGGATGAAAGTCCTCTCCGCGGGTTGGAGAGGCGAAGGCAATCGAGCAGTCCTTCAGGAGGGAATCAGACCATTTATGAAACGGGCGGACAAATGGACATGGGGAGCGGCTGTCTGTCTCATCGCGGCAGCGGCTGTTCCCGGCATGTCCAATCTCGGAGCAAACACGCATATTTATAAGCATTTATTTGTCTTTATGCATGCGGCGGCAGAGTTTCTGGCTTTCGCATCCTGTTTTGCGATCTTTACGCTCGGCTGCCTCTTCCGCCTGGATGCGGTGACACGTTGGCAGCGCTCGCTGGCTTCGCTGTATGGCGTGGTCGGTGTGCTCACGCTGATGCATGCGATGACCTCGGATGGCATGCCGCTTGCCTCGCCGGAAGGGGCCGTTCCGATGTCGCTCCTATACGCAGGGCTGGCTGAGCTGGCTGGGGCTATTGGTTTGCTGGTCATTTTCGGCAGGGGGGAGCGATCGTCGGGGAGAGCAGGACGGATGGCCATGTTCGGCGCCGTCGCGGCGAGCACGGTATTCGCCGGTGTCCTGTACGCTTGGATCGACGGCGACCGACTTGCATACGGGCCCGGCGTTCGCGCGGTCGGCGCCGTCACGGAAGGCATGATTCTCGTTAGCTACGCGTTATCGGCAGCCATGCTGTTCTTCCGCTATCGCGCGACTAGGCCTGCGCTTGCTTCTTCCGCGATGCATGCGATGACGTTGTTCGCGCTGGCGAATGCGCTGCTTGTGCTTTCCAGCGGGGATGAGAGCTACACGCTCCTCGCAGGTCAAGGTCTTCGGCTGCTTGGTTACGCCTCGCTCATCAGAGGCATGTTCGCGTCGGCCGAGGAAGCCAAGGCGCTTCGGCAAGAATCATGCAAAGCGGATATCGACCGCGACGAACTGACGGGACTTGCGACAAGACGAATGTTGAAGGAGCAACTCCAGGCCGATATGATCCAGGCCAAGGCGGACAATCGGGTATTGGGCTTGCTGCTGCTGGATATCGACCGGTTCAAGACGATTAACGACGCGCTTGGCCATACATTCGGCGACTCTATGATCCAAGCGGTATCGGAGCGGCTGCGGTCGGCGATGGATGGACAAGACCGGATTTACCGGATGGGTGGAGACGAATTCGCGGTCGTGCTGCCCGGTCTTGCGACGACCGAAGCGGCCGAGACCCACGCGCAGCGTCTGATGGGGATGTTCGACCAGCCAATTCTGCTTGACGATGCGGAATACCATATCACCATCAGCATCGGGATCTCCTTCTTCCCGCAGGACGGAGAGAGCGTCGACGTGCTGATCAAGAACGCCGACACGGCGATGTATACGGCGAAGGTGCACCGCAACGAGTTTCAAAGCTACCATTCCGAGATGAACCAGACGACTCGGGACAAGCTGCGGCTAGAGAGCGATCTGCGCAAGGCGCTGGAGAACGAGCAGTTCACGCTGGCCTATCAGCCGCTTGTCAATTTGAATACCGGACGGATCGCCGGCGTCGAGGCGCTCGTGCGTTGGCAGCATCCGCAGCGGGGACTGCTTCCGCCGGGGGAATTCATTCCGCTCACGGAAGAGAACGGGTTAATCCTGCCGCTTGGCGAATGGGTGCTCCGAGCTGCTTGCAAGCAGAACAAAGCCTGGCAGGATGCGGGTTTGCCGCCGATGCGCATGTCGGTCAATCTGTCGATGAGACAGTTCCGGCAGCATAAGCTGGCCGATCGGATCCAGAGCATTCTGGAGCAGACCGGCATGCCGCCGGAATATCTGGAGCTGGAGATTACGGAGAGCATGACGAGCGATGTGGAGTTCGCAATCGATACGTTGTCGAGTCTGAAGGCGCTCGGCGTGCAGATCAGCATCGATGATTTCGGAACGGGGTACAGCTCGCTCGGGTACTTGAAGCGATTCCCGGTGGATAAGCTGAAGATCGACAGGTCGTTCGTCACCGATCTGAGAGAGGGCAGCAGCGACGCGGCGATCGTGACGACGATCACGTCCATGGCCAGCCACCTAAAGCTGAAGGTCACCGCGGAAGGCGTGGAGAATGACGACCAGCTGCGCTTCCTCCGCGAGCGGAACTGTGAAGAAGCGCAGGGCTATTACTTCACGAAGCCGATCCCGGCCAATTTGTTCGAACACTGGTACAAACGGTATCTGCAGTCTGCGTAGGTGGACAAGGAGGAGGCGGATAGGTTGACCGTCACGTTATTCATTTACGGCTCGCTGCTTCCGGGGATGAGCAATCACCAGCTGTTGGCTGGACGCATACTAGCGCAGCAGCCGGGACGCGTCGCCGGACGGCTCGTCGATGTCGGTCCCTATCCCGCGCTTGTACGCGATGTTGCCGCGGCCGAGTCCGGCAGCAAGGTGCAGGGGTTATGGATCGACGTCGACTTTCCGCTGCTCCGGGTGCTGGATGAGCTGGAGGACTTCGCCAGTATGGAAGAGGCGAATGATTACGAACGAATCTGGACCAAGGATGCCGCCGATCCGGCGCGATCCGGCTGGGTATATGTATGGCCTAGCGATAGGGGCCAACCGGCCGTGGACGGCGAGGATTGGACGCGATACTTTACCGACAGACGCAAATAAGAAAAAGATAGACGGGTGCCCATCAGGGTGCCCGTTTTGCTATGTGCAACGATAAATCGACTGCCTCTTCCATATTATAGGAGACAAACTATACTATAATAGAAGATGTAATAGAGATTGCCAACGACTGCGTACTTGAGGTGAAGCATGAAAGAATGGAGAAAGGCGTCGCTGCTGTTCGTCGGGTTCGGCTTTTCGAATTTGGGCAATTGGATTTACTTTGTGGCTATCAATTTGATCGTGCTGAATCTGACCGGATCGGCCGCGGCGCTTGCTGGCTTGTTCGTCATTCGCCCCCTTGCGATGCTGCTCACGAACTTCTGGTCGGGGAGCGTCATCGACCGTGTTAACGTGCGCAAGCTGATGATTCTGGTGGACGTGGCGAGAGGCGGGTTAATCTGCTGCATGGCGTGGGCATCCTCGCTCTGGAGCATTTATGCGCTTATGCTTGCCGTTAACATGTTCGGTGCTTTCTTCGGGCCGAGCTCGTCGGTCTATATAACGAAAGTAATCCCCGAGGAAGATAAGCCCCGCTTTAACGCGGTTATGGGCATGATCAATTCCAGTGCCTTTCTGGTAGGTCCGGCCGTCTCCGGCGTACTGATGATAGCATTCGATGCGGATGCGTGCATCCTGATCAACGGGCTTAGTTTCTTCGCGTGTGCAGGCATGATCTACGCGCTTCCGGATGCGGACAATCGCGAAGGAGCGGCGGTTCGGGAGCGGCTCACGTATCGCATGCTGATCCGAGACTTTCGCGAGGTGACTCGATTTGCGGGAGGCGCTACGTTGTTCGTCGGCGTATACGTGCTGTTTCAAGCTTCGATGCTCGTGGCCTATGCCATCGATTCGCAGGAGGCGACCTTCATCAAGCTGCACTTGAACCTGTCGGAGGTTGATTACGGTACGATTATCAGCGTGACGGGGATCGGCTCGTTGGCAGGTTCGGCGCTTGCCGCCGCGTTCGCGAAGCGCATCCCGTACCGATGGTATATGGGACTGGGGCTGCTGCTGGGCACGTTTTTTTACGTGACGTTCTATGCATCGTACAATTACTTGACGGCTGCGGCGTCCTTTGTGCTGCTCGGCTTCTGTATGGCCTTCTCCGGCGCGGGTTTCGCGACGTTCTTCCAGCGTCACGTGCCAGCTGAGGTCATGGGGCGATTCTCGAGTATAGCAGACCTGATATCGGGGATCGCGCAAGTCGCGCTCACGCTGAGCGTCGGATTGCTGGCCGATCTCCTGCCGCTTCAGCTTGCATGCTTGGCATTTGCCGGCCTATCGCTTCTGCTTGCCTTCGGCGTGTGCGTGAAGACGTTGGCGCCATCCAGGGCTGCATATTTCGAAGCGTGAACGCAGCGCCAAATCAAGAGCCTCCTTCAGTCGTCCGAAGGAGGCTTTTTTGTCGTCAGGCCGCCGTCAACCCCTTGTGCCGGAGCAGAAGGACGAAGATAGTCAGGGCGGCAACCCCGTAAATAATACCGAAGCCGCAAGCCGCCCATATGGAAAGCCCGGATGTTCGCGGATACGCATCCAACGCATTCATGATGACGTGAACCGGGGGGAGTAGCCAGGCGAGGAAAGCGACCGATTCCGGGAGCATCCGGTGAATTCCACCCCCGGCGAGCGCCAGCGCGACGATCGCTAATAGTCCAGGCGCGGAAGTGGTCAGCCGCGGGATGAAGCGGGCCGTGAAGAAGACGCCGCAGGCGATGCCCAGCAGAGATAGCGACAGATGTCCGGCCAACGCAGCCGCGAGCTCGTAGACGGACGGCGTGCGATCGAATTTGTGCAGCAGCGCGGGGTATAGGACAAGAAGGATGACAAGCGGCGCCGTGAATACCCACGCATACAACAGCTTGGCGGCAGTCAAACGCGAGAGGCTTCCGGCATGCAGCGCGGTCAGCGTCAATTGGGTCTCGTGCTCTGTATCGATGAAACCGAACGCAAGCCAGGCGGATACGGCGAACAGTAGCGCCGACGTGAAGGCATAGCTGCCCATGACGGGATTCGGGACTAACGAATAGATCCATACCATGATGATGATTAATAGCAGAAGCGGCGGAACATAGCGGTAAGATCGCATGTACGTGGCGTGGACGTACATAGTCAGGGCGATCATGGGAATGATCGGCTCCTTTCGTTGACGGATTGCCGGGCCGCGGTTGCGGCCGACGACTCAGGTGCTTCATGTGATGACGTAGATGCCGGACTTGTGGCTACGCGCGGTTCACGGTTATCTTGAGACCGGGCATGCCGCGTGATGACGGACGTGACTTCGCGGATGGAAACGCCGTGTTTGATCGCGCTTGCAAGGAAAGCATCGGAGAGGCGTTCTTCAAGGCGAAAACAACCTGCCTCGCCATTAACCTCATATTCAAGCACGCCTGCATGCCGTCCGAGCGGACGGAGCATCTCTTCGGGCGCGCGGCAGCGAATGAGCATGTCAGGCTGAGCCGAATCGTGAGCCGTGGCTCGGGAGCGTTCCTGATCGGAGACGATGCGCCCTTGCGCGAGCGTCACGACGCGATCCGCTAACAGATCTGCGAATTCTGGCTCATGGGTTGCGGCTGCGAGCGTGACGCCGTCTTGCTTTAGCCGCCGCAAGATCGCGACAAGCTCGTCCTGCGTCGCCGCGTCTAGGCCGGCAAGCGGCTCGTCGAGCAGCAGCACTGCCGGGGGCGTGAGCAGCGCCTGCATCAGGTTGACTTTCTGCAGCATGCCTTTGGAATAATGGCGCATGTCCTGACGATCGGATACCGATAGCCTGAACAGCTCATGGAGCTGAACGATGCGCGCCTTCAGCTCGGCTTCGGGCTTGCGTTGTATGCGCCCCATATGGGTCAAATACTCGCGGGAGGTGAACTTCAGCTTGGGAAACCGGTCCGGGACATAGCCGATCGGTCCTTGGCCCAAGTACTCCCTCTTTCCTCGGCTTAAGGGAAGCAGGCCGCCGATTAGCCGCAGCAGCGTGCTTTTGCCGGAGCCGTTATGACCGACGAGAGCGGCGGATTCGCCGCGGCGCAAGGCAAGGTCGATGTCCGACAGCGCCGTAGTGCCGTTGAATCGGCGGGAAGCGCCGTGCAGGCGGACAAGCGGGGTATCATTGTAAGTCATCGGATCACGCTCCGCATTAGTTGGCGTAATATTCCATTTTAATATGGCGGATGTATGAAGAGGTTGTCAACATGAAGGTATAATAGGACATATTGTCCTTTGGCATCGTCGTAAATTAACGTAAACTACGAGGTCAGATGGAGTACGGGACATTCGAAGGGAGCGGCGAAAGTTGAAGAAGCGGACAGACGCGGATGAGATCCGCGCGCTGATCGAAGGGCATGGGCTCGGCGATGCGTTCGGCCAGGAGGTTGCGGAGCGGATGGAGCTTCGCGTCTACGACGATGGCGAATTCGTGTGCAAGATGGGCGAGCGGACAGATGGGCTGTACGTGCTCGTCTTAGGCAAGCTGAAAATTTATACGCTGCTGCCGACAGGCAAGTCGATGCTGCTTCGATTTGGCAAGGCGCCTTCGCTAATCGGCGACGTGGAATGGACGGGGCAATTCCCGGTGAAGAACAACGTGGAGGCCGTGGGCGAGTGCGCGCTGCTCTTCGCCAGCCGCGAGGTGATTATGGAGCTGCAAGCGGAACGCCCGGCATTCCTCTGGTTCATGATCGAGAACTTAAGCTACAAGCTGCACACGTTCGGCAACGCGGCAGCGATGAACGTGCTCTACCCGGTCGAGAACCGCTTCGCGAGCTATTTGCTCTCCCTGCACGAATTACGGGACCAGCAAAGGGCTGCGGACGAGATCCGCGCCTCTACGCTGACGGAGACGGCCGAGATGCTGGGGACGAGTTACCGGCATCTCAACCGGGTCATCGCGCGGTTCGTCGGCGAAGGGGTTCTGGCGCGCCGAAGAGGACGTCTCGTTATCCTGGACGAAGAGAAGCTGCGTGAGCTTGCCGGCGGACATTCGTACGCTTGAACGGGGTGAATCCAACGCAGCGGCTTCGGTTAATAAGCGCATTTCCGCAGGCTCGGGGGGACAGGCTTATGTTTTCGAACCGACTTCAAAACCCACTGAAGCCTTGTCCGACAGGACAAAAGCGTGCCAACTCGAAGCAACCCGCCGACCGCGAACAAACGTGCCAGCACGAAAATGGGTGTCCTGAAGTTTTCCAGCGGAAAACTCACTTCGGAAGCATAAGCTGGGCGAAGCCCTTTGGTTCCCCTCGGCGGAGGGGGAAGGGGGAGGGAGCACCAAAAGCGGGGTCAAAGGGGCGGAGCCCTTCATAACCCAGGGGGAGGCGACACAAACAGGCCGCATCGCTCTATCGAAGAGCGATGCGGCCTGTTCGGCGCGCAGATGCGCGTTATCGGACAATGGACGAGACCGGGTCTATGCCGGGCTCCCCAGCTCCGGCAGGGAACCATCCCATGGTCTTCGCTTCCGGGTTGGCGGAAGAAGGTCTTCCCTCCTGCCCTGGGCCATCTGTATCCACTTCGATAACGGCGGGATACGCACTAGGGGCGGCCGTTCTGCCGGCCGCCGCGTGGATCAGGCATGCGGGCAGCACGAGCATCGCCGTGCCGAGCAGCAGCATCCGTTTCAAGCGATAGACGGCAGCTGTTCCGTCGATGCGGTGAATCCGCTTATGCTTCACATGCTGCCGCACTGCTAGGAGCACGGCGACGGCAAGAACCCCGCCGGCGAATAGCGCGAGCTGAGATAGACTCCCGCGAACTGAAGGGAATACCGTAACCGCCGCATAGACGATCGATCCGAGAGTCAGCGCGTGAATGGGCAGCACGAGCTTCTTGTCCGCAGCGGCTTTGCGAAGCGTCCTGCTTGGCTGGAGCGCCGCTGCCATGTCTAGCTTTGCCGCGAATTTGGCCATGCGCACGGCGGCCGAGACGGCCGCCATGGCGGGCGCGGCGATCAATGCGGCAAAGGTTGCCCATTGGGCGAACGTTGCCCCTGCCTCGCTGCGGGCGATCGCTGCGGCTTCGCCGCCAACGAGCAGCGCGGCGACGAAGAGCAGCAGCAGCGTCAACCTGGCGGTTCGCCGCATTCGGCCGGCGGTGCCGCCTAGTGCGACCGCCCCGGCTCCGTAGCTGGCGAATAAAGTCGTCGTCGCGATGAGGAGCGCCAGCGCGTCGCGCATCATCGTCTCTGGCATGTCAATACGCCTCCGTTTCCCTAATACATCACTTCCTCTATCTTACAAAGACGCAAAGGAGCGGGGAATCGGCCGAGGACGGGGTTTGACACTGGACCTCAGACCCGGGAGCGGGATACGTCCGCGGACGGAGTTACCCGTTCACCGCTTCTTTCAGCAGCTCGTAAGAGCGCACCCTGGCGGCATGGTCATAGACCGTTGTAGCGACGATGATCTCATTGGCTTGCGTCTCCTCCACGATCTCCTGCAGTCTGGCGCGCACCGTTGCTTTGCTGCCCGCGATCGCATAATGCAGCTGCCGGTGCACGACCGCTTTCTCCTGCGCCGACCAGAGCGCGTCCATATCCGCGACCGGCGGCTGGAGCAAGCCGGTGCGCCCGCGGATGATATTGAGGAACTGCTGCTGGTGGCTCGTCGCCAAATATCTCGCTTCCTCGTCGGTCTCGGCCACGACGATATTCACGCCGACCATGGCATACGGCTTCTCCAGCTGCTGGGAAGGCTTGAAGCCGCTTCGGTATAGATCAAGCGCATGCAGCAGGTAATCTGGAGCGAAATGACTTGCGAACGCGAAAGGCAAACCGAGCTCGGCGGCAAGCCGCGCGCTGAAGTCGCTCGAGCCAAGCAGCCAGATCGGGATGTCGAGCCCTTCCCCGGGGAAAGCGCGGACGCCCGCTGGCCGGTAGTCCGGACTCGCGTTCGGGTCCAAATACGCCCGAAGTTCGCCCAGCAGCTCCGGAAAGTCATGTCCGCCGCTTGCGAGGCCGCGCCGGATAGCGCGGGCAGCCGGCTGATCGGACCCCGGTGCGCGGCCGAGTCCTAGATCGATCCGGCCGGGATACATCGATTCCAGCGTGCCGAACTGCTCGGCGATCATGAGCGGAGCATGGTTAGGCAGCATAATGCCGCCGGATCCGACGCGGATTGTCGTCGTGCCTGCCGCGATATAGCCGATCGCGACGGAGGTCGCGGAACTTGCGATGCCGGGCATGTTATGATGCTCAGCGAGCCAGTAGCGATGATAGCCGAGCCGCTCCGCATTGCGAGCGAGATCGAGCGAGTTCCGGAATGATGCCGAAGGCGTGCTGCCGGCTGTGACCGGAGCAAGGTCCAATATAGAGAGCGTTACTTGTTCGACTTTTTTGTCCATGGGTGGATAGCCTCCTGACGGGGATTCATGAATAGAGCATCCCCCCGTCATTATGAAATGTTTCAGAAATTAAAGCAAGTATCAACTCATTTGTAAGTAAGTATATTTTTTATACTAAGAGATAACGTCCTTGGGTGACGAGTTGGTCTAACCGGGCATGGCAGGCGCGAAGTATGCTACAATGTGGGGAGTTAGACAACCGAGGAATGGAGCATGGGAAGATGAGCGGACAACAAGTCAATGAGCAAGAATTGGTACGATACATAGCAGGCAAGACGAAGGCAGACGAGAAGAGCATCGGACTTGTGCTGCGCCACGCGGCGGCGTTCATGGAACGGGCGCAAGCGGGACGCAAGGGAGAGGTTGACGTCGATATCGACGATATCGTCGATTACGTCATGACCCGCAAGGATGTTCGGCTGAGCGAGCTGGCAGTCGAGAATATTCTCGAAGCGGAGATGGACTATTTAATGGACAAAGGGCTTGCCGGTTATCTCGACTAAAGTTCATGATTGGCGTCCCGCGGCTCAAGTGACCGAGACCGCGCGGGGCGCTTTTTGCGTTCTGTACACGAAACCTATAGTTTATTGTTTAATTTCTGAAACAACCTAGGTTACAATGGCAATAGATGGACGATAACCAAATAAGGAGGGAACTGATAATTTTTGGTGATTTTGCCCGGGATCTATGGGGTGGTCACGAGGCGGGGCCGGGGTAACGGCTATGAAAGTTCGAATTTTGTGCACTGGCATGAAAGCGGTTCGATTAGTACACTAAGACTTGTAGTGCAAAAGAGAAAGGACGTGCGGCTTCATTGATAATTCCTGCTAATCAACCATCGTCTTATGTGAAACAATGGCAAACTAGCCAGCGCCTTGCGGCGCGGCTTCTCCTAATGCTGGCGCTGGCGGTGTCGGTACTGCTGATGCCAAGCCTGGCGTCCGCCCATGCGGTCATCGAGAAGATGACGCCCGCCGTCGGCGAGAGAATGGCGAAGGGGCCGGATCGAATCGAGCTCGTCTTCAATGAAGCGATCGAATCGAAAGTCGGCTCGCTGAAGGTGCTTGATAAACGATCTAAAGCAGTCGGCTCGGCCGAACCGGTCACGAGCGAGGACGGACGCACGTTGTCGCTCGCGCTTCCTGCGCTGGAAGAAGGCGTGTATACGGTCTCCTACAATGTCATCTCGGCGGACGGTCATCCGGTCACGGGCTCGTACGTCTTCATCGTCGGCGACCCGCCGGAAGCCGTCGACGCCTCGAACTTCAATCTGCATACCCAGCTCGGCCACGAAGGGCATGTGATGTCGACCCAGCTGGGCGGCAGAGATTTCATTCTATATGCCATGCGAATCGCGTATTATGCGGCGCTCATGCTCGCGGCCGGTCTTCTCTTGTGGTCGGCCATCGCGAGGAAGGAGAACCAGTCGCTGGGCCGCGTCCGCCGCAAGTGGGAACTTCCTGTCGCCCGAACGCTGCTTGTAGTTGTCCTTCTCTTCGTGTTCATCCAAGCGACGGAGATGATGAAGGGCTATCCGGCGAGCGAATATGCGAAGCTGTTCGGTCAAACCTCGGTCGGCCGCGGCTGGCTGCTGCTCATCGTGCTGGCTGCTGCGCTGTTCCCCGTGCTCAAGCTAGGCAGCGCCGCGAGAGCCGTATGGGCCGTGCTCATCCTTGGCGTGGAGAGCTGGAGCGGCCATGCAGTCGTCTATTCGCCTAAATTCGTGACGGTGCTGCTGGACTTCGTCCATCTGGCTGGCGCCGCGCTATGGTCGGGCGGACTCGTCCTTCTGCTCGCATTGTGGAAGTTCGACCGCAAGGAAGCCGGACGTTTCGCCGAGCAGTTCTCCCAAATGGCGCTCTTGTCGATCGCGGTCATGACGGTCAGCGGCGTGGCGATGACGCTGTTCTTCCTGCCGTCGCTCGATTATCTGCTGTATACGCCTTGGGGCAAAATGCTCATCGCCAAGACCGCGCTCGTCGTGCTCGTGCTGATCGTCGGCGCGCTGCTTCGCTTCCGCGTGCGGAAAGGTCAGCTGCCGCCGCTGGCGCTGTTGAGAGTGGACCTGGGGCTGATGGCGCTCATTATCGCGATCGTCGGCATCTTCACCTATATCACCCCGCTCCCGGCGAACGAACCGATTTTGTATCACAAAATGGGCGAGAAGCAGCATCTGACGCTGCGCATCTCGCCGAATAAGCCGGGGGCGGACAATACGTTCATCCTGCGCGTCTGGCTGCCGCAGAACGTCGGGCCGGCCAAGTCGGTCAGAATGCGGATGATTTCGCTCGACCGTCCGGACCTTGGCGCGATCGAAGTGCCGCTTAAGCCATTCGTGGACGAAGAGACGAGCGAGTTCACCGGCTTCATCGGCGATTCGCTTAAAGCGGAAGGGCCGTTCCTGCCGTTCGCGGGCAAGTGGCAGGCGGAGATGCGGTTCATCACGCAGAACGACGACGAAATCGTGGAGCGCTATGAATTCCGCAACTATTAATCGGGCTGAGAGAAGGAGCGGCCGCGATGCGATATAAACGGATCAAATGGCTCATTCTCTGGATACCGACGGCGACGATCGCCCTCTGGGAATACGTCCGACACGCGTTCCTGCTTCCGTATATCTCGATGGATCTCGGCAATTTGCTTGCTCCGGTCATCGTCCTGGTCGTGACGCTCACCCTGGTGCGCGGGCTCATGCGCATGCTGGAGGAAGCGCACGAATCGCTGCAGCGCGAGCGTGCGGTGAAAGCCGCGCTCGTCGAACGCGAGCAGCTGGCGCGCGAGCTGCACGACGGCATCTCGCAGTCGCTGTTCCTGCTTGCCGTCAAGCTCGACAGGCTGGAACGGGAGACGGAAGGCGGCGCGGCCGCCCAGACGGCCGTCCAGCTGCGCGGCACGGTCAGGCGCGTCTTCGAAGATGTGCGGCAGTCGATCGCCAATCTGCGCAGCGAGCCGTCGCTGGCGGATACGGAGTGGATGCAGCCGGTCGTGCTGCTCGCCGAGGAGATGGCCAGTACGGACGGCATTCGGGTGGAGATGGATTGGCGGCTGTCGGAGCTTGGCCTTACGAACAAGCAGAAGGTGGAGTTAATCGCAATTATTCGCGAAGCGATGCTGAACGTGCAGAAACATGCCGGGGCTAGCCGAATGCTTGTGCGCACAGAGCCGTCGGAGAACGGCGGATTTCGCTGCATGGTCGAGGATGACGGCGCTGGCGCTGAACCTAGCGATCTGATGGCTAAGGGCCGTTACGGCATCCGCATGATGCAAGATAGAGCCAGAGAAATGGACTGGCAGCTTGACATGGGCACGGCTGACGTACCAGGAACGCTAAATGGCCGAAACAGCGGATTACGCGTCGTGCTAACTTCGAAGGAGGGCGCTTGAATATGAAGAAGCCATACGATCAACCAAGAGAACAAGCGCTCGACGGAACCGGCGCAGGGAGCCCGCAGACGCCAAGCCGTGTCCGGGTCGTCATCGTAGACGATCACCCGCACGGCCGGGAAGGGATGCGGGAGATTCTTGGCGCCGACCCGCTCTTCGACATCGTCGGCGAGGCGGCTCACGGCGAACAGGCCGTCATGATGGCGGCAGAGCTCGGGCCGGACCTGGTATTGATGGATATTCATATGCCGGTCATGAACGGCATGACGGCCACCCAGCATATCAAGGCGGTCGATCCGCAGATCAAAATCGTCATGGTGACGGTCTCCGACGACATCACGCATCTGTTCGAGGCGATCAAGCGAGGCGCGCAGGGGTACTTGCGGAAGAATCTGTCCCCCTCTTCCTGGCTTGAGTACTTAAGAGGGATCGTCGTCGACGAAGCGCCGATGTCCAGGGAGCTGGCGCGGCGTCTGCTGCAGGAATTCAGCGGCGCGTCCGCTGCGGATTCGGGCTCAATTGCCAAGATCGACGGGGCTGTGAACCGATTAGGGAAAGGGAATGCGTTCGAGCGCCGGGAGAGCGGCATCGGCGAACATGGCCGAACCCCGCTGACGCAGCGTGAAGGCGATATTCTGGCGCGCGTTGCCTCCGGCGATTCGAACAAGCAGATCGCCGTGACGCTCGGGTTGTCCGAGCATACGGTAAAGAATCATTTGAAGAATATTTTGCAAAAGCTGCATTTGGATAACCGGGTTCAGCTGACGCGGTATGCGTACGAGCAAGGGTTGGTAGGCGACCGTTAAGCAACGACGACGGCTGCATACATGCGGCGGATTGGAAGGACTTGGATCTGAAAGGCGGTCCGAGTTCTTTTTTTTATTTCGTACACAATTTCGACATATTTTGCTAGCCCTATCGAGTCATGCAGCCATAACCATCGTGCATTATACTCGATACATTGAGCACACGAGCATAGGGGGATTCTTAATGCAGGCAATGAAGAAGATGACGGTTATCGCGATGGCGATGCTGTCCATGGTGCTGTTCGCCGGCATGGCGAGCGCGCATGTGACGGTGTGGCCGAAGGCGACGACGCAAGGCAGCTATGAAGTGTTCGCGGTGCGGGTGCCGAGCGAATCGGAGAACGTGACGACCAAGAGCATCCAGCTAACCGTTCCAGAGACGGTGAAAGTGTCCCGGGTCGAACCGAAAGCCGGCTGGACTTACGCGATTGAACAGAACGCGGAAGGCGGCATTACGAAGGTGACCTGGACGTCGGATGGCGAAGGTCTGAAGCAGACGGAATTCACCGAGTTTCGCGTGAGCGGCAAAGTGGCCGAGGATGCGACGGAAATCACTTGGAAGGCCTACCAAACGTACAGCGACAATTCGGTCGTGGAATGGATTGGCGCGGCGGACGCGGATTACCCGGCATCGGTGACGACGGTAACTCCAGGGACGGGCGAAGGCGACGGTCACCATGGCGCGGCGGCCGCGAGCGATACAGCCGCAGCGGAAGAAGGATCGGATAGCGATTCCAAGCTGCCGCTTATTCTGTCGATCGTGGCGGTTGTACTTGCGGCGCTGGCGGCCATCCGTTCGTTCGCCAGCAAGAAATAAGCGATTTGGCTGGAAGCTGATTACGGAGCATGAGAAGTCCTGCGCCGGCATCCGAACGATGCTGGCGCAGGATTTTTTTGTATATCCACAAGGCGGGCGGCTGATTTCGTGGATTTTCGCGCGAAAGCTTGCGCAGGGGGCGACATTTTATATATAATCGACACATACTTTTAATGCGATGAGGAAGATAAGTACGCAGCGCTGCCGCACAGGGAGAGGACGCCGAAGATTGAGAGCGTCTTTACGGGAACCGGAGCTGCCGAAATTCCCTTCCGAGCAGGCTTCTGAACACGCTGGCGGTCGAACGGCTGCTTGCGCAAAGTAGGAGGGCCCGGCTTTCCGGCCGATATCCGGAGCATGAGGAACGGCTCAAGTCCCCGTGACCGCGCTATTACCGCGCTCGTCAGGCGGCGCGTCGACCGTTCGAATATGGGTGGTACCACGATCCTTTCGTCCCTGCGTCAGCGGGGAGGAAGGATCTTTTTTATTTTGCGTGTGGAGGCGAAAGGAATGAAAGAACGTTTAGAAGCATTGCGCTCGGAAGCCTTGACGGAGCTTGAGACCGTCGACAGCCCGCAGCAGTTGAACGATCTGCGCGTCAAGTATTTGGGCAAGAAAGGCGCGCTCACGGAAATTTTGCGGGGAATGGGCTCGCTGAGCGCGGAGGAGCGGCCAATCATCGGCCAAGTCGGCAACGACGTGCGCGCGGCGATCGAATCCGTCATTGAAACGAAGCAGGCGGCATTCGTCGCTTCGGAGACCGAAGCGCGTCTTGCGGCCGAGACGATCGACGTCACGTTGCCGGGCAAGAAACCCGAAGCAGGCGCGATCCATCCGCTGAACAAAGTGGTGCAGGAGATCGAGGATATTTTCGTCGGCCTTGGTTATACCGTTGCGGAAGGCCCGGAAGTCGAGACGGATTACTACAACTTCGAGGCGCTGAATCTGCCGAAGGATCACCCGGCGCGCGATATGCAGGACTCGTTCTACATCACGGACGAAATTCTGATGCGCACGCAGACATCCCCGGTACAGGTTCGCACGATGAAAGCGGCGCAGGGCAAACCGATCAAAGTCATTTGCCCGGGCAAAGTGTACCGCCGCGACGACGACGACGCGACGCATTCGTTCCAATTCAACCAAATTGAAGGTCTCGTGATCGGCCCGAACATCCGGATGAGCGACCTGAAGGGCACGCTGCTCCAGTTCGTGCAGCTCATGTTCGGCAAGCAGGCGCAAATCCGCCTTCGTCCGAGCTTCTTCCCGTTCACCGAACCGAGCGCGGAAGTCGATGTGACCTGTTCGCAGTGCGGCGGCGACGGCTGCCGGATGTGCAAGCATACCGGCTGGCTCGAAATTCTCGGATGCGGCATGGTACACCCGCGCGTGCTCGAGATGGGCGGCTACGACCCGAACGAAGTGAGCGGCTTTGCGTTCGGCATGGGCGTGGAGCGGATCGCGCTGCTCAAGTATGGCATCGACGACATCCGCCACTTCTACACCAACGATCTGCGCTTCTTGAGCCAGTTCGTCCGAATGTAAAGACAAGTTTGTAATAGGAGGGTACGACAGTGAACGTTTCATATAAATGGTTGAGCGAATATATCGATTTGAGCGGTTATAACGGCGAGCAGCTCGCCGAGCTCATGACAAGCGGCGGGATCGAAATCGACATCGTCGAGAACCGCAACAAAGGCGTGACCGGCGTCGTGGTCGGCCACGTGGTCGAGCGCGAGAAGCATCCCGACGCAGACAAATTGTCCGTGTGCAAAGTGAACGTCGGACAGGAAGAATTGCTGCAGATCGTCTGCGGCGCGAAGAACGTGGCCGCCGGCCAGCTCGTGCCGGTCGCGACGATCGGCGCGAAGCTTCCAGGGGACTTCGCCATCAAGCGCGCCAAGCTGCGCGGCGTCGAATCACAGGGGATGATCTGCTCCGCCAAGGAGCTGGGACTGAACGACAAGCTGCTGCCGAAGGAGCAGCAAGAAGGCATTCTCGTTCTGCCGGAAGGCACGCCGGTCGGCGCGCCGATCCTGGAGGTGCTCGCCATCGCGGACGAGGTGCTCGAGCTCGACTTGACGCCGAACCGTTCGGACTGCCTCAGCATGCTGGGCGTCGCCTACGAGGTTGCTGCTCTGACGGGTCGTCCGGTTAACCTGCCGCGGCCCGCGCTGAACGGTGCGGCCGAAGTCGCATCCGATTATGTGAAGGTAGCAGTGGAAGCGAAGGAGCAGTGCACGCATTACGCCGCGCGTTATATTAAAGGCGTTCATATCGGCCCTTCCCCGCAATGGATGCAGAACCGTCTCATGGCGGCAGGCGTGCGCCCGATCAACAACGTCGTCGACGTGACGAACTACGTCATGCTGGAGTACGGACAACCGCTGCATGCGTTCGACGCCGACAAAGTGGAAGGCGGACGCATCCTCGTTCGGCTGGCTAGCGAAGGCGAAACGCTGGTAACGCTTGACGGTCAAGAACGCAAGCTGGAGCCGCATATGCTCGTCATCACGGACGGCACAAGCCCGATCGCGCTCGCAGGCGTCATGGGCGGCGCGAACTCCGAAGTCACGGATTCGACGGTCAACATTCTGCTGGAGTCTGCGCGCTTCGATGGCTCGACCGTCCGCAAGACGAGCCGCCAGCTCGGCCTTCGTTCCGAATCGAGCGCACGCTTCGAGAAAGGCGTCGATCCGGCGCGCGTCATCCCTGCGCTCGACCGTGCGGCTGCGCTGATCGCCGAAATCGCAAGCGGACTTGTGTTGGACGGCATCGTGCAATCCGAGCCGGCAGTTAGCGAGGAGGCCGTCATCACCGTGTCGATCGCGAAGATCAACGGTTATCTCGGCACGGATCTGTCCCGGCTCGAGGTCGAGACGATTTTCGGCCGTCTGCAGTTCGGTTATCAAGTATCCTCCGACGACGTGTTCACCGTCCAAGTTCCATCCCGCCGCGGCGACATGACTCGCGACGTGGATCTGATTGAAGAGGTCGCACGCCTATACGGGTATGACAACATCCCTACGACGCCGATCGAAGGGGCGACTTCGCCGGGCGCGCTGACCAAGCCGCAGGCAATCCGCCGCGAGCTGCGCAAGCGGCTGACGAACGCGGGATTGCACGAGGTCATCAGCTACTCGTTCACGCATCCGGAGCGCACGGCGCTCTTCCCGGAGCTGAACGGTAATGCTGTTCCGGTTCGACTGGCGCTGCCAATGAGCGAGGACCGCAGCGTGCTGCGTACGTCGCTGCTGCCGCAGCTGATCGAGACGGCGACGTACAACCGGAACCGGAAGAACGACGACGTGGCGATTTTCGAAATCGGAAGCGTCTTCCACACGGACGAAACCGAGCTGACGCGTCTGCCGCAGGAGAAGCATCGTCTGGCGGCGCTTATTACGGGCAACCGTATCGGCGCGAAGTGGAACCGCAAAGCGCAGCCGGCCGACTTCTACGATGCCAAAGGCATTGTCGAAGCCATCGCCGAGACGCTTGGCGTTACCGGGTCGCTGTCGTACGAGGCGGCTAAACCTGCGCACTTCCACCCTGGACGCACGGCTGCGGTAACGTTGGAGACCGGGGGCGGCAAGACTGTCATCGGCTACGTCGGCCAGCTTCATCCATCGGTGCAGCTTGCGAGCGATCTGGGCGATACCTATGTCGTGGAGCTAGAGCTGACGCCGCTGTATGACCAAGCGGATTTCGGCATCGTATACAAAGCGCTGCCGCGCTATCCGGCGATGCAGCGCGATATCGCGCTCGTGGTCGATCGCGGAGTGGAAGCCGGCGCGCTGAGTGCGGCCGCAGCGGAACAAGCAGGCGCATTGCTCGAGTCGATTCACGTCTTCGACGTCTACACGGGCGAGAGACTCGGGGCGAGCAAGAAGAGCGTCGCGCTGTCGCTTGTCTACCGCCATGCGGAACGCACGCTGACGGACGAAGAAGTAACGGAGCTGCACGCTTCCGTCGTGTCGAAGCTGGAACAATCTTTTGGCGCGGAATTGCGGAAATAGGCAGGAGATGCTAGAAGCCGCATCGAATTAGTTCATTGCGAACCGATTCGATGCGGTTTTTTTGTTCAACGGAGCGCGGATGCGCTTCCAATGAAGCAATCGCGCGGCATCGGCGCGCACCGGCAGCCAGCTTTTCGGGCATGACGGATGGCAGGCGTACGGCGGGCAGGCTGCCAGCTTGATTCGCCAAGAGCCCATCGGTTATGCTGTTTGAAACGAATGCGTTGATAGCTTAGAAGCTTGTAAGAAGCCGAATGGAATTACAAGAGAAATCGAAACCCCTTAGTCAAGTCACAAGGATTTATTTCCCGAGGAGGAACCGCCTTCATGGATGCTGCCGGACGTAAGAGCATAACGGTTGATATATATGGTCATCAGTTCAAATTAATGGGTCACACGAACCCCGAATATATTCGGAGGGTGGCTGCGCTTGTCGACGAAAATATGCACAAGCTGGCGAAAGGATATCCGCGTCTGGACATCCCCAAGCTCGCGCTGCTTGCTGCTGTACATATGGCGGAAGACGTATTTCGGCTAGGCCGGGAGAACGAACAGCTGCACGAAACCGAAATCCGCTGCCAGACACTGGCGGAAGAACTCGAGCGCGCACGCGCCGAGCGTCAGACGATAGAGAGCGAGCTTGAGCAGGCTAAGGCGGAAGCTGTATTGGAGCTGGAGAAGGCTTATGCGGAAGCAGCCGAAGAGCTTGAGCAGCTCCGTCAAGCGAAGGAGAAGGAATTTGCCGAGCTGAAGGAAGCGAAAGAGACGGAGCTCGCGACGGCAGAGCGCCGGCATCAAACCGTGATTACGGAGATGCGCGAAGAGCTGAGTCTAGAGCTTGAGCTGCAGCGCGAGCATTATGAACAGACGGCGGAAGCCGCCGCGGCTGAGCTCATGCGCATTCGCGATTCGCTGGCGGAGGAGCTTCGTCAGGCGGCCGAAGCGCATGCAGAGGCCTCCAGGGAAGCCGCGGCGCAGCTGTCGAGCCTGCAAGAGGAGCTAGCCCGAGAACGCGAGCTGGCGGCAGACGAGACGGCCAGGCTGAACAGTGAGCTCGAGCAAGCGATGCAGATCTATGCCGAAGCGGAAGAGAGAGCAGCGGTTGCCTTGGCGCAGACCCGAGAGCAATTGACCGCTGAACTTGACACGCTGAAAGCGGAGCAAGCGGAAGCGCTAGCCCGCGCCGCGGCAGAGCTCGAGCATGAACGGGAGGCGGCGGGCAGCGTGTTGGCCCGCAAAACACGCGAGCTCGAGGAGGCCATTGCGGCGCGGGAAGCGGCGGAGGCGGCCGCGGAGGCTGAGCTCGCGGCTGTGCGTCAGACGATGCAGGAGCGGCTGGAGCAGGCTCAGATCGCCATTATCGCGGCGGAACAATCGGCTGCGGACGCCGTAACGCAGCTTCGCGCCGAGCTGGAAGAGCAGATGGAGCAGGCGCTGGCCGCCCAGATCGAGGCGGAATCGGAAGCGGCCGCCGAGCTTGCCCGCGTCCGCGAGCAGCTGCAAGCCGAGCTCGAGCAAGCGCGCGCGTCGCATGCGGAGGCGGCTGCGGCCGCGGACGAGCTGCTGCACGGACAGCATGCGCTGCGGCTTGAGCTCGAGCAGGCGCGCGAAGCGCATGCCGGGCAAGAAGCGAAGCTGGACGAGTCGAAGCGCCAATTGGAGGCGCTGGAAGCGCAGCTGGCGCAAGCAGGCGAGTTGCATGCGCGCCAAGCCGGCGACCTGCAAATGGAGATCGAATTGCTGCAGGAGGAGCTAGTCTCGGCGAAGAACACGCATGCCGGCCGGACGATCGAGCTGCAGGCTGTAATAGGACAGCTGCAGAACGAACTGGCGACAGCGAAAGACGCGCATGCGAGCCAGGCGAGCGAGCTGCAAGCGGAGATCGAGCTGCTGCAAGAAGAGCTGGAGAACGCGAGAAGCGCGCATGCGAGCCATGCGGACGAGCTGCAAGCGGAGATCGAGCTGCTGCAAGAAGAGCTGGAGAACGCGAGAAGCGCGCATGCGAGCCATGCAGACGAGCTGCAGGCCAAGATTGTGCAATTAAATGGAGAGCTGACGAAGGCGAAGGACGCGCACGCGAATCAAGCAGGCGAGCAGCAGATCGAGATCGAGCTGCTGCAGGAAGAGCTGGCGAGAGCGAAGAGCGCGCATGCGAGCGATGCTGCAAGGCAGCAGGCCAAGATCGAAGCATTGGAGGAAGAGCTGGCAGCTTCGAAGGACGCGCATGCCGGTCAAGCGGGCGATCTGCAAGCGGTAATCGAATCGCTGCGCGAGGAGCTTGCGAAGGCGACAGCCGCGCATGCGGACCAAACGAGCGAGCTTCGGATGGAGATCGAGCTGCTGCAAGAAGAGCTGGCAGCTTCGAAGGACGCGCATGCCGGTCAATCGGGCGAGCTGCAAGCGGAGATCGAATCGCTGCGCGAGGAGCTTGCGAAGGCGACAGCCGCGCATGCACGCCAAGCGAGCTTGCTCCAAGAAGAGATCCGCTTGCTGCAGGAAGAGTTGGCCCAAGCAAAAGAATCGCATGCAGCCGAGTCTGGCTCCCTGCGCGAACAGTTGGCGCGCGAGATGGCAAGCGCGGAAGCGCGGCTGCAAGAGGCCCAGGCAGAGCTGGACCAGCTGCTGGCTGCTTTCGAAGAGGCGGAAGCGGCCGCATCCGTCAAGCTGGAGCGTGTGCGGACCGAACTTGCGGAGGAACGCGCGGCGTCGGCGGATACGATCGCCGAACTTGAGCGTGAGCTAGCCGCCGCGCAGGCGGCCCTGTCGTTAGAGCAGGAGAACGCACGGACGGCGCTCGCGCAAGCGCATGCCGAACATGTCTCCCGCGAAGAAGAGGCGCAAGCGGAATTCGCACAAGCGGCTGCCGCTGCGGCGGAGCAGCTGGAGACGACAGTGCGCGACTTCGAGGAGCGCTTAACGATGGCCCAGCTGGCGCTGGATGCATCGGAAGAGGACAAGGAAGCGCGTCTGGCTCAGCTTCAAGCGCAGCATGATCAGGCGCAGGAAGAGCTCCGCGAGGAGCTGCGCCGCATTCGCGACGAAGCGCGCGCTCAGCTGGAGCTAGCCCGCGAGTCCGCAAGGCTCGGATTAGAAGGAGAACGCGAGGCGGCAAGAGCGCAGCTGGATCGCATGGCTTCGGAATCGGCGGCAGAGCTTGTCCGCGTACGCGAAGAGCTTCAGCTGGAGATCGAGATTGAACGGGAGATCCATACGGAGGCGGCGGCAGCCGCGATCGAGGAGATTAACCGGTTGAAAGCCGCAAGCGCGGCAGCGCTGGAAGAGGCGCAAGCCACGGCGCGGCAACAGCTGGAGCAAGTCCGGGAAGCGTTCGCGAGCGGCATCGAGCAGGAGAAGCGCAAGCACGAGGCGTCGCTTGAGGCGGCACGGCAAGCGGCCGCAGAAGCGGAAGACGCTCAGGCAAGGGTCTCCTTGGAAATTGCCGCCGCCAAGCAAACGGCCGAGGACGAGCTTGCAGCCGTTCGAAGCCAGGCGCAGGCCGAGCTCGAAGCGGTTCGCCGAGCTGCCGCGGAGGAGCTGGAATCGGCAAGGACGGCGCTAATGCGCCAAGCCGATGAAGAACGCAAGAAGCTGCAAGCTCAATTAGAAGAAGCCCGCCAGGCGGCGCAAGCCGAGCTCGCTCGCGAAAGGGACAGCGCGCAGGCGCTCCTTGACGAAGCGGTTCTGGAACAACTGGAACAAGCCGAATCGCTGCGGGCCGAATACGAGTCTCGCATCCGTTCGCTCGAAGCGTCGAGGGAGGCTGAGCTTGCACGCAGCCGCACGGCGAATGAAGAGTGGCGCGAGCAAGTCGAGTCGCTCGCCGCGGAATTAGAGCGCGTCCGAGGCGAGCGCGAAGCCGCCGACACGGCTGCACAGGCCGCGGAGGGCGCGAGCAAAGCGGCCGATGCGTCGATGCGCGCGCGCATCGACGAGCTGGAGTTCCAGCTGCTGGAGGCGACCGAGGCCGAGGCGGATATACGTGCGCAGCTCGAAGAGTTGAAGCTTAAGGATGCTCGGCGCAATGAGTCCACGGGACGGCAGGATGAGCAGCTGCGCAAGCAGGGCGAGCAAGCGGCTGCCGCGCTTCGCCAAGCACAGCAGCTGGAAGTGCAAGTCCGGGAGCTGACGGACGTTCGGGAGCGGCTGCGTCAGGAACAAGAGGTGCTCAAGGCGCGCGAGCGGGAGCTGAAGGCGAAGCTCGGCGCCGCCGAGCAGCGGCTTCTGGAGCAGCGCGGCAATCAGCGGGAGCTAGACGAGCTGCGCGAACAGACGGCGTCGCGAATCGCCGAGACAGAAGCGGCCCTCGCGAGCGCGCTGCAGCGCGCTCGCGAGATGGAACGGGAGCGTCAGGCGGCGAGCGAAGAGCTCGAACAGGCAAGGCGTCAGGCGGCCGCGCACGCGGAAGTCGAATCTTCGCTTGCGGAGCAGCTTGCTGTTGCCCGAGACGAGGCGGAGGAGCGCATTCGCGCGCTGATGCGGCAAGTGGACGCGCTGCAATCCGAGATGGAGGAGCAGCAGCGCAATTCCGACCAAGCGGAGTTCGAGCGATTGCAGATCGAGCACAACAAACTGAAGATCGAATATTCGAAGCTTCAGACCGAATACAACGAATGGATCGAACTGATCGAAGAAAGTTAGAGAACAGCGGTTATTGGGGCAGAATTCGCAAGGGAGGGCTCGCCATAACGGAGAGCGCCTCCTTTTTTTGCCGCGTGCGTGCAGGTTGCGATATAAAGAAAGCGCCCCGTCGCCAGTAAGGCGAGGGACGCTAGCATTTACTCGACGACGATCGTCGATTTCATTTTGGAGTGGCCGGCGCCGCACTGAATGTTGCAGAAGAAGGTGTACGTGCCCGGTTCTTTGATCGTGACGACTTCGGAGTCGCCGGTTTGGATTTTCACGCCGAGATCCTGGATCTCGATGCCGTGAATGCCCGATTTGGCCTCGACGCTGATTTTCGTCGCTTCGCCTTTTTTGATTTTATATTCGGCTTGGTCGAACTCCCAGTTGGATGCTTTGATCACGATTTCATTCGCGGCTGTGGTCGGCTCTTCTACCGCGCTGCCCGTCTCCTCGGATTTGTTGCCGGATCCGCAAGCGGCCAGTACAAGCACGAGCGCCGCGAGCGTCAGCAGCATGAGCCATGTTTTCTTGAACAAGGTGGTACCCCTTTCCATACGTGGACTTATGTATTGGTGATTCGTACTTAAGTATACCGTTATTCGGACAAAATACCAGTGACGAACTATTGAAGGAATTGGGGGAAGGCTCATGAAGCGGACATAAAACGGGCCCCGCATGAACGCGGGGCCGCGCTTTATTGAGGCGGATTGCTCCGAGACCCGAAAATGCATGTGCTTGCGAACGCGTTAGCCACGCTCTTCCCGGCGTCCGGCCTCGTACGGCGTGCTGACCGGAATGAACAAGTCGATAATCCCGATCACCAGGGCCGCGAGGATGGCGCCGAGCCACGTGACGGCTACGCCGCTGACGATGAATTGCGCAACCCAGATGACAGCGGCGCTGGCGATGAATCCGACGATGCCTCGTCCGAACGGCGTCACGCGTTTGCCGAAGATGCCTTCAATGATCCAGCCGAAGGCGGCGATGACCAGCGCCAGGAAGAACGCGCTCCAGAATCCGCCGACGCTGAACTGTGGAACGATATAGCCGACAATCATCAAGACGATCGCAGCCACGATGAAACGGACGACGTGACCCAAAAAATGCATGACGAAACCCTCCTAAACGAAAGTGTTTGACGCAAGTTTCGTTGCAACAACTAGTGTCCCCCCGGACGTAAACGTCATGCATCCCAGCTTCCGTCATGGCATACGCATACAGCTTCGGCTATAATAAGGAACGAGAGGAGTTGTGCTCTGATTGGACACCAAAATACTGCAAACCTTAGAGTTTTCCAAGATTGTACATAGATTGACCTCCCATGCGGCGACGTCGCTTGGCAAGGCGGCTGCCGAAGCGTTAAGCCCTAGTTCGGACTTAGAGGAAGTAAAGCTGCGCCTGCAGACAACGGACGAAGCCTATAAGGCTGACCGGCTGAAAGGCAACGCGCCGTTCGGCGGCGTAACCGATATTCGGCCGCAGCTGCTTCGCTCCAAGATCGGCGGCACCCTCAACCCGGCCGAGCTGCTCGAGGTCGCCGAGACGATCCGCGGTTCGCGCAGAGTGAAGCGCCATGTGCTTAATCTGCATGAGGACGATCCGATCCCGCAGCTGGCCTTCCATGCAGAACAGCTCACCGAGCACAAAACGCTCGAGGACGCGATTCTCGCCTGCATCGACGATCAGGCGGAAGTGATGGATAACGCAAGCAGCGAGCTGGCCGCGATCAGGCGGGAGATCCGCGGCGGGGAAGGCCGCATTCGCGAGAAGCTCGAGAGCATGATTCGCTCCTCCTCCGTGCAGAAGATGCTCCAGGACGCGATCATCACGATTCGCGGCGACCGCTACGTCATTCCGGTCAAGCAGGAGTACCGCTCTCACTTCGGCGGTATCGTGCACGATCAATCCGGATCGGGCGCGACGCTGTTCATCGAGCCGGAAGCGATCGTAGCAATGAACAATAAGCTTCGGGAGATGCGGGCGGCCGAATCGCGCGAGATCGAGAAAATTCTCCAGATTCTCACGGCGCAAACGGCTGAATATGCAGATGACCTGCTGCTCGATCTCGATGTGCTCGCCCAGCTGGATTTCGCGTTCGCCAAAGCGCGGCTGGCTCACGGCATGCGCGCCAGCCTGCCGATGATGAACGACCGAGGCTTCCTGAAGCTAAAGCGCGGCCGCCATCCGCTCCTCGCGCCGGAGAAAGTCGTGCCGCTGGACGTGGAGCTGGGCAATCAATATTCCGCCATCATCGTGACCGGCCCGAACACCGGGGGCAAGACGGTATCCCTCAAGACGATCGGCCTGCTCAGCCTGATGGCGATGTCGGGGCTGTTCGTTCCGGCCGAGGACGGCTGCCAGCTGTGCGTGTTCGACGCGATCTATGCCGACATCGGCGACGAGCAAAGCATCGAACAGAGCTTGAGTACGTTCTCCAGCCATTTGACCAATATTATCCGCATCTTGAAAGGGATGACGCCGAAGAGTCTTGTTCTGCTAGATGAGCTCGGCGCAGGGACGGACCCGGCGGAAGGCTCGGCGCTGGCGATCGCGATCTTGGAGCACATGCACAAGATGGGCTGCCGGATCGTGGCCACAACGCATTACAGCGAGCTGAAGGCATACGCCTACAACCGCAAAGGCATCATCAACGCGAGCATGGAGTTCGACGTGCAGACGCTGAGCCCGACGTATCGGCTTCTCGTCGGCGTGCCCGGCCGAAGCAACGCGTTCGCGATCGCCGAGCGGCTCGGCCTGCAGCGAGCGATCATCGAGCATGCGCGCGGGGAAGTCAGCGAAGAGGATATGCGCGTCGAGTCGATGATCGCTTCGCTTGAAGCGGATCGTCTCGGCGCCGAAGCGGAACGGAACACGGCCGAGGCGCTCCGCAAACAGATGGAAGCGCAGCGGGAGCGCCACGAGGAAGAACTCCGGCGATTCGAAGAGCAGCGCGACAGGCTGCTGGAGAAAGCGCATGAAGAGGCGCGAGAAGCGGTGGCGAAGGCGAAGCGCGAGGCGGAGACGATTATCGCGGACCTGCGCAAGCTGGCGATGGAGGAAGGCGCTTCGGTCAAGGAGCATAAGCTGATCGAGGCCAGACGCAAGCTCGAGAACGCCGCGCCGGCGCCGAAGCTTTCGAAGAGCGCCAAGGCGAAGCCGTCCAAGTCGCAGCAGATCGGACCTGGCGACGAGGTGACGGTATACAGCCTGAATCAGCGCGGCCACGTCGTAGAGCTCAGCGGATCCGATGCGCTCGTTCAGCTAGGCATCATGAAGATGAAAGTGGCGCTGTCCGATCTTGAGCTCGTGAAGCGGGCTGAGACGGCGAAGACGCAGCAGCCGAAACAAGCGGCCAGCCTGAAGCGAACGCGCGACGAGAACACGCGGATGGAGCTGGACCTGCGAGGGGCTAACCTGGAGGAGGCGATCCACGAGGTGGACCGGTTCTTGGACGAATCGTTCCTTGCGGGGCTTGGCCGGGTGTACATTATCCATGGCAAAGGAACCGGCATTCTGCGTACGGGCATTAGCGATTTCTTGCGCCGCCACAAGCACGTGAAAGGATACCGCCTGGGCGATTACGGCGAAGGCGGAACGGGCGTTACGGTAGCGGAGTTGAAGTAAGCTTACACACAGGGGGGGCCCGCAGGTGGAACGCGAGGTCGATCAATTGCTGAGCAATCCGTATGCGGCTTCGCTCGCGTACGTATCGGTTGCGGTTTTGGCCCTAATCGTGTTTTTATTTCTGTTCGAGGTCGTCACGCGTTATAATTGCTGGGACGAAATTCGGAAGGGCAACGTCGCGGTGGCGATGGCAACAGGCGGCAAAATATTCGGTATTTGCAATATTTTCCGTTTCTCGATCGAAGCGAACGAATCGGTCTATGCGAGCATGGGCTGGGCGGGCTTTGGATTTGTTCTGCTGCTCGCGGCGTACTTTTTGTTTGAATTTCTGACACCCGTTTTTCGAATCGACGAAGAGATCGGCCGGGATAACCGGGCTGTCGGATTTATCGCCATGATGATATCAGTCGCGCTATCCTTTGTCATTGGCGCTACCGTTATTTGAGGGGCGGCCATCATTGATGATGCGGGAAGGGACGTTTACTGGGGATGAAATATTTATGGGGAACGCTGCTTACGCTGGCCGTGCTGTTCTTTGCGCTCGGCGTCTGGTATGTAACCAAGTAAGGAAACTATGTTAGTTTAGTCCGGAGGAACAGGGAATGAGCGAATTAGAAACAACAGCGGTGTGTCCATGGTGCCATACCGAAATTATTTGGGATAGCGAGATCGGACCGGAGAAGCATTGTCCATACTGCGGTAACGAACTATCCGGCTATCGGACCGTACAGATCGGCATCGATCAAGCGGAGGATGAGGACGGAGAAGAAGAGGACGAGGAAGCAACCGGCGGCGCTCGAGACAACGAGGCTTACGACGATCTATGGGATGATGAGGAGGCGGGAGCACCTCGCGCGCGCGCTGGCGGCAGCCGCGGAGGCTCTATTGGCGTCGGCGGCGGTCATCTGGCCGCGCAGGCGACCGTCCAGCAGCTGCTGGACCAGCAAGCGGACATGCCAGAGTGCCCGGTATGCCGGGAGTTCCTGCTTGAGGCGGGCACGCAGACGGTCGCTGAGGGCACGTTCGCGCCGGTCTACTCCAAGCTGCTGAAAGGTCCGCTGCTGGCCGCACCGTTCCAAGTCGTCACGTACGTATGTCCGGCATGCTTCCACGTGGAGAATAAGCTGGCCAAGTCGGATCAGGACCGAGTGATTCAGACGCTGGCGGAAGCGGCGGACGATCTGTAATCTCGCTGCCTAGCTTGCAGATTGGTAACTGAAGCCAGACGCATCGGCTATGGCATCGTTCCTCCTCCTGCGGGGTATCTTACGTCAAGAGCACGTAAGCAGCCAAGGTGGGAGGAACGAGAGCTATGGAGCAGGGCAAACATTCGGTGCAATCCCGATGGATGGCCACGATGGCACGCGGGAAGATGCGCGCAGAATCGTTCGGCGGCGGTAAGCGCAACTACGACAGCCGCTCGCTGGACGGGCAGGCTGTTCTTTTGCTGGTCGTGCAGGGACTGCTCGGCATTGCCAATGCGTTATCGGGTACATTCGTGCCCGTCTATTTATGGAAGGCGAGTCAGTCGCTGGCGCTCATCGGCTGGTTCAATCTGTTTCAGGCCACGGTAAGCGGGCTGACGTTCTGGCTGGCCGGCAAATGGGTCAAGGAGCATAATAAGATGCACTGCCTCCGGCTGGGCGTGGCGCTGTCGGGGGCCTTTTATTTAACGGTGCTCCTGATCGGCAAATCGGCCGTCGATTACGCGATTGCGCTTGGCGTATTGAACGGGCTTGCGCTCGGTCTCTTTTGGCTCGCGTACAATGTCGTCTATTTCGAGGTCACCGAACCGGGCAACCGCGACCGTTTCAACGGACTGGCTGGTTTTCTAGGATCGGGGGCCGGCATTCTCGCCCCGTGGATTTCGGGTCTCATTATTACATCCCAAAAGGGAGAACGCGGGTATTCGATTATTTTCACGATATCGGTCGTCTTGTTCGCAGTGGCGGTCGTCATGAGCTTCTGGCTGAAGAAGCGGAAGGCGGTTGGCCGGTATGAGTGGTTTCACGGCGTACGCCAGCTCGCGCGCAAGGGCAGCCCATGGCGGCGCGTCGTGCCGGCGATCATGGCGCAGGGCGTACGCGAAGGCGTATTCATGTTCTTGATCAATCTGCTGGTGTATATCTCGACGAACAACGAGCAGAAGGTCGGCAACTTCTCGCTCATCACGTCCTTCGTCGCGCTGATCAGCTTCTGGCTCATCGGCAGACTGCTGACTCCGCAGCGGCGCAAGGCCGCGATGTTAATCGGCGCCATCATGGTGACGGCAGTCATTATTCCGCTGTTCTGGCCGCTGCGCTATGGCACCTTGCTTATGTTCGGCATCGGTTCGGCGATTTTCATGCCGCTCTATATCATCCCGATGACGTCGACGGTCTTCGATTTGATCGGGCAGTCCGAAGAGAGCGCCAGCCAGCGGGAGGAATTCATCGTCCTGCGCGAGGCGGGACTTACGATGGGGCGCGTCATCGGGCTGACGTCCTACCTGTTCGTGCTGCCGATCACGAAGGGGACGCCGGAGGCGGTGCCGATTCTGCTGCTCGCGGTCGGGATGTTCCCGATTATCGGCTGGCTGTTCATTCGGCCATATATTTCAAAAGTGAAGCGACCTGCATAAGGAGCGGCTCATAAGGGAGAGAAGCGCTTATGGTGCGTATAGTGAATAATGTGGCGGAGCTCATCGGCGACACGCCTGCGGTTCGGCTGCGGCGACTGGTCCAAGAGGGCGACGCGGAAGTATTGGTGAAGCTGGAGAAGTTCAATCCGAGCGGCAGCGTCAAAGACCGGGCCGCCTCCTCGCTCATCGCCGACGCCGAGCGGCGCGGCATTCTGCGCCCCGGCGCGACGATTATCGAGCCGACGAGCGGCAACACGGGAATCGGGCTTGCGATGAACGCCGCCGTGAAAGGCTACAGGCTCATTCTGGTCATGCCTGACAATATGACGAAGGAGAGGATCGGGCTGCTGAAGGCGTACGGCGCCGAAGTCGTGCTTACGCCGGCAGCCGAACGCATGCCAGGTGCGATCGCGAAAGCGAAGGAGCTGCAAGTCGTTAACCCCGGCAGCTTCATTCCGAATCAATTCGAGAATAGCGCCAATCCGGATATCCACCGGACGACGACGGCGCCCGAGATTATCCGTCAGACCGGCGGACGACTGGACGCATTCGTGGCGACTTCCGGGACGGGGGGCACCGTGACTGGAACCGGCGAGACGCTCCGCGCCTCCATTCCGGGCTTGTACATCGCCGTCGTCGAACCGAAGGGATCGCCTGTCCTATCCGGCGGTCAACCCGGACCGCACAAGCTGGTCGGCACAAGTCCCGGCTTCATCCCATCCGTGTTGAACACGGAAGTGTACGACGAGATCGTACAGGTGTCCGACGAAGACGCGCTTGCGACGATGCGAGCGCTAGCGCGCGAGGAAGGACTGCTGCTCGGTCCGTCTTCAGGCGCTGCCGTGTGGACTGCGCTGCAGCTGGCGCGCAAGCTAGGTGCGGGCAAACGCGTCCTGTGCATTGCGCCGGATAGCGGCGAACGTTATTTAAGCATGGATATTTTTTGACACATTTCCTTACATGGCATAAGGAAGAACCCGCAGCCCGCGTAATCCGCGGTCGCTGCGGGTTCTTTTTTTGCGCTCGTCAGCTAATCCCGCCACTCGGCGAGCTGCGTGAGCAGCACTTCCCGGCGTTCCCGGATGAATCGGCTGATGATTGCCGCCTCACCCAGGAACGTGTCGAACGGCCACTTGCGCGTGAAGTCATCCCGCACGTCGCCTTGGATGTGGTCCATCATGTCTTTGACGATCGGTTCAATGGCGCGAGTGGTGAACGTCTCGTTCAGCAATCGTTTCAGCAGGCTGCGGTACCGGACGCGAACCGATCGGTAAGCCAGAAGTTTGCGCGTCAACGTATTCATTCCCCGTACCGGCACGAGGTCGCTTGGACACAAGCGGCCAAAGCAATTTCGCCCCCACGTCCCTTCGTAATCCCAAGGCACAATCCGGTATTTGTTCGTTGCCCGGTGTTCATATAGCGCATAGTTCTGATCGAATCCGTCGTAATTGTTCGTCAGCACCGCGCCGGCCAGCCAGCGCAAATATTGGTCGATGTCCAGCCGCTTGCCGAGATAAGCACGCAGCGCGGGACTTGCTGGTCGGTTCACATTCGTGATGAAGGAGGCGAGCCGCTTCTTCGTGCCGTCGCCCCCCTTGACGAGCTGATAACCGGAGAACAACGAGCGTTTGCGTCGTTTGGTCTCGTGGTCGATCAGCGTAAAATCGGCGTTGTCGTTCACGGCATAGACGAGAGAGGATGCGCCGATGCGCCGGCGCCGAAAGAAGCTCCCGTCGACCGCTTCGATCTCGACGTATACGCCGTGCGGCTTGCCGTTCCAATGCAAGAGGACATGGCGCGTACGCGGCGCCGGGACGCCGATCTCGTTGAAGAAGCGAAAGGACAGCGCGTTGCGGATCAGCGACGGGTCATCGTACTCGGCATTCCAATGCAGCGTGCGGCCTTCCGTCTGAATCTCATACGATTTCTTCAAATAATTGCGGGTATGGCCGCCCCGGATGCGGATGCGGGCTTCGGCCCCCTTGCCGTCCTCAATCAGCCGCGCGGGCACGTAACGGTCGCTCCACACGTCCCGAAGCAGTTCATGACTGGCGCCGGGTTCGATCGCGATCGAGCGAACCGGCAATCCCTTTCCGGCCATGGGATCATCCTCCAGGCATCAGGCTTCGGCCTGCCCCTTCCGAATGGCGGGCAAGCCGATATACCTTACTCTATGCGCGAGCCCGGTCAAAGGTGTGCAGCAGCGCGCTGAACCGTAAGAACGCGGCCAAGCACGGGGGAAGAGCGGGCGATGGTGGAATAGGATCGAATCTAGACTGGCGTACATCTGGTAGAAAATAGATTGCTACCCTAGTCCCTTTGAGAGTGGGATACATATAAATATATTACAAACGTCATCCGGAAGATTCGGGGAAAAACGGCGGCTGGAGGCGGGTTCTTCAGGCAGGGCCACTCGATAGATTGGAAGGATGACGCGCATCAAGTTTTCTATTTTCTTCACTCATACTATATCAAACGGGAGGAATTCGAGATGGCTTACGAGTACCATGGCAAGTCGTTCGGCAAGAAGTGGGACGGCCACAAATCCGACGGCCATAAATCGCACGATAAGAAATGGGAGCACAAATCGTTCGACAAAAAATGGGAGCACAAATCGTTCGACAAAAAGTGGGAGCACAAATCCGACAAGGATCGCTCCCATGGGTTCAAAAAGGAAGAGGACTGGAAGTGTTTCATCAAGAAGCACGTCATCATCAAGCTGAAGAAAGGCTGTCCGGATTGGATCGAGGGCGTGCTGATCAACTTCGACTGCCACAAAATCGTGCTGTGGACCAAAGGAGGCGTGGTGTTGGTCGACGTCTCCTGCGTGAAACGCATCTTCGAGAAGAAAGAGAAGAAGGAGCATTGCAGCTGCGGCAAACACGACGGCCATCATTCCGGCGGACACAAAAGCCGCGGACACGACGATTGCCGCAAGGATCATCATAGCGGCAGCAAAGGCCACCACAGCAACGGCATAGGCTTCGGCCATGGCTTCATGGGCGGCAACGATTGGTTCGGTGGTCATCGGACGAAAGGTGGAGACGGTCTGCGCAGCGAAGGGCACCGCGGCTCCGACAAAACATGGGGCGATAAAGACGGAGGCCACCACACCAGCGGCAAGAAGGAACACAAAAGCAAACACGACTGCAAGTGCAAACATGGCCACAAAGGGAAAGACGGCCACAAAGGTCACAAAGGCGGCTGCGGCTGCAAATGTAAATGCGGCAAGAAAAAAATCGTCCGGTAACACGGCACGGTAAACCTGACATCGTCACCATCGCATGATGCATCGCGGGCTCCGCGCGCTTCCATAGCGCGCTTGCCCGCGGCTTTAAGCATCTATCGCCGCTAGAGGAGGAAAGGGAAAGCCATGAGAAATCTACGATCGCTCCTTAACCGTTACGTCGAGCTTCAAATCAGCGATGCCGCTCAGCCGATCCGCGGCTGGCTGGCCGATCTTGGACAAGACATTCTCGTCGTCTACACCGGTGCGAATTACGTCTACGCGCCGCTCGTTCATGTCCGGCGTCTTAAATTGCTGAATGCGTCCCCGCCCCCTGCCGGACTGCCGGAGATGCCGTACGAGAACATGAATGACGGAATCTCGTACCGCAAAATACTTATGAACGCCAAAGGGATGTTCTCCGAGCTGTGCATAACCGGGGAGCAAACGGTTCACGGCTATGTCAACAGCGTCATGAACGATTTCTTCGTCTTTTATTCGCCTGTCCATCACTCCGTAATCGTATCGCTCCAGCATCTCAAATATTTGATCCCCTATCCGCAAGGCGAGACGCCATACGCGCTGACGCCCGAGCAATTCCCCCTTAAGCCTTCGCCGCTCACGTACGCCCGTTCCTTCGACCAACAGCTGCACAAGCTGATTGGGGAGTTCGTCATTCTCAATCTTGGCGAACAGGCGAGCTGCATCGGCGTGCTGAAAGGGATCGACCAGCAGATCGTGGAGCTGTCGGACGCGAGCGGAACGCCAGTCTTTCAGCATTTGAGCCACATCAAGACGGTTCACTTGCCTTAATATGTTGGCAGGAACAACCGCTTCTTTCCAAAATCGGGAGGAGCGGATACATATTTTGGATGCGGTCCGTTCATAATACGAAGGGTTTGAAAAAATGGCGATAAGGAGGGGAATCGCTTGTTACAGCCGATGTCCTCAAAAGAGTTGGAGTATATCATCGATTCGATTTCGAATGAAGACTTGCTCATGAAGCAATGCGCGGTTGCGGCGACGTCGACGTCGAACCAGGCGCTCGTTAACGTGTATCAGCAAGCCATCAGCCAACACCAGCAGCACATCCAGACGCTCATCCAGTCGGTCCAGCAGCATCAGCAGCTGGCTCCTTCGCAGCCGCAAGGGTAAAGGTCCGGCGAGGGACAAGCTCTCGGCAATGCGCGAATGAAATCATTGACAGCGACCATAAGGAGGTTATCCACGTGTTCCAACAATCGAACGGCCAGAAACAGGCGCATACGCATCTATTGGCAGAAGAAGATTTGGCGTATTCGGTGCTTGCCGACTTGAAGCGGGTGTCCAAAGAGTATGCGACAGCCGTGACCGAATCCAACTGCCCCGAAATCCGTCAGATGTTCACATCGCTGCTGAACAGCACGATTCGTCTGCAGGGCGAGCTGTACAGTGTGATGAGCCAGAACAATATGTATGACACGCCGACGGCCGCACTGCGCCAAGAGGTGGACAAGCAGCTCCAGAAACAACAGCAGACCCAGCAGAAAGGGGCGCAGCTGCTCCAGCAGATCGGCCTGCAATCGCAAGCGCAGTTCCAGCAGCAGCAAGCGCAGCCTCAGTTCCAGCAGCAGCAAGCTCGTCAGCAGTTCCAACAGCCGCAGCAAGCGCAACCGATCAACGCGCAGGAGCAGCACTTTCAGCAAACGCAAACTCCGGTGGCCGCGAGCGCTTTTAATCAGAATGGACAGCAGCGCCAACAGTTCCAACAAGCTCAATATCCGATCCATGCGAATGCGTTCCAAGGGAACGAGCAGCACGCGACGGCGCATTATCAGCCCGTTCACCAAGCGAATGCGTTCCAGCAGCAATCGGGCATTAGCCAGCAGCAGTACCAGCAGGCAAGACAGAACCAGCAATCGCAGCAGTTTCAGTCGACGGCGCAAAATCAGGCGTTCAAGACGAACGTCCAGTCTTCAGCCCAGCAGGCGCGTGCAAACGCGGGCAGCAGTTTCATCCCGCTCCAGCCGCTCCATCAGACGCCAGGCGGCAACCAGTCGAATTATTTCTCTTAAGCGCGAAGCCCCCATCCAGGGGCTTTTTTAGTTAGGGAATTGCAGCGGGAGCGACGTTGCGGAGCCATCGGGATCGCCGTCAGCGACCCCAAGCTTCCGCCAGCCTGCAGATGCCGGGGCCTACCCGTTCGATTGGGATGCCGCCGTAGCCAAGGAGCACGGTGCCGGGGGCGGCCAACTCGGGAGCAAGCGCATAGATGGAGGTCGGGTAGACGAGCACGCGCGCGGATTTGGCGGCGGCCACAAGCTGTTCTTCGCTCCGACCGTCACGGTCGCGCAGCAGCAGATGCAGCCCGGAGCCTTGTCCGATGACCTCGGCGCGCTCTCCGAGCTCCTCTCGGACGGCGGTCAGCATCGCATCCTGCTTACGGCCGTACACGATGCGCATGCGGCGGATATAACGCTCGAAATCGCCGGCGCGCATGAACTGGCGCAGCGCGGACTGGAAGATCGGCGAGGCGAGCTGATCGTAGCTGTGGTCCATCGCCCTGAAGTCTGCCAGCAGCTCCAGGGGCAAGACGAGATAGCTCAGGCGCAGCGACGGAAAGAGCGCCTTGGAGAAGGTGCCCAAGTAGATGACGCGGCCAGCGGAATCCAGCCCTTGCAGGGACGGGATCGGCTTGCCGCCGTAGCGGAATTCGCCGTCGTAATCATTCTCGATAATATAAGCATCCTGTGCCTTAGCCCAGGCGAGAAGCTGCATGCGTTTGGCGATGGAAGTCGTCATGCCGTACGGAAATTGATGCGAAGGCGTGACATAGACGGCTTGGGCGGAGGTGGCCCGGAGCTCCTCTATGCGGATGCCGTCGGGCGCGAGCCGGATCGGCTTGACCGGCACGCCTGCTTGCAGCAGCAGCGACTTGACGCCGTCGTTGACCGCCTCTTCGGCCGCGATCTCCCCAAGACGCGGACGCAGCAGCTGAAGCAGCAGATCGAGCGAATGATACGTGCCGGCCCCGACAACGATCTGCGCGGGGGAACACCGGACCCCGCGGGCGTGGAGGAGATAAGCGGCAATCTCCTCCCGCAGTCCTGCATCGCCCTGATAATCGCCATACAGCAGCGTGCGTCCATTCTCGGGCAAGAAGCAATCGCCGACGAGCTTGCGCCACCGGCCGTGCGGGAATTGGGACAGGTCGACCGCTCCATAGCCGAAATCATAATCCGCTTCGGCCGCATCAGCGGCATGGTAGGCGCGCGGCGGCAGAGCACGATTATCCGCGAGCTGCGGTCTTGAGGAGAGAGGCGGGGTCTGACCGGTTCCAGCAGGCTGACCTACCTCCGGCAGATGAGCCGTTATATCTGCGACGAAGAGCCCGGAGCGGGGACGGCTGACCGCATATCCTTCCGCAACGAGCTGGTCATAGGCCAATGCGACTGGCGTCCGGCTTCGGCCGAGCAGCGAGGCGAGCAGGCGGACCGAGGGAAGCTTCTCGCCAGGCTTCAGCTGCCCGGCGCCGATTCGATCTTTAATATAAACATAGAGCTGCATATAGACGGGGACGTCGGAGGCGTCGTCGATCGTAGGCATGAGCGAATGCATGCGGTTTTCCTTCCTTTCCCTAATCTGTCACATGAGAAAAGTATAAACTGTACATTTTCCATATGACAATCCTGCATTACGATGGGTTCAAACCGAAGGAAGGGAAGGAATGCAATGATTCGTACTTACGCGTTGCCTCATATTGAACGGCTGGAGCCCTATGCCTTGGGCGAGCAGCCGAAGCCCGGGCGGGTATGCGCCAAGCTGAACCAGAACGAAAGTCCGTATCCGCCGTCGCCGGCCGTGATGGAAGCGCTGCGGGCAATGCCCGAGGAATCGCTGCGGAGATACCCCGACCCTGCGGCCGCCGCGCTGCGGGAAGCGATTGCGGAGCGGACGGGACTTGCGCCGGAGCAGCTCTACTGCGCGAACGGTTCTAGCGAAATCATCTCGCTCTTGTTCAAGCTGTTCGTCGGTCCGGGCGGACGGGCGGCCGTAGCGGATCCGGGCTTCGGGCTGTACCAGACGGAAGCGGCAGGCTATCAAGCGTCGTGCGTCCCGATCCCGCTGCTGCCGGATTACCGCGTGGATATGGACGGACTGCAAGCTAGCGGCGCCGATGCGATCATCTTGATCCATCCGCATGCGCCGACCGGGCTATTGACGGACACAGGGGAACTCGAGCGGCTCGTCCGCACCTTCCCGGGATTGGTCGTCGTCGACGAAGCGTATATCGACTACGCGCCATCCGGTTCCTCTGCGCTGCCATTGATCGCGAAGTATCCGAACCTGCTCGTGCTGCGGACCTTCTCCAAGTCGTATGGCTTGAGCGGACTTCGCGCAGGTTATTGCGCCGGGAACGCGGCGTTGATCGAGGCGTTAGCCAAGGGCGGCGGCATCTATAACGTCGACGCGCTCGCCCAGTCGCTGGCGCTGGCCGCGGTGAAAGACGACGCTTATATGAGAGACAGCGTCTCGCGCGTCGTTGCGACCCGGGAGGCTTTCGCAGGCGAGCTGCGCCGGCGCGGATATGTCGTGCTGCCGTCGTCGACGAATTTCATCCTGTGCGCACCCCCCGCAATCGGCCCGGACGCCCGAACCTTATACCGGAGACTGGCCGAGCGGGACATTTATGTCCGGCACTACGAGCATCCCCGCCTTCAAGCGCTTCTTCGGATCTCGATCGGAACGGACGCAGAGATGGAATGGCTGACGAAGGAGCTGGACAAGCTCGCGACGGAATCCGGTTAAGGGCCGAGCGGGGAGAACCGACGGGCAGACTCGATTCTTCCTGGTCCTCCGATAGGAAGCTGGAATGGCGGCAGGCCGCAAGCCGAGCCGCTTTTTCCGCTTTGCAGGAAGCTTGGATTCGTTGTAATATAGACTTTATTACTTAGTGACACATCATGTAAAATTATGCCCTGCAAGCAAGGCGCGAGCGCTTTACTGTTTGAATGGGCAAGCGGAGGTATTGACGATGAGTGAGCTTAAAACGAAGATTTTGGAGCTGCTGAAGGAAGATGCGCGGCGCAGCGCGGAGCTGATTGCGACGATGCTGGATGCGGAGGCCTCGGCGGTGACGCAGGCGATCGCGGAACTGGAGCAGGAGCACGTCATCGTCAAATACGCGGCCGTTGTGAACCCGAGCAAGATCGACGAGGAGAAAGTCACGGCCTTGATCGAAGTGCAAATTACGCCGGAACGCGGCCGCGGATTCGAAGGTATCGCGGAACGGATCTACCAATATCCAGAAGTACAGTCGGTCTACTTGATGTCCGGCGCTTATGACTTGCTGGTCGAAGTACAAGGGAAGACATTGAACGAAGTCGCTTCGTTCGTATCGAGCAAGCTGTCGACGATCGATGCGGTGCTCTCGACGAAGACGTTCTTTATTTTGAAGAAATACAAGCAGGATGGCATTATATTCGAGGAGCGCGAAGACGACCAGCGTCTTCTCGTCTCGCCGTGAGGATGATGAGCCATGATTAAAGAAGAAGAGAAACCGCAGCCGCAAACGCAACCGCGCACCATGAGCGATTACCTCGCGCCGGGCGCGCGTGACATGAAGCCGTCCGGCATTCGCCGCTTCTTCGACCTGGCGGCGGGACGCAAAGACATTATTACGCTGGGCGTCGGCGAGCCGGACTTCGTCACGCCCTGGCATGTGCGCGATGCTTGCATCTATTCGCTCGAGAGAGGCAAGACGCAATATACGTCTAATGCCGGCATGCCGGAGCTGCGCGAGGAGATCGGCCAATATCTGAGCAATAGCTTCCAGGTGAATTACAACCCGGCGAGCGAAATTCTCGTAACGGTCGGCGGCAGCGAAGCGATCGACCTTGCGCTGCGGGCATTGATCACGCCGGGCGACGAAATTCTTGTGCCGGAACCATGCTACATCACCTACTCGCCGATCACGACCCTGAGCGGCGGCGTGGCGGTTGGCGTTGAGACGTTCGCCGAGGACAATTTCAAGCTGCGCGTCGAATCGCTGCAAGCGGCGCTCACGCCGCGATCCAAAGTGCTGATACTTTGCTACCCGAGCAATCCGACCGGCGGCATTATGACTTACGAGGACTGGCTGCCGATTGCCAAGTTCGCCGAAGAGAACGACCTGATCGTCATCTCCGACGAGATCTACGCCGAGCTGACCTACGGCATGAAGCACGTCAGCTTCGCGGCCATGCCGGGCATGAAGGACCGGACGATTCTCGTCAGCGGCTTCTCCAAGGCGTTCGCGATGACCGGCTGGCGGATGGGCTACGCTTGCGGTCACCCGGAGCTGATCGGCGCCATGCTGAAGATTCACCAATACACGATCATGTGCGCGCCGATCATGGGCCAGGTCGCGGCGCTCGAGGCGCTGCGCAACGGGCTGGATGAGAAAGACCGAATGGTCGAATCGTACAACCAGCGCCGCCGGATCGTCGTGCAGGGCTTCCGCCAGATCGGGCTGGAATGCCACGAGCCGCAGGGTGCGTTCTACGCGTTCCCATCGATCAAATCGACGGGGCTGACTAGCGAGGAATTCGCGACCCGTCTGCTGCAGGAATACAGCGTGGCGGCTGTGCCAGGCGACGTATTCGGCAGAGGCGGCGAAGGCCATCTGCGGTGTTCGTACGCCAGTTCGATCGCGAATTTGACGGAAGCGATCGAGCGGATCGGACAATTCGTTCAGAAATTGAAGGCAAACTAAAAAAATAGTTTCATTATTGGCAGACTTTGTTATAATAAATTTAACAAATCTTTATAAACATAGTTTGCACAAGCGATTACGGCAACCGATATCGATGGCAGAAGGAGGAATGAACATTGGCTTGTGCGGATTATGAGTTCCCGTTTCGCAACGAATCGGGCGCCATGCAAGCGAAGCAGTACTCCTCCTCCATACGCGTATTGGAAGACGAGATCTACGAGCTGCGTCAACGAATGGAACAATCGTACCTGGAGCAGAAGACTTTCAGCTCCGACATCGTAATCGACTTAAGCCGCAAGCTCGACATCAAGATTAACGAATACATGCGGTTTATGGTCAGAAGAAATTCGCTCCAATAGCATGATACAGCAGCCGGCCGACAGGCCGGCTTTTTTGCGCGCCGGGAACGACCCAAGGACAGGAGACGGATTTACAAACAAGAACATGTGTTCTATTATAAGGGAGCAGGTTCAAGCAATGAAGACATTTCGTTCAAAGGGGAGAGAGTCTACGATGGTGAGCAGAGAGCAGCTTCTGCATGATTTCGCCGCGCTTATTCCGTTCGCGGAATCGCTGCGCGAGCTAGAGGAGGCGGCTTGGACAGCGCCGGTCGCGGCAGACAAGTGGGCCGTGCGCGATATCGTATCCCATATCATGCTGTGGGACAAGTATTTTCTGGAAGAAGCGATCGAGCGGATTACCCAAGGCGAACCGCTTACGGTGCGGCATCTGGATTACGATGCATTCAACCAAGACGCCGTCACCTTTGCCGCGACCCGCAGCCCGAAGGTGATCCTGGACCTCGCCATTCGCTTCCGCAGCGAGATCATCCGCCAGCTGACGATGCTTGGGGAGGAGCGGGCGGCGCGCCTCTACGTCGATGCGGACGGGCATCCATTCGAGGTGAAGCAGTACGTAACGGATTTCATCGCGCATGATGCGCATCATATGGCACAGATCCGGCGCTTCTTGGGCCGGGGAACGGACGGCGCGATGGCCTCGGATTCGCCGCAGCTTACATAACTCGCCGGACGCTGCCGTCAGGATAGAAGCGAGCGCGTTCTCCCGCGGGGGAGAGTGCGCCGTTTGTCTTTTTCGTGACGAAGGAGCTAGGAATCTCTTGAACCTATCGCCTCCCGGATGTGGGGAGCGAGTCAGATATGATATAGTGGACGTAGACACTTATGCCAGTGGAGGGAGCTTATTTGCCGAAGATGAAGAGAACGAAGAGATTTGCAGCGCTGCTGCTCATTCTGTCCTTGTTTGGCGCGCTGCTCGCGGGCTGCGGGGATGAGCCGGATCTGACGGTGTTCATCATGCCGAAGGAATATATCAATCCCGACGCGGCGAAGAAGCTCGAGGATAAAGTGCAGGCAGGATTCGGCGAGACGAAGTCGATCGCGGTGAACGCAAGCCCGATGTATAACGCGCAGAAGCTGGTCGTCGAGATCGCGGCTGCGGGCAACGGGATTATTGTCATGCCCAAGGACGCGCTTCAGATGATGATCGAGCAAGGGCCGGCCGTGCAGCTTGACGATACGTTCAAGGCAGCGGATTATCCGGATGGCGTCATGGACAGCATGGTCGAAGGCGAGAATGGCGAGCTGAAGAAGGTGAAGGGCTTGTTCGCGATTCCGGTTGATCAGATGCCGGCGTTCAAGGCCGCAGGCTATGAAGAGAAGGACGTCGTGGCGATCATTCCGGTGAACGCGCCGGATCAACAATTGTCCAAGCAAGTGATGAAGGAGCTTATGAAGCCATGAGACTATATACGAGAACTGGCGATAGCGGACAGACTTCCGTCAAAGGCGGACGGGTGCGCAAGGACGACATCCGCGTCGATACGTATGGTACAATCGACGAGCTGAACAGCTTCGTCGGACAAGCCGCCGCTGTGGCGGTACGCGAAGGGAAGCAGGAGGCGCTGGTCGCCGAGCTGCTGGAGATCCAGCAGGAGCTGTTCGACTGCGGTTCCGATCTGGCGTTCGCCGACCCGTCTGGCCGCGCATTCAAGATGGACGCGCAGCCGGCCGAGCGGCTGGAACAATGGATCGACGCGCATATCGCGGCGGCGCCCGAAGTAACGCGCTTCATTCTGCCGGGCGGCAGCGAGACATCGGCCGTCCTTCACGTCTGCCGCACGGTCTGCCGCAGAGCCGAGCGCCGCGTCGTGACGATGGCATCGGAGATGGAGATCAATATGGATGTGCTTAAATATATCAACCGTCTCTCGGACTATTTCTTCGCCGCGGCTCGCTCGGCGAACGCCGTGCTCGGCGTGCCGGATACGGAATACGTACGAAGCGCGGAAGTGTTCCGCAAGAAGAAGAAGCCATGACGATGAAGTATTACCCGCCCTTATCCGTGCGCGTGGAAGCGAAGGACGCGGGGATGATGGTGCGCACGCTTGTCGAACGCCGACTCGGCGTCTCGCGCAAGCTGCTCTCCCGTCTGAAGCTGACCGAGCAAGGCATAACGGTCAACGGGCGGCGGGTGTATGTGAATGACCGTGTACAGGAAGGCGACATGGTGGAGCTGCGGATGGAGCAGGAGCGGTCGGATGACATACTGCCTGAACCAATGTTGATCGATATTGTGTACGAGGACGCCGATCTGCTCGTCGTTAATAAGCCGCCGGGCATCGTCGTGCATCCGACCCACGGTCACTATACGGGCACGCTCGCGAACGGCGTCGTCCATCATTGGCAGACGCGCGGCGAGATCGTCCGGTTCCGTCCGGTTCACCGGCTGGATGAAGACACGTCTGGTCTTGTCGCGATCGCGAAGACGCCTTACGTGCATCAGCAGCTGTCCGAACAGCTGCAGGCCGGCGAAGTCTATAAGTCGTACTATGCCTATGTATATAGCGCGCCAGCGGCGATGGCCGGCACCGTCGATGAGCCGATCGACCGGGACCCGGCATCGCCGCATGTCCGAATCGTGACGCCGGACGGTTACCCATCGGTGACGCATTACGAGACGGCTGCCGTATTCGGAGGCGGCATCGCGTCGAAGGTGAAACTCAAGCTTGAGACAGGGCGGACGCACCAAATTCGCGTGCATATGAAGCATCTCGGCTGTCCGCTGATTGGCGACGCGATGTACGGCTTCGCTTCGCCGGAGCGGCTGGCGGATGGTCTGCCGAAGCTCGAGGCGCTAGTGGCGCGCCAAGCGCTGCATGCTGCCGTGCTCGGCTTCACGCATCCGATTCGTCGCGAATGGATGCAATGGGAAGCATCGCTTCCCGAGGACCTGCGCAGCTTGGAGGCGGCGCTCGACAAGCAGGATTTTTGATGACAGATAGGAGCAATGACATCATATGAGTAAACTTACGGTATATGAATATCCCAAATGCGGCACATGCCGCAGCGCGCTAAAGTGGCTGAAGGCCAATGGCCATGACGAGATCGAGACGCATGACGTGTTCACGAAGGCGCCCTCCGCCGATACGATCGCGGAGCTGATCGCGCGCAGCGGGCTTGATATCAAGAAGTTCTTTAATACGTCCGGCGAGGTGTACAAGGAGCTCGGATTGAAGGATAAGCTCGGCGCCATGACAGACGAAGAGAAGATTGCGCTGCTCGCGTCGAACGGCAGACTGATCAAGCGCCCGGTCGTCACGGACGGCCGCAAGGTGACCGTCGGCTTCAAGGAAGAGCAATACGAGCAGGAATGGAAGAAGTAAAGCCGGAAAGCGGCGTGCTGTTGCCGGGCATCATGGCAGGCGGCGCGCCGTTCGTCGATATAGGGGAGGCGCGAGAAGCGATGAAGAAATCTTGGCGGGCAGAGAAGCTGGACCGGCTCGGGTCCTCGATCTTTGCCGAAGTGAGCGGCTGGAAGCGGGAGGCGGTCGCAGCGGGGCTTAACGTGATCGACTTGAGCATCGGCAGTCCCGACCAGCCGCCGGCGCCCGAAGTTAGGCAGGCGCTCGCGGATGCGGCGCTTAGACCAGACGCTTACGCTTATCCGGGCACGAAAGGCAGCCGCGGCTACCTGAGCAAAGTCGCGGCGTGGATGGCGTATCGGTTCGGCGTCGAGGTGAACCCGGAGACGGAGCTGCTATCGTTGATGGGGACGCAGGACGGGCTTGGGCACCTGGCTCTGTCGCTTTGCAATCCCGGCGATATCGCGATGATTCCGAATCCGGGCTACCCGGTGTACGCGGCTGGACTAGCCGTGGCGGGCGTTGAACCTTACTTGATGCCGCTGCGCGAGGAGCGCGGATATTTGCCTGATTTCGATGCCATTCCGGATGAGGTCTGGCGCAGCGCGAAGTTCATGCTGCTGAACTACCCGAGTAATCCGCTGTCGGCTGTCGCGGATTTGGCCTTCTACGAGCATGCGGTCGCGGCTGCGAAGCGGCACGGCGTTCTGATCGTGCATGACTTGGCGTATTCGGAGATGGCGTTCGATGGCTTCCGCCCGCCGAGCATTTTGCAGGTAGAAGGGGCGCAGGACGTCGCGGTCGAATTTCATTCCATGTCGAAGAGCTTCAATCTGGCTGGCGGGCGGATCGGCTTCGTGGCAGGCAATGCGGAGGCTGTGTCTGCCATGACGGAGCTGAAGGGAAACATCGACTTCGGCGTGTTCCTTCCTGTTCAGGAGGCGGCCATCGCTGCGTTGGAGCGCGATATGACGGGAACGGTCGCACCGGTAGACGGGTTGTACGAGCGGCGGAGAGATCTGTTCCTCAGCGCGCTAGAGGCGGAAGGGTGGATCGTGCCGAAGCCGAAGGCGACGATGTTCGTCTGGGCGAAGCTGCCTCCGATGCGGTGGGAAATGGCGGAACCTTGGAATTCGCGTCGAATTTCCCGGGAAATGCTGGCTCGGCAAGGGGTCGCGGTCATCCCGGGCGATGCGTTCGGTTCGGAGGGCGAGGGGTACGTGCGGATTGCGCTCGTCGAAGATGAGGCGAAGCTGCTGGAAGCGGCGCAGCGGATCGGCAGGTTTATCCGGGGTGAATAGCTGGCAGGCTAGCGAACGGAATATTGACCCAATGATGCTGCCCGTGAAGGAAGAGGCGTGTATTAGCGAAGCTTGAGCGGCATGGCCGAGCGGGAGCGGTTGTGTACGCTGTTAGCAATGTTTTGGCATTGCAGGCTCCTTGTACAGTGCTCTATGATGAGTAGTAGCAAGTATTACGGTATGGGGATGGAAGCGAATGAACGAGAACAAAATTTTGATCGTGGACGGCATGGCCTTGCTGTTCCGGGCGTTTTTCGCCCAATCGTACAGTGCGAGACGGCTTGAGGACGGGACGCCGACGAACGCCATCTACGGCTTCATGCAGTACCTGTTCGACGCGGTGAACGAATTCCAGCCGACGCATGTGGTGTGCTGCTGGGATATGGGAAGCAAGACGTTCCGCACGGAATTATTCGCGGATTATAAGGCGAACCGGCCGGATGCGCCGGAAGATCTGATTCCGCAATTCTCGCTCGTGAAGGATATCGTCGCCGCCCTGAACATTCCGAATATCGGACTAGAGGGTTACGAGGCGGACGATTGCATCGGCACGGTATCGAGCAAGCTGAGCGAGCTGGGGCATGTCTACATTCTTACGGGGGACCAGGATATGCTGCAGCTGGTGAACGAGCGCATCCACGTCGTCATCATGAAGAAAGGCCGGAACAATTACGCGGTATACGACTTAGATTTCCTGAAGACGGACAAAGGTATACATCCGTTCCAGGTCGTCGAGATGAAGGGGCTTACGGGGGATACGAGCGATAATTACCCTGGCGTCAAAGGAATCGGCGAGAAGACGGCGCTGAAGCTGCTGGCGGAATTCGAATCGATCGACGGGATCCTGAGCAACCTCGAAGCGCTGCCGAAGAGCGTCAAGGCGAAGATCGAAGCCGACCTGGAGATGCTCCACCTGTCGCGGACGCTCGCCCGCATCAACATCGATGTGCCGGTCGCCTGCAGTCTGGAAGAGTGCACATGGAGCGTACCGCTCGAATCGGCATCCGAAGTGTTCGATAAATACCGCTTAACGAACTTATTGAAAATGATCGGTTAATAGGAAGGCTAGGAAGCCCTTTTCCCGCTCGTGGGAGGAGGGCTTCTTTTTGCTAAGTATAAGCTGCTGTTCGAAGTAACTTGCATGGGTCGGGCGAATGTCAGCCGAAAGTAGCGGCAGCTGCTGATGCTTTGGCCCCATACAATAAATTCCACCGACAGAAGTCAATTCCGTCGACTAGCGGGGCCGGCGAAGGCCGACTACAATATCCATTGTAAGCGCTTTAACGAGAAGGTGATGCTTAGCTAATTGTGCAAACGTTTGAACAAAAAGGGAGGCGGTATCGCAATCCGGCGCGGGAGGCGCGCCGAGGAAATCATGCCGAAGCGAGGCACAGATCGCAATCGGCCATACAAGGGAGGATTATTCGTACATGCGAGCAAGAACATTCAGCAAGCGGATTATGGCATGGCTCATGGGCTTGGTCGTGCTCATGACTTCCGGGGTTGTTCCGCCGGCGGCGGTAACGGTCGTCCAAGCGGCGGAGTCGTCCGCAGGCACGGCCGTCGTCTATTACTACACGCCAACGCGCAATTGGAGCACGGTCTACATTCATCACAATGGAAGCGGCACATGGACGCAGGTGCCAGGTACGAAAATGGATGCGGCTTGCACGAACTGGACGCGGTCGACCGTTACGCTCGGCACCGCGACCACATTCGAGCTGGTCTTTAACAATGGCTCCGGCACTTGGGATAATAACGGCGGCGCTAACTATAAGGCAGGCGTAGGCGAGCACCAAGTGAAGGACGGTAAGCTTACCGCTGGCGCTGGCAATCCATGTGGCACCGGAGGAGCGGATACGACGGCGCCAAGCGTGCCTGCCGGTCTGACGAAAGGGACCGTGACCAACACGACCGTGGCTCTCTCGTGGACGGCTTCGACCGATAACACGGGCGGCAGCGGGGTTGCCGGCTATGACGTCTACCGCGGCGGCGCGCTCATCAAGAGCGGCGTAACCGGCGTCACCTACACGGACACAGGGCTCGCGCCTGCCACGACATACAGCTACGCCGTCGTGGCCAAGGATGCGGCAGGCAACCAGTCCGCCCCGTCCGCTGCACTGTCGGTCACCACTGCGGCCGCGGGCAATCAAGCCACCGTCTATTACTACGCGAAGACGAAAGGCTGGACGACAGTTAATCTGCATTACATGCCGGCTGGAGGCAGCTGGACGGCGGTGCCCGGCGTGGCAATGAACGAGACCGCCTGCGTGGAGTGGGTGAAGAAGACCGTCGATTTGGGCTCCGCCACCTCCATGAAGGCGGCCTTCAATAACGGCTCGGCCTGGGATAACAACGGCGGCGCCGATTATACGCTGGCCGCGGGCGTTGCGACTGTGAAAGATGGCGTCGTGACGGCCGGTGCGGCGAACCCGTGCGCGCCGCTGCCGGATGACGTTACCCCTCCGTCGGTACCGCAAGGCGTCGCGGCGGTCGCAAGCGGGCTCGCGATTACGCTGACCTGGAATGCTTCGACGGATAATGCCGGCGGCCGAGGCGTAGCCGGCTACGAGATTACGCGTACCGGCGGCACGGCCGGTACGAAGACGTTCACGACATCAAGCACGTCGTTCCGCGATGCTTCGCTGGAAGCGCGCACGGCTTATACTTATACCGTGAAGGCGTACGACGGCGCACAGCCTGCCAATAAATCGGCGGCAAGCACGGCAGCAAGCGCCACGACGGGCGATGCGCCGCCTCCGGTGCCGGGCGGAACGCCGATCGGAACGGATATGCGCGAGGACTCGATTTATTTCGTCATGACGGCTCGCTTCTATGATGGCGACTCCTCCAACAACCGGGGCGGGTCCGCGCATGTCACGAGCGGCAACGCAGCGAACAACGACCCGATGTTCCGCGGGGATTTCAAGGGGTTGATCGCGAAGCTAGATTACATCAAGGCGCTCGGCTTCTCGGCGATCTGGATTACGCCTGTCGTGCTGAACCGCTCCGATTACGACTACCACGGCTATCACGGCTACGACTTCTTCCGCGTCGACCCGCGGCTGGAATCCACCGGGGCTTCGTATCAGGATTTAATCAACGCGGCGCATAACAAAGGTCTCAAGATCATCCAGGACGTCGTCTACAATCACTCGAGCCGCTGGGGAGCCAAAGGCTTGTTCACGCCGAAAGTGTTCGGCATCCGCGACACGCAGTGGAGCTGGTACTACGACGAACCGGTCGCCGGCGCCGAGTATGACGGGCTGACCGTCAATGCGAGCGGCAAGCCGTACAACGGCGATCTGTGGTCGACGACCGAACCGGCCGGCAATACGTGCCGCAACTGGGGCGTGCCGACAGGCGCGACGAGCAAGGAAGGGTACAAAATCTATAACTGCCAATGGCCGAATCCGACGAGCGGCATGTTCCCGTCGAACCTGTACCATCAATGCTGGATCGGCAACTGGGAAGGGGAGGACTCCCGCAGCTGCTGGATTCACGAGGATTTGGCCGACTTTAATACCGAATCCAAGCCCGTGCAAGATTATTTGATCGACGCCTACAACCGGTTCATCGACATGGGCGTAGACGGCTTCCGGATCGATACGGCCGTTCACATTCCGCGCGTCACCTGGAATCGTCATTTCCTGCCTGCGGCGCAGGAGCACGCGGTCGCCAAGTTCGGCGACAAGGGCAAAAACTTCTTCATGTTCGGCGAGGTCGGCTCGTTCGTGAACGATAAGTGGAACCGGGGTTCGGTCAACCATTCCGCCCAGTTCTTCACGTGGAAGGAGCGGAAGACGTACAGCGCGGACGATACGGCGGCGGCCTTGGAGCAATACAACTACGAGAATACGATGGGCACTGGCAACCAGCCGACGTCGACGAATGCGTTCTTAAGCGGCAATGCCTATCATCAGCCCGATCATTCCCAATTCTCGGGGATGAGCGTCATCGATATGCGCATGCATATGAACTTCAGCGACGCGGGTAACGCCTTCTGGAACGGCAAAGATTCGGATGATAGCTACAATGACGCCACGTACAACGTCGTCTACGTCGACAGCCACGATTACGGTCCGAACAAATCGTCCACCCGTTATGCAGGCGGTACCGCCGCTTGGGCGGAGAACATGAGCCTCATGTGGACGTTCCGCGGCATCCCGACGCTGTATTACGGCTCCGAGATCGAGTTCCAGGCCGGCAAGCCGATCGACTGCGGCCCGACCTGCCCGCTGGCGACGACGGGACGCGCTTATTTCGGGGACCATCTGGAAGGTTCGGTCGTGGCTAGCGGCTTCGGCCAAGTCGCTTCGGCTTCCGGCACCGTCGCCCAGACGCTCCAGAAGCCGCTCGTGAAGCATCTGCAGCGGCTGAACCAGATTCGCCGCGCCATCCCGGCGCTTCAGAAGGGGCAGTATTCGACGGAGAACGTCAGCGGGGGCATGGCCTACAAGCGGCGTTATACCGACGCGGCCAAAGCCGTCGACAGCTTCGCGCTGGTCGCGGTCAGCTCCTCGGCCACCTTCAGCAGCATTCCGAACGGCACGTACAAAGATGCCGTCACGGGCGACGTACGCATCGTAACGAACGGCACGCTGACCGTGAACGTGAGCGGCCAAGGCAACCTGCGCGTGTATGTGCTCGACCTGCCGGGCAATCCGGCGCCGGGCAAGATCGGCGAGGATGGGCCATACTTGAAGGCCTAGATCAAGTTCTATTGTTGTAGGAACAGTAACGGAGATGAACCGTGAAACCCGCGCCACGTTGCGCGGGTTTTTGGCTATCTAGGAGGTGTGCTATACCGCGCCAGTCCATTGTTTGCATCTTTTCCATAAACATGCAACATCCCTTTATAATGGAGCGTTATTTAAATATAGCAATGATCGCATGAAGAGCGGAGCAGCCAAAGGGGGAATGGCAGTGCGATTCAAGCGAAGCTATTGGATTCTACTCATGGTCTTGCTTCTGACGGAATGCGAACCAAGCAGAAACGAGGTACTCGCCAAGCTGGTCTCCCATGAGGAAGGGCGGCTTCGCATGCATATTTTCTCGGCTTCTCAAGAGTGGGATCTCGCGGTGAATCGAGTGCTTAATGCCAGTCCCGTTCTTCTTGCGCGCATTCAACTCGTGGAGATTCACGCGGAGAAGGATGAGATTGCTTGGCTCAAGGCGATCGGCTTGGAAGAGCAGCTTCCCGTAGTTCTTGTATTCGATACCGAGCAGCTGGTCTTTCAGACGAATAATCCCGAGGAGCTAGAAGCTTTTGCCGATACGCTTGTGGAATAAGGTTCGTTGGCGGCGTTGGGGGAGTCGGGTGACAACAATCTATCAAGCCTCGAAGCGTCAAAAAGGCTGAACAGGCCGCGACCTGTTCAGCCTTTCTTTCGCTGTAAGCGAGAGCCGTCCCCTATACGATGATGTCGATATCCGGTATCGAAATGACCGGCGGCGTCGTGATCGTCGACGTCGTATTCGAGAAATCGGCGACCTCCAGGACGACCGGGGCGCCGACAGGGATGTCCACCGTGTTGATGACAAGCGAGGCTGTCGTTAGCACGGAGAGGTTCGCTTCCTGCATCATGCCGTTGACATGCACGTTCAAGTAGCCGTTCGCCGGCGGCGCGGGCAGGTCGGTTATCGCATCGCCGTTATCGTTGACGAAGCCGGCGGCAGGAATCGTCGTCACGTTGCCAGCGATCATCGGCGCGGTCACGGCCGCGGCGAAACGGGATACAGCCGGAACGACGTTAGTCGTCACCGCGCCGCCGGAGGCGACGGGAGCGGAAGCGCTGGCGGTGATGAACAGTTTGATAAGCGAAGCTGGCATCGCATTCACCCCCTTTCGTTCAGGCTAGAATCTGGATCGACTGGACGATGATCGGCACGCCCTTCTGCGGAATATCCTCCGACAAGAACCGGATGGAGCCCTTGCGGATCCGGTACATGTTCGCCGGCTGCAGCACGGCGTTCACGAATATCTGGAACAGCGACATGTCGCGCGGGTTCGGAATGCGATTGGACCCTCCGTAGCCGTCGACACGGTCTTCGTCGCGGTATACCCGCTTGACGCCGTCCGCAACGGCATAGAAGAGATACACCTTAGTTCGCACCGGACGGCGCGTCCTTCCGCGGGTGGCCTTGCGCTTCGGTTTTCGGGAGACTCGTTTACAGGTCGAATGCCGGCTGCGCACCTGGTCGTCACCTTCTTGGCCGGAAATGGGATTCCTTTACAGAATATGCGTTCGCGCTCGTGCCCGCGTAGCCGTATGACCGCGGTGTGAATGACCAAAAATGTGATCTAGCCTACACTTTTCTATTGTTGGAAGTCCTGCAAGGATGCTATCTTTAAACTAGACGGATATCCAATAACTAGTTCTTACGAACGACTATAATCCGGCGACAGAAAGGGCTGAGGGAGATCGTTTTGCTTCGCTGCCTCCATATTTGCACCATGATTCTACTTCTAAGCATGTGTTTGCCCCGAACGCTTCACGCCGAAGAGGCTGTCCCACAGGCGCCTGTACTCCAGTCGGAAGCGGCAATTCTGATCGACGCCCGCTCCGGAACCGTCCTATTCGAGAAGAACGCGACGGAGCGACTCTATCCTGCCAGTATTACGAAGATCGTCACCGGCATTATCGCGCTCGAATCGGCCGACCCGGAAGAACTCGTAACCGTTTCCAAGGAAGCGCGGAACGAAGACGGTACTCGGGTGTATTTGGCCGAAGGCGAGCAGGTGACGCTCGGCAATCTCGTCTACGCGCTCATGCTCAATTCCGGCAACGATGCGGCGACCGCGATCGCAGAGCATATCTCGGGTTCGAAAGCTTTGTTCGCGGACAAAATGAATGCGTTCGCGAAGGAAACCGTCGGGGTATTCGACACGCAGTTCACCAATCCGCACGGCTTGCCCGATCCGGAGCATTACACGACAGCTTCGGATATGGCGAAGATCGCGCAATATGCGATGCGCAACGAGCGGTTCCGCGAGATCGTCGCCACTGAGAAAATGCCGTGGAACGGCTTGGAATGGCAATCCCAGCTCGTCAATCATAACAAGCTGCTGACGACCTACGAAGGCACGCTCGGCGTCAAGAACGGCTATACGCAGGCCGCAGGCAATACGCTCGTCATCGCGGCGCAGCGGGACGGCATGGAGCTGATCGGCGTCATTCTGAAGGCGAGCACGAACAAAGTGGTCTATGCCGAGATGACGAAGCTGCTGGATTACGGGTTCGCGGCGTTCGAGCCGAGGCAGCTGTTCGCGGCGGGTGAAACGTACGAATATGGCAGCGTCGAAGCAGGGGAGACGTCGCGCATGTTCGTCGCCGTTGAGGAGCTATGGACAGCGGTCCCTAAGCATGAAGTCGCCGATATGCAGGTCGACGCGCTCGGCGCGATCACGATGAGCACCCCGTCGCGAACGTGGACGGCCGGCATGCTGAAGCTCCAGGAGCCTCCGGTTGCGAACGCGCAGGTCATGTCGGCGGTAGACGCAGGTACGGGAGTTTCCGACGCGAGCGAGGAAGACGGCGCAGCCGCCAATTCCGACTGGGAGCTTCCCATTGCCGGCGCCTGGCTGCTCATGAATGTCATGTTGGGCACGATCGCGTACCTGAAGCTGCGTAAGCGCGCGATGCGCAGAGCGTAGCGCTTGAATATTCGCCCGCACATAAACTTGTCCGATACCAGGAATATCGCGTCTTGGCCGACTGTCGGTCGAGGCGCTTTTGGCATGACGCGACCTTCGTAACAAACAACACAATCTTCGTAACGATGCACATCGCACAGCCGGAGGTCCTGTACGATAATCGACTTGCAACCATAACGAATCGAAATGGATGCGAGGCGCATTTCTCGGTGGTTCGCTTGGCGATGCCGCCGCCGACCCCAAAGGGGAATGAATGTTCACGGGCGGTCTACTCAAGCGGACAGTCTTTAGCTTAAATATACAGACAGACGAAGTTAAGCGGCCGGAGGGGAACTACGCTGAAAATCGGACTGACGAACCCGATCACGCAGCTCAACGTCAAGCAGCAGGTGATGCTGCTTTTTGCCGTCATGGTCATTCCGATCCTGCTGCTGAATTTCTATGGGAACAGCAAGGCGGAGCAGATTTTGAAGGGGCATGTGACGAACGCGTATCTGGAGCTGAACAAACAAAATCTCGATTTGATCAACCGGGACATCGATACCGTCAACAAGGTCACGACGACGATCATCCAGAACCCGATCACCCAATCGCTCGTGCCGCGCGGAAATGAAACCGTTTACCAGCGGGTGCGAAAGTTTGCGGAGATGGACAAATTTCTTGCGAGCTACTCGGTCGGCGTCAAAGGCGGGGAGGCGGTGTACTACTCGCTCTACGTCTACGATCCGAACGACGATTATGCCTTCGCCCCTTACGATCCGCAAATTAAGAAGGCCGGCGTCTACTTCTTCTCGGATGACGACAAGCCGGCCTGGTTCGACGAGGCGGTACGCAAACGGGGAACGGGGTATCTGGCTATTCTTGATGAGATCGGCACGCTGCCGAACAAGACGACGCTGGCCTACATCCGCTCCGTGACGAACATCTCGCTTGGCACCGGCGTCATCGGCGTGCTCGTCACGACGAATATGGACGAGAAGATCTCGGAGTCGCTCCGCTCGGTTAGCCTGCCGGACGGCGGCATCTACCTGACCGACTGGCACGACCGGATTCTCGCGGCGGCGAACCAGCAGATCGGGGAGCGGTTGACGCTGCCGGAGAGCGACGGCGCGACGCTTGCGAGCATCGGCACGACGGATTTCATCGCAGCGGGCTTCCTGCATGTGATGAGCTATAACGCTACTCTGCAGCAGAAGCTGGTCTACCAAATTCCGATCGCCTCGCTCCTGCAGAAGCAGAACGAGCTGAAGCACGTCATCCAGCTCATCTCCATCGTCTACACCGCGGTCACGCTCATCATCATGATCTACTTCTGGCGTTCGCTCATGACGCCGCTGCAGAAGCTCGCCGTCTTCGTGCGCTCGTACGAGCCGGGCCGGAAGCTGCCGGCCGCCGCGGGCAAGCGCCGAAAGGACGAGGTCGGCGTCGTCGTCTCGTCGGTCTACGATATGGCCGGCAGACTGAACACGCTGATCGAAGACCGTTACCAGATGCAGATTCGCGAGAAGGAAGCGCAGCTTCAAATTCTCTACCACCAAATTAACCCGCATCTGCTCTATAACACGCTGGAGAGCATCTATTGGAAGAGCTCGCTGGAAGGCAATTCCGAATCGGCGGAGATGATCAAGGAACTGTCGCGGCTAATGAAGATTAGCCTGAGCCGCGGCCGCGAGCTCATCACGATCAAAGAGGAGCTGGAGCATGCCGCCGCGTACATCGGGTTGCAGGAGAAACGGTATCAGTACGGCTTTCGCGTGAAATGGGACGTCGATCCGGACATCGAGTCTTACTTGATTCCGAAGATTACGCTCCAGCCGCTGCTCGAGAACGCGATGATCCACGGCGTGCGCAACATGGAGGACGACGGCGTCATTCGAATAAGCGGCGAACGCCGGGGAGACGAGGTCGTGCTGCGGGTCGAGGATAACGGCTACAAGGAGGTCGACTTCGCCTCCATCGACCGGCTGCTGCGCGAGGAACGGCCGAACCCGTCGCTTGGGTACGGCATCCGCAACATTCACCAGCGCATTCAGCTGCATTTCGGAAGCGAGTATGGCTTGAGCTACGGGCCGAAGGATGGCGGCGGCACGGTCGTGACGATCGTCGTGCCGATCCGGATGGAAGAGCAGCCCTCTTCGGGCTCATGATACGAATGCGGGAAGAACGGAGTGAACGACATGCATAATATCCTGATCGTCGACGACGAGCCGCTCATCTGCAAAGGCATCAGCAATATGCTGGCAGGGGCGGGGCTCGGCATCGGCCAGATCTATATGGCGCATAACGCCTATGAGGCGCTCGATTATTTGCGGATGGAGGATGTCGATCTGCTCATCACGGATATCCAGATGGGCGCGATGAGCGGCCTCGAGCTGATGCAGCAGGCGAAGCTGATCAAGCCTTGGGTACAGACGATCGTCATCTCGGCGCACGAGACGTTCCACTATGCGCAGACGGCGATACGCCTGGGGGCGAAGGATTACTTGATCAAGCCGCTCAGCGGCACGCAGGTGATGGATTCGGTTCGGGACGTGCTGCTGCAAGCCGGGAAGTCGGACAGACCGGATGCCGGCTTCTCGCCGAAGGTGCAGGAGGACTACCGGATGGAGTCGCCGCTAGAGGAGCGGATGGCGCTGCTGCGCGAGCTGATGGCCGGCAAGGACGGGGGGCGGGAAGCGCGGGAACAGCTGGCGCTGCAATACGGAATCGAGCTGCGCGGTCCGTATTTCGCCGTCATTACCGTCCAGCTTCGGCTGCCGGACGAACTCGGGGAGCGGGATCGGAATTTGCTGCGGTACGCGGCGCTGAATATCGGGGGCGAGCTGACCGGCCAAGGCTGCGCGGCGCTCGGGTTCTATACCGGGCCGGCAAGTCTGGGGCTGCTGCTCCAATGGGATGAATCGCAGTACGCGTCGCTTGGTCCGAACAAGATCAACGGGCTCGACATGACGGGGCGCAGCCTGCATTTTACGATCAAGCGGATGCTGAAGCTGGATGCCATCGTCGGCCTCAGCCAGATTTTGCGGGGAGAGGGGTTTGTGCCGGAGCTCTACGACCAAGCGCAAAAAGCGGCGCGGTGGCACAAGGAACTCCCCGACCACGAAGTATTCTATTACGGGGATTTCAAGTGGAGCCAGTCGTCGCATGAGCCGACGGAGGAGGAGCTGGCGGCCCAAAACAATATGACGGTCGAGCGGGCCATGCAATATATCCACGACCATTACAGCCAGAAGGGACTTAGCCTCCATGAGGTCGCGCAAGGAACGTTCGTCAGCCCGAACTACTTGAGCTATCTGTTCAAGAAGAACACCGGCACGAATCTGTGGGAATACGTGACGAAGCTGCGCATGGAAGAGAGCCGGCGGCTGCTGCTGGAGACCGACCTGAGACGGTACGAAATCGCGGAACGGGTCGGCTACGATTCGCCGGAGCATTTCGGCAAAATGTTCAAGAAGCATTACGGCATCAGCCCAAGCGAGCTGAAGCGATAACGGCAGGAACAAGGAGGCGCAACCGATGCGCAAATTCGCGGCCGCGTTAATCGCGCTGATCATGGCCGTTAGTACCGGGGGATGTATCGGCGATCGCGGCGGGCCTTCGGGTCAACCGGCAACGGACGGAGGCGGGGTATCCGGTCCGTCTGCTGCGCACGAACGGGTCACCATCAGCATCTATTATCCGACGCCGGATCTGCCGGAGAACCGCGCGCACGAGGACGACAAGATCCGGCGGTTCACGGCGCAATACCCGTATGTCGATATCATCAAGAGCAATTGGCAGTACAATCCGAACGAGATCGGCATTAAGATGGCGTCCGGCGAAGCGCCGACGCTGTTCAACACGTTCGCCTCGGAAGGGCGTTACTTGGCCGAGCGCGGATGGGCGGCGGATATTACGGAGCTGTACGACGCCTACGCGCACAAGGAGCAGATCAATCCGCTGCTGCAAAACCAATTTATGATCGGAGGGCGCGTATACGGTTTGGCGGAACGGGGCTACGTGACCGGCATTGTCGTCAACAAGCGGCTGCTGGATGAGCGTGGCGTGAAGCCGCCGTCCTACGACTGGACGTGGGACGATCTGCTGGAAGTCGCCCAGGCGGCGTCCAATCCGGCCAAAGGCGTGTCCGGCATCGCGCCGATGGGCAAGGGCAATGAATCGGGCTGGAATTGGACGAATTTCCTGTTTGAAGCAGGCGGGGAGATCCTGACCGTGGACAAGGGAAAGGTGCGCGCGGCCTTCCATGGGGAAGCCGGACTGCGCGCGCTGCAGCTGTATCATAAGCTGGCTTGGGAAGTGCGAGCGATTCCGAAGGACTGGGCGGTCGGCTGGAACGACGCCATCAGCATGTTCGTGCAAGGCAAGACGGCGATGATCATCTCGGGTCCGGACAGCCCGATCATCCAGGCGCTCAACCAGTGGCGGATGCCGCCAGAAGACGTGCTGTTCTATCCGATGCCATCCGAGAAGGCGGGCGGGAAGCATACGGGCATCCTCGGCGGCGACTATCTCGTTATCAATCCGAATGCGACCAGAGCGGAGCAGGAGGCGGCTTTCCTATACGCGACATTCGACATGTTCACCGATCAGAGCTTGGAAGCGCTGGATGCCGAAATCGCGGAGCGCGAGCAAGACGGACAATTCTACATTCCGCCTTTCATCCCGTACTTCAAGAACGATTCGGATTTCGGCCGGCGGGTAAAATCCATCTATGGGCGTCATACCAACGTGTATGCGTACGACGAGGATGCGGCACGCTTGTTCGACGGTAAAGTCGAAGGCCAATATAACACGCAGCAGTATTACGGTGCGGTAACCTCGATGGTGCAGGCGGTCTTCGCCGATCCTGGCGTAAATTTGAACCAGCTGCTGCAAGAGACGGCGAAGAACGTACAAAGCCAGAATTTCGACAAGTTAACGGTGCTGGGGCTCCCGTAAGCGATTTGGCGGAAGACGGCAACATGCGGTATACTAATGCTGGCCTTGTTGCTAGCGAATATATGTTGAAGAGGGCGCGCGCTTTTCGGATGAACCGGAGGCTCGCGCCCTTCCTTGCCGTCCGGGTGGTATGGCCTCCGGTCATTTGGCGGAAACTGGGTACAGAAGGAGTGGACATGCAATGGATGGGCAACTGTGGGTAGGCTTGGTGGAGCTGATTCTGATCAACATCGTCTTAAGCGGCGATAACGCCGTCGTCATCGCGCTCGCGTGCCGCAATCTGCCGGCGGAGCAGCAGAAGAAGGCGATTTTCTGGGGAAGTATGGGCGCGGTGCTGCTGCGCGTCGTGCTGACGTTCGTCGCCGTCTGGCTGATGGAAGTGCCGCTCGTGCAGGTGGTCGGCAGTATTCTGCTGCTTTTCATCGCGATTAAGCTGCTGCGCGGTGATGAGGGCGAAGAGAATATCGCCTCCAGCGGGAACATGAAGGAAGCGATCAAGACGATCGTAGTCGCCGACCTCGTCATGAGTCTCGACAACGTGCTGGCCGTCGCCGGCGCGGCGAACGGCAATATGCTGCTCGTCATCATCGGCCTGGCGATTTCGATTCCGCTTATTATTTGGGCGAGCCAGCTGTTGATGGGACTCATGAAGCGGTTCCCGATTATCGTCATCCTCGGCGCGGCGCTGCTCGGCTACACCGCGGGGGAGATGATCATGAGCGATCGCATCGTCGGCGAGCATCTCGAATCGTGGGTGCCGCACATCCACTACGCGCTGCCGATCGTGCTGGCCGTGTTCGTGGTGCTGGCCGGGAAGCTCGGCGGCCGCAAGGACCGCGACGATCATGAGCCGGTGACAGGGGAACGGTGAAAGGTGAGCATGGGTGGAATTTTCCGGCTGGCTGCTTTGGGTCGAGCTGTGGGATCGTGAATTGAAGAGATCGGACAAGCCGCTGCGGGATGCAGCGGCTTTTGTTATTATGCAGTGATGATTGACACGGATCGCAGATCATGTGACGATAGCGAGGAAATTAGAGCGAAGGAACGGGCAAACGCAATGGACAACAAGCCGCGAAAAAGAACGCTTTCGGCAGGAACATGGATCAATTTATTGTTCGGCGGTTGGCTGAATGGGACAGGCTGGACGCTGCTGATCGGCGGGTTGATTTTGAATGCGCTGCTTATGCCGGGCATGGATATGACCTTCATTCACGCGGATCGCGAAGCGGTAGAGGTCAAGGGCTTTGTAGTGGATGTGCAGGTAGCTTACTACATGGGCAAGAAGCGGAATAAAAAAGCAGTGTATGCGACGGAGTGGTACTCCCCCTTACCATCGGGCAAGCGATTAGAAGGGACATCATACGTGGGAGGGGAACAGCCGCGACGCGGAGGTGATGTTCGGATCGTTTTTCCTTTAGGTCATGACGACGAAGCCAAGATCGAGGGCAGTCTCGCTCGGCCTTTGCCGCCGAGTTGGCTTGTACTCTTGCTTATCCCGCTCTTGGGAGGCATTATAGCGGTAGTCCGGTTGCGGCATTCATGTCGCAAGGCATATCTTCTTTCGCGGGGCGCGCTTACGCAAGGCTCGTTGGTATCGAAGTTACGCACAAACGTACAGGTGAACGAATCTCCCGTTTATTGTCTGACATACACCTATGCGTCAAGAAGCGGAGAATCATTCGAGATATCCGTTCGTACGGGCGATTCGGCTCGAATCGAAGGCGAGAATGCGGCGATGGTTGCATACGATCCCAGGCGGCCAGCGCGAGGGTTGATCGTGAGCACTTTGCCCGGCAGAACGAGAATGGAATCGGAACGTGTATGGACGGAAGTCGATAGCGCGACGATGGCGTTCGCTTGCTTCTTCGGCATGTTGCTGTTTGGCTTAATTGCTTCTTGCTTATATGCGACGATGATGTTTCAAGCAAGGCCGTTTTGGTGATGCGGCCAAATGGCGTGGATTCACGGTTCACGTTGGCCGCAAGACAGAAAGGAAATCCGCCGGACTATCGGCGGCTTTTTTGTTTTCCGCGAGGCTTTCGCAACTTCCCGCCCTCCGCTAACGTCTAATTTGCGCTGGAACATGGAATTTCTGGAACAAATGGGCGGAGATGCTTGCTTTCCGATCGGTATTGTCACTCGAGTTCTGGGGCTGAGGTGTAACGCGCGGCCGACGAGGATGACGCGATTCATTCATTTAAGGAGTGTAGAACATGCGAACGAAACTTCACGCTATTCGGTCCATAATCGATCCGGTCAGTTTGCGGGAATGCTTGCAATCGGACTATGACTTGGGAACTTGGCAGCAATGCATATTGTGGCTGCGCGGTCTGAATGATACCTATCGCGTTCGGACGGAGCGCGGAGCGTATGTGCTTCGGCTGTATCGTCCTGATATTGTAGAGGCTGACGTGCGGTATGAGATCGAATTGCTGAATCGCTTGGCGTTAGAGCTGGAAGGCCGCGATACGCGGGTTGCCGCGCCGGCCGTCAGACGAGACGGGCGCTATCATACCGTACTCGAGGCGCCGGAGGGCGAGCGAGTCGCGGTGCTCTTCCCATATATTGAGGGAGCAGATAACGCGCTTGCCGACGAGGCAGCTTGCTTTGCCTTCGGCCGTTCGGCAGGCGAGCTTCACGCGGCGATGGATGGCATGACGCCGACAGCGCCGAGACAGCCGTTGGATGTTCATTTTCTCGTTCAGGAGTCGCTTGCGCGAATTCTCGGCTATATCGGTGCAGACCATGCTGCTGCGCCGTTCCTGCGTGCTTATGCCGAAGAACTTGTCGCGCGAATCGAAGCGGCGGCAGCGAAGGGGCTGGATTATGGTATCTGTCACGGGGACATGCACGGCAACAACAACGCGTTTGAAGCGGGCGGCAGCTATACGCACTATGATTTCGAGTGGGCGGCGCCGGGCTGGCGTGCATATGATCTGGCGCAGGTGAGGGCGAGGAAGCGCCAATCGCCGGGGACGAAGGACAAGCTATGGGCGCAGGTGCTGGCCGGCTACCGTTCGGTGCGGGCGTTCAGCAAATCGGATGAGGAAGCGGTCGAGCTGTTCGTACTGGCGCGGCGGTTGTGGATTATGGGCTTGGACGTGATGTTCATTCCGTCCGACATGGGCGCGCTCGATTATGGCGACGAGTGGCTCGATGGATTCGTGCAAGAGTTCAGAGACTCGGGATTGGTGGCAGAGGCGGTGCAGTAAGCTCTCGGAGGTTGAGGAATGTCTTTCTCGCTCTTGCCGACGAGCCTTCGCGCCCTGTGACATCGGCGAACTCCCTGCGCTTGCGGTATGGAATCAGATCGTGCGCGGGAGCGATGGCTTTGGCTTTTAAGACGATATCAAGATAACCTCAAAGAGCACAACCGAAGTCAGGGACTTCGGTTGTGTTTGTTAATAAGCGCAAGTTATAAAATTGCTATGTTTAAAGGAAAGTGTTAGTGGTTCGCGAATGATATGTTACGTAAATCGTATCGTGAGGATGTAAGAAAGGCGGACATTACTTTGGAGAGGAAGTTCTATCACTACTTAATTGCACAATATTCCATTGTGTTGATGCCTCCAGCGCTAGCAGCAGCATCGTTTGAGGTGAATCCCTATACCTCTAGCTTTTTGGAAGAGTATGTTGGATATTTAGCAGGAATCTCAGGCTTAATACTCCAGCTTATTTTATATCCGTTTTTGCATAATGAATTATGGATTGGTTGTTTCCTTTTGGCAGCTAAGGTTTTTAGCTTATATCCATTCTTCGTTATTATGTACCTCAAAATAAGAAGATACAAATGGCTGCCTATACTGGTGAACGCTGTGCTGAGCATATGGGGAATACTGGTCGGGCTTTTATGGATGACCGCTGCCATGCAGTGAATCTTGTATTGGAATAGAAAAAAATAACCGATTTTACATGTATTCGCCAGGCTTTCTCACCGCAACAAGCAGGAACATCGGCCGACGGAACTCGTCTTTCCACGCGGCCGCAAGCTCCGGCGTAGGCGGCAGCTCGGACAGCTTCGTAATCGCGAAGCCCGCCGCGAGCAGCGCGTTCAGCTGGGTCGATACGGTGCGGTGGTATTTGACGACGTCGTTGTCCAAGAATCGCGCCTGGCGTGCGCCTTCCTCGTGGTAGTCGTCCAGCGGCCAGTGGAGACGCTCGCCATTGGGACCGTAGTGCCAGTCCTGCGCCGCGCGAGCGGTGAAGATGGGATGCTCGACGGAGAAGACGAACGCGCCGCCTGGCGCGAGATAGCGGTAGACGCGGCGGCACAATTCCGCGAAATCCGCGATGTAGTGAAAGGCAAGCGAACTCAGGACGACGTCGAACGCGCCATCCGCGAAGTCAATATCCTCCATCGCAAGCTGCCGGTAGTCGATGGCCGGATCGTCGGTCATCGCCCGAGCGCGCTCCAGCATGTTCGCGGACAGATCGACGCCAACGACAGAGGCGGCGCCATGCTCGCGGGCGTACCGGCAATGCCAGCCGAAGCCGCAGCCCAGGTCCAGCACCCGTTTGCCGCTCAGATCGGGAAGCATCGCGCGAAATTCGTGCCACTCGCCCGCGGCCTCCAAGCCGCCGACCGAACGGGGCATTTGGCTGTAGTTGGCGAAGAAGCCAGCATCGTCATATTTGTTCTGTTTCATAGGGAACCTCCTAGCGATAATAGATTCACTTCGTGCGAATGAAAGAAGCGAACGGCTTCCACCAGGGATCGCGCAGGCACGAACCCAGGCGGACAGTCTCGCAGGTCATCCAAATAGAGGTTTGCAACTTCCTCCCCCATCCTCGTCTCACTCCTTCAAGAATCGCTGGCGGTATTGCCGCGGCGATAACCCCTCATACTTTGTAAAACGCGACGCAAAGTAGGCCGCTTGATGGAAGCCGACCTCCTCGGCGATCCGCGCGATCGTGAAATCCGTCCGAAGCAGCAGCAGCTTCGCTTGCTCGATCCGGTAGCGTAGCAGGTACTCGATCGGCGAGCAGCCGAACTCGGCCTGCATGCAGCGGGCGATGTAGATGGGATGAAAGCGGAGATGCTCGCCAAGCTGCTCGGCCTTGATGTCTTCCTTGTAATGTCGGCGCAAGTACGCGGCAGCCTGCTGCGCGCAAGCGGCGCGCGGAGAACTGGCCTGCTTGCGCAGCGTGCCGGCAAGCTGCTGGAGCACCTGCTGGAATAACGCGTCGATCTGCCAGCGGGTAATGCCCAGATAGGACGTCTCGTTCAGCGCGATAATCCGGTCCAGCAGCGCGTACATGCTCGCCGGCTGAGGCAGCGCGGCGAATTGAGGCAGCTGCAGCCGGTAAGGCGTCGGATCGAAGGAGTGCAGCATGCGCGGCGCGCCTTCCTCCGGCCTAGCGATCTGCGTGTCCGAGCCTTCGCCTTCCTCCGCGCTCCAGTCCCCGGCTGTCTGAAAATGCACCCAATAATGCTCGGTCCGCTCGCGGCAACCTTCGAAGCCGTAGTGGTAAGCGTCCGGCCGCAAGATGAGCGCGCGTCCCGGCGTCAATTCATACTTGCGCTCGTCTTCCCCGACGAACAGGCAGCCTTTGCGGATGATCAACAGATCGAACACGCCGATGCCTTGCCGGCTCAAGTGGCGGTCGCCCTGGGCGAAGTCCGACAGCCCGCCGAGAATGTAGAAGGGAAGCGGCGGCGCGCGAAACGTCAGCACATTGGTCACGCTATCATTTCCACCTCTTTCGCGTTCAGGTTGGAATCGTGAAAGTTCCCGTTCGAATCCTGATACATGAGTCTCAGTATAGCACGTATAATGTGTTCAGAATAGTTCGCTCATGATCAACATCACGGGAGAGACACGAAGAGGTTGGAGGTTGGAATGATGAAGGGGATCGATCGGAAATTTACGCTATGGGCGCTGGCGTGGCCGATTTTCATTGAAGTGTTTTTGCAGACGCTGCTCGGGACGGTGGATACGCTCATGGTCAGCGAGGTATCGGATGACGCGGTTGCGGTCGTCGGTTTCTCGAATCAATTATTTAACGCGCTCATGACGCTGTTCATTACGGTCGCCAGCGGGGCAGGTATCTTAATCGCCCAGCGAATCGGCGCCAAGCGGGAAGAGGATGCCCGTACGATCGCGATCATGTCGGTCACGGTCAGCGGCGCGATCGGCCTTGCCATCAGCGCGATCCTATACCTGTGGCCGCAAGCGATCGCCCGCGTGCTGCAGATGCCGGAGGATCTGATGCCGCTGGCGGATACGTACATCTCGATCGCAGGCGGGGGTATGGTGCTGACGGCAGTCATGGCGGCCTTCAGCACGGCGATTCGCAATACCGGCAATACCAAGGGGCCGATGTATGTCATAATCGGCGTCAACATCGTGCATGTTGTTATGAACTACGGGTTCATCTATGGCGAGCTTGGGTTCCCGCAGTGGGGATTGACCGGCGTTGCGATATCGACGCTGGCCAGCCGCGTTATCGCCTCGGCCGTGCTGCTCGTTATGTTCCTCCATGCGTTCGGCCGCAAAATCACGCTGCCGGAATTCTTGCGCTTCGACCGCAAGCTGTTCGGGGAGGTCATGCGCATCGGCTGGCCGCTCGGCGTGAACATGTCGTGCTGGGTGTTCACGCAGCTGCTCATCTATACGTTCATTGCGATGCTCGGCGCGGCGGAGCTGGCGGCCCGTACGTACATGAATACGCTTGAATCGTTCTGTTTCATGCTCGGTTACTCGTTCGCGCTGGCGCTGCAGATCCAAGTCGCGCATCTATTCGGCGCATCTCGCACGCGAGACGCCTACCAGGCGACGTTCCGCGCGATGTGGATCGGTCTTGCGGTCGTCACGGTCAACGCGCTCGTTATCTATTTGATGGGCGGTTGGCTCCTCGGGCATTTCACCGACGATAACGAGATTATCGCGATCGGCGTCACGCTGCTCGGGATGAACCTGCTGCTGCAGCCGGGCAAAATGATCAACATGGCGCTGGGCAACGCGCTGAACGCCGTCGGCGATACGCGCTTCGTCATGTACATCTCGCTGGGATCCATGTGGGCGATCGCGGCAGGATGCTCGTACCTTACCGGCATCTCGCTTGGCTGGGGACTCGTCGGCATCTACGGCTGCATGATCGCGGACGAATATTTGCGCGGACTGCTCTCGCTGCGACGGTGGCGAAGCCGGACGTGGATGACGCGGAAGTCGCATGTTCCTGCGGATAGCGGAGCGGCGGCTGGCGAGGCCGTGCAGGCCTAGGATATAGGAAGCAGCACCTCTTGCATCGATGCGCCACGTTTAGGTGGGGCGGCATCGGCCGGCAGGAGGTGTTTTTGCTGTTGTCCGGCTCGGGTGCGATTCCACCTTCTCCGAGGTTACCATAGTCGTCCTGATACAAGCCGGCCGATTCCCGGGTAATAGAGAGACACAGGTTGAACCGGAACCCAAAGGAGGCGCGACTATGGAAACGATTAAAATCGGCATTATCGGCGGCGGCTTCATCGGCCCGGCCCATGTCGAGGCGGTGCGGAGGCTGGGGTTCGTCGAAGTGAAGGCGTTCGCGGGGTCAAGCGAAGAACGCGCGGAGCAGCAGGCCGCGGAGCTTGGCATTCCGGATTACTACGGCGACTATCGGGAGCTGCTGCGCGACCCCGAGATCATGGCGGTGCATAACTGTACGCCGAACGATCTGCATTTCGAGATTAATCGGGCGATCATCCTCGCGGGCAAGCATGTCCTGTCGGAGAAGCCGCTGGCGTTGAACAGCCGGCAATCCGGCGAACTGCTGAGGCTCGCGCGATCGAGCGGCGTCGTGCACGGCGTCAATTTCAATTACCGGCAATTCCCGATTTTGCAGCAGCTGTCGGCCATGGTCGAACGAGGCGAGCTCGGCGATCTTCATCTTATTCACGGCAGCTATTTGCAGGACTGGCTGCTTTATGATACCGATTACAGCTGGCGGCTCGATCCGAAGATCGGCGGCGCGACGCGGGCGGTGGCGGATATCGGGTCGCACTGGTGCGACACGGTGCAGTATGTAAGCGGCAAACGGATCAGCGAGGTGTGCGCCGACTTCTCGACCGTCTTCCCGGTTCGCCGCAAGGCGCTGAAGCCGAAGCAGACGTTCGAGACCGCGGCTTCGGAAGCAGTCGGCTCCTCCGAGACGGACGCGTATAAGGATTACGAGGTCGAGACGGAAGATACGGCCTCGGTGCTCATTCGCTTCGAGGACGGGAGCAAGGGCAGCTTTACGGTGTCCCAGGTCAGCGCCGGACGCAAAAACAGGCTCAGCTTCGAGCTGAGCGGCAGCCGGCAGTCGGCCTTTTGGAATCAGGAAGAGCCGCAGAAATTGTGGATCGGCCATCGGGACAAGCCCAACGAGGTGCTGCTGGCGGATCCGTCGCTGTTCGCGGAAGAAGCGCGCGGCTCCATCCATCTCCCCGGCGGACATAACGAGGGATGGCCGGACGCGCTCAAGAACAATATGCTGCAGTTCTATACGTTCATTCGGGAAGGTAACGACCCGGCTGCGGGCGGCATGCCGTTCGCCACGTTCGAGGACGGGCACTGGTCGATGCGGATCGTCGACGCCATATTGACGAGCCATCGGGAGGAAAGATGGGTGAAGTTGTCCGAGCTGGGGTAGGCTGTTTTATTTCATCCCATCTGCCGGTAAGTTTCGCCCAAATGCTCGGCAAAATTGTTCAACGTTGCGTAACCGACGAGTATCAAGAGCAGCATGAGAAGAAGCGCGATCAATGCGCCGGGTTTGGATTTCATGAAAATCCTCCAGTCTATGTTCCCATTTCGTGATGGGGTTAACCATTTCACTTAGAGACGAACGGATGGGACGAAATGTTCCTGATGCGTTACATCAAAAAAAAGAGTCGCCTGCGCGGTTGCGTCAGGCGACTTGTGTCTATGCATGGCTTACATCGCGATTAATTCTGCCAGTCCACCGTTACCGTCGCCGTTCCGCTCGCAGGCGCGGTGAAGGAGTGGTTGGTGCCGCCTTCCCATGTGACGGCCGTGCCGTTCTTCTTCAGGAACTTGAACTGAATCGTCTGGCCGGCCGGCACGCTGACGTCGTAGTACCACTTCGGATACGCGGCCACGACTTGGTTGAACATGGAACCGACCGCGGCAGACGTGTTCCAGTTGCCGAGCTCCGCCACGCTGCCAGCCAAGTAGACGCTCTGGCCAAGCGACGTCGTCGCATTGTTCACGATGAAGCGCACGGTGACCTGTTCGCCGGAGAGGACGTTCACGCCGCCGACCGCGTTGCTGTCTACAGCGCCTGCGGTGCGGACCTTGACCGCGTATTTGCCTGCGGCGACCGTCGGCACGTTCACCGTGATTTGGCTATCTTCCCAACCGGTGATCGCCGCGCCGGTGACGGCCGTCGTACCGAAGTAGACCGTGCCCTTGGTAGAGCCGAAGCCGCGTCCGTCGATCGTGATCGTATTGCCGGCTTTGGCCATCATCGGACCGACATGGCCGACGACCGGAGCCGTATCGGCGGTATTGTACTGCCAGACCGCAACCGCGCCTGCCGCGAGATTGAACGCCGATGCCGCGCCGCCGCTTGCCACGGTAAGGGAATTGCCGTTTAGCGTGCCGCCGAGGACGTCTGCGTACGTTCCAGCCGGCAGGCTCGTCACGAGGCCGCTGACGGACGTCGCCGTCGTCTGGCTGCGATTGACCGCAACCACGGCCACATGCGTGCCGAACTTGCGCTCGTAGATATAGACGTCGTTGTTGATCCAGCGCTGCTGCGTCGAACCGTAAGCGATCGCTGGGTTCGATTTGCGAAGCGGCGCGAGCTTTTTGATGACGTTATACGCGGTGCTCGTCTTCGCGAAGGAGGTCATCTTCGCGCGGTTGTTCGGATCGCCGTTGCCCGTCATGTACTGCTCGGTGCCATAGTAGATGGCCGGCACGCCGCGGGACGTCAGCGTGAAGGCGAGCGCCTGCTCCAGCTTGCGGTTGTTCGCGCCGGACGTCTGGAAGCGGTCCATGTCATGGTTATCGATGAACGTCACTTGGTCGCTCACTTGCACGTAATCGGTGGCGGTGCCGCCGATCATCGCATCCAAGCCGACCATCGTGTCGGTGCCGTCGCGGAACACTTGGCGTACTTTCTGCGCGAAGCGGAAGTCGAGCAGGCTCATGCCGCTGTCGTTGGCGAAGGCATGATTGTTCGGGTCGACCTCGTTCGCGCCGAGGAACCATTCGCCGAAGGTGAATACCGGCTTGTAGTTATAGATGGACGCCATCCAGCTCTTCTGCCAGCCGAAAGGCATATGCTTAACTGCGTCGACGCGGATGCCGTCGATGCCGAGGTCGAGCCACATTTTGATCGCGCTCTTGAAATACGCGTCGATCGTGGCGTTGTTGTGGTTAAAGTCGGCCAAATCGTAGAGGTTCTTGTAAATGCCGTTCTCCAGGGAAGAGAAGTCCGAGCCGCCGTTATGGTGGAACAGCCCTTGGGAATCGCCCGTATAGCCGCCTACGAGCGTGCCGTTATCATACAGCTTCCCGTTCTCGCCGAATGCCGTGTTCGTCTCCATGGCCGGTGAGGTATGGTTAGGCGCGAAGTCGATAATAATCTTGATGCCTTTGGCGTGAGCCGCGGCGACGAGCGTCTGGAAGTCAGCGATGCTGCCGAACGCCGGGTTCGTCTTCTTGAAGTCGCGCGCCCAGTAGCCATGGTAAGCCGTGTTATTTACGCCGGAGTAATTGATGACGGCATAGATGTTCTCAACCGGCTGGGAAATCCACAGCGCCGTGATGCCCATGTCGGTGAAATAGCCATCGTTGATTTTGTTCGTCACGCCCTGCCAGTCGCCGCCGCAGTACAACTTCAAGTTCGAGCAGGAGCTATCGTAAGCGGCGCCGGTCGGATTGTTCGCGGCATTGCCGTCCAGGAACCGGTCGGTCACGATTTGATAGATGACGTCCGTGCTGAAGTTAGCCTTGTTCGAAACAGAGGTGTCGGGCGCCGCGCCGGCCGGTACGGCCCAAGCGGATGCGACGGAGAAGGTGAGCAGCGTCGTGGCTGCCATTTTGGTCAAACGCGTTTTCATAATTAGCCTCCCATGCGGATAAATTACGATAAAACGACTAGCGATGAAACCTACAGACGACGGACAACAGAATAGACAGCACAACTGCAAACGCTTACAAAACAACTGCCATTCGGATGCGGCCGCAAAGACAAGCTGGGCAGACGACAAACAACCCCGGATTCTCGCACAAGGAGATTCCGGGGTTGTTCTCAAATCGGCGGCTGCCGGCATTTGAAAATGCATAGCCCTCAAATTGTGGCCGCACCGGGCGGCTGTTCGGTTAGCGTTCGTTCGATGAATGCTGCGTTCCAATGCTTGAACGCAAACCAATCATCGTCGATGAATGCTGCGTTCCCTTACGATGAACGCAAACCAATCATCTCGATGAATGCTGCGTTCCCTTACCTTGAACGCAAACCAATCATCGGGTTCGGTCTTATTTTAATCACGCCTTCGCGCGTTTGTCAACGAGGCGTTTTAGATTATTTTTCCTCTCGGGCGGCGATTACGGCTTTTGCTCCGTCGTTGTTTTATAATCCGCCAAGCACGCTTTGCATATGCAGCGCTGTCCGCGAAGTTCGGCCGGAACCTGCTCCAGCAGCTCTTCGGGGAAATGCTCGGCAAAACACCAGCAGGACGGATGTTGTTTGTCCGCTTCGTACCCGCAGTCGCTATCGCGGCCGCATATCGGGCAATTCATCGCTTCTCAGCTCCTTGGGAGCCGGCCGCGCTAAAGTCGCATCGTCGCTTAAGGTTCGTCGAGGGCGTCAGGCGTCGTGTCGTTGTAATCCTCGCCCGGATAGCCGCGGTTCAGGCCGTTATGCAGCTCGCGGTTCTCGTAGTCGAACCGGTTGGCTGGGCGCTGATCGACGCGCCAAGGCTTGCTCTTACCCAGCTGCTCCGACGTAATCGAGGAACCATACGGGCCTTCCGGGAACTCTTCGAATGTCAAGTCATTACGCTGGGACTCCACCGTGGATAGATCGGTATACGGCCGGCGGTCTTCGTCCATAAATCGGCTCACGCGCATCACTCCTGTATACGGTAGTGGCATTACCGTTACAGTGTGCCCACCTTAGTCGGTAAAATTCACCGTTCCGACGATCAAATAAAGAAACTGGCTCAGCTCCGCCGCTTCTTCTTCGCTAAGCTTGAAGGTGAATTCCAAATATCCTTCTTCCTCTAGGTCGTCCGGGCCAATAATCGCCGTCTTCCCGCTCTGAAGATCGGTGACGAGCTTCTTCCCGTAGAAGCGGCTGGTCGTCGTCACGGCCAGGTCGAATCGCTTCAGGCTTGGCGTTATAAAGGTCGTGAACCGAGTCGACGTTTCTTCCGTCATGTCGGACATAAAATCATAATCGGGCAGCATGCTAAAGTCCTCCTTCAATATTGGGCCTACCGTTTTTGGTCCTGTATGCCAAGTATCATAGCATCCGTCCATGGAAGCGGCAATAAGTACCGGGACTTAAGGCTGTGTTCCCCTTGTCAATCTTTGTCAGCCTATGCTATGATGATCCCAATCAAACGACTGAACGTGGGGAAGCACCTCTCGATGTCCGGATAACCGGACGCGGGAGGTGCTTTTTGCGTTGTCCGCATAACCGCTCCCCTACGCGCAGAGATTGAGGTTGATATTATTACTTATAGGAGGTTGTCCGAATATGCAAGTTGTTTTTATGAACACGTTCGAGAGATCGCTGGAGCAGTCGCAGCCGATTCAAGCGCAATTGTCGATTTGCGAGCAGCAAGGAAGCTGGTCGGTGATTTGGTCCGGAGAAGAGGGAGCCGAAGAGGACCAATCGGTATGGTTCGAAGGGAATTCGTGGGAAGAGATGCTCGCAGCCTTCCGGCACGGCGTAGCCGTGAAGATGGGCGAAGGTTATGTGCCGGTTATTGACGGCATGCTGGAAGAGCGCAAACCGCTTGCCGCGGCATCCAGCATGTATGCGATGCTGCAATGTTACGGCGAGATCAACGCCAACGCCGCTTTGTTCGACGCGCTCCGGGATTGGCGCCGGGCCAAGGCGGCGTCGGAGAAGAAATCCGCCTATATGGTCGCGAATAACCGTATGCTGCTGATGATCAGCGCCTACGTCCCGAAGCTTCCCGAAGAGTTGACCCAGATCCCGGGTTGGGGCGAATCGAAGCTCACCGCATATGGCGAGGACATCCTGAAGATTACGGCCGCCTTCGAGCAGCCGCTTCCGTTCCCGCTCGACTGGGTGACAGATGAGCTCGATCCGAAGCTGTTCACGCAGTGGATTTATAAGCAGAAGGAGAATAAATATAAAGCTGTCCTCGACCGTCAATCCGAGAAGAAGCGTCTGCTTGCTGCGATTGCGGAAGGCAGATCGATCGTGCAGATGCAGACGGAGCTGGATATGCCAAGACGCGATCTAATGGAGAAGATCGAGCGGCTGGAGGTGGAGGGCTACGATCTCGAGCCGTTCATCGCGCGCGAGCTCGCGGATATGCCAAGTGTCGAGCAGGAGCAGGTGTGGGAAGCGATGACGATCATCGGAGACCGGTATTTGAAGCCCGTGCTGCATCAGGTTTACGGCGAGGAGCTGCCGGCCGGGCAGCCGGTCGACATGCTCTATGACCGGCTCCGTCTCATTCGTCTGCGGTTCCGGAGACACGATAAGGCGGATGCCGTCTAGAGCGAAAGTTAGGCAAGATGTACTAGGTTACGTGCCAAATGAAGGAAACAGCCTTTTCCGAGCGTGTGCGTATAAACAAACCTAAATCCTTTTCCGATATATCCATTATCCCGAACATAGTTCGACAAAATCAGGGTCGTTCCGAGTTTTCTGAAAAAGGTATAGTATACTTGACCTAACTTATCTAGTATAATACGAGTTAGCTAGGTAGATGGGGAACTCGAAACGAGTCGAAAAAGGAGCGTTACCTTGAGATGAAGGCTGAGTATATTAATCCATTCTTGGAGTCTGCTAAAATAGTCATCGAACAGGTGGTTCAAATTCGGCCGGCGACAGGAACACTTGGCGTTAAAGACGTAAAGTTCGTTGAGAACTACATTTGGATTCAAATCGGTCTAAATGGCCAGCTTAACGGTGACATCGTGCTGGGCTTGAGCGAAGAAGTAGCCATTAAGATGGTTTCGGCCATGATGGGCGGATTCGCAATTTCCGAAATGGACGAGATGGGCAAGAGCGCGATTTCCGAGCTGGGCAACATGATCAGCGGAAACGCGAGCACCATGCTGTTCAATCAGGGCGTCCGCGTGGACATTACGCCGCCGAAGGTGCTTCATTCCGCCCAGTCTGCCGGCTTTGAGACGAAGAAAGCTCTGACGATTCCGCTCATTATGGATGGTATCGGCGAAATGGATATTCAAGTTCTTATTGCTTCCTAAAATAAGTACTCCCGCATCACCAGCTCCCGTATGGGAGCTTTTTTTATATAGAAAGTATATATTCACGCTTACTATGTCACCTTTATGAACCGCGCCGCGCCGCTAAAAGGCGGCGACGGCCGTTTCACTTTGTTTGGGGCTACTTTCGCATTGCCTTCTGCTCTGTTAAAGTAGAGCAAGAGCGGCCATAATTGGAAGGAAAGATGGAATGCGTGGTGAAACAACGAAGTCAATTGCAGCACCGGATCGTCGTCATTACGGGCGCCACAAGCGGCATAGGCGCGGTGACGGCTGCCAAGCTGGCCGAGGCGGGCGCGGTGCCGATTATTACCGGCCGAAGCGCGAGCAAGCTTGCGGCGATGCGCGGCAGCGTGCCTGGTCCTTGCGGATTTTACGAGCTTGATGTGACGGACGCTGCCGACGTGCAGCGGGTCATCGACCAGATCGCGACGGATTTCGGACGGATTGACGTGCTGGTCAATAATGCGGGCTTTGGACTATTCGAACGATTCGAAGACGCGCCGCTTGAACATTTCGCCAAGATGATGGATACGAACTATATGGGCACTGTGCGCTGCGCGAAAGCGGTGCTTCCTTATATGAAGCGTCAAGGTGACGGGCATATCGTCAATATCGCCTCGATGGCAGGCAAGTTGAGCACGGCCAAGGCATCGGGCTACGCGGCGACCAAACACGCGGTGCTCGGGTTAACGAACGCGCTGCGCGCCGAGCTGGCACCCGAAGGGATCGCGGTATCGGCTGTTAACCCCGGACCGATCGACACGCCGTTCCTCGCGACAGCCGACCCAGGCGGCGGTTACGCGGCGAGCGTCAAAGGATATTTGCTCAAACCTTCACAAGTGGCAGATGCGATCGTGCGGGTGATCGCGAAACGGACGCCGGAAGTGGATCTCCCGCTGTCTGCAGGGATCGGCATCCGTCTTTATGGACTAGCCCCCCGGTTCGCTGATAGAACCTTCGGCAATTTATTGAACCGCAAATAGAGCGTAAGCTAAAGGAGCAAGACGGGAAATGAATGTAATATGGGAAACAATGGGCATCAAGGCCGAATTGGCTGCCAAGTTGAGAGATAACGGTATTGATCAGCCGACGCCGGTGCAATCGGCGGCAATCCCCGAGCTGTTAGCCGGCAAGGACGTAACGGCGCGGTCGCAGACGGGAACGGGCAAGACGCTGGCGTTTATTCTGCCGGCGCTCCAGCGCATCGAAGCAGATAGCGATGCGCTGCAGGCGATGGTGCTGGCGCCGACGCAGGAGCTGGCGATGCAGATATTCCGGGTCGCCGAGCTGTACGGCGAAGAATTGTCCATTCGCGTCCAGCAGCTGATCGGCGGCGCCTCGATGCAGCGGCAGGTGGAGAAATTAAGACAGAAGCCGCATCTGGTCGTCGGAACGCCGGGCCGCATTCATGAGCTCGTGCAGGCGGGCAAGCTGAAACTGCATCAAATCAAGCTGCTAGTCATCGACGAAGCGGACCAAGTGTTCGACCTCGGATCGACGAAGGAAGTGGATACGCTGCTGACCCGGATGGATCGGGGGCGGCAGCTTGCCTTCTTCTCCGCCACACGTCCGCAGACGATGGAAGCGTTCGAGCAGAAGTGGATGAACGAGCCGAAGACGATCGATGTCACGACCGATCAGAAGCTGCCGAATCAGGTAGAGCATTATTACTTGGTGTGCGACAAACGCGACAAGGTCGATACGGCCAGACGACTTATCCGCATGTTGAACCCTCGTTCGGCGCTTCTATTTATTAACGACACCGACGAAATCGCCAATTACGAGGCTAAATTTAGTTATGAGGGATTTGCCGTTGAAACGCTGTACGGTGATGCGGATAAGCAGCGCCGCGCCGCGACGCTCAGCCGGTTCCGCGACGGTCGCTGCCAGATTCTCATCGCTACGGATGTGGCGGCCCGCGGACTCGATATTGCGGGACTGCCGCTCGTCGTTCAGCTCGACCCGGCTACCGACGCCGAACATTACGTGCACCGTTCCGGCCGGACTGGCCGGATGGGGCGCGAGGGCACGGTCGTCACGATCATTACGCCCCAGCAGCGCTTCATTATGAGCAAATTCGCCAAGCAGCTGGGAATCGTGCTGCAGGAGAAGCAGATGTATCGCGGACGGCTGTGGGATGCCGATGAACAGCCATCTTACCAAAGCGGCCCGCAGCGAGAGGGGAGAGGGCGCGAGGGCGCCTGGCGCTCTGAAACTGGCGCAAGCCGCGCGACTAGCGGCAAGCAAGCCGGATTCGGACAGCAGCGTTCGGCTTCCGGCTTCGGACGGGAGGCGCACGGATCCGGCTCGCAGCCTCGGGTCGAACGCAGCGCCAACCACGACCGTACCGGCAATGCCGAGCGTGCGGAAGCTGTCCAGTACACGCGCAACGAAGAGGGAATCGTTCGCAAGAAGAGCGGACCTGCGACGACCTCGGCCAAATCCTTGCCGTCGTCCAAGCCGGCTCAGAAAGCAGCCCGCGAGCGCGACCGCAAAGATAAAGGCGCGCCGAAGTGGCTGAAGGCGAAACGAGACTCGCAATAGAGCAAGACAACCGGGAGCGAACTTTGGCCGGGGATGCTTCTGCGTCGCATGGATCATAGGCTCAGCCAAGGCAGACAGCCCGGTCTACATCGAGAGCATGAGAGCAGGATCGAATTTATTGGCGTTTCGGGAGGAGAAACGGATACATGCAGCCCTATTATTTGTTTTGCCTTCCCCATGCCGGCGGATCGGCGATGATCTATGCGCGTTGGCTGGAGACCGTGGATCCGGCGATCAAATTGGTGCCGCTCGAGCTTCCGGGAAGAGGCACGCGGTTCAAGGAGCGGCCTTACGAATCGATCGGCCCGCTAGTGGAGGAGCTGCGTCGTAAGGTGAGCCAGCAGAACGCGGGTGGTGCCGACTATGCTTTGTTCGGCCATAGCATGGGAGCGCTTCTGGCGTACGAGCTGACGCGCCGCATCGCGGAGTGCGGAGAGCGCATGCCGCGCCATTTGATCGTCTCCGGCTTGAAGGCGCCGCAGCTGATCAACCGGGCATGGGAACCGCTGAGCCATCTGCCGGATCATCAATTGAAGGCGCGATTAATCGAGATGGGCGGTACGCCGCAAGAGGTGCTGGACCACGAGGAGCTCATGCAGCTGTTTTTGCCCATTATCCGCGCCGACTTCCGGCTGCTGGACGAATATGTGCATGAATCGAAGGAGAAGCTCGAAGTGCCGATGACCGTGCTAACGGGGGACCAAGACCGGATGACGGAGGACGAAATGCTCGATTGGCGAGAACTAACGAACGGTCATTGTGAGCTGCATACGTTCCCAGGCGGGCACTTCTATATCGCGGATCATCCCTGGGGAGTCTCGGATCGCATCAGCGAAGCGCTGCTGAGCGGATACATGCGGCAGTGGATGTGGCGTTGATCGGCATAATGAGAGCTGCCGCCATGGCGACCGGGTGATGATGCATCATAAGGAGGAATGGCGATGAAGCCGCGCATTACGGTGATCACGCTTGGCGTGGATAACCTGGAGAGATCGCTCGCGTTCTACCGGGACGGGCTGGGATTGGCGACCGAAGGCATTATCGGTCAGGAATTCGAGCATGGGGCGGTCGTCTTTATCGATCTGTTGGGCGGATTGAAGCTCGCGCTGTGGGAGCGGCGGAACATCGCCCATGACGCGAAGGTCGCCTTAGCGCCTCCTAGTCCGACGGAGATGACGATCGGCCACAACGTCGGCAGCAAGGCGGAGGTCGACGAGGTGATGGCGCAAGCCGTCGGAGCCGGCGCGGTCATCGCGGTATCGCCGCACGATACGTTCTGGGGCGGGTACTCGGGATACTTTCAAGATCCGGACGGGCATCTGTGGGAAGTCGTATGGAACCCGCAATGGGAGCTGGAATAGGCAGCATAAAGAAGACAGCCGGCTGTCTTCTTGCATTCGTGTGATCAGCCTGTGGTCCATTACCCTACCATAATATGGTTGGTATTGGGTGCATAAAGTGCAATCTGCGCAAAAGGCCCCTGTCTGCGAAATCATTTTTAAAAGTTTTTTCGCGCCACCCCCACAAACCGAAAGAGCCCGGACGAATAGTATGGGCGAAAGCAAATCGCGGCACGGACCGCAGCTAAATGGGAGAGTGGCAGTTGATGAACAAAGCAATGTTGAAAAAGACGGCAGTGGCATCGATGGCGGTACTGACGCTGGCAGGCGGCGCGACGAGCGCGTTCGCAGACGGCAAGGGTAAAGGCAATGATCATCATAAGGGCAACGATGACCGCAAATCCGGCTACAGCCAAAAGAAAGACAAAAACGAGTACAACATTAACGTCAATTTCAAAGACGAAGAGGAATTGAAATGGGCGCTTGAATATATCGTTCGCTTGGCATCGAAAGGCGTCTTCACCGGTTACGAGGACGGCACGTTCAAGCCGAACAAAGTGATCACGCGCATCGAGGCGATCACGGCGGCCGTTCGTCTGATGGGGCTGAAGGAGCAAGCGGAATCCGCCGAAGAGATGGCGACCTCCCTGAATTTCAAAGACGCTTCCGAGCTGAAGAAGAAATATCCGTGGGCAGTCGGCTATGTGGCAGTCGCGCTCGAGAAAGATTTGTTCTCCGAGACGGATACGAGCATCCAAGCCGACAAGCCGGCAACCCGCCTGTTCGCGGCGACGCTGCTCATCAAGGCACTCGGTCTCGAGGCCGAAGCTAAAGCGAAAGTCAACACGTCGCTGAACTTCCGCGACGCAAAGAACATCCCGGCGGCATCTGTCGGCTATGTGGCGCTTGCGGTTGAGAAGGGGCTTATCACGGGCTACAACGATAATACGTTCCGTCCGAACCAGCCGGTTACCCGCGCGGAGCTTGCGGCGCTGCTTGATCGCACCGACGAGCAAATGCCGAATGACGACCAAGACGCGCAGGCGATCAGCGGCAAGCTGAAGGCGGCTGCAGCGGACGGCAAAATCACGATTGTCAAGTCGGATAACTCCGAGACGACGGTTCCGCTGGCATCCAACGTTTTCATTTTCCGCAATAATGTCAAAGCAAACGTCGCATCGCTTGCGGCAGGCGACGAGATCGTTGTTCGCACGTACGGCGGCAGCGCGGTATTCATCGAAGTAACGAAAGCAGCCGAAAGCACGGTTACCGACGCTTCCTACGCGGGTAAGCTGAAAGCCGTCGTATCGGGCAAATCGATCACACTCGTGAAAGCCGACAATTCGGAGGTAGCTATTCCGCTTTCCCCGAACGCTTTCATCTTCCGCAATAACGTGAAGGTGGCGGCATCCGCGCTGGTGGAAGGCGACGAAATCGTCGTTCAGGTATCGGGCGGTCAAGCCGTATTCATCGAGGTCACGAAGACAGCGGTGCAGCAGCCAGCCGACAAATCGTACAACGGAACGCTGAAAGCGGCGGTATCGGGCGACTCCCTGACGCTCGTGAAGGCGGATAAATCCGAAATCGCGATCCAGCTCGACGCCAATACGTACATTTTCCGCAACAACGCGAAGGTGGCGGCATCCGCGCTCGTGGCTGGCGATCAAATCACGGTCAGCGTAGCGAATGGCAAAGCGGTATTCATCGAAGTCACGAAGACGTTCGAGCAGCAGCCTGTCGAAGCGACGTACACAGGCAAACTGAAGGCGGCGGTTTCGAATAACTCGATTACCGTCATTAAGGCGGACAACACGGAAGTGGCGATTCCGCTCTCCTCGAACGTGTACATCTTCCGCAATGACGTGAAGGTAGCGGCATCTGCGCTCGTAGCCGGCGATGAGCTGCTCGTTCGCACGTACCAAGGCAAAGCCGTCTTCGTCGAGGTGACGAAGAATTATGCGCCGCAAGTCGTGACGCAAACGGGCAAGCTGAACAGCGTAAGCCTTGGTGCAGACGGCAAAATCAAAACGATCTCCATCACGCAGGATGTTGCTGGCGGCACGCAAGCGCTCCTGCTGAATGTCGCGTCGAACGTGACGATCGTCGGCGACTCGTCCAAGCTCGTGGCAGGCGCTACGGTTGAGCTGAAAGTAACGGACAGCGCGGTAACGTCCATTGAAGTGAAGGCCTAATCGTTTTATCATCCGAGCTATGACCCGAACCCCCGTCTACCGGCGGCGCTCCCCAGCGCATGTCCGGCGGACGGGGGTTTGGCGTTGAATGGCAAGAAAATAAGCGAAGGGTATCGTGTCGTCAAGTACGACGTTAGCCATTTCGCCTTACTCGCTTAATTTCGGTATAATGGTGGACAGTGAGGTGAGCTGGATGAATCCGGTATTGGAAGTCCGCCAGTTGACTGGCGGTTATAGTCCGCGCAAGCCCGTGCTGCACGATCTGTCGTTCCGGGTGGACCCTGGCGAGATGATTGGCCTGATCGGCTTGAACGGCGCAGGCAAAAGCACGGCGATCAAACATATTCTCGGTCTGATGCACCCCCACAAAGGCGACGTCCGCATTCAAGGACAGACGCTCGCGGACAATCCGGAGCAGTATCGCTCGGCGCTCGCCTACGTGCCGGAGACGCCGCTCCTGTTCGACGAACTGACCGTTGAGGAGCATCTTCGGCTGACAGGCATGGCCTATGGCGTGGAGGAGCGGGATTACGAGACGCTGTCCGCCTCGCTGCTCGGCGAATTCCACATGAAGCCGAAGACGAAGTCCTTCGCGGCCCATCTCTCGAAGGGGATGCGGCAGAAGGTGATGATCATGAACGCCCTGCTCGCTCGGCCGCCGCTGTACATTATCGACGAGCCGTTCCTGGGACTGGATCCGCTGGGCATCCGGTCGCTGCTGGATAAGTTGGTCGAGGTGAAGCAGGAAGGCGCGGCGATCTTCATGAGCTCGCATATTCTGTCGACCGTCGAGTCGTATTGCGACCGTTTCATCGTGCTGCATCACGGGCGGATGATCGCTTACGGCACGTTATCGGACGTGTGCGAGGCGGCCGGGATGCGAAGCGACGAGCGGTCGCTGGAGGAAGCGTTCTACCGGCTGACGATGGCGCCAGGAGGCCCGGATGGAACGAATAACGATTGAAGCTATATGGGCCAAGCGGTCGTCGTCGTTCTGGAAAGGCTCCATGCCGTATCTTGTCGATATGGCCAGAAGCGGCGTGCCGTTCGTCACGGCCATGGTGCTGCTGACGGCGCTGGCGTCCTATACGTCGCTGCTGCGGGCGATGCCGCCCGATTTTCCGTTCACGTTGGTCGGTATGGCCGCGCTCACGCCTGTTATCGCGTATAGTCCGCTGCGGACTTGGCTGCGAGAGGCGGATATCGTATTCCTGCTGCCTCGCGAGGGCGAGATGCACCGCTACATAAGACGTTCATTCCGGTACAACGGCATACCGAGTCTGATTGCCGTACTAATCGTTTGTCTCATCTACCTGCCAATCTATACGCGCGGGCCGGGGGAGACCGCATCGCTTGCGCTGGTCGTCGCCGTGTTGGCAATGAAGGGCTTGAGCATCGCGGCTGCGTGGCAGGAGCGCAGACTGGTGTGGCGGAACGGCAGAAGGTGGATGCGAGTCGCCAGGTGGATCGTAACGGCTGTATGCACCGCGGCTTTCGTGCAGAGCAGTCTCTGGATCGCGTGCAGCATGGCGGGGGCGTCGATCGTGTTGCTCGCGCTGCTGTACCGGAGCCTACCGAAGCACCGTCTGCCATGGCAGACGCTGATCGCCGAGGAGAAGCGGACGCAGCGCCGGTACACCGTCTTCTTCGGCGCGTTCGCCGACGTACCGGCGGAGACGGCGCAAGTGGCGCGCCGCGGATACTTGAGCTGGCTCGCGAGCCGAATCCGGTATTCGAACGCGCAAGCTTTTACCTATCTCTACGCGCATACGCTCATGCGGACGGAGCTTGGCGGCATCGCGATCCGGCTGACGCTGCTCGGCATGCTCTCCGGCATGCTCGCGGCGGACGCCGGTTTGTGGAACGGTTGGGGGGCGGCTGGCGTCTACGTGCTGTTCGTCTGGCTTGTCGGCCTGCAGTTGTCGGCGCTCACGCAGTCGCACCGGCATTCCGTCTGGCGCCATGTTTATCCGCTGCCGGAGACGCAGCGGGTTTCGGCCGTCGTTCGAGTCGACCGGTTCGCGTTCCTGATCGCCGCCGCGCTGCTGTTTGTGCCGCATGCGATCTTGCTGCCGACGCTAGGTCAGACGGTGCAAGCGCTGTTGGCGCTGGCCGTAGGACTTGCCTTTATCCTGCTGCTACGGCCAGCTAGAATTAGACGCAAAATGAAAACCGATTGGGAAGAAGAAGACTAAATAAGTCGATCTAATGACCTGACAAATGAACCGCTTCGCTAGAGTGATGATCTTCCGATCGCTGTTGTTCATGGATATCTTGATCTTATTAGTCTAATGTTGATATCCACTCACAAAGGCGACCGTTGCACTTCTCCAGATTCATCTCTCTTTCTTCGCTCTTTTGTCTAGTCTAATGTCAACTTATTTATATAAGGGGAGGAAAGAAAATGGCGGATCCACGTGTAGGCGAACTGGCGAAAGTGCTGGTTGGCCATTCGATTAAAGTCAAACCGGGCGAACGCGTCCTTATCATCGGGGAAGCAGAGACGGCGCCGCTCATTCGGGCCGTGTACAAGGAGGTCCTGCGAGCGGGCGGGCATCCGGTCACCCAGGTGACGCTGCCGGAGATCGAGCGCATCTTCATCCAGGAGGGCACCGATGAACAGCTGGACGACATTCAGGTCATGAAATGGCTGTACGAGCAATCGGACGCGGTCATTCGCATACTGGGCGAAGCGAACAACAAGGAGCTGACGAACGTCGATCCGCTGCGCATTCAACGCCGGCGGAAGGCGACCGCGGAGCTGTCCCAGTACTTGATGAAGGGCGGCGCCCGGTGGGTGCTCACGATGTTCCCGACGCAAGCGCAGGCGATGGACGCGGGCATGTCGCTGGAAGAATACGAGGACTTCGTCTACAGCGCGGTGAACGTGGATTACGAGGCGATGCTCCAATCGATGCTGGCCGCTTCCGAGAAGTTCAACGCGGCTTCCAAGGTGCGTATCGTCGCAAAGGAGACGGACCTGACGGTCGACATCGAAGGGCGTAAGGCCGTCATGTGCGCGGGCTACCGCAACGTGCCGGACGGCGAGTTCTATTTCTCGCCGAACCATCTACTGACCGAAGGCCATATCTATTACGAATGGCCGACGATCTTCAACGGTCAGGAGATTGCCGGCATCCGGCTGCGCTTCGAGCAGGGGCGCGTCGTTGAGTGCTCCGCCGAGAAAGGCGAGGCAGCGCTGATCGCCGCGCTGGACACCGACGCTGGCGCGCGGTTCCTTGGCGAGCTCGGCATCGGCTGCAACTTCGGCATCGAGCGGCCGACGAAGGAAATTTTGTTCGACGAGAAGATCGGCGGGTCGGTCCATCTGGCGCTCGGCCGGGCGTACGAAGCGGGCGGACCGGGCAATGAATCGCTCATTCATTGGGATATGATCCGAAGCTTGAAGGACGGCGGCGAGATCTATCTCGACGGCGAATTGGTGCAGAAGGATGGCAAATGGCTGTTCTAACCGGCTGAACATGAGGCTCTCCATCGCGGAATGCGGTTCCGGATGGAGAGCCTTTTTGACGTGCGCGAGTCAAGGCGGTATCTATGCAACTCTATCAAAATTTGACAAATAGAACGAGGATGGTAAAATCTAGGGGATTAAATTAATAGGAGGTAACGAATGAAAGCTTTGAAATGGTCCTTGCCGTCAGTCTTGTCGTTGTCGCTGCTCGTTACGGGCTGCGCGGGCGGGAATGACTCCGCCTTCTCGATGGACGAGGAGGAAGCCGGGACGCTGAAGGTGATGGCGCATGACGAATCGTGGTTTTTCCAGCAATACGGCAATTTGTTCAACACGAAGTTCCCGAACGTCGAGATTGAAGTGTTAAGCATGCGTTCGCTCTACGGCGAGGGCGTGACGGATTACGAGAAGGCGTTCGCGGATTTCATCGAGAAAGAGCAGCCCGACGTCCTCATGCTCAGCATGGATCAATACGTGAAGTTCGCCGAAGAGAACAAGCTGACCGAGCTGGATGCGATGCTGGAGGAAGAAGACTTCAAGAGCGCCGATCTGCTGCCTGCCGCTGTAGAGCGGATGAAGGAGAAAGGCGGCGGCAAGCTGTATGGCCTGTCTCCATTCTTCTACAGCCAGGCGCTATTCTACAATAAGGACTTATTCGATAAGTACGGCGTGCCGCTGCCAGACAAGAGTTTGAGCTGGCAGGAGGTATTCGAGCTGGCGAAACGGTTCCCGACGGGCGGCGACAAGAAGGAGCGGGTGTACGGGTTCTCATATGGGTATGGGAATTTGACGAACATGGGCATGATGATCGGCAATACGGAGGGACTCCGTTACATCGATCCCGCCGCGACGAAAATCTCGATTCACACGGACGGCTGGAAACGCGTGTACGAGATGACCTTATCCGCGGTCAAATCCGGCGCGCTGTATTCGCCCGAATTGGAAGGCAACACGTCGGGGGACGGCAGTTATTCGAATTACATGGAACGGGACAAGTTCCTGTCCGGCAAAGCCGCGATGACGATGAACGGCTCCTATTACATGGACGAGCTCAGCCGCGCAGGCGATTACAATAAGGACTATAAGCCGTTCACATGGGGGCTGCTGACGGAGCCGGTCGATCCGGCCAATCCAGGCACGGGCACGACGCTCGATCTGTCGGAAATCTATGCGGTGAACGCCAAGGCGGCGAATCCGAAGGCGGCCTGGCAGCTCGTCAAATATATTAACGGCGACCAGGCGGCGAAGCTGCTCTCGCGGACGCAGAGCGGCAGCTTGCTGACACGCACGCAGTATAACAAGAACAAGGTGAAGGGCGACGTAAATCTGGAGCCGTTCTACGCGCTGAAGCCTCGGGAATCGAACGATTATAACACCAACATTCCGGGAGAGTTCTATACACCGTTCTTCGACAATGCGGAGAAGGAGCTGAAGGCGGTACAAGCGGGCAGCCAAACCTTGGACGAGGCGCTGCAGGCAATCGAATTGAGCGGGCAGCAGGCGCTGGATAAGGCGCGCAAAGCCCAAGAAGCCGAGAAAGCGAAGAAAGCGGCCGAATCGGGCGGGGATAACGCGACGTCTACGGACGGGAACGCAGGCAGCATTCAGGATGAGGCCGCGACGGACAGTGCCTCTACGGAGGCTGTGACCGAGACCGCGTCCTAACGGCTATGGTAACTTCATAACAAGATAAAGCCGCTGTCCGGGCATCCGGATCAGCGGCTTTATTGATTCATGTATTTATTTGCTCGTCACGGTCACGTCTTGCACGGCTTTGTAGATCGAGTCATACAGCTCTTCCAGGTATGGCTCTTCGATGCAGGAGAACGCGACGCGCAGATCGGTCTCGCCCAAGGCGATCGTACCGATGCCGTATTCGTCGAGCAGGCGCTGACGGACGGTCTCGGCGGTGACGTCTTTCAGCTTCAAGCACATGAAGTAGCCGGAGTTGAACGGGTAATAACCCCATACGTCACCGTAACGTCCGCTGTCGAGCAGCTCCTTGACGCGGTTGGCGCGGCCTTTCATGATGTTGAACTTCTCGGCCTTCTGCGCTTCGAATTCCGGCGATTGCAGCGCGTGGAGGACGAACGTCTGGGAAGGATGCGAACAGCTCGAGATCGTGGCGCGAATAATGCCCAGCGTCTTCTGTTCGAGCGCCGCAAGCAGCGACTCCGATGCGCTGGCGAACGTGATGAAGCCGACGCGGAAGCCCCAGACGTACTCTTCTTTGGTTGCGCCGTCGACCTTGATCGCCAGAACCCGCTCATGCAGATCGGCCAGCTTGCCGAACAGCGATTCCTGCAGCGAGTCTTCGAAGAAGAGACCGAAGTAGGCATCGTCCGTCACGACGACGACGTTCACGCCGGCTTCGGCGGCGTCGCGAATCGCGGCGACAATCTCTTCGCCTTCCTTCGCGTTCGGCGTGTAGCCGGTCGGATTGTTCGGGAAGTTGAGGACGACGATCGCCTTGCCTTTGCTCTTCTGCGCGAGCAGCGCTTCGCGAAGACCGGCGCTATTGAAGCGCTCTTCTTCGTTGTACAGCGGGTACTCGACGATCTCGGCGCCGCGGCGGATGCCGAAGGTGAGCTCGTAGTTCTCCCAGTTCTTGTTCGGAATGACCAGGGCGTCGCCGGCGTCGGCGAACAGATCGGCCACGATGCTAAGGCCGTGCGTCAGCGCGTTCGTGACGACCGGATTGCCGAAGCTTTTGCCCGTGAGCGAAGGGTTCTCTTTGATCATCTTCTCGCGCCAGGCTGCGCGCAGCTCGGGCTTGCCCGCAGGAGGCGCATATTCGTAAATGTCCTTCGGATTGTACGCGGACAACGTATCTTGAATGACCTTCAGATGCATCGGCTGGCCGCCTTCGGTCGCGATGCCGATTGTGGCGTTGAACTTCTTCGCTTTCGATTTCGCTTCCGCGGATTGGCTTAGGATGCCGACTTTCGGAAAATAAATCGCTTTGCCGAGGGACGACAACATCGCGTAAATGTGCGGATTTTCACGTTCGATCGTCGCGTTCAGCTGTTGGGCAAGTGGGTTCATTGCACTCATTCCATCCTTCCACAAATTGGTTCGTAGGTTTGGGTTCCCAGGTTGAAAACCATTTAGGTGATATTATATCACTATTTCAAGGCGGAAGCTCATGAAAGAAGGGCGAAAATTGATAAATATTTAACATTTCAAAGCATTTTCTCAATGAATGTTCGCTTTACGAACAATTTCGAGAAAATGTTGCATCGGAAGCATAAGCTTCGCAATTTTTCATGGAATGTTCGCTTTACGAACATAAACGAAAAATTGCGGGCTTCGTAAGCATAATTTTCTCAATGAATGTTCGCTTTACGAACAATTTCGAGAAAATGCTGCATCGGAAGCATAAGCTTCGCAATTTTTCATGGAATGTTCGCGCCTATCGGTTGCCGTTACGTCGATCCCTTGCGAATCGCGGCGGCCCGGTGTAGAATGACATCGACATGAACGACCGAACGGATTGGAGGAATTTTCGCGGTGCTTCGTCTTCCGCCATCAAGTTATATCTTAAAACCCGCCTTTGCTAAAATCGTATGCGAGCCCGGCTGGAAATGGCAAAAACGCGAAAAGCCGATGGCCAATTATGATTTATTCTATGTCTGGAGCGGCGAAGGGGAAGTCGTGCTTAACGATGAACCGTTCCAGGTTGGAAAAGGCAGCTGTTTTCTCTTCCGGCCAGGCGACCATACAAGCGCGACGCATAATCCGCAGAAGCCGCTTATTCTCACTTATATTCACTTCGACGTCAGCGAACCGGCAACGCTTGTGCCAGAGCCGTACCGCGTGTTGGCCGAGACGGTCGATTTCGAGCATTTGCTCTCGCGATACGTCCGGCTGTTCCTCGTGAACACGTATGCGGCCGAAGAAGAGGCGAAGTTGATTCTGAAACAGCTGATGATTCTGCTATTGCGCGACGATATTATCGGCACAGGCCCAGTAGAACGCAAGGCGAGCAACCAGCTGACCGAAGCGATTCACGAAATTGCGAACTTCATCCGGCAAAATCCCGGCGCGGCGCACCGGGTAGAGGATCTGGCGCTTCGCGCGCAGCTGTCGCCGCGTTACTTCTCGATCAAATTCAAAGACATCGTCGGCGTCTCCGTACAGACGTACATGATCCGAACCCGCATTGAACGCGCGCAGCATCTGCTGATGCATGCGGGAATGAACGTGACCGAGGTGGCCGATGCGCTCGGGTACCGGGACATTTTCTTCTTCAGCCGCCAATTCAAGCAATATACCGGCAAAAGCCCGTCCGAGGTCCGTTAAGACCTTGGCGGGCTTTTTCGTCATGCGGTTCAGTCAAACGGCTGCTGGTGGGCCGGGCAGTAACGTCGCATGAGCTCCACCGTCTCGGCGTCATATTCGTTAGCGCGCTCGAGCAATCCGTTCTCGATGGCATGGCGAGGCTGCGGCTTCAAGTTCTGACCGAACTTGAATTTACCGATGACGTTAACGGGATCTATCCGAACGACCGCGACGCCCTTCAACCGCGACGCGTAATCGGAATCGTCGGCGTCGATTGGCTTATAGCCCCCTTCGGGCTGGAGCTTGCGCATAAGCGCTTCGAGCGCGAACGCCTTCTCGCGCGGGTCGTCGACGATGAAGGCTTCGCCGTCGATGCGGACGGATTTGAAGTAGCTCGTCGCCGGACAAGCCATCAGCGGGTCTGAGAAGTAGGACGGAATAACGGCGTATTCTTTGGCGACGGCGAAGGTCGTCTTCGAACCCCCGCGCAGGGCAGTCATTTTCTCGCCGATCCGGCTGCCGTGAAAATACAGCTTGCCTCCGGCGTACGCATAATTAAGCGGCGTGACGATCGGCGTTCCGTCCTCGTCTACGAGGCCAAGAAAGCCAAAGCTCATCTCCTCGAGAAACGACGTGATCTCTTCTTCTTGTTCTTGCTGCATTTGGAATTCTTGTCTTCGCATGGCCCCGCCATCCTCTCTAGATTCGTTAGTAGCGATCGTACCGCGAACATTGACAATTAAAAAGATCCAATCTAGAGTGATTTTAATGTACCAGTTAGGGGCGGAGGTTGGAGGTCATGAATGTTCGGCCGGGATATGAACGCTATTACGTGGCATACGGACGTAAGACGGAGGCGCTTTACCAGGCGATACGGGACGCAATCGTCAGCGGCCTCGTGCGAGAGGGGATGCGATTGCCCTCCAGCCGGGCGATCGCGGCCGAATACGGGCTGTCGCGGGGAGCTGTGAATCAAGCTTACGACATGCTGTACGCAGATGGCTATGTACGGACGGAGGCGGGCAGCGGGACCTTCGTCTCTTATCGGCCAGCGGGCGCCAGCCTGAAGAAGGCGGAACAAGAGGAGGACGCCGCGCCAATTCGATTATCCTCATGGGGGGAGCGTCTACAGGCCGCCGGGTATGCGGAGCACAACCGTCATCGGTCGCGGCTGCGCATCGATTTCGAGACGAATGGCCATGCGCGTGACTTATTTCCCGAAGCGGAATGGAAGAAAGCGATGTACGCGGAAGTCCGAGGAGCGGGTGGCAAGCGGAACGCTTTGCCGGGCGAAGGGTACTATCCGCTGCGCGAAGCCATTGCCGTCCAGCTTCGGCGAGAGAGGGGCATTCGGGCGGATGCGTCGCGTATCGTGCTGACGAACGGATCGATGCAGGCGATTGGCTTGCTCGCGATGCTGCTGTTAAGCCCGGGAGACGCGGCCGTCATCGAGAACCCGACCTATGGCGGCATCGTAAGGGCGGTTCAGGCAGCGGGAGGGAGGCTTGTACCCGCGCGCGTGGACGGCGAGGGCATCGTGCCGGCGGAGTGGAAGGCCCGTCTGCTGTTCGTGACGCCGACACGCCATTTTCCGACTGGAGCCGTTCTGTCATCGGACCGGCGCAAGACGCTGCTGGACTGGGCTTCCCGGCAGGGCGCCGTCGTCATCGAGGACGATTACGACAGCACATTCCGCTGGAGCGGCCGTCCGAACGAACCGCTCAAGGCGCAGGACCGCGAGGACCGCGTCGTCTATATTGGCACGTTCTCCCGTACGATGCTCGGCGAGCAGCGGATCGGGTACGCGCTGCTGCCGGAGCTGCTGGTGGAACCGTTCCGCCGGGCGAAAATGTTGTTCGAGCCGTCGTCCAGCGCTCCCGAGGCGCAGCGGGCGCTCGCCGCATTCATCACGAGCGGCGCTTATGATCGTCATATCCGACGCATCCGGCGGGTCAGCGGCCGAAGGCTGCATCGACTGCGGCGCGAGATGAGCAAGCGTCTGTCCCGCTGGTTCACGTTCGTCGATACGGATGCCGGACTGCATCTGTTTGCGTATTGGCTTGGCCGACCGGAGGATTACGACCGGCTGAAGGAGGCATGTGGAGAGCAGGGCATCGGGTGGACGGACGGATCGCGGTACTGGGTGGAACATATGCTCAAAGGCGTGTCGGATTGGCCGGACGCCGCCGGTGGGGTAGACGACCGATCAGAAGGCCCGGATACGCGCTGCGCGCTGTTCGGCTTCGCGCATTTGGGCGAGGAGTTGATCGTGGAAGGCGTCGCCGGTATCGAAGCCGCGGCGATCGCGCTGTTCGGCGAAGGCTGATAGAGAGAAAGCCGCCTGGACGGCAACCGGAAGATTCGGCTGCTGCGTTCAGGCGGCTTTTTCATGAGGATAGAGGGAAACGCGCGGCCGTTAATTCCCGACGAGTACGCCAAGCCGTTCGCCCATCCGTACCTTCAGTCCCACCTTCAGATCTTCGCGCGGGATGAAAGTGTCGTCTTCGGTGAGAAGGACGACGGTGGATCCGAATTCGAAATATGCGAGCTCGTCGCCTTTCTCGACTTGGTCGCGGCGGGGCTCTGCGTATTTGATGCTGCTAACGTTCATAGCGCCGACTTTGACGACAGCCATCTCGCCTGCATCCGAACGGATATACGTAATCAGGCGTTCGTTGCGGCTAAGCACCCGTTTCATGTGGCGGAGACCGAATTCGTTAACCGGATATACTTTGCCCGGCACGTGCTCGCGCTCGACGACGGCGCCGGTCACGGGGGTATGGATGCGATGATAATCCGTCGGACTCAAGTAGAGCACGATATAATAGCCATGCTTGTAGTTCTCGGTACGGGGAGAGCGATTGAGCAGCTCGTCCACCGTGTAATCCTGACCTTTCACATTCAGAATGGTACCGGCTTCGATCGGTCCCGCGCCTGTAATGAGCGCATCTACGGGACTTGCGACCGCTTCGGTTGCGGCGTCGATCAAGCGCATGCCCGGTTTCAGCCTTCTGGTGAAAAATTCGTTCAGCGAGCTATATTCATGCAATGCCTTCTCGGCTTCTTCGACGCGGATGCCGTACATGGCAGCGAATTTCGGTATAAAGCGCCGGCTGGCAGACGATTGCGCGAATCGTCCGGTAATTTGCGAGATCCACTTGCGGGAGCTGAGCTCGGTCATGGATCGGAGCAGCCATTTGGTCATGCCCGTCGTTCACGTCCTTCCTATGTTCAAACGATGATGCTTGCCGTACTTCGACTAGTTTGACATATCGCGGATGTTTAATCAATACATTCTGGGACTTGATCATGGCCTGAGCTGGAAACCCAATGTTTGGATGATCATGGAATTCATGGTTATTTAGCTATGTGGACGCTGCGGCGAACTCGTGGCGCATAAGCAGGCTTAACCAGAATGGCCGTCGTTCGTTCCTGGATGGACCGTGGCACAGGTTTGTTCCTTCACCCTTTTGCCTATGCTGGCGAATAGAGGTGATAGGATGGAATGGTTGGTACTGATCGGCACCGTTATCGGCGGGGCTCTCGTGTTTCTGCTGCGCAAACTGGGAGGCATTTGGCGGTCGGCTGCTAATTTGGCAGCGCTGGTCGCCTATGCGATCGTCGTGGCGGTCAGCGGCGGCAAGGTGATCGAAATCATCGTCGACGACGAGGTGCTGATGACCACGGTGCACGAAATTTTCCTGAATGAGCTGTTCTTGGGCGGGTCGGCATATTTGGCGGTATTCGGCTTCAGCCGGCTGATGGAATCGATGGGCAAACGGGGGAAATGACGAGGAATCCGGGAGAATAGAGCGATAGATAGGGCATTAGTTACGCGGGATAAAAGCCGAACTCTGCGAGTCTATAGGGAGTCGCCGTTTCCATATGATGGACAGCTTCGTAAGCTAAACGAGCTAGCTATGCGAGAAGGAGCTGATTCCGTCATGACACGTCCTCGCATCGCATTTGTCACGCCAGGAGCTTTCCCGCTGCCTTCGCCGAACGGCGGTTCGGTGGAGCGCGTCGTGGAGAAGCTCGTGCCGCGGCTGGTGCCGACGATCGATGCAACTATCTATGGCCGGAGCGGCCGGTCGCTTGCTCGCAGCGGGATGCTGAATGGGGCGCGCTGCATCCGTTACCCGGGCGCTGACAAGCGCAAATATATGGCGCATGTGCAATCGTCATTGATGCGGCTTGAGCCGGATATCATCGAAGTCGAGAACCGCCCTATATACGTGCTGCGCCTGAAGAAACGACGGCCGAGAAGCCGGGTTTGGCTGCATTTGCACTCTTCCACCTTCATTAGCGGCAAAGCGATTACCCGCCGCCATTTGGAGCGAAGTTTCGCGCTCGCCGAGCGCATTATCGTCAACAGCGAATTTCTGCGCGATGACGTCATACGCAGAGTGCCGTGGGCAGCCTGTAAAGTCAGCGTCGTCTATCCCGGCGTGGATCTTGCGCGGTTCCCGTCCCAGCACACGCCGGAAGGCGCGGCGAGACGCCATGCCCTTCGGGCGGCGAGAGGATGGGAAGGGCGCAGCGTCGTGATGTTTCTAGGCCGGCTAATCCCCATCAAAGGCGTTCATCATCTCCTTCGCATCCTGCCCCGGCTCATCGAGCAGCATCCTTCCGTGCTGCTCGTCATTGTGGGCGGGGCTTTCTATGGCTCTAGCCGAACGACCGCTTACACGCGGATGCTGCAACGACTTGGCGCCAAGTATCGCAACCATGTCAAGTTCGTTCCTTATGTGCCGCATACGGAAGTATCGGACTGGTTTATCGCTGCCGATATCGCCGTCGTGCCTTCCGCGAATCGGGAAGCGTTCGGCCTCGTCAACGTCGAAGCAATGTCCTCCGGCTTGCCCGTCGTCGCCACCCGCGCCGGTGGGATGAAAGAGATTATCGAGGACGGGGTAACCGGCTTTCTCGTCTCGCCCGAGTTCGTTGAGTACGAGTTGGAACAGCGGCTGCTGGAGCTGCTGCGAAGCGAAGATTTGCGCTTGTTCATGGGCTTGAAGAGCCGGGAGCGGGTAGAGAACGCGTTTACGTGGGAGCATTCCGCCCAGCGATGGCTGGCATTGCTGAGGGAGAGCGGGTTCGAACAGGTATAGGCGGTCGTATTCGTTAAAGGAAATTGGCGTTTATATACGAGATCCGCTTGATTTTGGGTCTTGCTTCCAGTAAGGTCGTGCGGTATGATGGGAGCAACATAGGTATAACGTTATAGGACTGCGGACAGGAAGCACCTGCTGATAGGCTCGTTTTGGGCGTATTGGCGGGTGCTTTTTTGTCATTATATGTCGCTATAGGAAAGAAGTGGTGGTAGAATGTGATGGAGGAATTTGAAAGAGTTTTGTACGGAAAGAGAAAACCGCGTATTCGATGGGATCGGAATCTTCTTGTGATGCTAGTCTGTCAGCTGAATGAATCTAGTTGTGGGGGCGATTGGGAGAAAAAGAGAAGACGGCTAACTCGAGGGACGCTGCTTGTAATGTGCTGTTCTGCGGTGATCGCGATTACGTCTGGTGCCATGGCCAAGCCACGGTCTGTGACGTTGAACGTGGATGGGACGAAGGTGCTCGCGAATTCCGCCGCCGAAGCGCCATACATCAACATGGACGGGAGAAACCTTGTTTCGCTGCGTCATGTTCAGCGGGCGTTGAGTGGGATTCAGGTCAGTTATGACGTGAAGACCAAGCATGCAAGACTTGCGTCTGCTACAAAGAAAATTGATGTGCCTCTTGGGCAGAAATACCTGCTCGTGGATGGAAAGAAAGTCGTCATGGATACGGTCGCTTCTGCTAGAAATGGCGTCACCTATTTACCGGCACGATATATCGGAGAAGCGCTGGGATACAACGTCCAGTGGTATGCCCGGACGGGAACGGTCTATTTTATCTCCGCGAAGGAGAACAATTACGCACGCTATAAGCTGGTACAGGCCAAACCGTTGCCGGTTACGGTCGACTCTGGTGGATTTAGCGCCACGGTAGGCAAGTTCGAGATTTATCCGATTGATTCGGCGGAAGCTAGAGAGCTGCAGAAGCAGTATGAGCTGTCCTATTTTGGAACGCCCTATTATTTAGCCAACGTACAGCTCACTTTGAGCAATCAAACGGATAAGAGTATTGGATTCGATTATCAGGATTTTACGCCGAAGTTTGCCTTTCTGATCAATAGCGACAAGAGGGTTGCGCTTCCGGCGACGTCGGTCAAGAAGGAATACCTTCAGGCTTTGAACAGCCCTGAATTGCTTATGGCCTGGCGGCTGGGGCCAGGGGAGAGCCTGACGACCAATGCCGCTTTTGTTCTTACGCAAAAGAACATCGAATCTATTGATTTTATGGTCGAGGCTAACGGCGGGAAGGCGTCGGCTTTATTGGCTGAACTTGGGAAATAGACGACAGCCAGGACGCGACTAAACACGTGTTAACTACATAACGGGTTCTATCGGTAAAAGAACCGCTAATACGAGAGGATGAACAAAATGAGAAATACATTGAAGGCGGTCGCAGCAGCTGCATTGCTCGGCGCTACAATCGGGTCGTTCGGGGCGGGTCAAGCATCGGCTGCACTTCCCAAAATCGTTAGTTCGAATATGCCGGTAAAAGTATTGTTTAACGCTCGTGTTTTATCATCAGATGTTCAACCGAAGATATCTAATGGTGCCGTCTTGGTCCCCATTCGCTTCATCGGGGAAAAACTCGGAGTCAACTTCGCCCTTTCAGGAAAAACACTTCAGATAAATAATATTAAAACTAATATTCTGCTGACGATCGGAAGTCAGATCGCTGTTGTAAACGGAAAGTCTGTAGAGCTTAACGAAACCGTTCAGTCCGAAAGCGGAAGAATTCTCGTTCCCCTCCAAGTAGTCAACCTGCTAAACGTATCTGTCGAATGGGATTCAACTCTTAAATTTGTGTGGGTTGGCAGCAAAGAAGTACCAGAATTCAAGAAAATTGCACCAGATGCTAGTAGTCTTCAGCCATACCTCAAATACTTCAAGGACAGCCCTAGTATGCTTACCGATACCGGAAAACAAATTAACAAGGTGACAATTATCAATCAAGAAGCTTTCCCTTTTCAATTCCAAGGAACAACCTTTTATAGACTGGACTTAGCAAAGGATAATAAAGGCGCGTCATATATTCGTGTCAGCTCTACCGATACAGGAATCGCCGTAACCAATCTCTATTTTGTTGGACCGAAAGAAACTCTCAGAAATCGGTATTCCCCAACATATTTACGCTATCCTGAAAATGGGTACCGATTGAATTACTATCCAATTGTAGATAGAAGTGATTTGGATAAAAACGATCGGGACTATAAAGAGATGTCCATTAAGAAAGTAAGTTATGTAGGGATCCACATGGGATACGAAACTATGGTAATGTTGAAAAACCCTTGGAGGTAGGCATTAATTGCGACAGACTAAAACTGGCCTCAACATCATACTAATCACATCACTAATTCTTAATTTTTTTTACGGACTAAAAATGGTGGATGCTAACGGACAAATTGGCGGGAACTCATATATAACTCCTGTAAAGAATGGCGGCGGCCCCACCGAGAGGTATGCCGTTGGCTTTATGTCGTACGAAGTATGGACAAATTCCCAAGGCGAATGGGTCAATGGAATTGGTAAAGACGAAGAAGTCGTAATGACTCACCTGGGTTATAGCTTTTCTTTCCCAGGCCGAACTGTAAGAGATGTAGATATCATCCCTTTCAATGCAACAACTGACGCCGACCTATTCCAACGATCTCGATCAGGGGAGTCTTATTCAAACTATGCCAAATGGGTCGGTATAGCGAAATCCAGGCCTTCCATCAAGACAGGAAGCAAGGTAATAAACGGAAGCTCCGTTACATTTGATGCTACCATGCGAGGGATTCTAACAGCCGACGAGCCTTACAATGTAATAACAAGGGAATTAAATCCCGATGATTTTTCACCGAATGTAAAAGCATATCGCTACTACTTTCCTATAGTCTTCGAATTCACCCTTGACGGTTCCCTAGAAGTCCACCACTTCACCACAGATGGCGCCAATATCGACCACCTATTCACTGGCCAAACGAACGCCGAATCGAGGTCCATGGAGGTGAATAAACCATATTCCGCCGTACCGGGAACAAGCTCGAAGTATACGTACGTAGGATATAAGGAGCAAAATGAAACCGCCCCTTCCGGCGGCTCGATCACCGAAGGCAAGCCGAGCTCATTTACCTATAACGGAACGTATGACACGAAATACATCAATTTCTACTACGAAACCGGAGCGGCGGTAGACGTCCAGCACTTCACGACAACTGGCGCGAGCCTCGATCCGGTCCCATTCAAGAACCATGTCGATAAGCTCGCCGAGGGCCAATCGTATACAGCTACCATTCCGAATGCCAGCGGATACCAATACGTTGGCTACCGCAAGACGACGACCGGCACGGAACCGAGCACAACCGGGACATACACCAGCGGACCGTTTGGTACATTCAAGTACAATGCCGGCGATTTTCAACGCATGCATTTGCATCTCGTGTATGAGGTCGTAAGCGATGCGCAAATCAGCATTCGGCATATGGTGAGGAACGGTTCGACTGGAACGTACAAAATGGAGAAGGAGGAGATTAAACCCATCGCTTCTCTCCCTTACACCGAACAATTTAATGCCGATCCCCAGTACGGGTCCATAAATGGTTCAAGCTTGTCGTACATCCGCTATGACGACACTGTCGGCACCGGGAACAAGATTAACGTGAGTCTGAGCACGACGCAGAAGAAAGCTTACGTCTCCTTCTACTATCAGGCAGCGCAGAGCTTCACAGGAGACTTCGATGTCGTGCCGGAATCTATTGCCTACAAGGATTCCTTCCAGCTCCGTCCGAAGGAATTTCAATTGAACGGCTGCTCTTACATCTCGCATTCATTTAAGATCGAACGCAGCGGGACGTGGATCGGACCTGACGTTGCTGGCCAAACGACAGACTCCTCCTTTTCCTTTGGCCATTACCCTTGGGTTATTGGGGTTGGCAACCACAGTGTCTACATGAAAATCAAGACAAGCTGCGGCGAAAGCAGCTGGATCGGACCGAAGAGCTTACATGTATCGGGACCAACTAAGAACGGTCCGCCAACCTTCCAAGTCGGTTTCACGCGGCCCAACGATACCAAAACGGCCATACATGAAGTCATCGCCGGGACAACGCTGGATCTCGTCTTTCTCGAAGATCCAACGGTACCCACGCCGAGCGATCCGGATGGGGACTCCCTGTACTTCATGGGCTTCAACTTTTCGGCAGGGTCCGACTTCATTAAGTCAATCCCATCGAAGAGTATCGAATACGGCAACGGCCAGCATGGGATAAAGATGGACACCTTGGGCTGGCATAATGTCTGCGGCCAAATGCGCGACGAATGGGGCGCAACCGCTACAGCATGTACCTATATCAATGTTGTGCCGCCTAACCCGGTCCCGGTCATTGGCTGCCCGGCAACGGTCATCGAGAATCATCCAATTCCGGATAGCGCATTCGATTCAAGCCGCAGCTACAGTCCGCTCGGCATCGCGATCAACCATTCTCGCGACGAATGGATGAACAAGAAAACTTCGGGCTACTTCAACGGCACATCGTCCAACATCACCGTAACCGTGGGACTTTACGTGTACGATGCCAACGGGTTGAAGTCACTCGAGCCGGCTTATTGCACGATTACCGTCAAACCGGATTTGCCTCCTATCGCCAAACTTGGCGTGCCGCCGGTCGCCATTCGCGGCGAGACGGCCGAAATCTTGAATCGCTCGACGAGCCCGGACGGCGATCCGATCGTGAAAGCCTTATACAAGTATAAGTACGACGCCAACAACAATGGTTTTGCCGATGATGCATGGAAATCGCATGCAGGCACGCTGGAGAAGACGACGTTCACTCCGTCTCGAGTCGGTAAATACCTCTTTTATGCGAAAGTCACGGAGGCTTACGGGAAATTCGACGATACGGAGGACGAAGTCGTAACCACGCTGACTATGGATGTCGTGAATCAAGCGCCTGAAGTCAGCTTCACGGTGGAAGGCAAGAACCCGAATCCGGACCTGGACGGCTACACGGAGCTGACGCCTGCCGAGATCATGAAGCAGCCGCTATATGTCACGAACACGAACCAACCGGTATACAGTGCGGCCAACCTATGGGAAGTACAGGGCAAGAAGCTTGTCGGATTGGAAGGACGCAACTTCGGGACGCAGGACATGAAAAACTACCGGATCAGCTCCACTATATTCGGTGGCGGCGGGAAGACCTACAATTCCTATGAGACGCTCATTATGAATGATAACGGGTTTGGTCCGAACCGTCTCTCTCCTTGGCGCTCGGTTGAGGGCAATACGTCCACCTTCTCATCCCCGTTGCTAGATCCGGATTCGAAGCAGTTCATCCGGTTCGATGGCGGAGATTATAGCCAAGAGGGCAAGCTCTATTCCAACAAAAAATACGTGTATTTCAGCACGTATTTGCAATCCTTTGACACGAGTGGTTCGCCTTATTATTCTTCCAAGATTTATGCGCTCGATCCGAAGAAGCTTAGCCCGATTAAAGTTACCTATGGATCGTGGGGCACCGTCTCAAGAGAATACACCAATGGCAGCCCGTTCGCTTTTGTGCTGCGGATGCCAAATTACCGAGTCATGACCATGCAAGACTCCAACAACCGAGACATCCAGGTGAGTATGGAACCGCAATACTTCTCCGACTGGAAGCTGGCAGACGGCTATATTTATGCCAAGCGCAAATGGTATGGTCGCTATGATCGGCAGTCCTACTATTATGAGGAACTTGTGGTTTACGATGCCTTTACGGGTAAAGAACTGCGCAGTTCGATCGATACCCCCGCCTACCAGCAGCAGTTGAATAAACTTAGAACAGACAACGGTTTGACCATTAACAATGGCTATACGACCGAATCGTTTGTCAAAGGCATCGGCACAAGCATGCTCGTACAAGGCGGCCGTTATTATGTCAAGGGGGGAGAGATTTTTCAGTACTGGTACAAGATCAATACCGACCTAAGCGTAACCTTCCATAGCGCCCAAACCGCCCCTGCTCCGAAATACGATTATGCCAAAAACAATATAGAGACGGAGCGCCTCTATTACCGGCCGGCCAGCGAACCATTCTTCGATGCGGCGGGTAACTGGTATCAATACGAGTACTACGGCCAATATTCGTACAATGGGTTGCGCGGCATGCCCGATCTGAACGTGGCCAAATACAGCGCAGCCGGCAAGCTCATGTGGCGCGTATATTTGCAGCCCTCGGACACAAGACCATCGGGGGGCTTAGTCGGCACAACGATGCAAGCCGGTTACACGAGCGTCTACATGATGACCTATGAGCAAATGGCATCTCTGGCACTGGATCCAATCAACGGCGAGCTCTACGCCAAATATTATTACGACTATTACTCCAGCCCAGGCAATGTGATCCCGAACATGATGGCGGAGCTGAAGGTCATTAATACGTCTACAGGTGCGGTCAAAAAGACCTTGAACGACGGAACAAGTAACGACGAATTCAAGAAGTATTATTACAACGGCGGCCCAAATCAACGGCTCGGCCCGCAATACTACATAGACTGGACCAACGGGCGGACGAGTTACAGCGAAAGTTCGACAGTCACGATCGAAGGTAACCGAACCAACCGAACGAACGTGTGTACAAGCTATGACCCAGACGTCCGTTATGGATATCATGAGGTTGTGGATCGGAATGGGACGACAATTGGCCAAGCCGGAGCCCCATGTAACTTTACCTCGCAGGTCTACGGGGAATATGTTCAGGACGGCGTATTTGCCTCTTTCTCTGGTATTCCATGCACGGGCTGCGACAACCCGCAGGATTACGTCTACCTCAATATTTCCGTTGGGCAGCCGTCTACAACGCCTGCGATCGTCAAATCGTTCACGAACGGCCAATTCTTTTCGCCGACATCAACGGTCTTGAAAGACTTTGAATCGCGTTTTACGTTTAATATCCGTGACATTGCATACGACGACGAATGGTTCGGATATTCCTTCCGGATGAGCAGTCCGACGCAGCGTTACGCGGTCGAGAGCGACGGGCGGTCATTGGCCTTGGCGGTGTATAAATCCGGCGTCCGCACGGTGCTGGACAGCGTATCCTATCCGTTCCAGAGTCAAAAGGATTATGTGCTGAAAGTCCGGATGTCGGGCGAAGTAATCGAGGTTTTCCTGAACAATACGCCGATTCTGACGGCTAAGGACGCGACGTATGCGGAAGGGAAGTTCGGTTATTTCAGCGATAAATCGTACGTCACGCTTGGCAGCATCTTCTACAAAACGCTGGACAGCGTCTCGCCATGGTCTCGCGCCTATGCGATCTGGGATGAAGGCGCGGCCAAAGCGGATATTCGGTACGGCGACATCGTCTTCTCCGATCCGGAGAACGATCCGGCAGCAGGCGGGCAATATGATTGGTCGGTGCGCCACACGCCTCGCTTTATCCGCAACCAAGGCGTATCCAAGCTGCACGGCAAGACCTTTGCCAATGCCCAGCTGGCCTTTGATGCGGTTGGCGATTACGCCATCTTGCTTCGAGCGAAGGATGACCCGAACCCCGATTATCTTTATCCGAGCCAAGTGTTCGGCAGTTATCGGAAATCCTCGAATACGTTCGAACAGATGATTACGGTCCACAGACGGCCGATCGCGGATTTCGACGTGGCGCAAGGGGGAGAGGGATACATCACGTGGACGGACCGCAGCCGCGATCCGGACCGCTATTCGAGCTCCTCGGACTATTCGCTCGAGAACACGGGCATGGATTACAAGGTCAATCGCGGCATTATGGAGAAACGGTTTTATTATCTAGCTCCTAGCGGCACATACGCGGCCAAGAAACTCGTGACGCCGACGGAGACGGGGACGTACGAGATCGGCATGGCCGTCAAGGACGAGTACGGGGCATGGAGCGAGTATCACGTCGAGTACCTGTCCATCACAAGCCTGCCGGCCCCTGATGACCCGCCGGTCCCCGGCTTTACAGCCAATCCGATCGAGACGCATCGCGGCGCGGCCATCATTATTTCCTCCACGGCCTACGATAAGGAGGACGGCGGCAGAGAACGACTGCCGCATGCGTACTATGTATCGAGATCGGGAGCTGGCGAGACCGAGACGCTGCAGAGCACTTCCCGCACCACCTGGTCGAAGACGTTCACGTCGCTCGGTATGTTCCGGATTCGCCAGGTGGTCGAGGATTCCACGGGCCAAAGCGCGGAGGCGACCAGGCTGATTACGATCGTGAACCGCCTGCCATCTGCCGAAGTGACGAACCCGGGCAGCGCGAATCCGGCAGTTCCAATCGTGGTGAAGGAGCTGCGTCCGCTCTTCGAATGGACGTACAGCGATCCAGACGGGGATGCACAGTCGCAATTCCATCTTCGAATCTCCAGACAGGACGGCACGGTGATCGCTGATACGGGCATTCGATCGGGCGGCCAGAGACAGTTCGCGCCGACGGTGAATTTGCCGGAGAAGACGCTGCTCCATGTGAATACGCGTGTCTTCGACGGCTACGATTGGAGCGGTTGGAGCTCGCCCAAATACTTCACGATCGTGACGAACGACCCTCCGTCCGGCGACTTCGACTGGACGCCGAGCCCCGTCTATGAAGGCGATACGGTTCAGCTGCGTCATGCGTTAACCGATCCGGATGGCGACCGATTGTCGCTGACATACCGCGTGACCGCGCCTGGCGGCCAGACGACGACCTATCCACTGGAGACGAGCGTTCCGTATACAACGGCCGGGCCTGCCTTCAAAGCCGTTCAGCCAGGAAATTACACGGTGACGCTCTCGATCTCGGATGGCCAGGCGCCGCCTGTCGTGGTCACCAAGACGATCGCGGTGCTTCCGCTTGGTTTGACGGGATCGGTCCAGCACACGCAGGAGTGGGACAAGCGGCGACGCGCCTACAACCTCGAGAAGAGCGGCAACGAGAACGAACCGCGGGGAGCGCACGTGTTTTGGGCTGGCGAGAAGTTCATGCTCCGCGCTCAAACGACGGAGACGGGCACCCTTACGAAGGCTGTCCGGGTGGACGTGACGATGAACGGATCCGCTGTCCAATTGACGGCGGATAACCCGGCTAAGACCGCATGGAGCGGCGAGCTGTGGGAGAGCGGTTTCGAGCGCTTGACGGACGGTCCGCTGACCTTTGTTTTCCGCGTCCAATACAGTAACGGGACGGTGAAGACCGTCTCCGTAACTGTGACGATCGCCGGCAATGTGAACCAAACGTACGGCGTACACCGCAAGCAATAAGCCATTGCAGCAGGAAGAAAAAGGGTTGACAGCATTTATAAGCGCGGGGTATAGTCGTACCATGAAATCCACTAGGGGCGCCCAACTGGGCTGAGATAAGGCGAGCAACGCCTTGGTCCCTTCGAACCTGATCTGGGTTATGCCAGCGTAGGAAAGTGGGAATGTGCGTGCGAATTCGTCATACCTGCCCGCAGCAACGCCTCTTCGGCGGCTTGCGCAGCGGCCGGCTTTGACTGCTCCTGTTCGCGGCCGGGACGTGATTGGTCCGGCTGGCTTGCAGGTGAACCGCGTGAACAGACCGCTCCTTCGCCGGAGCGGTTTTTTTGTGCATCGGGATCGGATCGACTACGCTAGCGGCGGCCACTTCGGCCTCGTTCGGGGCGAGTCTTGATTACGGCGTAACGTTCGCACAGACCGGCCATTCATGCCGGATATCGCATCGGTTGAAGCGAGAGAGATCGAGATGCATTATTGCATTGTTGCGTTATCGCGTTGCCGATTTCCTGTATGGAAGCGGCGGTTGCGGCGTGACATGCACGATTCTCGTAGCGGATCTGATTAAGGTGCGGTGAGTTCGCGCCTGTCCGCTTCAACTTGCTGTTCATGCCTCCTAGGGGATTTCACATCCAGCCTAGGAGGTTTTTTATTATGCCGATATTGACGACCCCGCTGCCAGGCAGCCGGAAAGTATATGTACAAGGGAGCCGCGCCGACCTTCGCGTGCCGATGCGCGAGATCGCATTGTCGCCAAGCTCCGTGCGCGGCAGCGATGAGCCGAACGAACCGGTGCGCGTGTATGATGCGAGCGGACCTTACACGGATGAGACGTACGAAGCGGATGTGCGCCGCGGCTTGCCTGCATTGCGCCGCGCATGGATCGAGGAGCGCGGTGACGTCGAAGCGTACGACGGGCGCGAAGTGAAGCCGCTCGACAACGGCTTTCACTCGGAGGAAACCGCCAGTAAGCGCGGCGCCGAGCTGTTCCCGGGTCTGGCGCGCAAGCCGCTGAGCGCCCGCGAAGGCCGTAACGTGACGCAGCTTCATTACGCGCGCCAAGGCATCGTGACGCCGGAGATGGAGTACATCGCGATTCGCGAAGGCATGTCGCCGGAATTCGTCCGCGGCGAGATCGCGGCGGGACGCGCCATCATACCGGCCAACATCAACCACCCGGAGAGCGAACCGATGATTATCGGCCGTCACTTCCACGTGAAGATCAATGCGAACATCGGCAACTCGGCGGTCGCCTCCTCAATCGAAGAAGAGGTCGAGAAGATGACGTGGGCGACCCGTTGGGGCGCCGATACGATCATGGACCTGTCGACAGGCAAGAACATTCACACGACGCGCGAGTGGATCATCCGCAACTCGCCGGTGCCCGTCGGCACCGTGCCGATCTACCAGGCGCTGGAGAAGGTGGACGGCAAGGCTGAAGACCTCTCGTGGGAAGTGTTCCGCGACACGCTGATCGAGCAGGCGGAGCAGGGCGTCGATTATTTCACCATTCATGCCGGCGTGCTGCTGCGTTACATTCCGCTAACGGCTAAACGGGTAACCGGGATCGTCTCGCGCGGCGGCTCGATCATGGCGGCGTGGTGTCTGGCGCATCACAAGGAGAACTTCCTGTATACCCATTTCGAAGAAATTTGCGAGATCATGAAGCGCTATGACGTATCGTTCTCGCTGGGCGACGGTCTCCGTCCAGGCTCTATCGCCGATGCCAACGACGAAGCGCAATTCGCGGAGCTTAGAACGCTGGGCGAGCTGACGAAGATCGCCTGGAAGCACGACGTGCAGGTCATGATTGAGGGACCGGGGCATGTGCCGATGCATCTGATCAAGGAGAACATGGATCTTCAACTGGAGCTATGCGACGAGGCGCCGTTCTATACGCTCGGTCCGCTGACAACGGATATCGCGCCGGGCTACGACCATATTACGTCCGCGATCGGAGCTGCGATGATTGGCTGGTTCGGCACCGCGATGCTGTGCTACGTGACGCCGAAGGAGCATCTGGGCTTGCCGAACAAGGAGGACGTGAAGGAAGGCGTCATTACCTACAAAATCGCCGCCCATGCGGCCGATCTGGCCAAAGGCCATCCGCGCGCGCAGCTGCGGGATAACGCGCTGTCCAAAGCCCGCTTCGAATTCCGCTGGCGCGACCAGTTCCATCTATCGCTCGATCCCGAGCGCGCGATGTCTTACCACGATGAGACGCTGCCGGCGGAAGCGGCCAAATCGGCGCACTTCTGCTCGATGTGCGGGCCGAAGTTCTGCAGCATGCGCATTACGCAGGATATTCGCGATTACGCCGAGGCGAACGGGTTACATACGGAAGAAGCGGTGGAGGCCGGCATGAAGGAGAAGGCCGATGCCTTCAAGGCGGCAGGCAGTTCGATCTATGCGTAAGCCCGCGGAGCAGCCGCGATGGCCGGATCGTTATTCCCGGCAGACGCGGTTCGCACCTATCGGCGCGAACGGACAGCAGCGCCTAGGCCAAGCGGGCGTGCTGATCGTCGGCTGCGGGGCGCTTGGCGCCTCGCTTGCCCAGCATATGGCGCGCGCGGGCATCGGTCTCGTGCGGATCGTCGACCGCGATTACGTCGAGCCGAGCAATCTGCAGCGGCAGGTGCTGTTCGACGAGCAGGACGCGTCGGATTCGCTGCCGAAAGCCGTCGCGGCCGCCCGCAAGCTGCGGCGGATCAACGGCGAGATCGAAATCGACCCGCGGGTGCTCGATGTGACGAACGCGAACGTTGGCGAGCTGCTGGACGGCATCGACGCGGTGCTGGACGGGACCGACAATGCGGCGGCGCGGCTGCTGCTGAGCGAGCGCTGCTTCCGGCTAGGCATTCCGTTCATCTATGGCGGGGTGGCCGGCTCCCAAGGGATGAGCGCGACGCTCGTCCCGGGCGCGACGGCTTGCTTGCGCTGTCTGATCGGAGATGGCGGGTCGGATGCCAGCGCGGACACCTGCGATACGATTGGCGTCATCGCACCGGCTGTCGAATGGGTCGCCGCGCTGCAGGCGGCGGAAGCGCTCAAGTGGCTGAGCGGACGACGCGAGGCGGTTCGGAACACGTGGGTGACCGGGGATCTGTGGAACTTCCGCATCAGAGAATCGGCGCTTCCATCGCCTTCGCATGAGTGTGACATTTGCGGCCGCGCGCAAACGGCGGAAGATCGCGATCGCGACGCCGGAAAGCTGCAAAGTCGAGCTCGCGCCATGCAGACTGAAGGCGAGTCGCAGGAGCTTTCACAGCACCAATCTTATCCGATGCAGATGTCCGAGAATCGCTCCGACCTTAACACGGCGGGCTACCTCAAACTTGGCGATGCTCAGGCGACGACAGCTATCTTGTGCGGACGGGATACCGTTCAAGTTACGATGGAAGCTGATCACGGCATCGATCTGGCCGCGACGGAAGAATGGCTGGCCGCGCGAGGCTGCGAGGTGGCGAGCAATCCGTATCTGGTTAAGGCGGTCTTGCCGGAGGGGGAGAAGCTGGTGTTGTTCCCGGACGGGCGGATTTTGGTGCAGGGCACGCAAGATGCGGCCCGCGCGATATCGTTGTGCCAGGTGTATTTGATCGGCATGCGAGCCGCGTATTCCCAGCGCTGAAGGAGAGGAGAACAAGAGCATGGGGAGCAAGACATTCGATTTTAGCCTGTACGCAATCACGGGCGAGAACTATCATCCCGGGCGCGAATTGAAGCACGTCATGGAGCAAGCGCTGCGCGGCGGAGCGGATATCGTGCAGCTGCGGGCGAAAGACGCGCCTAAGCGCGAAGTGCTAGAGCAAGCCCGAATGCTTCGCGAGTTAACGGCCCAATATCAAGTGCCGCTGGTTATCAACGATCATCTGGACATTGCGCTTGCGGTATCGGCGGACGGCGTTCATCTCGGCCAAGAGGATTTGCCGCTGGCCGAGGCGCGCGCGATACTCGGTCCGGACAAAATCATCGGCATCTCCACCCATAATATCGCGCAGGCGCTGGAAGCGCAGGCGGGCGGAGCGGATTATATCGGCGTCGGCCCGGTCTATCCGACAGGCACCAAGCCTGGACGGCAGGCAGTGACGACGGCGTACGTGCGGGAGGCCGCCGAGCGGATAACGATCCCTTTCGTAGCGATCGGCGGCATTACGCTGGACAATGTGGACGCGGTGCTCGAGGCGGGCGCCAAGCGGATATGCGCGGTGTCGGCTATCGTCGGCAGCTCTGATCCTGCCGAAGCATGCCGCGCGTTCAAGCATCGGCTGCGCGAATACGAGGCGCTCTCGTCGCCGGACTCGGCGTCCAAGCGGATTCGCGTTAACGGCCGCGACGAATGGACACATGCCGGGACCGTGCAGGAGCTGGTCGGCCAGTATGGGCTTCAAGGGCAGCGAATCGTCGTGGAGCTGAATGGGGTCATTTTGTCGAAGGATGCGTGGGGAGACACCCCGGTTTCCGAAGGCGCCCAGCTGGAGCTGGTGCATTTCGTGGGAGGAGGTTGAGGCATCATGGTTGAGGCGAACGTTTGTATAGATCCATTGGTCATCGGCGGGAAAAGGCTGCAATCCCGGTTCTTCCTCGGTACGGGACGGTTCCCGAGCCCGGCCGTGCTGCAGCTGGCGCTTGAAGCTTCCCAAGCCGAGGTGGTCACGTTCGCGGTCCGCAGGGTGAACCTGGACGACGCGCGGGACGATTCCGTGCTGCAGCATGTGCAGGAGCGCGAACTGACGTATCTGCCGAACACGTCAGGCGCCAGCAACGCGGACGAAGCGATCCGCATTGCGCGGCTTGCCCGGGCGGCAGGCCTCGGCAGCTGGATTAAGGTGGAGATTAGCGCGAACCCGCGAACGCTGCTGCCGGACCCGCTCGAGACGCTACGGGCGACCGAACGGCTCGCGGGAGAAGGCTTCGTCGTGCTGCCATATACGTCCGACGATCCAATTCTGTGCAAGAGACTAGAGAAAGCCGGCGCAGCGGCCGTCATGCCCGGCGGCGCGCCGATCGGGTCCGGACTTGGGATTCTGAATCCGTATAATATCGGACTTATCGTCCAAGAGTCGCGCGTGCCGGTCATCGTGGACGCCGGCATCGGGTCCGCGGGTGATGTCGTACAGGCGATGGAGCTTGGCGCGGATGGCATTCTGGTCAACACGCCGGTCGCCAAAGCGCTCGATCCGGTCGGAATGGCGCTGGCGATGAAGCTTGCGGTCGAAGCCGGCCGGCTGTCGTATCTGTCCGGCCGAATCCCGAAACGCCAGTATGCTTCGGCAAGCAGCGAGACCGAGGGCATATCGAAGCCGGCCGGCTCTTTCGCTGACGAACTAGGCGTTGGCGGTCAAGGTGGCAATATTGCGCAAGTGGATGCGGCGGCGCGCGAAGCGGCGGTCTCGCTGGCGAGCAGCTTGAGGCAGCACGAGACCGAATCGACCGATGCGGGCGGGGGGCTTGGGAAGATTGGCTGAACGCGTCATCGTATTGGGGGGCGGCATCATCGGGCTGTCCTGCGCGTTCGAAGCGCTGCGGTTAGGATATGACGTGACGGTCATCGAGCCGGAGGCGTTCGGGGGCCAGGCTTCGGGCGCTGCGGCGGGGATGCTCGCGCCGTTCACGGAAAATCCCGAGCAGCCCGATCCGTTCTTTCGCCTGTGCTTGGACAGCTTGCATTTGTATCCGTCATGGCTTGCCGACATCGAGGCAGTGTCAGGCACCCGCGCCGACCTGCTGCAGACGGGCAGCCTGACGGTCGCGCTGCATGAAGCGGATCTGCTGCCGCTGCAGACGAGACTCGCTTGGCAGAAGCCGTTCGGCGCAGGTGCGGAGCTGATCGAAGGCGAGCGGCTGCGGCGCATGGAACCGCAGCTTGCGGCGAGCGCGCTTGCCGCCATCTATACACCGGCGGAGAGTCATGTGTATGCGCCCGCGCTCGTCGCCGAGCTTGCGGCGGCTTGCCGCAAGCTTGGCGCGCGAATGGCCGATCATGCGGGCGGCATTCAAGCGCCGGACTTATTCAGCGCGCAGGGCATTCGCCTTGAGACCGCGAATCGGGGGACCTTTGATGGCGATAAGCTGGTCGTCTGCGCAGGCGCCTGGGCAGGACGCTATGCGGCTGCCTTCGGTTTCCCGATTCCCGTTCATCCGATACGCGGCCAAATTTGTTCGTTCGACGTGCCGTTCGGGGAAGTGAAGCATATGGTGTTCTCCTCGCAGGCATATTGGGTCGGCAAGCGGAACGGAACGCTCGTCTGCGGCGCGTCGGAGGACGTGGCCGGCTTTGACAGGACGGTCACCGAGCGCGGCATCGACCGTCTTGTGCGCTGGGGTCCCCGACTGCTGCCATTCCTGGGCGGCCGGGAGCCGATCGACCGCTGGGCAGGGCTGCGCCCGGCGACGCGGGACGGATGGCCGCTCATCGGTCCGATTCCGGGACGCGAGGACGTGATTCTCGCTGCCGGGCATTACCGGAACGGCATATTGCTCAGTCCCGCGACCGCAGCGCTGGTCGGACGGATGCTCGCAGGCAGCTCGCCAGCAGAGGCGGCGCGTCCTTTCGCGCCGGATCGGTTCGCGGTCGCGACATGGAGGGGAAGATAATGCGCAACATGGAGCAAGTACCGTTCCTTGACGACGAGCCGGCAGCCGCGCATGAATGCGATCGCGAGATTGCCACGAGCTCGAACATGCCGTCCGGCTGGCCGCCCCGGGTGCTGACGATCGCGGGCTCGGACAGCGGCGGAGGCGCAGGCATTCAGGCCGACTTGAAAACGTGCCAGGAGCTGGGCGTCTTCGGTATGAGCGCAATAACGGCCGTAACATCGCAGAACAGCCGCGGCGTGCATGCCGTCTATCCGATGGCGGAGGAAGCCGTCTTGTCTCAGATCGACGCCGTGCTCGGCGATATCGGCGCTACGGCGGTCAAGACCGGGATGCTGTATTCGCGCGGAATCGTCGAGGCGGTCGCCGCGAAGATGGACGACTATGGCGTCCGCAAGCTGGTCGTCGATCCCGTCCTCGTGGCCAAGGACGGCTCGCCGTTATTCCGTCGCGACGCGGTGAACGCCTTGCGCGAGGAGCTGCTGCCGCGCGCAATGATCGTCACGCCGAATATACCGGAAGCGTGCGAGCTGCTCGGCGTGGAGGAGACGGCGATCCGAACCGTGTCCGACATGATGGAGGCGGCCAGCCAGCTGCTTCGGTACGGATCCCGATATGTGCTGCTTAAAGGCGGGCATTTGGAAGATGAAGGGTTCCGAGGTCTGGCAATCGATGTACTGATCGGGGGCGGAGATGAAGCGGGTAGACGTCCGATCACGATAAGCGGCCCCCGCATCGCGACTCGGCATACGCATGGGACCGGCTGCTCGACGGCCGCGGCGATCGCCGCGAATTTGGCGCGGGGCTTCGAGATGGAGCATGCCGCGCGGGCGGCCAAAAGTTTCGTCGCCGCAGCGATCTCGCGGGCCGTCCCGCTCGGCGGGGGAATCGGCTCGCTGTGGCATGCCGCGCACCGGGAGACGGCTCATGGTCTCCAATAACGGGCAATCGCCCAAACACGACAAACCTCCAAGCCGTCATGTACGGCTTGGAGGTTTGTTCGCGTTGCTTCCGTGTTAGCGCCGTTTAGGACGGCATATCTTGCCCGAGACGAATCGGGCCGACCCGCACGAGGCGGACGACCATGCGGGCGAATTCCTCGGGCGACTGCTGCATGCCGGATTCGAGCCAGTGATGCAAGAAGCCGAGATTGGCAGCCGATACGTACGCGATGAGAAAATCGGACGGAATCTGCAGCCGGGCTTGCTCCAGCTGCCAGAACGGCAGCTTGTCGTACAGATACTCTTTCAACAGCTCGATTACTTGGTCGCCGAAGAAGGAATCGCCGCCGGGCCCGAGCAGCAACCGGAACATGTCGGCATTCTCCGCGATGAAGGCGAAAATCTCGACCATGCCGGGATCGGTCTCGTCCGAGATGGCCTTCTCTACGACGCTGGCAACGTCCAGCTTGGCGAGCAGCGTCTTGAAACCTTGCAGGAATGCCATTTTACTCTGGTCAAGCATGTCGGGTACGTCTTTGTAATGCAAATAGAAGGTGCCGCGGTTGATCTCGGCCCGCTGGGTCAAATCGCTGACCGTAATCCCTTCCAGGCCGCGTTCTTCGATCAATTCCAACAGTGCTACGTGAAGCAGCTGCTTCGTGCGTTCTTTCCTGCGGTCGATTCGATCCGACATATCATGCAATCCACCTTCCCGTCCCTTTAGCTAGGGAGCTGCTTATCGAGGACATCATGGGGCTATGAGGCTTCGCTATGTTAACTTTTTCCGAAATGAGCAGGAATCATGCGTCGACCGGGCGCATTCCGGCTACCGCGTGCCATCGCAGCATCGAATAGCGCATCAGAATGGCTGCCAATATGAACCCAAGCAAGGAATACGTATGTCTCCAATCGTGGATCTCGAACATCCCGAAGTGAATGAAGAGCGGCTCGATAATATAGGAGAAGCACGCGGAGAGTGCAAGCACCGCGAGTAAGTACGTTCGCCAGCTGGCGGTAAACTGATACGCGCATGTGAAGGAAAGCGGAATGACGCTCATATCAGCGGGAAGAAAAGGCGGGACAGTAGGCATTAGTTTATCGGGATAGCCCCATAGGAGCAAGTAAGCACCCCAGACGTCGCAGAACATGGCGATGATGGTCCACGCGAACACGCATAGAAGCAGCTCCGGCGTACGGGTGGGGACGCGCAGCCATCTCCACCAGATCACCCAAGGCAGGATGGTGGCAGCCAGCAGAAACCACCACGGAAGCGAGAGAAAATCGTCGCGGTACCAATGCTCGAACGTCACGCGCTTGTATTCGTTCCGGATTTGATTGACGGCTTCGTTAGTCGATGGCATCCTCGATCATCTCCTTCTTGAAATACAAGAATTTATAAGCTGCTCGTTTATAAATCATCTTGCATCTCTTTGGAATGAAACGCGCTGCGCCAAAATAAGACGCTGCGGACGATTCATTTTGTTAACGTGGTCGGATAATGGAAAGGTTATGCACCGTACATTTCATTTAATTGACAGTGATAATCATTATCACTTAAAATAATGCTGTTCCGGATGTTTGTTCGTATATGCCAAGACCCGCTTCGGCAAGTAAAACTAATGCGAGATGAAGTCCCTTCTGGCTTGGCATGCAAGCCTTCCAGGGAGTAACCGATATAGGCGTATGCGCCATACCATATGCTGATTTGCGCGAGGAGTGGATCGATCATGCTGTCGAATTTCAATCAAGGCTGGCAGCCGCAGTCGCGGCCGCTTCATTTTTCATCCGTTAAAGTACAAGGAGATCGTTCGCTGGTCGCAGCATCGCCGGGCAAGGGGATCTACCATCGCGAAGAATACGGCGAGTGGCACCGGATGTCTGACGGGCTGCCGCATGAATCCATGGTTCATCGGCTGCAGACGATGGATAACCGCCTTTTTGCATGCACGAGCAAAGGTCTTTACCAACTACGTGACAATCGCTGGGAGAATGGCGGTCTGGCGAAGTCCTGCTATCAATATAAAGAGGAATGGGGTTATGCGTTCGCCGCGACGGACGATGGCCTGCTCTACCAGATCGGCGGCGAGTGGAGGCCCTCCGCATACAAACGGACGGTCGTGTACGATTTCTTGTTCACGCCTGAGTATCTGTATATCGGCCTCGAAGGCGGGGTAGGCATGTACGACCGCATGACGGATCAATGGGCGGGCTTCCCGCTTGGCGTAGGCGTGACGAGCATCGCGGCCGACCGGACGCGGCTGATCGGCGCGACGGACAGCGGCGAGCTTGTCGTCAGCACAGGGCGCGGCGGCTTTGAACGCATACGTTTCGGCGACATGTTCGTGTTCAGCGTCGTCTCCCGCCTGCCGCATGTATACGTGTGTACGGATAAAGGGCTGTTCCGCGTGGGCTGGCTGGGAAGCCGTCTGACGCTGTTCTCGCTCAAGCCTGGCCTGCCGGTGACAGACGTGGACTGGCTCGGCTCCGAGCTTTTCATGGCCACTCTCTCGAAAGGGATCCAAACGATGCGCGCGTAACGTGTTTTTGCCCTTGCACGCAAAACTCCTGTGACCTGCCTATAGGTGAATGCATATGATGCTATGACATTCGAGGTGGGAGAAGGAGAGGGCTATGGCGAAAAACAGGAAAGGTAAGCGCGTTAACGGACAAAAACCGTTATTTTACGTCGATAATCCGAATGCTTCCGAATTGAAATGGCTGGACGATGTGAAGAAGAAAGGAACGGCCTCGGCACCTGTCGCCCCTGGCGGCACCGTGTTCGACCCGCGCAAAAGCGAAAATGCGAAGAGGCTGCAAGTCAACGCAGCTCCGGCGACCGAACCGATCGAATCGCTGAATGACGAGGACGATTGGCAGGAGCTGTCGGCCGACCTGAACGAGGATTTGGACGCGGATTGGCCCGCAGCTGCGAGCGCGGTCGACGAGCCAGAGGTGGAATTGTCGGCCGTGGCAGAGCAGCAAGAGGTGGTAACCGAGGCGCAGCCGGTTGCAGCCGTTGAACCTGCGTTGACTCGCGAAGCCCGTTTTGCAGTCTACGAGGAGCTCCGCGAGCCCGATCGGCCTGCCGCCTTCGTCTATACGGACGATATTGCAGACGAAGCGATCACGACGGAGAAGATCGCGCCGGGCGCTCTCGATTCGTCGCGTATTGGCCGGGGGGCGGTCTCTTCCCGTAATTTGGCCGACTTTGCGGTAGAGAGCATCAACCTCGCGGACGGCGCGGTAACAGCTTCGAAGCTGGCGCCGAATTCGATTACCGGCGATCATTTGATCCCGGGCTCCGTATACGGCTCTATGTTAGCGGAACGATCGATCTCCGGCGACAAGCTGCGCGACGGAAGCATTACGTCCGAGAAGCTGGCGGACCGGACGATCAGCGCGGATAAAATCGCCGAAGGCTCGATCGAGACGAAGCATCTGAAGGCGTTCATCGTCTCCAGCGATCTGCTCGAAGATCAAGCGGTTACCGGCAGCAAAATCAAGAGCGGCGCCATTCGTCCTGAGCATTTGGCCGCGGACGCCGTCAATGCCTCGAAGCTGGCGGATGGCGCGGTAACGCGCTCCAAGCTGCGGGACGGCACGATCACAAGCGAGAAGCTGGCCGCGGGCGCGGTCGATTCCGTTCATCTGAAGCCGGGACTTCTCCTTGCCGAACACGTGGCAACCGGCGTTCTGCTGGGAAAGCATTTGGCTCCGGGCGAGATCGCAGGGGAACATCTGGCCGAAGGCGCGGTCGGGATACGGGAATTGCGCCGCGGAGCGGTCGGGGAGGAGGCCATCGCGACAGGCGCCATCGGCGACGCCCAGCTCAAAAAGGGCGCGGTTGGCGCGGCAGCGCTGGCAGATGATGCCGTTCACGCCGAGCATCTGCGCGATGGCGCGGTGACGACGCCCAAAATCGCCGACCTGTCGGTATCCACGATCAAACTCGGGGAGCATGCCGTCACAGCGTCGAAAATTGCGGACCAAAGCATCATGTCCGCGAAGCTCGCGGACGGCGCGGTGCAAAGCCGGCATCTCGGCAAGCGGACCGTTGGCCCCGACCACATCGACGGAGGCGCTGTGACCGACCGCCACCTTGCCGTCCGATCGGTGAATGCGGCTCACTTAAGCGAAGATGCCGTGGGTACCCGTCATTTGCTCGACAAATCCGTGAAGGCGGAGAAGCTGGCCGCCGGCGCGGTACACCAACCGCATCTGGCACCAGGCGCCGTCGGTTCCGAACAGCTCGCAGCCGGCGCAGTTACGGAGAGCCGGCTTGCCGATGATAGCGTGACCGCGAAGAAACTGGCCGACGGCGCGGTATCCGCCCGGCATCTGGGGACGGAATCGATCTCATCCGACAAGATCGCGCCGGAAGCCATCAAGGCGTATCATCTGGCGGCTGGGTCCGTAACGGAGGAAGCGATCTCCGTCGAGTCCGTCGCGCCTTGGCATTTGCAGCAGGGATTGGTCGCCTCCGAGCACTTAAGCGAGGGTTCCGTGCATACGAACGCTTTGCAGGATGGTGCGGTGAATGCCGCTAAGCTTGCGCCGCACTCGGTACAGGAACGTCATCTGACAGCAGGGATTGTCTACGGTCACCATTTGGCCGATCACGCCGTGAACTCCCTCAAGCTATCGCCGGAGAGTGTATCGACCGACAAGCTCACGGACGGCGCGGTAACCGGCGGCAAGCTTGCCGATGGCAGCATCTCTGGCGCCAAGCTGGCTCCGCAATCGGTAGACGGCGGACACTTGACAGAGGGCGCCGTGAGCGCGGAACATCTGGCCGACGGCGCCGTTAGCTCGCGGCATCTGGCTCCCGATTCGGTTCAGGCTGGCCATATCGCGTCGGGCGCCATTCGGACGGACGATCTCGCGGACGGTTCGATTACTGGCGCGAAGCTCGCATCGGAGACGGTCGGCGCGGAGCAGCTGGCCATCGAATCGGTCGGAAGCCGGCAGATCGTCCAAGGCGCCGTGTTTGGCGTGCATATTGCCTCGGGCAGCATTTTGGAGCACCACCTCGGCGACGGCGCGGTGACGGAATCCAAGCTTGCGGCAGGCAGCGTCGGCGCTGACCAGGTGCAGGAAGGGGCAATCGGCAGCGCAGCGCTGCAAGCCGGCGCGGTGGCCGCCCTTCATCTGCAGCCGGAAGCCGTCGGCGCGGAGCATGTGGCGAAGGAAAGCATCGGAGAGCAGCATCTGACGGCCGACAGCGTTGGCGCAGATCAGCTGAAGGATGGTTCGGTCGGAACGACCCACCTGAACGAGGGTGCCGTGACGGGCGAGAAGCTGGCTGTTCAATCGGTTGGCGGCGATCATCTTCGGGTCGAGTCGATTAGCGGCAAGCATGTGAAAGCGGAGACGCTGCAAGGCTACCATATCCGCAAAGGCTCGATCACGCAGGCTCATCTGGCCGGCGACTTGTTCTTGCCGGGCAAATTGCCGGATGGCAGCATTCATGGCAGCAAGCTCAAACCCGGCTCCGTCGGGCTGGCTCAGCTGACGGCCGGCGCGGTAACCGGAAGCGCGCTGGCGGGAGGAGCGGTTCAATCCGTCCATCTGGCGAAAAACGCGGTCCGCGGCGATGCGCTGGCACCAGGCGCCGCAGAAACGCGGCACATAGCGGACGGGGCAGTGAACGCCAATAAACTGGCGGTTGATGCAGTAACAAGCACAGCCATTGCGGGCGGCGCGGTCACGGAGGAGAAGCTGGCACCGGGCGCAGTCGGGGAAGAACAATTACAGGACGCCTCCATTACGTCCAGCAAGCTGGCGCCGGGATCGGTCACGGAGGTTCATCTTCAAGCAGGCAGCGTGGACAGTGCCGCGATCGCGAATGCTTCGGTGACGTCCGATAAGCTGGCGGCGGGGGCAGTGGGTACGGATGCGATCGCCGCAAGCAGTATTACAAGCGACAAACTAGCATCTGGCGCAATCAACGCGAACGCGCTGGCGGCAAGCAGCATTACAAGCGATAAGCTGGCCCCAGGCAGCGTCGCTTCCGTTCATTTGGCGCAAGGCGCAGTCGGCGCGGCTGCGATCGAAGCTGGCAGCATCACGGCCGATAAGCTGGCGCCAGGCGTTCTGGACAACGAGCCTGCCCCTGGCAGCATCGTCTCGGTCCATTTGGCTCCAGGCGCGGTCGGCGGGAATGCGATCGCACCGGGCAGCGTAACAGCCGATAAGCTGGCGCCGGGCGTGCTGGACCGTGAGCTGGCGCCAGGTAGTGTCGCGGCGGTGCATCTGGCGCCAGGCGCTGTCGGGACGGCAGCCCTTGCACCGGGCAGCATTACGGGCAATAAGCTAGCGCCGGGTTCGATTGGCGGGGCCGCGATTGCGCCGAGCAGCATCGCGGCCGATAAGCTGGTCCCAGGGGCAGTCGGTTCGGCTGCGATCGCGCCGGGAAGCATTACCGCCGATAAGCTGGCGCCGGGTCTGCTGGATCAGGAGCTTGAACCATCGAGCGTCTCCTCGATTCACCTGGCGCCGGGAGCTGTCGGTTCGGCCGCGATCGCGCCGGGAAGCATCACGGCCGATAAGCTGGCTGCGGATGCGGTTGGCGCGCATGCGATCGCGCCGGGCAGCGTGACGGCAGATAAACTAGCGCCAGGCGTGCTGGACAATGAGATTGAGCCCGAGAGCATCACCTCGACTCATTTGGCGCCAGGTGCAGTCGACGCAGGTGCAATCGCGGCAGGCAGCGTCACCGCCAATAAGCTGGCGCCGGGCGCGGTAGGTCATGAGGCCATCGCGGCAGGCAGCATCACCGCCGATAAGCTGGCTGCGAGCGCGGTTGGCGCGGACGCGATTGCGGCAGGCAGCATCACGGCCGGTAAGTTGGCTGCGAGCGCGGTTGGCGCGGACGCGATTGCGGCAGGCAGCATCACGGCCGGTAAGCTGGCGCAAGGAGCAGTCGGCGCGGACGCGATTGCGGCAGGCAGCATCACCGCCGATAAGCTGGCGCCTGGCGCAGTTGGCGCAGACGCCATTGCGGCAGGCAGCATCACCGCCGATAAGCTGGTGCCGGGCTTACTGGATCAGGATCTGGAACCAGGAAGCGTAACTTCGGTTCATCTGGCCTCGGGCGCAGTTGGCGAGGATGCCATTGCGGCGGGCAGCATCACGGCAGAGAAGCTAGCGATGGGTATTGTTGGTGCAGACGCGATTGCAGCCAGCAGCATCACGGCCGATAAATTGGCGCCGGAGAGCGTGGTTTCCGTTCATTTGGCAGCCGGCGCGGTTGGCTCATACGCGATCGCAAAGGGCAGCATCACCGCCGATAAACTGGCACCTGGCGTGCTCAATAATGAGCTGAAGCCATCGAGTGTCGCCTCGGTTCATCTTGCGGCAGGAGCAGTCGGCTCGGATGCGATTGCAAAGGGCAGCATCACCGCCGATAAACTGGCGCCAGGCGTAGTGGATAATGAGCTGAAGCCATCGAGCGTCACCTCGGAACATCTGGCAGCCGGCGCAGTCGGCGCAGAAGCGATTGCGCAGGGCAGCATTACCGCTGATAAGCTGGCGAGGGGCGCAGTTGACGCAGACGCGATTGCCACAGGCAGCATCACCGCCGACAAGCTGGCGCCAGGCGTAGTGGATAATGAGCTGAAGCCATCGAGCGTTACTTCGGAACATCTGGCAGCCGGCGCAGTCGGCTCAGAGGCGATTGCGCTGGGCAGCGTCACCGCCGACAAACTGGCGAAGGGCGCAGTTGACGCGGACGCGATTGCCACAGGCAGCATCACCGCCGACAAGCTGGCGCCAGGCGTAGTGGATAATGAGCTGAAGCCATCGAGCGTCACCTCGGAACATCTGGCAGCCGGCGCAGTCGGCTCAGAGGCGATTGCGCTGGGTAGCATCACGGCCGATAAGCTGGCGAAGGGCGCAGTTGACGCGGACGCGATTGCCACAGGCAGCATCACCGCCGATAAGCTGGCGCCAGGCGTAGTGGATAACGAGCTGAAGCCATCGAGCGTCACGTCGGAACATCTGGCAGCCGGTGCAGTCGGCACAGACGCGATTGCGCAGGGCAGTATCACCGCCGACAAACTGGCGAAGGGCGCAGTTGATGCGGACGCGATTGCCACAGCCAGCATCACCGCCGATAAGCTGGCGCCAGGCGTAGTGGATAACGAGCTGAAGCCATCGAGCATCACCTCGGCACATCTGGCAGCCGGCGCAGTCGGCGCAGACGCGATTGCGCAGGGCAGCATCACGGCCGATAAGCTGGCGAAGGGCGCAGTTGACGCGGAGACGATCGCCACAGGCAGTATTACCGCCGATAAGCTGGCGAAGGGCGCAGTCGGCGCGGAGACGATCGCCACAGGCAGTATTACCGCCGATAAGCTGGCGAAGGGCGCAGTTGATGCGGATGCGATTGCCACAGGCAGCATCACCGCCGACAAACTGGCGAAGGGCGCAGTCGGCGCGGAGACGATCGCCACAGGCAGCATTACCGCCGATAAGCTGGCGAAGGGCGCAGTTGATGCGGACGCGATTGCCACAGGCAGCATCACCGCCGATAAGCTGGCAAAAGGTATCGTTGGTGCATCCGCCATCGCGGCAGGCAGCATCACCGCCGACAAGCTGGCGCCAAGAAGCGTGGGCGCGGGGCATCTGGCTATCGGTGCGATTGACGCGGATGTCATCGCATCGGGAAGCATCACGGCCGATAAGTTGGCGCCGGGGGCTGTTGCTACGGATGCCATCCTGGCGGGCAGCATCACGGCCGATCGGCTCGCGCCGGGCGTACTGAATATCGAATTGGCGCCAGGAAGCGTGGCCTCGGTTCATCTGGCTCCAGGAGCGGTTGGAGCAAGAACCCTCGCGACAGGCAGCATCACCGCCGATAAGCTCGCCCCAGGTGCAGTCGTCTCTGACGCACTCGCCAAGGGAAGCGTCGGCGATCAGGCGATCGCAGACCGGGCGGTTGTCGCCTCGAAGCTTGCGCCGAGCGCCGTACACCCCGAGCATCTCGCTGCTGAGCTGCAAAGCGCGATTCGGAACCCGCAGCTTGCGGATGGCACGATCGGGACGGAGAAACTGAAATTCGCGCCGGTTCGGACGACGAACGCCAAGATTTCCGCTAACCAGCAATTCGGCTTCGCGGCCTATGATTTCGCCGGCCAAGGCGAACAGGTCGAGGTTGCGATCGTCTTCGACGAACCATACGCGCATAGCGGTTATGTGCTCGTTGCGACGTCGGACCATCCTTCTTGTTACGCGGTGATCAAAGAGAAGCATGCGGATCGAGCTGTGGTTTCCGTCATTCGCACGCGGATCAGCCCTGAGCCGAAAGGCCAGATCAATTGGATCGTTATCGGCTAATCATTCAATCGGAACCTCTGTTTCGCAGCTGCGCGAGCGAAACAGAGGTTCTTTTTCGTTTTGCACGGCGAACGGGTGAACGCCTTAACGTACACCTGCCGTTGCGGCGGCGATTTTCGTACATACAATAGTTTGTGAATAGTCTGTCTGCATTGGAGCCAGGCAGACATCTATTTAGGCTAGGTGAGGTGATCGTCATGAGAAAAAAGACGGCGGCCGCATCCCGCGCGAGGCGGACGAGACGTTCTGTCCGCAGGCGGCCGGTCTTGCGATCGCGGCGGAAGTCTTCTGCGGGAATTCGCAAGCGGCCTGCGAAGGCGCTGCATCGAGCGGAACTTCCGGCGGCCATTCAACCGGCGGCGACGGCGGAGCCGATCCATCCGCGATCCGATTCCCCGCCTGCCGTATCGGTCGTAATTCCTGTAATGAATGAGCGCCGTCATATCGCGGGCGTGATTCGTGAAGCGTTCCACGTGCACCCGCGTACCGAGGTCATCGTCGTTGCGAACGGTTCGACGGACGGATCTGCGGATATCGCGCGGCGAATGGGGGCTAAAGTACTGAACTATCCCCAGCCGCTTGGCCATGATGTCGGGCGCGCCGTCGGCGCCGCGCAAGCCCAAGGCGATGTCTGCCTGTTTCTGGACGGCGATATGATCATCCCGGCAGCCCGGCTGAAGCCGTTCACCGAGGCCGTCCTGCACGGCGGCGTCGACGTGGCGCTCAATGATTACTCCGGTCCGACGGACAAAGTCCAGGTGCACAGCGTCGTGCTGGCCAAACATGCGCTCAATTCGATGCTGGGCCGGCCGGATTTGGCGGGCACATCGCTTACGGCCATCCCGCACGCGCTTAGCCGGAGAGCACTTGAGACAATCGGGACGCGGTCGCTGTCCGTGCCGCCGCTCGCGCACGCGAAAGCGGTACGTCTGGGTATGCGCGTCGTCCCGGTACACCGCGTGAACGTTGGGAAGCTTAATCTTCCTCGACTAGAGCGAGAACGAGTTGCGCCTCTTGAACGGCTCATTATAGGGGATCATCTGGAGGCGCTCGAATGGCTGGCGGCGCAAAGCGGGGCAAGAGCAGGGTTTGCGGACAGCCGTTCGTCCCGCAGCGTCGGGGGAGGTGCCGTATGAGGCGAACAAGGCGAACCGCTTCTAAGCGCCCGGGCCGCAGATCCGCCGCGGGCCGTAAGCAACGAAGGCCCGCCAGGAAGCGTCCCCGGTCTTCGCGCCTCCAATCGCTGCGGCCCTCTGGCCGCCGACGCCGACGCCGCATAGCCGCCCCTCACCCAAATGTCCGACCGCAGGGCATGCAGGCAGATCGCGGCAATCGCGTCTCTGCCATCGTGTTGGGCAGTTCATCGCCCGATGCGGTCGAGCAAATCCGTGAGCTGTCCCGCCTGCCCGTCCTCGAGACGATCGTCGTGTTGGATGGCAAGGATCCTTCGCTTGCCGCGATAATCCGTGCGCAAACGGATGCAATCGTGGTTTTTGTGCCCGAGACGCTTGGTCCGGACGACGACAGAAGCGTGGGCGCTTCGCAAGCGCGAGGGGATATCCTCTTGTTTGTCTCGGGTAACGGCCCTCTCGATCTCGCTTCATGCGGCCGTCTTATTGCGGCTATCGGGCAGGGGGCCGATGTAGCGCTTGCCGATCGAGGAGCTAGTCTCGGTACGTTCCGCCAATGGGGAGAGCCCGATCGCTTGCGGGCGTTCATGAACAGTGCGCTTGGCTGCGCTTGGCTTGGCCCGAATTCGCTGGATCATTTGCCGCATGCTTGGTCGCGCGGCGGTCTGCTGGGGGTCGGAGCCGACCGTCTGGCTGTGCCGGCGCTCGCGCTTGCTGCGGCGATTACGTCTGGTCTTCGGGTGAAGACGGTCCCGCTTCATCCGACAATCTGGGCCCGGAGCGGCCCGGCGCAGGAACGCGCACTGCGGCTTGGCGATCATGCGGAAGCGCTGGTAAGCATCATGCAGCGGCAGGGCGGCCGTCTCCAATGGCCGGATCAGGTGAGAAGACGCGGCGAGACCGGAGGCGGACGATCATGAACATGACGAGTATTATCATTCCGACGCATAACGGACTCCCCCTGCTTCAGCAGGCCATAGGCGCCATACGAACATACACGAGCCCGCAGGAGACACCGTTTGAAATCATCGTCGTCGACAACGGATCCACGGACGGAACGGCGGATTGGTGCGTGCAATCAGGCGTGAAGCTAATAGCCCTGCCGACGAACGAAGGCTTCCCGGCCGCATGCAACCGGGGGCTGCGGCTGGCTAAGGGGGATTATCTGCTGCTGCTGAACAACGACGTCACGGTTTCGGCGGGCTGGCTCGGCGGGATGCTGGACGTACTGAACGATGTGGAAGGAGCAGGGATGGTCGGGCCGGTCAGCAATTACGTCAGCGGCCGACAGCTTGTGGAGATCCCTTTCTCGACAATGAACGAATTCCACGATGCGGCCGCGAGCGTCCGCGAGCAGCGGCTAGGCGCGGAGCCGATTGCCCGTCTAGTCGGCTTCTGCCTGCTATTCAAACGCGAGTTGTACGCGGCGATCGGCGGTTTGGACGAACGGTTCTCGCCCGGGCACTACGAAGATGACGACTATTGCCTCCGTGCCCGCATGCTCGGATTCGGGTTGTATATGTGCCGAAGCGTGTTTGTACACCATCAAGGGAGCGCTAGTTTCAAGCGTGGCGATTCGAGCGAGCTGGCGCAGCTGATCGAGCGGAACCGGCGGCTTTTTATCGAGAAATGGCAGGTTGATCCGGCTCAATTCATGTAGGACCAATGATTCGTACATGTAGGTAAGGAGGAGATCGCTTGAAAGCTGTTATCTTGGCCGGGGGCACGGGCAGCCGATTGATGCCGCTCACCAAGCTGCTGAACAAGCATTTGCTGCCGGTGGGCAGACTGCCCATGATCAGTTACGGCATCGAGAAATTGAAGGAAGCGGGCGTCACCGAGATCTTAATCGTCACGAGCAGGCAGGCAGCCGGGGCATTCATCGATTATTTGGGAAGCGGGGCAGAAAGCGGCGTTTCGCTCACCTACCGCATTCAGGAGGAGGCGGGCGGCATCGCGCAGGCATTGGAATTGGCGCGTCCCTACGTGGGCGGCGCAGAGAAATTCATCGTGCTGCTGGGCGACAATCTGTTCGAAGAGGCGTTAACGCCTCATTTGGATGCGTTCCGCCGACAACAAGAAGGCGCGATGGTACTACTGAAGCAAGTGCCGGATCCGGAACGATACGGCGTGCCGAAGTTCAATGGAGACGGTGAGATCATGCGCATCGAAGAGAAGCCCGCGCAGCCGGACAACAATTGGTGCGTCACGGGCATTTACGGATTTGACGGGCATGCGTTCGATTTTATTGCCGGCATCGAACCGTCGCAGCGCGGCGAGCTCGAAATTACGGATGTCAATAACGCCTATGCCTCGCGTGGCCAGCTCCGCTATGGCAAACTGCAAGGCTGGTGGACGGACGCGGGCACGTTCGAATCGCTGCAAGAGGCGTCTTTGCGGCTGTCGGGGAATGCGCCATGAGCCACCCGGAACCCATGATCATGGCAGATCCCGTAGTCGTCCCCCCTATTGAGGCTGGTTCCCCGTTAATAGAGGAGCCGGTCAAGCGCCGGAGAACACGGGGGGCGTCTCCTAGCCGCCGCAAGAAGAGAGGCGCCGCGGGACCTGCGGCCAAGGCGAAACGTACCCGAAAGAAACAACCTCGCGCGCGCGGCAAAGTCGCCAAACGAAGCGTCTCGAAGACCGCGCGCGGGCGAAACCGCAAATCGGCTCCGAGCAGCCTTGCCGAGCGCTCCCCCGTTGAAGCGAACGCCGCTAACCCGGCCTCTGGCGCGAGAGAGGACCGGAACGCTTACGAGGCAGGATACGAGCGCGGATTGTATGAAGGCGGCGAGCAGCTGCTTGAGCAGCTGGTTCCACCCGGTGTGCTGGTAGCGGAGATCCACTTGCGCGACGTTCTGGCAGCCGGATTGGCCGCGTCCGCGCCGCGTATGTTCCCTCTGGCCGACGTTGGGGTTGTATACGAGGAGCTGACGCATGCCATCGAGACGAAACAGCCCTATGCGCTTGTTCGCTTGGGCGACGGCGAACTGCTAACCTTGGCCCAGGATACCCTGTATGACGCGGAGACGATCCGCAGGGAAGGGCGGTTTCTTCCCTACGCAGGCGTAAATGCGCCCGACCTTGCCGCCCGAGACCTCGTCGCGGCGGCCATACGACAGGTGAACCGGGTAGGCGTGCCGCTTTCGAGACGGAAGCATTTTCTGCCTCTGCTGCATCCGGTACTTCGCCATCACGGCATTGACCCGGATTCGATGCGATTAACGTCGTCGACGATCAACTACGAGCTTCAACAAAGCGGGCTTCTGACGCATTTGCTGAGCGGCAAAAGATTGCTGTTGATCGGGGACATGGCACCCTCATTAGCGGAGACGCTTGTCGCATGGGGCTTCGCGGTGTGCGGCGTCATCAGTCCCGTCAATGGATTCGCGTCCATCGATCGGGTCATGCAGGAGGCGAGCTTGATCGATTTCGACTTGGCGCTCGTCTCTGCCGGCGTTCCCGCCGTCGTCATCTGCTGGCGCCTGGCGGCGGAATTTGGCCGTGTGGCGCTGGATTTCGGACATCTGGCCGATGCCCTGGTGAAAGGGCAGCTTTCGGTATAACCGTTGGCGCGCGATAGCGAGCTTTAGCATCGCTATTGCGTGCTGCGGCGGCGAGTTTGTTTATCAGCTCAATCCGAAGCACGTTTTCTTTGCCGCAAGGAAGCATTCCCGAAGTCGTAACACCCAAAGAAAACATTTAAGGAGCTGACGATATGCCTCCCAAAAAAAGGCCAGGTCGCGCCGCGACCAGCCGCCAAAAGGCGAGGCCGGTTGCCCGGAAAAAGCCGGATTGGTACCGCTTGGGTTACGATGGCGGCTTCGAATCGGGAACCCGGCTCGGGCGCGAAAGTTTCGGCTCGCTTTTCGAAGGCACGAGCATCATCATACCGACGTACAATCAGCTCGCATACTTAAAGTCTTGCATCGAGAGCATCGTCGGGCATACCGATCAGCCATACGAGATTATCGTGGTCGACAATGGATCGACAGACGGCACGGCGGCGTATCTACGGTCGATAAGCGGACAGATTCGCTATCGGATTCTGGATGCGAACCGCGGTTTCGCCGGCGCGACGAATATGGGCTTGATGATGTCGAAAGGAAAGACGCTGCTGCTGTTGAACAATGATACGATCGTTACGGACCGCTGGCTCGAGAACTTACTCGCTTGCTTGAACAGCGATCCGCGCATTGGCATGGTCGGTCCGCTCACCAATTATATTAGCGGCAACCAGCAGATTGACGTTCCTTACGGGACGATAGAGCAAATGCACGAGTTCGCCCGCGAGTTCAACCGCTCCGACAGCGCGAAGTGGCATTTGACCGATCGGCTGACCGGCTTCTGCCTGCTGTTTCGCCGTGAGCTGCTGGAACGCACCGGCTATCTGGACGAAGGGTATGCCATCGGCAACTTCGAAGACGACGATTACAATGTGCGGGTCCGCCTTCAAGGGTATATGCTCGTGGTGGCGCGGGACACGTTCATCCATCATTTCGGCAGCGTCAGCATCAAGGCGCTCGGCAGCGAACTGGATGAAGTCAACCGGAACAACTCGAGCTTCTATTCGGACAAATGGGGCAATCCGCACGCGCTGATCGAGCAGGTGAACGCGCTGCTGCGAAGCGAAGCGCAGGCAAGGGCGGACGCTGCGCTTCATTCCGGACAGGAGCAACCTTCTTTGCCGCCGCTCCTGCCGAGCGAGACGGCGTTATTCCCGCAAGGCGTGGCGGTTCGCGGCGTGCGGGAGCAGGTCTTCTGGGTGGAGAACGGGCTTCGCCGGCCGGTCGTCGGCGTATTGTCTTTTCCCTGCGCGCGTATCTCGCAGGTAGATCTGCTCCGATGGCCGCTCGGCGATCCGATCGGCGCCGAAGAGGCGGAGAGCCGCTGGCGCAGGCAGCCATTCGGGCATGAGCATGGGTCAATCGACGGATCGGTCCTTGCCCCCGACGGTCAGTTGTACATGGTGGAGCAAGGCGTGAAACGCAGGCTGGCGACGAGCGCCGCGGCCGAATTCTGGGGACTGCAGTATCGGATGCATAGCGTCCCGAGCGCGGAGGAATGGGCGGCGCTGCCCGAGGGATTCCCGATTATTGCGCCTGCCCGGGTGGCGGCCTACCTTTAATCGCGGGCCTGGCATGATTGGCTATCGACTGGCGATCCGAGCTGGAGTTTTCGTGTCCCGAGCAGACGCTGTCCAGTATCACAGGTGAAGTCGGCGCATATGCTGAGTATAAAAGAGGGAGGGCAGCGGCATGGATCATATCGTTACGGAAATGGTCGAACAAATATCGCGCTCGCACGAGCATATGGCGCGCGTCCTCGAGGCCAAACGCCACGTGGCGGTGCGGATGGCGCAGATGGTGCACGCATTGCCGGATACGCATCCGGATTTCGGCGGCATGGAAGGCTTAATGGAAAGCTCGCAGGCGGTGACGCAGAGCGTCGTCTCTTATTTGAATAGCATCGCCGAATTACAGGAGACGATCGCGACGACAATCGGCTCCATTATGAAGGAAATGGATCAACCGGAGCGAGACGATGAGTAAAGGGCCGGAGAGAAGGAGGAAGTCCGCATGAGCAGGGAGAGCGCCTATGCGAGAATGCTGGACGCATCAGTCAAGCTGCAGGCGAACGTTGCGCATATTCTGGAGGCGAAAGCCGTAGAAGCCGAGAAGGTGCGCGCTTGGCTGTGCAATCACGTATCTCCGGACGCGTATGGCGAGCAGCAGGAGCATTTGAAGGGTACGCTTGGCGTTCATGAGCAGCTGATCGAAGTTATCGACGGGCTGACCAAGCTGAACCAGGGGATGTCCAATGTGCTGAAAGCGGCGCTGCGGCAAGACGCGCGCGGCGGCGGCGGAGGGGGATATTTCGGCGGATTCGGAGATCGCGACGAATGAGCCTATTAACGAAGGAGTGGGAGGCCAAGATCGAGCTGATTCGCTCGATTGCCCATAGCCAGCGGGCGATTGCCCGTATTTTGGATAGCGTGGCTGACGTGGCTGGACATTCGCCGAATATGGCGCGCAGAGTGTACGAGAATGTCGAGTCGATGACGGCATTTCAACAATCATTGGCGGAGGCGGTGACGGGGCTTCATGTCGGCAGGCCTCGGCGGGGCCGGCCAGGCCAGCCGCTGCTGCTTCATGGAACCGGGGCCTTGCACCAGAGGCATGCGCGGACGGGCAGCGAGACGCGTCACCGCATTTCGTCGCAGATGGGAGGAGAATGCAGGTGAGCTCGCTTATACGGAAAAGGAAAACCCGGGTACGCCGCGCATCGTCCGGACGGACGAAGCGCAGACGCACGCCCGCGACGGCAAAAGGGGGCAAGCGGAAGCGCTCCGCCGCGCGCGGGAAGAAGCCAACCGCGGTACGGCGGCGTGTTCAACGGAAGCGTCAAACGGCCACAGCGGCATACCAAGAGAGCTACAATCATGCCTATAACGAAGGGTACAATATCGGATTCGCCCAAGGATTCGAGAACGGACATCATCTTGCATACGAGCAGCAGCCATAAGGGAACAGCGGCCGGAACGGGGCCGCTGTTTTTTTGCTGTACGCCCAGCATGGGCGTTTTCTCTAGGGGTTGAACGTCCAGAATAGGGACTGACCGCCTTCCCCTGTTCAATTGGGCCATGATCCGCCCGTACGGGATTCCCCCGCTGTTCCCGCCTGCCATACCCCTTTCCTATGAAAGTCACTTGCCCGCTCGCTATTGGGTGACGAAGCTCACTTCCGAAATTCCCCCTCTCACGTCTAGTAGTCATACTCGCCCTCATAGGCATGTGCGTTTTAGCCATACTCGGCACAGCCCTGGTTATCCGCCAATTTTACGGCCTCGCCGGACAAGTGACCACAAGCCTTTCCTACCATCCGCATATAAATGTAGACAGAAAGACTACCAACTTTGAGGTGTACGCCAATGAAATCGGTACGGAAGCACAATGCGGTGGCGGCAAAGGAAGGCTACACCGACGGATATAAGCATGGGATGCGCGACGGGGCTAGCGAGGCGGTGTGGCGCAGCATCGCGCAGCCGCTTCCGGTGCGGCGAGGCGTGCGCGTGCTCTTCATCCCGCAAGGCTTCGACGCCCTCGACGAAGGCATCGCGTCAGCACTCCAGCCGCTCGTCGGCGAATTGTATATCGCCCAGGCGACACAAATCGCCGAGCAGGCCGCGTTGATCCGCCCGGACTGGGTGCTGGTGCTCAACGGGCTGCACGTATTCCCGGAGGATCATCTGGCGCAGATCGACGCGGTACGCCAGCTTGGCATTCGGACCGCGATCTGGTTCGCGGACGATCCATACGTCTCCGATGATACGATTCGCATCGCCCCGAGGTACGATGCCGTCCTGACGCACGAACTAAGCACGATTCCCGTTTATCAATCGATTGGCTGCACGAACGTGCAATATATGCCGCTTGCGGTGAATGTCCGCCGCTTCAAGCCGCTTCGGGTCGAGGCGCAGTACCGCAGCGACGTCTGCTTCATCGGGCAGGCATTCTGGAATCGGGTGGAGATGTTCGATGCGCTCGCGCGTGAGCTGGCTACCAAACGCGTGTTCATCGCTGGCGGTATGTGGGAGCGCCTGACGCACTACAAGCTGCTGAAGCCGATGATCCGAGATGGCTGGCTGCCGGTCGAAGAGTCGGTGAAATATTACAACGGCGCCAAAATCGTCATCAACATGCATCGTGGGGCGAACGCCGGCGCGGACAACCGGAACTCGATGAATTTGCCCGGGCTGTCGATAAATCCAAGGACGTTCGAGATCGCCGCTTGCGGCACGCTGCAGCTAACGGACGCCAGGGCGGATCTTGGCAACCACTACCGTCCCGGCTTGGAAGTGGAAACGTACGCCAGCGTTCAGGAGCTGGCCGACAAGCTTAACTATTATCTGGCCCATGAAGACGAACGGCGCATGATCGCGCTCCGGGGCCTTCGCCGCACGCTGCGGGAACACAGTTTCGACATAAGGCTGGAACAGGTCGCAAGAGCGCTGGGCTGGCAATGAAGAACTGTTGGATTACGAGAGGAGTTGACACCCATGGCAGCTTCGCCGCGCGCGCAAAGCAAACAACAGCGCAGGGCATTGATCCGTAGACAGAGGGCTCTCGGCCGGCGTGACGGGTTAAAGGGCGGCTACGAGCACGGGTACTGGTTCGGTCAGTGCGAGTCGGTGCTTAGCCGTATTCCGCAGCCGACCGACGTCTGGCCGATTCATGTGATGTTCGTCGCGACGAGCAAAGGGTTCCCTTATTCGCCGATCGACGCCGCTTTGGCGGATACGCTCGCCGGCATGACGCGCCAGTTGACGGTCACGAACGACTCCGAGCCTGTCGCGATGATTGCCGCTCAAGTCAGACCGGACGTCGTCATTGTGCTCGACGGCCTTCAGATGCCGCTCGATCAAATCGACGCGATTCGCGCGCTCGGGATCCGCACGGCCATATGGTTCACGGACGATCCCTACTACACGGACCTAACGATCGGCATCGCCCCGCATTACGACGACATCTTTACACTGGAGCTGAGCTGCGTGGACTTCTATCGCGCTCTAGGCTGCGCGAACGTTCACTATCTGCCGCTTGGCTTTCATCCGGCGGAATTCCGACCTCGCAACCCGCCCGCCGATAAACGCCGCGAGATCAGCTTCGTCGGGTCGGCTTATTGGAAGCGGGCGGAGTTCTTCGATCAGACGGCCGACTATCTAGCATCCAGAGATACGTTAATCTCTGGCATATGGTGGGAGAGGCTGAAGAATTTCGACAAACTGAAGGGGAAAATCGCGCTCGGCGCTTGGATGGGGCCGCTCGATACGGCTGCGGTGTACAACGGCGCCAAAATCGCCATCAACATGCATCGCGCGCATGACGATCACTCGTTCAATAACAACAGCGCGGGCATCCCGGCGCTCTCGCCGAATCCACGCACCTTCGAAATTGCCGCTTGCGCCACCTTGCAGCTGACGGACGAGCGGGCCGATTTGGCCAGCTTTTTCACGCCTGGGCTGGAGATCGTCACGTACGCGTCACCGCAGGAGATGATCGAGAAAATCGAATATTATCTCACCCATGAAGTCGAACGCCGCGAAATCGCGATGCGGGGCATGCGCCGGGCGATGATTGAGCATACGTACGCCCGCCGGATCGAGCGCATGTTCCAGCTGTTGTTCCAGCCCGCGGTTCAGCAGTAAGCCCATAACGATTCGTTATTGAATTCCGGCGCAAGCATCCGTGGAGCACGAATGCCTTGGCGCAAAGAGCGATTTTTGCGCGAATGGAGCGGGGCCAAATGTCGTGCCGATCGAAACACCCCCTCCATATATTGAAGTACCGTATGCCGCCCGGACAGCTCCTTCCGGATGAAAGTTTTAAATCATCGCGGCTTTGCAGTTGATGCGAAGGAGGTGTATGCATAACCCGTGCGATGCACGGGTTATGCAGGCTGATAGATGCCATTGAAACCGAAACTGCTTGTTTTCTCTCACATCTGTAGTCCTCAGTACGTGACGGGAGCCGAGAAGGTGCTGATGTTTATGCTGCGCGAGCTCCAGCCCTATTTTACCTGCACCCTTGTCGTTCCGACGGAGGGCGTCATTGCGCAGCAAGCCAGGGCGTACAACATCCCTGTCATCTGCCATGACGTGCCGCTCGTCGTGCCGCTCTACTTGGCGCTCCCTCATCTGATGGGAGAGATCGAATCCCTTCAGCGCACCGAAGCCTGGCCTGCCCTGATCGAATTAATCCGGCGCGAGCAGCCGGACGTGGCGCTCGTGAACACGACGGTGCATCCGCTTCCGGCGATTGCAGCCAAAATGCTTGGCGTACCGGTCATTTGGTCGGTTATGGAAGCGATCCGGTTCACGCCGCATACGGCGAATTCCGCCGCGCTGATCGAGCACTGTGCCGATTTGGTCGTCGGCATTTCCGAGGCCACGCTTGCGCCGCTTCGCACGCCGGGCCTTCTGCCGAAGTCGATCATCATCCCGCCGTCCTGGAATCCGGACGCCCTTCATCCGGAGAGCTGGCCCGAGCTTCGGGCGATTCGCCGCGCTGATCTGGGAGTGGCCGATCACCAGAAGCTGGTCGGATATATTTCCGCCTCGATCTTCGATGCGAAGGGATTGGACCACTTCATGCAAATGGCTGTCGAAGTGTCGGAACGCTTCCCGGACGCGCTCTTCCTGATCGTAGGCAACCCGACCGACCCGGCATATTTCGAACAGTGCCTGGAACGGGCCAGATCGAGAGACCTCATGGGGAAGTTCCGATGGATCCGGTTCGAAGAGAACGTGGAGACGATCTATCCGGCCATGGATATAACGGTAATTCCGAGCATCGAGGCCGAAGGGTTCGGGATGACGGCGCTCGAAGCGATGGTATTCGGCCGGCCGGTCGTTCTCTATGGCGCAGGCGGGCTCGCGGAGATCGCAGGTGCGACCGGCAACAGCGCATACATGGCGCGCCCCGGCGACACGGGCGGATTGTTCGCCCGCGTGTGGAGTCTGCTGGGCGACCCTGCCCGCATGGCGGCAGCCGGAGCGCATAATGCGAGCGCGGTTCAGGCGGCTTTCGGCATCGACGTGTACCGCAGGCGGATCGTCCATCTCGTCGGCTTGCTTGCCGGGAGGGGCGTGCTGCCGCCATCCCCGGTCAAAGGCACGGGCGATACCGTCTACCGGTTCGAGAATGGCCTGCTTCGGCCTTACAGGACGGGCGAAGCGCTTCAGGCCGACGGATTCTCGTATGAACAGGTTCGCGAGGTGTCCGATCTTCTGATCGCCATGCTGCCCAAGGGAGAACCGATCGGCTCGCTGCCTCCCCCGAAGCGAGGCAGACGTTCTCGAACGGCGGGCAGACGGCGCGTACTCGCGCGAGCCAGACGCAAGCGCGGCCGGAGACGGCCGATCCGCGGAATCGCGGCCGGGCGCAGGCGTGCCAGAAGAATCGGCGCGCGGCATAGGCGGCCTCGACATCCGCGGCGCGGCCGGAAGACAAAGCGTTAATTGCGCGCGGGCGGATCGTACCGAGCAGCGAGCGGTACGCAAACCGTCACCGAACGGTTTGAACAGATTCATCGCGTCTTCGCCCGCAGTTTAGCAGAAGGAGGGAAATGACGCATATGCGCGTAGTGACGATTCTGGGAACTCGGCCGGAAATCATCCGGCTCAGCCGCATTATCCCGAAGCTCGATGCGCTGGCGGAAGAGCATGTGCTCGTACACACGGGCCAAAATTTCTCCCGCACGCTGAGCGACATCTTTTTCAGCGAACTGGGCTTGCGGGAGCCGGATTACATGCTCGGTCAAGGCATGCAGACGCTCGGGGGACAGCTATCGGTCATGTTTGGCGAGGTCGAACGCATTCTTGCCAAACATAAGCCGAATATCGTGCTGCTCCTGGGCGATACGAACAGCGCGCTCTGCGCCATCGTCGCGGAGCGGATGGGTATTCCGGTCGTGCACATGGAGGCGGGCAACCGCTGCTACGATCTGACCGTGCCGGAAGAGAAGAACCGTCGGATCATCGATGCCGTCTCGACGATCAATATGCCCTACACCGGCTACAGCAAAGGCAACTTGCTGCGCGAAGGCTTCCCTAGCAATCGTATCGTGCAGACCGGTAATCCGATCAACGAAGTCATCGCCCACTATATGCCTCAGATCGAAGCCAGCACGGTCTTGAAGGATCTCGGTCTAAGCCCTGGCAGCTACATGATCGTGACCGCGCACCGTGCGGAGAACGTGGATGATCCGGCGCGGCTCTCCGGCATTCTGGAAGGGCTGAACCGCGTGGCCGCCCGATTCGATACAAGGCTGGTCTGCAGCATACATCCGCGGACCAAATCGCGCATCGAGAGCGGGAGCGTACAGGTCGAGATGGACCCGCGCGTGTCCTTCCACGAGCCGCTAGGATTCTTTGATTTCGTGACCTTGGAACGATTCGCCGCATGCGCGATTACCGATAGCGGCACCGTGCAGGAAGAATGCTGCATCTTCAATGTGCCTACGGTCACGATTCGCACGACGACGGAGCGCCCGGAGACGGTCGACTGCGGCAGTAACGTCGTGTGCGGACTGGACGCCGGACGAATCGAAGAGGCCGTTGCCGTGATGACGATGCTGCCTGCCGCGTGGGATTGCCCGGAAGGCTATCTGGCAAGGGACGTCTCGGATAAGGTTGTCAAATTTGTGCTTGGAGGGAAATGGAATGTTCACTAATCAGCGCATTCTTGTCACTGGTGGCACCGGGTCATGGGGATATGAGCTGATTCGCCAGCTTTTGTCCCAGCAGCCCAAAGAAATTATCGTTTTCTCGCGCAACGAGTCCAGCCAGGTGGCGATGAGCCGCTCGTTCGAGCATCCGGCGCTCAGCTTCTGCATTGGCGACATCCGCGATAAGGAAGCGCTGACCAAAGCGTGCGAAGAAGTCGATTACGTCTTTCACCTGGCTGCGCTGAAGCACGTGCCAGTATGCGAAGACCAGCCGTATGAAGCGCTCAAGACGAACGTGATCGGGACGCAGAACGTCATCGAGGCGGCAATCGCGAACAAAGTCAAGCGCGTCATCTATATTTCCACCGATAAAGCGGCGAATCCGTCCAACTTCTACGGCATGACCAAGGCGATCGGAGAGAAGCTCATCGTCTACGCGAACCTGCTTCGTTCGGAGACGAAATTCGTCTGCGTGCGCGGGGGGAACGTGCTCGGGACGAATGGCAGCGTCGTGCATCTGTTCATGAACCAGATCAAGACGAAGGGGCAAGTCCGCATTACGGACATGAAAATGACGCGCTTCTTCCTCACGCTCCAAGATGCGATCTCGCTGCTGTTCAAGGCGAGCGAATCGAGCCAAGGCGGCGAAATTTACGTAATGACGATGCCGACTTGCCGAATCGTTGATCTGGCAGAGGTGCTGATGGAATCGCTCGGCATCGAGGCGGAGATGGTCGAGACGGGCGTCCGGCCAGGGGAGAAGCTGCACGAGATCTTGCTGACGGAATTCGAGAGCACGAGCACCGTCGTGTACGATGACGAATACCTGGTCATTTTGCCGCCGCTTGATATCCCGGGGTTGCGCGATCACTACAAATCGTACCCGGCCGTCGAATTCGACAGCTTCAGCTCCAGCCAAATGCTGATGAGTAAAGAGGAGATTAAGGCAATGCTCGTGCGCGGGGGGTTCCTCGCATGAAACTGCTGATCATCGGGGGGACCGGCATGGCCGGTCATATGCTCCGGGCCTATTTCGGAAGCAAGCCCGAATATGAGGTGATGTACACGACGAGGGTGGCGGGGGACGCAAACGGTTCTCCGCTGGAAGTGACGGACAGCGAAGCGGTAGCTTCGCTTGTCCTGTCTGCTCGTCCGGACGTCATTCTCAATGCGGTCGGCGTGCTGAATCAGGATGCGGAGAGCCATCCGCTGCTCGCTTATCAGGTGAATGGCCTGCTGCCGCATTGGCTGCGCCATCAAGCGGAGCGAATCGGCGCGAGATTGATCCATATCAGCACCGACTGCGTGTTCAGCGGAGAGCGCGGGAGATACACGGAAACCGACGAGCCGGATGGCACGACCGTCTACGCGCGCAGCAAGGCGCTCGGGGAAGTGAAGGACCCGCTGCATCTGACGATTCGCACGTCGATTATCGGTCCGGAGATTCGCCAGCATGGCATTGGTCTCTTGCAATGGTTCTTGAATCAGCAGGGGAACGTGAACGGCTACGCGCGCGTCATGTGGAACGGGGTGACGACGCTGGAGCTCGCCAAGGCGGTGGAATACGCGATCGGAAGACCTCGCATCGGCGGGCTTGTGCATCTGACGGCCGCAGAGACGCTCAGCAAGCTGGAATTGCTTCGGATCGTCCGGGAAGCCTTCGGACGGGAAGACGTCACGATCGTGCCGGACAGCCGGATATTCCTTGACCGTTCGCTCGTCTCGACCAGGGACGATTGGCAGTATGAAGCGCCGGGCTATGCGGTGATGCTGCGCGAGCTGGCCGAGTGGATGTCGCCGCAATGAGCCGCCCCCGGCTGTTGATCACGGGGGCAGGCGGTTTCTGTGGCGAGCACGCCTGCGTCCATTTCGCCGAAGCGGGCTGGCAGGTGACGGCAGCGGCGAGAAGATTGCCAGCGCAGCAGTCTTCGCTGGCCGAGGCGGAGCACGTGGATTGGCGCGTCTCCGATCTTACCGTGCAGTCGGAGGTCCATGCGCTGATTGCGGAATCGCTGCCCGATGCCGTCATCCATTTGGCAGGGATGAACGCGGTCGAGCCGTCCTGGAGCGACCCGGCGTCCGCGCTGGAAGCGAATTTGATGGGAACGGTCTATTTGCTAGAAGCGATCCGGGCAAGCGGCAGGACGACACGCGTCGTAGTAGCGGGATCGATGCTCCGCTATCCGCTGCCGTCGGGTTCCCTAGCGCCGGTACCGCCGCATCCATACAGTCTGAGCAAATCGCTGCAGGTGCTTGCGGCTCAAAGCTGGTCGTCGATGTACCTGATGGACGTGATCGTAGCGGAGCCTGGAAATTTGATCGGTCCCGGACGCTCGCGCGGCATCGTCGCGCTGCTGGCCCGTTACGCGGCCGCATCGGAGCTAGCGGCCGAACGAGGAATTGAGCCGCCCCCGGCGTTCCGGCTTTCATCGGCTACCGAACGGCGCGATATGCTCGATGTTCGCGACGCGATTCGCGCTTACGGGGTGCTTCTGGCTAGCGGAGAGTCAGGCCGGGTCTATCCGCTAGCCTCCGGGCGTATGATCACGCTCGGCGAACTTGCTGACGGCTTCGCCGCGCTCGCTCGCGTGCCGCTTCGCTTCGAGATCGGCAGCTCGACAGCGCCTTCGCCGCTTCCGGCGGATACCTCGGCGCTGTCGGCGCTCGGCTGGACGCCGTCGATACCGCTGGCGAGGTCCATCGCGGACACGCTTGAACAGATGCGCAACATCGTCAGGAAGGGGCCGGATCGCGCCACGAACGATTAATACGAGGGGGAGCGGGCAAGCATGGGAGAAGCGGGACCATTAGTAACGGTTGTTATACCGTTCTATAACGATCCTTATATTACGGAGGCCTTGGATAGCGTATTGGCGCAAACCTATGACAATATCGAAATTATCGTGGTGGACGACGGGTCGACGCGGAACGCCGAACTGCTGCAAGCTTATGCAGGTCGGATCCATTATTTGGGCAAGGCGAACGGGGGCACGGCCAGCGCGCTGAATTACGGGTTCCGTCTTGCCAGCGGCAAATACATCGCCTGGCTTAGCTCGGACGACCGCTTCTATCCGGAGAAGATCGCCCGTCAGGTGGCAGCCATGGAGCGAGCTGGCAGCTGGATCAGCCATACGGGCTTCGACTTGATCGACGAGAGCGGGCGCGTCGTGGAGAAGGGAATAGTGCCGCCGTCCGCCGGCTCCGATTTTTATCGCGCCTTCAAGACGGCGAATCCGGTGAACGGCTGCACGATCATGATGCGCAAACTGCTGTTCAACCAGATCGGCGAATTCGACGAGGAGAAGAAATATACGCACGACTTGGATTACTGGTACCGGGTCATGCTCTCCGGATTCCCGCTCTTACTGGTGCCGGAGCCGCTGACGGCGTATCGCCGCCATGCGGGCATGGGAACACTGGTGCACAAAGAGGAGATCACGAGGGAGAACGGCCAAACGCAAGCGAAGTACGCGACCCGATGGGGGGCGTTCACGAGCCATCTCAGCGTTCGCTGACCGGGAAGCGCTTGGGAGGGAACGGGGCCATTACGCGCCAGCGGCGCGAAGAGCGAGGCGAGCGGCCCGCTTTCGCGCTGCTCCCGCCGGTCCCGCCATTTTACGAGAAACATGCAAAAAACAGGTATTGAAGATGAGGTTTTCCTAGTCTTGACCGTGCTATAATCGTAAAATAGGTTTGCCCCCGCAAACTTTCTTTGGTTCACGTTCGTCTAGTAAGTTGGCCGGGGCGCAAAAGATAGAAGAAAGGCGGATAGGAATCCTATGTACGACATTATTAGCGCGATTGTGTTGGGACTACTGGAGGGATTGACCGAATTTTTGCCTGTTTCCTCGACAGGCCACCTCATCTTGGCAGGGCATTTGCTCGGCTTTGAAGGGAAAGCGGCGGATACGTTCAAGATCGTTATTCAGCTGGGCGCCGTGCTTGCTGTGTTCGTGCTTTATTTCAAGCGTTACATGGAGATGCTTAAGAATTTGTTGAAATTCGACTTCTCCGACAAAAACAAGCTGAACGCCATTCACCTCGTGCTGGCCATGATTCCGGCGCTGGTCGTGTACTTGATCTTCAAGGACATCATCAAAAATGAGCTGTTCGGACCGGGACCCGTGCTCATCGGTCTCGTCGTCGGGGGTGTGCTCATGATCGTCGCCGCCCGTGCGAAACGCAGGGTTACCGCGGAAGAGAGCGATAATATTACATACCGTCAAGCATTTGGCATCGGCATGTTCCAATGTTTGGCCCTCTGGCCGGGCTTCTCGCGCTCGGGCTCCACGATCTCGGGCGGTCTCTTGCTCGGCACGAGCCAGAAGGCGGCAGCCGATTTCACCTTCATGATTTCCGTGCCGGTCATGCTCGGGGCGACCGTGCTCGACATGTACGATAGCCGGGAATATTTGACGGCGGACGACATGACGCTGTTCGTCATCGGATTCATCGCCGCATTCGTCGTCGCGATGATCGCGGTGGTCACGTTCCTGAATTTGATCAAAAGGCTGAAGCTGGAATGGTTTGCCCTCTACCGCTTCGCGCTGGCGATTATCTTCTTTTTATTCCTGATGTAGAGCGCTTGTCGCAGCAATACGAGAGAGGTTTGCAGGCATCGGCCAGCAAACCTCTTTTTGCGTCTCATGGGCACTCGGCGATGGGCGATAACCCGTTTGCGCAAACTTTACATGAGAAAGGTTGAATTTATATTAATTATCGTGTATATTTATGCAATATAACATGGCAGGGAGGTATTCCTTTGATTTACAAAATTGCCGATACCCAAGATGCGCCCGTCATCCATGAGCTGATGAATCAGGCATTCCTTACTAATAAAGAAGAACAATCCGCTTCGGCTCCATCCGTTGAGTCCGTTGAACAAATCGCCTTCTCCCTCGAGAGCGGCGAGAAAGCGATCATCGCTTACGACGAAGACGAGGGTACAGCCGTGGCGATGGTCCGGTTCGCATTAAAGGAGGCCGACGGCGTCGATTTTCATCAACTGTCGGTCCTTCCCCGGAAGCAGGGCCAAGGCATCGGCAAGGCGCTTCTCCGTTTCATGGAGGCGTACGCCGCCAGCTGCAACCGAAAGACCGTCACGTGCAAAGTGCATCTGAGCGCGCCTTCGCAGATCCGGTTGTACGGCTCCATCGGATACAGCATCCAAGGCGAAGAAATCGTTAAGAAGCCGGACGGAACGAGCGTGCCCGTCGTGGCGCTCCGCAAGGTGCTTCAACTCCAGCCCGCCTAAATTTGAACCGCCGAATAATTCCGGTGGTTCTTTCTTTTGTTCCTCATAGACGGATCAAGGAACAGTATGGAATAATATATACAAAACCTATCGGGAGGCATGGATATGGATCTCGGATTAAGCGGCAAAACCGCTATTATTACCGGCGGCAGCAAAGGCATCGGACTTGCGACAGCCATTCGTCTGGCATCGGAAGGCGCGAACGTGGCGATCGTGGCAAGGGGGGAAGCGGCGTTGGAGCAGGCAGCAGCCCGCATCGCCGAAGTGACGGGTCGGGACCCGCTGCGGATTCAAGCAGACGTCGGGTCGGAGGAAGCGGCAATAGCGGCGGTTGCGCGGACGGTGGAGACGTTCGGCGGCGTCGATATTCTGGTGAATAACGCCGGAACTTCGGCTGCCAAGCCGTTCGAATCGGTCGATACGGAAGCTTGGGACGCGGACCTTGGCTTGAAGCTGTACGGCGCAGTCCACTTCGCCAAGGCCGTTATTCCGCATTTGCGTGAGCGTGGAGGCGGCGCGATCGTGAATGTCACCGCAGTCGGCGGCAAGACGCCTTCCGCCTCCTCGCTGCCGACCTCGGTCAGCCGAGCGGCGGGACTTGCGCTTACGAAGGCGATGAGCAAGGATTTGGCCAAGGATGGCATACGGGTCAACTCGGTGTGCATCGGCCTTATCCGCAGCGATCAGATCGAGCGGATGTGGCAGGCGAAGGCGCCCGAGCAGTCGTGGGAGCAGTTCGCGTCCGATCCGAAGCACGGCATCCCGCTTGGCCGAATCGGCCGTGCGGAGGAAGCGGCGAACGTCATCGCCTTTCTCGCTTCGAGCGCGGCCTCGTATGTAACCGGCACATCGGTGAATATCGATGGCGGAGCGGCGGCGGTACTGTAGCTTGCCATGTTCGACATATTCGGGGGTTATCACCGCTTGATATTTATGGTAAATTAGTCATCATATACATGACTAAGATAGAGCAGGTGAGGATTCGATGAAGAGAAGAAGTTTGCTCGTCGCCATGACCGCGCTAAGTTTGCTCGCCGCGGGCGCTGTTTACGCGGATCCTATCGCGAAGAATATCAGGGTGCTCGTGAACGGGAACGAAGCGGCGGGCGGCAGCGCCAAGGCGCTGGATGGCCTGTATGTATCGATCGACCTGATTCGTGATCAGCTTCGGGGCATTATCGGGCTGGACGGCAAGAAGCAGACCGTGTCGATCTTTACCCCCAACGTACATATGATGACCAAGGACAGCGACTCTATTTTCGGCGAAGTGAACAAGGGCGAGAAGATCTCCTTCAACGTGCTTGCCCAGATCGACTCGCTCAAGACGGATCTCGCCGCGTTCAAGGTGACGCTGACCGATCCGGATGGCGCAGAGACGGTGATCGAAGAACGCAAGGCGGGCCAGAAGGCGTTCCCCGAGAAGGGGAAGGAAGATTTCTGGATCAATACCCCGGTGATCAGCTACAAATTCGCCAGCGGCGGGAATTATAAAGTTCGCTTCTATATGCAGCCTGCCGGGGATACGTCGATGTACGTCGTGTCCGAGAAGGTCATCGTCTCCAAATAATCGCCGGTCAAGGCCCGCGACAACGAGCCCAGCCCCCTAATCGGGGAGCTGGGCTATTAGCGTATCCATCAGAAACCCATACGCCGAGCTGACGGAGGTCGCCTCTTGCACGATTCGTTCGATATGCCGCACCGTCCCCATATTAGAATGCCGGCGGTAAGCGGTGAGCGGCTCGTTCAAGTAGTGGAAATCGATTCGGCACAGGATAAGCCGAATCCACATGTCGTAGTCGTGCGTGTAAGGCAAGCCCGGGTTGAAGTAGCCGATCGCCTCGACAAGCTGCTTGGTCATCATGACGGTACAACCGTTCACCGGACAACTATTGCGCAGCGTCTGGACGAATGCTTTGAATGTCGGGTATTTGGGTCCGGCCCGATGTTGGGTGACTGCGCCGTGTTCGTTAATGACGTCGTAGTCGGTGAAGCTTGCTTGGGCGCCAATGCTTTCCATAAGATGGACCTGACGTGCCACTTTATCCGGGTAGAAGCGGTCGTCGGAGCTGAGCCAGGCGACATATTTGCCACTGGCGATCTGAATGCCGTGATTCAGGGCGCTAGCCGTTCCCCCATTGGCTTTGCCAATGTAGTTAATGCGGTGCCCGTATGGCGCGATAAGATGCTGATAGCTAGTGGAGCCGTCATCCACGACGATAATTTCAATATTGTCGTACGTTTGCGAGAGCGCGCTTTCGATCGCTTGGCCAATATAGGGGTCGTTGTAAAAAGGGATCACGATCGACACTCTTGGATTCATGCCTTTCACCTCTTAATTGAAAGTGTAATAGCCGATCTACCTCTCTATTCTATGCGCGCGAATCTAGCGCCCGATTGGGGTATATGACTCGTGATGACTGAGGATGCGATGCGGGACAAGGAGCCTACGTGAAAAAAAGCCCTTCCGGAGCGCGCATGCGCAAGCTCCGAAAGGGCTTCAAAGATAGCAGACCGCTCACGAGGGGCAGCCGGTGAAATCAAAGCGATATGTCGTTACAGCGTCCAGCGCAGCAGCAGCGCCGCTTCCGTCAGGCCGCCACCGAACCCGTACAGCAGCACCAGGTCGCCGTTCTTGAGCCGTCCGTCCTTCAGCGCCATATCGAGCGCGAGCGGGATGGAAGCGGCTGATGTATTGCCGCGCGTCTCGAGACTGGCGAGCGTCCGCTCGACCGGAATGCCCGTACGTTCGCAGACGGACTCGATGATGCGCATGTTGGCGCTGTGCGGCACGAACCAGTCCAGATCGGACGGCGAATAGCCATAACGCTCCAGCAGCGCCGATACGCCTTTGGGCACATTCGTCACCGCCCACTTGTACACTTCCCGGCCGTTCTGCACGATTTTGCCATTCGTTACGATTGGCTTGCCGTCAATAGAGGCGGACAAGCTGGAACGATACAAATTGGCGTTGCGATCGCCAGAGGTGGAGACGTACGAGCCGAGCAGGGCCCCTTCCTCGCACCGTTCGAGCAGCGCCGCGCCGGCCCCGTCGCCGAACAGGATGCAGGTGGAGCGGTCTTCGTAATCGGTCGCCTTGGAGAGCGTCTCCGCGCCGATGACGAGAATTTTGCGATGGACGCCGGTTAGCAGCAGACCGTTGGCGAGCTGCAAGGCGCTGACGAATCCAGCGCAGGCTGCTTGAATGTCCGCCGTTCCGCACGAGCCGATGCCGAACTCGGCCTGCACGCGCGCGGACATGCTCGGAAAGAACGTATCCGGGGTCGTCGTGGCTACCAAGATAAAGTCGATGTCGGACAGGTCGGCCTTATACCGGGCCTGCAGGTCCCGCACGGCGGCGAAGCATAAGTCGCTGCAGAATTGATCGTCGGCTGCGATCCGCCGTTCGCGAATACCGGTTCGTTGAACGATCCATTCGTCGTTAGTATCGACCATGGCTTCCAGGTCCGCATTGGTCAAGATGCGCTCCGGGACGTAGCTCCCGAATGCGGTCATGCGCGCGTTGGAGAAGAATGAAGAAGGTGTTTGCACGGCAATCAGCTCCTTTAGTATCTGATATTAGTACCAGGTTCTAATACCATCACTTTACATAAATTCGCCCGTGCTGTCAACGCGGCGCTCATGTAGAATGAAGATAATGATGCCAACGACATAATTCTGCACGATTCAACAACTATTCGGGAGAGAGGCGTGTCATGCCAAACAACAATCGGAAGCCAGAGATGCGGCTGCAAATGGAGCGTACGTTTGATTTGGCTCCTGAGCGAATCTGGGAGCTGCTGTCCAACAACAACCGGTTGAACAGGGCGATCGGCCTGGACCCGGTTTACAAGGGTGTCGCGGCAGCTGGATCAATTAGCCGGTCCATGACGTCTACCGCGGCCAAAGTATGGCCAATGCAATGGGAAGAATACCCGTTCGAATGGGAGCAGGGCCGTTGGTATGAAGTGTTCCGCGACTATTCCCGCGGTCCGATGCGGATGTTCCGATCGGGCATTGAATTGACCGAAGAGGACGGGCGTACGAAGCTGCGTCTCTACTCGAATGTCCGGGCAGCCTCGCGCGCGCTGCTGCCTCTGATCCGGCGGATCGCGGTCAGTTCCATGAAGAAGACGTTCGCTTATGTGGATCAGGCGATCGACGCCGCATCGTCCGAGTTGGCACTCGCAATTCGGCATCTGCCCGTCATGGCCAAGAATAGCGCCGCCGACAAAGCCAAACTGTCCATTCTGGCGAATCGTTTGGTGGAACAAGGATGCGACATCGAGCTTGTCCGGCTCCTCCAAGCCACGTTGGAGGAGGGTGGTGACGAAGAGATCGCAGAGATGCAACCGTTTCGCCTTGCGGATTCATGGGGCATGGAGCGCGGGGAAGTGCTCAAGCTGCTTCTTCGGGCCACCCAGATAGGCATGCTTAACCTGGAGTGGCGATTGATCTGTCCGAATTGCCGCGTCGCCGACACCGGCGCAAGCGTACTCGCCGAACTTCCCGGTTCCTATCACTGCGACTGGTGCGGCGTCGATTACGATGCGGTGTTCGACCGCTATGTGGAGCTGTGCTTCTCGGCGCACCGGGAAATCCGCGACGTGAAGCGTTCCATCTACTGTGTCGGATCGCCGGCTTTCTCGCCGCATATCCGCACCCAACGGTTACTGCGTGCCGGCGAGTCGGTCACGCTTGACGTCCCTCATGATGAAGGCTGGCGTCTGCGCGTGCTGCGCGGTAATGAAAAGCTGCGACTTCTTCGCAATCGGGCTGCATTCGATTCGACCTACAATGGAAGAGCCGAGACGATATCCCCGGAAAGCTCAATCTTGTGCGGCGATGCCTCGCTTCTTTCATCCGTTCACCCCGGTTCCTCCATGCTAACGATCGAGCTGGATGCGCAGGGATGGAAAAGCGAAGCGGTCGTTGTTTTGCCTGGCCAGGAGCTGCATATTCATAGCCGCAGGGATAAAGACGTCATGATTGTACTTGAACGGGAAGCATGGGGCGATTCGGTGGCGACTGCCGCGCATGTGACGTTATTTCCGGAATTCCGGACGCTGTTCGCCTCCGACGTGCTTGCGCCGGGGCAGCAGGTCGGCATTCAGAGTTTGACCGTACTGTTCACCGATTTATGCGGGTCTACGGCATATTATGAACAAGTCGGCGATGCGGAAGCCTATGGATATGTCCGAGAGATGTTCGATTTTCTAGACCGAACGGTTCAAGCGCATAGAGGTGCGGTCGTCAAGACGATTGGCGACGCGGTGATGGCCGTGTTCGATCGACCGGAGGAGGGAGTGCTCGCCGCGCTCCATATTCAGGAGCATTGGCCGGCGGCGAACGGACTTCGGCTTCGCGTCGGGCTCCACCACGGGCCGGCCGTCACGGTCGGCATGAACGGGCGCAATGATTATTTTGGCCGTACGGTCAATCTGGCTTCGCGTATCCAAGCATCAGGGAATCCCGGCGAGATCGTGCTGGCTTCTGATATGGCGAATCTGGTCGGGGACCAAATTGCGCATAAGCGCCAAACGCCGTTCACGACGGCGCTCAAAGGCGTAGAGGAACTCGCCCACTTAGTGCGCATCGGCGGTTAAATGTGACAGCATAGCCCCTCCGGCTTCGGCAAACGCTATAATCGGGCAAAAAGCATGCTCGATCATACGAATGGAGGATGGTTCATGCAGCGCAAATGGATCTTGCTCGCCGCGGGCGCCATGTTAAGCACGGTCATCGCAGGCTGTTCCGAGAATCACGGCGAGCTCGGCAACCGGAATATCCGCCAGCAAAGCGTACGTGAGGATGGCAACGGCAATAGGCATGTCAAATTTTTCGCGCACGATCACATGAATGAGCAGAATCGGATGAATGGACGCCGTTTGAACAGCAACAACATTATCGGATCGCATCGCAATTATCGTCTGGAACTGGATACGAATATCGCGGAACGTCTCTCCACGCTATCCGGGGTTGGTTCGGCCTACGTCATGCTGACGAACGCCAACGCCTATGTCGCCATTGATGGCAAAGGGTCGCACGGTTTGAGCGCCAAATCGATCGGGCAGTCCTCCATGCGTCCGCTCTCCCGCACCGACATGGCCTACTTACCGCCTTCGGCGCATACGCAAACGCAAACGCAAATGAATGGCGGCGCCCGCGTTTATGCCCACCGGTTCAGCGATACGATGGGCAATTCCAATTTCACGGGGATGACGCGCAGCACCGGCGGGACTAACCGATTCGACGGCCGGAAGAGCTATGACAGCACGAAATTCAGTCGCATGTCCGTCAACGGCCGCGCGACGAGCCATCTGCGTACGAATGCCGCTGGACCGCGCACGTATGCACATACGTTACGTGACGCGATGGGACTCTCGAATTATACCCGGATGCTGCAGAGCACGGGTGAATTGAACCGGATTGGCGACCGTCTGCAATATGACGCCCTGAACAATAATGACATGACCAACGACCGCGTAGTTCGCGTCCGCTCTTATGCTGCAGGTACCCCATCGAACGGGACCGGAAACGTCCAGAACGACCGCGAGTCGACGATGGAAGCCCAAATGGAGCGCGGACGCCGAATGAACGCAAGGGCTATGGATATTATGCGCGATCGCAACCGGTTTACCCATCCGGCCCAGCGCGGCAACACCACAAGCGGCGCTACGACAGTCAGACCGTATGGCGGGGAATTGGGACGCGGCATGTCGATCGGATACCAGAACAGCATGGATTACGATATGTACGGCAGCGGGGGCACCAAGCGCTTCCAGCCTTTCGCCTATAACGGGGCGGCCGCCGTTCGGATCGACAGCCGTCTGCAAGCCGACATCGAGCGCGAAGTCAGACGCCTTGCGCCTTCCGTTAATCATGTCTATGTCTCGTCCAACCCGGATTTCGTTCACCGGATGGCTTCCTATGCCGAGGACGTGCGTCTTGGACACCCGATTCAAGGCTATATCACCGAGTTCAACGCCATGGTTGAGCGGGTCTTCCCCGCAAGAGCGCTGAGAGCCCGATAATCTTCTGTATCGCAAAGAACCGGCATCCGTCTAAGCGGAATGCCGGTTCTTTTTTTGCGTTCTTTTTTCGCTTCGCCCTGATGCGCGCCCATTTTTATGCACAATCGCACCACTCTATTCGCCTTTTCATACAATATTTTGACTGTATCCCTTGACCTTGTTAGACCACAAAATCCCGAGCAAGGAGGGGTGACGCATTTGAGGGACAACGACCAGAAGAGCAAATTTTTATTGACGCACCGCGAACGCGAAGTATTCGAGCTTCTCGTTCAGGACAAAACGACTCGCGATATCGCGCAGCAGCTGTTCATAAGCGAGAAGACAGTCCGAAATCATATTTCCAATGTTATGCAGAAACTGAACGTCAAAGGTCGTTCGCAAGCGGTTGTCGAGCTGATTAAGCTTGGGGAACTGAAAATTTGACCGCCCGGCCGCTAACCTTGCTCAAGCCTTCTTATTGCGCTTTCGTACGAAAGCGGTGTAGGAAGGCTTTTTGACGCGCGCGGCTTAGAACAGACTCCAATCGAATGCCGCGCTCATGCGCTCCAGCAGATGGACGCCCGCTGTGCTGTTGCCTTGGCGTCCGAGCGCAGGGCCGACGACTCCGATGCCGTATTGGCCGGGGATGACGGCCATGATGCCGCCGGAGACGCCGCTCTTCGCCGGTATGCCGGCGCGGATGGCGAATTGGCCGGAGGCGTTGTACATGCCGCACGTGACCATGAACGATTTGGCGATTCTAACGTAATGGCGGGGGACGAGCTCCCGTCCCGTAATCGGATCGACGCCGCCGAAAGCGAGCACGAGCGCCATGCGCGCCAGCTGCGTGCAGTCGATCTCCACCGAGCAGTGGTCGAAATACACTTGCAGCAGCTCTTCGACGTCGATCTCTTCGCCGAGGACTTCGTTATCCTTCAGGAAATAGGCGAGCGAGCGGTTCCGGTGCGCCGTCGCGGCCTCCGACCGGCTGACCGCTTCGTTAATGTGCAATTCGTTCGTTCCTGCGACATCGCGGAAGAATCGCATAATGCGTTCCGTCTTGCGGGCGGGCGTCTCGCCTTTGATCAGCGATGTCACCGCGATGGCCCCGGCGTTGATGAGCGGGTTGAACGGGATGCCCGGCTCCACCAGCTCCAGCTTGAGCATGGAATTGAAATCGTCGCCGGACGGCTCCATGCCCACTTTGGCGAATACGCCTTCCTCGCCATTATCCATCAGTGCCAGCAGCAGCGTGAACACCTTCGAGATGCTCTGCATCGTAAATTTCAATTCATGATCGCCTTCCGATGCAATCTCTCCGCCTCGGCCCATGAGGGTAATGCCCAGTGCGTCGGCCGGCGCTTTAGCCAGCTCGGGTATATAGGCGGCGACCCGCCCGTGTACGGCGAGCGCGCGGCTTTCATTCACCCAGCCTGGCAGCTGGGCGCGAATTTGATCGAACATGCGGTTTCCTCCCGGCGTTGCTTGTTGTTAACAGTTTAAGTCCCCCAATCGATCTTATGCAAGCAAGCATTTGGTTAAGGTGCGCCTTGAGAACAAACCTGTCTGCGCATCACTCGATCTTACGACATCCAGAAGGTGACAATAGCGCCGTCTATTCGCCTTGCCTATTATCATGTACAATAAGGAAGCAGTTCCCAATATTTCCGTGTTCATGACATCAGGAGGGCGTTATGTTTAAATTTTTGTTGTTTGTTTTGCTTTGGCGGGTGCTCGGCAACCCGTTTCTCGCGATCGTCGTATTTCTCGTCGTGCTGTATATTATTGACCGCCGATTCGTCGGCTTATCGCCGAGCATTGTGAAGCCGTTCCGCCGGTTATCGGCGATCCGAAGGCTGCGCCAACAGGTGCTGATGAACCCGAACGACGTTCCGGGCAAACACGAGCTGGCCCGGCTGCTCATTGAACGAAAGAAATACGCCAAAGCCAAGGAACTGCTGATGCCGCTTCAGGATGCGCTCGATCATTCGGCTGAATTCTGGGACGATCTTGGGAATGCGCTTGCCCATCTAGGCGAACAGGATGCGGCGGAAGCCGCGCTGCGCAACGCGCTCTCCATTAATCCAAGAGTGAAATACGGCGCGTCGTATTTGCGGCTTGCCGCGCTGAAAGCGAAGTCTGATCCCGCGGCCGCCATCGCGCATCTGGAATCCTTCCGCCAGATCGACACCTCCTCCTGCGAAGCTTATATTCAGACGGCAAAGCTGTACGTGCAGCTAGGGCGCCGGGAAGACGCCGCTCGCGCGCTTGCGGAATGCGGCCAGATTTACCGGGCGCTGCCGCGCTACAAGAAGAGACAAGAGCGCAAATGGGCGCTCAAAGCGTGGTGGGGCAGGCTGACGGGGGCGCGATAGTCGCAAACGTTCATTGTATCGAGGCGCTACAATCCCTCATAATGAATGAAAGAAGGCTACCGTTCATAAGGCGATGAAAGTACGTGCGAGGGAGTTAACAGAGGATGCGCCGGAATAAATGGATTTTCGCGATTGGCTTGATTGGTTTGCTGCTGGCGGCCAACAATGGCATTTATTACTTCACGACCAAACGAACGCTGGAGGAGCGGCTGCGCGAGGAGCTTGCGGCGTTCGCCAAGCAGATCGAAATCTCGATCGAGCTCTCCCGTCTCGGCGCGGAAGAATACGAACGATAGATCGGACGCGAACTGAGGGCTGCTGCCATAGCGGCCCAGTTTGCGCTGAAGCCCGATGTGGAGCAGGTAACCAACCGCGAGCTCGAGCAATTAAGCGAGAAGCTGGGCATCGCTCATATCACGCTGCTGAAGAAGACGCTCGATAATATTATTTTGTACCGGTCGTCGGATTCGAACGAGCTGGGCCTTAAGACGGACAGTTGGGATCCGTGGTACGAAGCGTTCCAACAGCTGTTCCGGCAGCGGAACGTCACCATACCGTGGGGCCAGTCGCTGCCTCATTTCTGGACGGGACCGTTCGAGATGGCTACTTCGGATACGAGCCAGATTCATAAGTGGGGATACTACTATGATGGCACGACGAACTATATCATCGATCCGTACATCAAATATGACGACCGGCAGCTGGCTTACGAGACGAAGACCGGGGTCGGTTCCTTGATCCGCAAGACGCTGGAGTCGAACGAGACCCTGCTGGAGATCGGCGTGCTCAATCCGAGCACCTTCCCGCTCGGCGAACAGGTGACGGTAACGGACAAGGGCGAGCTGCTCGAGCACAAGACGCAGCGGCCGGTCATCTACGGAACGAACGACTTCCGGCATGCCGAGGACGAGCGGATCGTGGAACGAGTCCATCGGCTGAATGAACCGTTCACCGTGAACGCGAAGCTGAACAATCGACACGTGCTCAAAATGTACATCCCTGTCACAACGGCCCCGTCCGCGAGCATGGTGGACGAGCACGGGGAACCGATGGATCGTTACGTTATGACGCTTGTGGCCGACTACCAATCCGTGCAGCAGACCTTGGACGAGCAGTTCGCGTGGATTACCGTCACGATTGTCATCGTCACGTTGGTCAGTCTTGCTATCGCGTATGCGATCATGGCCTCGTACCGGAAATCGGAGAACGAGCTGGCGCGAAGAGCGCAGGAGACCTATGCGGACGAGGTGAACGCGCTATTCACCTCGATTCGCGAGCAGCGGCACGATTTCATGAACCACGTCCAGACGATCCATTCGCTTGCGGCAGCTGGCCGAACGGAGGAACTTCGCGCATATACCCGCGAGCTGACCGGCGACATTCGCGAGTTGAACGACATCCTCCACATCGGCAACCCGGCGATCGCGGCGCTGATTCGCGCCAAAATCTCGCAGGCGGAACAGTTGAAGATCCGGTTCGCCAGCAGCTTCGAAGGCATTAACATGGAGCTCGGCGTCCAATCGCTCGATATGACCCGGGTGCTCGGCAATCTGATCGACAATGCCTTCGACGAGCAGGCGAACGTGCCGGAGGAGCGCCGAGAGGTCGTCATAAGCGGCCGCCGCCAGGGCGGCATGCTTGAATTCATCATCCGCAACGCGCGAAGTACCGGTTCGCGGCCCGATGCTAACGTAATCTTCTCGGCCGGGTATACGACGAAGGGGCGCGACCACTCCGGGCTTGGCTTGTCGATCGTGCGATCGATCGTCGCTAAGTATAAAGGAGCGGTCGACGTCCGGACGGATGAACCGGAATCGATAACATTCATTGTCCGCATTCCCCATGAATAATTCGCGAATATGCTCTCAGCGATGGATCGGATATCCTTTGCAGGGAGCATTTCTGTTTCGGTTTTGCTATAATAAAAAGAATGGCTGAACGAAGCGGAGGGACGGACGGATGTACACACGTTTTCAGTTGAACGACGGCTTGGGCGAATCGCTGGAAGCCCAGCTTGCGGAGGTCATGCCGGCCGAGATGCTGGAGCGCGGCTGGGATTACTTCCGCAGGGAGAAGGTGCGTTCCGTCGAGGTGATGAACGGCACGAGCATCTACGGCTCTGTCAAAGGCGAGACCGTATACGCGGTAACCCTCGACGCGGACGAATTCGCATTCAGCACCTGTACCTGTCCGCACGGCGGCTATTGCAAGCATATGGCAGCCGTCTATTTTGCGTATTGCCAATATGCGGGCTTAAGCCCGGACGAAGCTTACAACCGGCTGCTGTACGGCGATACGATCGGCGCGGAGACGGCAGGGGAAGGCGGGAGCGTTCCGGCAGGCGCGGGCGCCCCTGGGCAGACGGACGATCCCGCTCAAGCACCGTCCGGATGGATCGAGGCCATGGAACGGAAGTTCGGCGATACGTATCGGCAGTGCAGACACTCGCTGCATCCGCTGCAATCGGTGCTGACGTCGCTCAAGAGCATGTCCAAAACGTGGCCGCAGACGCTGCGAAACATGCATTGGATGCATGCGATATTGTTCGTGGCAGAGCAGGCGGAGCGGGCGTATTCGGCGGTCGATAGCCATACACGTTATTACTACGAGATGGCGTTCGCGCGGATGACGGAGCCTTGGATTGGCCAGTATCTGGAGCTGGCCGGACAATGGAACGCGGCAGGCCTGTCGGCCGCCGAACGGGAAGCGGTCGAGAGCTTGCGCGCCTTCTTTCACGCTCGCGACATGGACCGCGAAGGGCAGCTGCACCGCTGGGAGACGCTGTATTTCGCGTTGTGGGGCAAAATGATCGACGATCCCGCGTGGAGGGACGCCGAGGAGAAGTGGCTTGCGGGCTGCCATCAGATCGCGCGCAGGTCGGGCCGCACCTCCTTCTTCTACCCGATGGCGCTGGCCTTTCTCCACTTCGTGGAAGGCAGCGACGAGCAGGCGGTGGCGCTGCTCGCCGATACGGAGTTCAACCGCACGGTGCTGCTCGCCTGCGACTGTGCCATGGAACGGCTGGAGGATAACGACTGGGAGCGGCTTGCGAGCTGGATGAATTATATTTATGCCGGGCTGATGGTCGAACGCAAATCCCGCGCTTTCGGCCCGTTCCTGTCGATGTGCAGAATCGCCGACGAACGGCAGCCGGAGAACCCGGCGTGGGAGAAATATCTGATCTCGTTCTTGCCCAACTCCTACTCCGCTTTGTCCGATCATTGGATCGAGCAGCAGCGCTACGGGCAGTGGGCCGATCTTCAGCTGCGGATCGGGATCGACCCCGACGAGCTGGACATCCAGGTCGTGCGGGAGGTGGCCAAGAACGCGCCGCAGGTGCTGTTCCCGATGTACCATCAGGCGATTGATCACGCGATACGCAGCCGCAATCGGCAAGGGTACCGGACGGCCGTCAAACTGATGAAGAAGCTGGAGAAGCTGTATAAGACAGAGAAGAAGCAGGAAGCCTGGGATCGCTACGTAGGCGAGACCGTGCGCAAGCACCAACGGCTTCGCGCTCTGCAGGAAGAGCTTTGGAGGGGAAAAATCATCACATGAGAGGCTACACGGGAGCGGAAACGCTGTATGTCGATGGATATTGGAAAGACGGCGAGGGAATCGTGCTAAGCGTCCGCCATGCGGCAGGGCTTTCGCAGCGAAGCCGCTCGCTGCTGTTTGCCTGGCATGCCCCGTCTTGGTATGGGACCGAGATCGAGGAGCGGCTCGACGAGCGAACCGGACAGATTGAGCTAAGCGTGCCCGCGCTGCTGGCGTTGGATTATTTGGCCGCGCCCGCGCCGGTGGCGCTGCTGCAGGTAGAGTGGAGCGACCGCGCTACCCGGCTCATGGCATATGCGGCGCTGCTGAGGACGGTGCTGCTGCGAGGCTGGTTCATCCCGGATTGGTCCCGATGGACGGAGGAGGAGCGCGCATGGAAGCCGGATATTCCCGCTCTCGAACCTGAGGCGCAGACGCTGGCACAGCTCGACGCCGAGCTTGCCGAAGCCGGAGACGGCGGCGCGCGGCGCTGGCTGACGCAAGCGGTCGAGGCGCTGATCGAGAGTGACCCGGCTGTAGCCGAAGCCTGGCGGGAGACTGCCGAGGGCGCAGGCGAATCGGTGCTCGCGCAGAAGGCTGCAGACGAAGACGACTGGCTGGTGGCGATCGGGCTCAAGCGAGACGATGTCCCGTTCCGGATGGCGCTGCAGCTAATGGAACCGGACGGCGAGGACGGCTGGCGGCTGAGGCCAGCCGTCCAGGACCGGGTACTGGGCGGCGGATGGCGCGCCTTGCGTCCATCGGAGCCAGCCGCAGCCGGGCAGGCGGATGACGGATTGATGCCGCTGCGCTTCCGCCTGCCGGAAGACGCGCCGGACGAATGGCGGGCGCACTTCGCTTCGCGGATGCGGCGCGAAGAAGCCAAGTGGCTGGCGGCGCTGCCGGATTGGACGGAAGGCGGCGAAGGGGCGAATGACGGGCATGCGTATTTGCGTACGGAGCTGACCGATGGTGAAGCGTTCCAATTCCTGGAGCAGGCGAGCGGGAAGCTGCTGGCGGCCGGCGCGCCGGTGCTGCTGCCCGGCTGGTGGGAGAGCGTGCGCAATCGGCGCCTGCGCCTGCGCGCCAAGGTGAAATCGTCGATCGGTGCGCCGGATCAGTCTACGTTCGGGCTCCAGCAGATCGTCGACTTCGATTGGAAACTCGCGGTCGGCGGCGTGAGCATGAGCGAAGCGGAATTCATGCGGCTGGCCGAGGAGAACCGCCGATTGATGCAGGTCGGCGGGGAATGGGTGCATCTGGACCCGGACGATGTCGAGCGGATTCGCCGCTGGCTGAAGAAGAACGGCGGCAAGCAGGGTTTCACGATGCGCGACGTCTTGGAGATGCATCTGCGGGGATCGGCCGAATTGGAAGCGGAGCAGGAAGACCGCGAGGCGCTTGCGGCCGAGGTGGAGCTCAGCGAGCATCTCGCCGCCTGGATCGGCAAGCTGAGCGAGACGAGCGAGCTGCCGGTCATCGAGAAGCCGGCGAACTTCCACGGCGAGCTGCGGCCATATCAGCTGCAAGGGGTCTCCTGGCTGGCGTTTCTGCGGCAATTCGGCATCGGAGCTTGTTTGGCCGACGACATGGGGCTTGGCAAGACGGTCCAGTTCACCGCGTATTTGCAATATGTATTGGAGAAGGGGAACAAGCTCGGGCCTTCGCTGCTTATTTGTCCGACGTCGGTTATCGGCAACTGGGAGAAAGAGCTCGAGAAATTCGCGCCGTCGCTTCGCGTGCATGTGCATTACGGTCCGAAGCGATTCAAGGGCGAAGCGTTCTCCGAGGCGGCGCAAGCAGCGGATCTGGTCATTACCTCGTATGCGCTGGCGCCGCTTGACGAAGAGGATATCGGCGGCGTGCAATGGGATGTCGTCTGTCTGGACGAAGCCCAGAACATTAAGAACTATTATACGAAGCAATCGATGGCGATCCGCGCCTTCCCGGCCCGCCACCGGATCGCGCTGACGGGTACGCCGATGGAGAACCGGCTGACGGAGCTGTGGTCCATCTACGATTTCATAAATCCCGGTTACCTTGGCAGCTTGGGCGAATTCCGCCGGGCGGTCGTCCAGCCGATCGAGCGCGAGCGGGACGGTGAACTGATCGCCGAGCTGCAGCGCTGGGTGAAGCCGTTCATGCTGCGGCGGGTGAAGAAGGATCCATCGATCCAGCTGTCGCTGCCGGAGAAGAACGAGATGCAGACTTACCTTTCGCTGACGGTGGAGCAGGGCGCGATTTACGAGAACATGGTCTCCGATCTGCTGGGCCAGCTGGAATCCGTCGGCGCCATGCAGCGGCGGGGACTTATCCTATCCGCGCTCACCCGATTGAAGCAGGTGTGCGATCATCCGAGTCTGCTGCTTAAGGAAGACCCGGCGTCGACGCCGGCGGCCTGGGATCCAGAACGTTCGAACAAGGTGCTGCGGCTGCTGGAGATGGTGGAGGAGATTGCGGCGGAAGGCGAACGCTGTCTCATCTTCACGCAGTACGTGGACATGGGCCTTGCGCTGCAGCGGCTGATCGAGGAGCGCATCGGCCTGCCAACCCCGTACCTGCACGGCGGCGTGCCGAAAGCGGGGCGCGACGCGATGATCCAATCCTTCCAGAACGAGCAGGAGCCGGGCTGCGCTTTCGTATTGTCACTGAAGGCGGGCGGCACGGGTCTCAATCTGACGGCGGCGAATCACGTCATCCATTTCGACCGGTGGTGGAACCCCGCGGTGGAGAACCAGGCGACCGACCGAGCGTTCCGGATCGGGCAGAAGCGGAGCGTGCAGGTGCACAAATACGTCACGCTCGGTACGCTGGAGGAGCGGATCGACGATATGATCTCGCGCAAGCAGCTGCTGAACGACCAAGTCGTCGGCCAATCCGAGAACTGGATCACCGAGCTGTCGACCGACGAGCTGCGCGATCTGTTTACGCTGCGCAAGCAGCGGCTGAAAGGCTAGTCCTAGGGAAGAGCGGCATAACCGCAAGGGAGGTCGTAGCGTGGAAGAGCAAACGAATAGCGGTGGCGGCGGCTACTCCTTACAGGAGCGTGAAGCGCGTCAGGCGGCGTTGACCGGCCGCCTGGCTGCCGGTCCGGAACCAGCGCTGCTGGCGGCGGAGCAAATGGAGGACGCGGCTCCTCATTGGCAGTCATTCTACCGAGCGGTTCGGCAGGCGGTGCAGGGTTTGCGAGATCTATAAGCGTTCTATGAGCTTAAAAACAGACAAGGATAATGCGATCATATCGCATTATCCTTGTCTGTTTTCAGTTTGTTACACACCAAAATAGTACTGTAGCTCAATGGGATGAATATGTTCGGATATTACTTGGAACTCCCCGCGTTTCATGGCTATATATGCCTGTATAACATCCTCGGTAAAAACATTGCCTTCTAATAAATATTCATAATCTCCTTCCAGACAGTTTAGCGCTGCATCTAAGCTGTTAGGGAGCTTGTGCGCGGTAGATCCTTGGTTCAAACCGTAATCAGCCGGATCAAGCTTCCGCTTAATCCCATCCAGACCAGCCATCAGCATGGCCGAGAATGCCAAGTAAGGATTGCTGGATGAATCGGATGTTCGATATTCAATTCTACATTGCTAGGGGTCTGATGTGGCGTCGGGAATTCGGATCATGGCGTCACGGTCTAATGTGGAGTAGAGGTAGCGAAATACCTGGTTCAATATGTGAGCGTAAATGTAAATACCATTCTAGTAAGCGGCGCATTCACAGAAGAAGACTTCCGACACATCGATCGGGTCAGACAATTGGTTGGAATTCAATTTGACTGAGGTACAGGTGAATGACAATGAAGGTTATGAGGGAGATAGGGTTCGAGCAATTAGCGGCTGCTAAAGACCAAAAGCTGCTTATTTCGATCTATAAACCATTACCCGATGCAAAGGAATTGCTGATTGATGTGGGCGGCGTTATTCAGCATATCGATGAAGATCGCGTGATGGTCAACTACACCATGTACTCGAGAAAGGCGTGCATTTTTAAGGTCATGGAGTCAGATTGAGTAATCATTTTAGGTGTTTAGTATCATTTTTAGTGGAATTGTCATCATTTACGAATTCACAACACCTATGTAAAATTATAGAAAAAAAGGGTGATAACTCTGCTGCCTAAGTTGCGATTTCGTTCTGACCGAACTTTTCGAATTATGCAAATCACCGACCTGCATTGGACCATTCTTAATGAGGAGAATAGGAAAGCTCATCAATTAATGGAGAACGTGCTTAAAGCTGAAGAACCCGATTTGGTTATTTTTACGGGAGACATCATACATGTTGAGAATTGTATGTCCCCGGTTGATTCTTTTCTACAAGCCACAAAGGCGGTACGAGATTCAGGCATTCCGTGGTCTATCGTTTTTGGAAATCATGACGCGCTGGATGAAACTGCCTACATATCGCTTCTTAACGCGCAATTGGATTCAATAACCTGTCTTACCGAGCAGGGCCCCCGAGATATCCATGGATTCAGCAACTATTCATTGCCCATTTATGCGAATGATTCGGATCAAATAGGCGCAGCCGTTATATGTTTGGATTCCGGAAGCTACGCTCCCTCGGAAATTGGCGGCGCAGATTGGATTAAAGCCGATCAAATTCAATGGTTTCGCGAAGAATGCAGTCGTATCAAACAATACGCCTCCAGTCCAACACTCCCGCCAACGCTAGCCTTCTTTCATATCCCGCTGCCCGAATATCTTCACATGTGGACGAATCAAGTATGTTATGGGGACAAATTCGAGAATGTGGGCAGTTCTAAAGTGAACTCGGGATTGTTTGCCGCGATGCTTCAAGAAGAGAACGTGATTGGCGTCTTCGTCGGCCACGATCATGTCAATGATTTTCAAGGAAAGTTGTATGGGATTCGGTTATGCTACGGAAGGCTAACCGGTTACAACAGCTACGGCAAAGAAGGGATGTTAAAAGGGGTGCGAATGATTCAACTGCGCGAGAACGCATCCTCCTTTGATAGTTGGATTCGTCTTGAAGATGGATCGATCATCACTCTACAAGACGAGCATCGGCCAGAATAATAGTCAATGAAAGCCGAGCCAGCTGTTAAGAAACGTATTGTTGGGCTATCCTTGGTCACGGCGGTATGCTTGACTGGCGATTCAATGCTATACATTGCGCTTCCCATCTATTGGGAGAATGTAGGATTAACCGGTTTATGGCAAGTGGGGATTTTGCTGTCCATCAATAGGCTGATCCGAATTGTACTGGGTCCGCTATTGGGTTGGTTGTCTAGCAGAATACCACGCACGAGCAACTTGGTCATCGCCTTAATATTATCCGGGGTAATTACGGTCGGCTATGGTTTTGCGCATTCATTTGCGTATTGGGTGCTCCTTCGTTGCTTGTGGGGGATTGTTTGGATGCTTCTTCGCATGGGGGCTTACATTACAATTGCCGATGAATCTACTTCTGAGAACAGAGGCTACTTAACCGGCATGTACAACGGGTTGTATCGCGTAGGCAGTTTGTTTGGGATGGCTGCCGGGGGGCTGCTGGCAGACACGATTGGTTTTAGCCGTGTTTCCATTCTTCTGGGTTGTTTGATTTTGATTACCACGCCGATTGCTGTTTTGAAACTGGGGAAATCCAGCTTTGGCTATCAGGATGAGAAAACAGGCTACTTTTGGGCGCATGCAAGAAAACTGAAGGAATTCGAAGTTGGCAGGTTGCTTTTTACCGGCCTGCTGCTGACGATGACTTTTGAAGGCGCGTTATGTTCCACCCTGTCCTATGTCATTCACTCTTTTTTCACGGATAGGGTTGAGTTATTCAGTCTTATCGTAGGGGCGGCTACATTATCGGGGTTGATTCAAGCAAGCCGTTGGGCGCTGGCTCCGGTTATTTCGCCGATTATCGGAAGCCTGATTGATAAATCTCCAAAGGTGCGGATCCTTACATTTATAGCGGCATTAACAATAGGGGGACTTGGGATTGGAGCAATGCTCTGGACGAGGAATGTAGTTCTATGGTCTTGTGCAGGACTGCTCGTTCTGCTAATGGCAACCCTATTAACGGTGATACTTGATTCATGGGCAGCCGAAAAAGCGGCTGACGATTCAAAGTATTTTATGATGACCGTCTACACGATTTCGGTTGATGTCGGAGCAGCGATCGGTCCTGTCGTAGGATATCTGTTTCATTCACCCGTCGTACTGTTTCGGTTCCTGTTGGGAGTCCTGTTCATTCTGGTTGTTATTTGGACGTTCAGCGCACAATGGAGATCAATTCGGACTTAATCCTTGAGGGGGAGCCAATGAGGGCGTATCTAGAAATTGTAAAAATATCCATTCGAGATTCCTTTGCGTATAAGTTTGATACATTTGTGGGAATCTTTACGAATCTATTTTTTTTGGCTACTCAGGTCTTACTATGGAAGGCGCTGTTAGAATACTCCACTTCTATTAATACGACACTGGTAGAGATGGCACTGTATTTAATCATCGGCCGAATTTGTATTACCTTTTATATCGATTCTGTTGCCTATCAGGTTGGACATCACGTTATGGAAGGCTCGATCGCAATGGAATTGATTAAGCCTTACTACTATTCGATGAAGATGTTTTGCATATCGATTGGGATGAGTATCAGCAGCTTTGTAGTCAAAAGCCTGCCGTTGGTTATCATAATACCGATTCTGACTTCGATGACAGATATTGAAATTCCGCTTGGAAATCTTCTTCTTTTTGCTGTAGCGCTTCCGCTAAATATGATGATGTATTGGCTTATGAGCTACATCATCGGTCTCCTTCACTTTATTTTAATCAATGCAGGCTGGTTTGTTCGTATTCTGAATGAAACGATCGCAATCCTGGGTGGAGCGGTTATACCACTTTGGTACTTTCCGGGTGCGATGCAAGCCATCTGCGCCTATCTTCCTTTTCAACTACTGTACCAATTCCCTCAAAGTTTGATAATTAACAAAATCACCAACGAAGAGATACTAAGAAATTTTTTGCTTCAGCTCTGCTGGATTGGCGTGTTTGGGATTGTAGCGGGACTGTTATGGCAGTTCGGGAAGAAGAGATTGATCATTCAAGGGGGTTAAAATGGCACATTTGTTGAAACTGTATGGTTTACATATTAAGTACAACATTAAGGCCCAAATGCAATATAGAGTCAACTTTGTTACCGGCTTGTTTACTAACTTCTATGCGTATTTTTTGATGTATACCTCCATTTGGATCATTACGAACAAATTCAAGATGATTGATGGTTGGGACTACAACGATTTAATTTTATTGAGCGCATTGAATTTATTTTCTTATTCAATAGCATCCACATTTTTATTCGATTATGTATATGGGTTGGAACGATATATTAATGACGGTCGATTCGACCGGGTACTCGTTCGTCCGATCTTCCCCATGTACAGCATGATTTTTGATGGGTTCTCATGGTCTGGTATCGGGCAGATACTGGTCTCCTGCATCTTTCTTGGTGTAAGCGTCGTGACGGTTGACATCGATTGGTCCCTATTTAAAGCTTTTTATTTTGTGGCGAGTGTGATTGGCGCTGTCCTTATTCAGAGTGCCGCACTCATATTTTTTGGATCGTTAAGCTTTTGGTTGAAAAAATCATTTACACTCACTCAGATTTTATTCATTAATTTTCGCACGGTTATTAACTATCCCATTTCAATATACGGCACGCTTTTTAGCAGTGTACTTACATTTATTTTGCCATGGGCGTTTATTAACTTTTACCCCGCCGCTTATCTGTTGGATAAGCCGGTAACATATCCAAAATTATATTTGCTTACTCCTGTTCTTGGAGTGCTTCTCTTTACTTTTTCAATACTGTTAACACGCATGGGCATAAGAAAATACAACAGCGTAGGAAGCTGAGCACAACAAGGGGGAGTTTGTGGTGCCGTTAATCGATGTTCGCCATATTGCCAAAAGTTTCAAAGTTCAAGATGTAAAAAATTCTGGTTTCAAAAATTTTTTCAACCCCTCGTACAGGATTGAAAATGCGGTCAAGGATATTTCCTTTCAAGTGAATAGAGGCGAGATTGTAGGGTATATTGGGCCGAACGGTGCCGGCAAATCAACGACGATCAAAATGCTGACAGGCATATTAGTCCCATCGGAAGGGGAGATCGTAATCAATGGAATCATTCCCCATCGGAATCGTAAAGAGCACGCCAAACAAATTGGCGTCGTTTTTGGTCAGCGATCACAGCTGTGGTGGGAGCTGCCTGTTGCAGATTCGTTAAATCTATTGCGGCATATCTACAAAGTTTCGGAGAAGGATTTTAAGCGAAATATGGAGTTATTCCAAGAGATATTAAGCATTAATGAGTTTATTCAAACACCGGTTCGCCAATTGAGCTTGGGTCAAAGAATGCGTGCAGATATTGCGGCATCGTTAATCCACAATCCTCGCATTCTTTTTCTAGACGAGCCTACGATAGATCTGGACATTGTAGTGAAGGAGAAAATTCGGGATTTTATCAAGACCATAAACGAGGAGCAGAAAGTGACCGTTATCTTAACGACGCATGACGTCGGAGATATCGAGAAGCTATGCGATCGGACCGTCGTTATCGACCACGGCGAGCTTATTTTTGACGGGAAACTAGAGCAAATGAAGAGCTACTACGGCAATTACCGGACGTTAATCGTAGATATTCCCGACTTGCAGGCGGACTTGACAATGAAATCGGTTGAGGTCATGAAGATTGAAGGCACTAAGAGGTGGCTGCGGTTTAATAAAGAAGAGATTTCTCCTTCCGTTATCGTGAGTCAAATCATGAGTAAATATGAAATCGATGATTTTACTGTGGAGGAGCAGCAGATTGAGGCGGTAATCAAACAAATCTACGAAGACTCCGTGAATGTGAAAAAGTTACGTTCAGAGGAACGAGGGGGCGAGCCGGCGATGACAAAGGCAGTACAGGACGAAAAAAGAAGTGTTAGCGTTTAGAATCCAAGTTGCAGCAGTACATACTGCCTTTTTCTCAAACTAAATACAAGGTGATATTGGATGGAATATAGATTTCATACATTAATCAATAAGCAGATTCTCGCAAGAGAAAGTGCTGTTACCTTCAGGCTGCCTCGAAAACCAGGCAGCCTTGACATAATCGAAGCGCTTAGTCCGTTGGTTGATATGCTCCAATCTTCATAACGAAGTGAAGTTTATTAATATCGCCATGTTCTATTGCGATGGCAAAGTAAAGCACAGGTTCGAACAGCCTTATATTTGCGATGAGTCCTTTTCGGAGACGTTCAAACAACTGTTCGATTCGGGGCTTTCGGACTTGGAGGATATCGACAACATTGAATCATTTTTCACGTCAGCAATAAAAGAAATCAATTATTACTTCGAATGCATGGATGACAAAAGCAGCGGTTCGGCAGCAATAGATGCCCGTTTAATAAAAATCAACCGCTTTATCCGTCAATATTACAGTTCTCCGCTGACGCTTGACACGTTGGCTAGTCTAGTTCAATGCAACCCGGTTTATTTGAGCAATACCTATTCGAAAGTTTTTGGAATTTCGGTTATGCAGTATTTACAAGCTTATCGAATGAAGAAAGCGAAAGAATTGCTTGCAAATACGAAGGTGCCAATAAGGGGAATTACAACAAGTCTGGGTTATTTTACAAACTCGCAATTTGGTGCCATTTTCAAGAAACATTTTGACATTACTCCTGGCGATTATCGAAAAAAGCATGCCATCATTTCAAAAACGCCCCCGTATCCCCCAGGAGCTAATCATGGATAATATCGCTAAGAAAAAGATCACATGTAATATTAATAAAATTTTACAGGAGCTATTGGGATTAGACAATATTCCTTCGGAACAAAATCTGCAGGAGTGTGGATTAACGTCTCTCTATACGATTATATTGATTGCTCGAATCGAGGAACGATTTGAAATCAATTTTGAGGATAGCGAATTGATATTCGACAATTTCTCCACTTTCGAAAAAATTATATTAACCGTCCAAAACAATAGCTGCATTCGACTTCACCAAATGACGGATAGGAGAGAATAATGGATATCTTTTCGAATTTACTATTTTACAACTATATGGGATGCAGGAAGTCTCAAATATTGCGAGGATTGGACCGCGACTTCCCGATACATCTGGTATTCCACAGTACGTACGAGCAGGTAGACCGTGTTTTTGAAGAAACATTTAAACATGGCCGAAGCGGCTGGGTTTACCCTTGGAAAATAGATGTAAGTGAAGCGGGATTTGGAATTCAAGAACAAAGCACTTCCTATGCGAATTTCAATCTCGCTAAACAGGACATCATTGATCGATTAAAGCAGAGCAAAGAGGTCTTGCTCTGGACGAGGAATGAATATGTCCCCCATATGATTGAACTTCAAAGCGATCCGAACGGTATACACTCCTTAACAGTTTGCGCATACTTGGCAGATTCGGACAGCTTTCGCATTCTGGATTATCCTTTTGAAAGGGAGTATGAATCAAGCGTCGTGGAGCAAGCATTCAATCACGTACCGGATGAGAAAAAAATGTGACCACGTACCACCAAGAAAAGTTTGAATATTCAGACAAATATGCAATGGATTTTGATCGGTATTTTAGAAATCATATGAGCAACATCAACGATTCCTTTCTGCAATACGATGAACTAGCTAAATACGCGAACGTCCTTGGAACAACAAAGTTCATAAATCGATCAACGCAGTTTTTTGGCATATTATCTTTGTCCAGATTGCTTACCTCGATGTATTTGCAGAATAGCAAGCTTTATTCCGACAGTCTTGTTTATGAGGCGCAACAGCTGGCCAAATCGTTAGAAAGCGTCAAAAATAATTTCATCAAAATAGCGTTTAATCCGGCAAGCATGAATCTCGATGCGCTTCGTCAACGATTCCAAAAAATAAAGTTAATGGAAGAAAGCTTTCTTCATCACTTCATGCATGAAATTCGAACTGGTGAGAAGAGGGATCTGCAGGTTATTCCTCCAGGTAAACCCATAAGATTGAGATGTCATCGTCAAACTGACTCAAGTTTGACGATGGTATGGGAGAAGAGCGATGATTGTCAAGATGAGATGATTGACTATGTGGTTACATTGAATAATACTGTTGTGGGATCATGCGGTAAGCTGGAGTACGTCATCGATAATCTTGAAGCGAAAACCAGCTATGAGGTTGAAGTCCAAGCGCGAAATCAGTTCGGTACGCGCAGTGAGGCGGCCGTGATTGTCGTATCAACCGAACCGTTTCAAAGTACAGGAAATTTATCTCAATACAGGCCAGCCTATGCCTCATCAAGCGAACAGGAGGATTTTGACGCCGTGAATGTGACAGATCAAAATTCATTCACGAGGTGGAGCAGCCAATACAAGGATGAACAATGGATTTATGTAGATCTTGGTTATGTGAAACAAATAACACGTATCATGCTTCATTGGGAACATGCGTGCGCCAAAGAGTATCAAGTACTGATCTCCAAAGATTTAGCAACCTGGAATCTGATTTATGAAACGTCTGAGGGCTTCAGCGGAATCTGTGAACTGACCAATATGCAAGCTGCCGCTCGTTACGTGCGCGTGAACTGTGTACAGCGTACTAGCATATACGAGTTTTCCCTATGGGAAATTGGCGTTTTTAATGATTTACAATGAAGGGATGGATTCGCTGTTAGGTATGAAACATAGTTATGGCCCGTGCACATGTACTGCAAAAAAGTACACGCTGCACGGGCTCTTTGTGTTTTAATCGATTTATGGGATGCTAACCAAACCAGCACATATCGTTTTTCTTCCTGCAGATCAAGCGTTTTTGTTCGCTGGCTTCTGTACCGCCGTGTCGTCGGACAGCTTGTCGCCGAATTGATCGAGACGCGAAGGGCTCGCGGCTGGTCCGTTGTTCTTTGGTTTATTGTTACGGCCTGTCATGTCTTCACCTCCCGCTCTCATAACATGGGCGGGTTGGGCTGCTTTCATGCAGCATAGTCCAACTAAAAAGACATGCTATTTCGCGAAGATGGATCATGTATGAAGAGGTGGCTTAAGAATGTCGATCCGTAGAAATGTGTCCCCTATCCGTTTTATTTTGTCCTCTTGCTTTGGGGACGCCGCCGCTATAATGAAAGTGGAAACGGTTCCGATGCGGACGTGGAATCGTCTGGGCATGCTGACGGACGGCGCGTCTTTTGGCTGGTTCCGCTTGAAAGCGCATGCTTGTGCCCGTCTGCCGATTTCGCGGAATCGATTGCGCATTCTCCCCCTAATGCCCGCACGGCGGCATCCAGAACGATCAATCAGGAGGTCTCATTCATGAACAAACGGTATTCAGTCATGACCGTCATCACCGTATCCGTGACGCTGGCGTTCGCCGGCTGCACGTCTGGGGGGACGAATGAGACTGGCACGAACGCTTCCGGCGGCAATCAGGTGTACAAGGACGTCAAGCTGACGCTTCGTCATACGCAGATCAAGGAATCCAGCAAGGTTAGGCTCAAAATTCTCCAGGATGTGGTGGCGGCGACAGAAGCGAGCAATCCGGGATTGAAATTTGAGCTGGAGGGCATCGACGAAGTCATTAACCGGGATCAGAAGCTCAAAGCCGAGATGGCCGCGGGCAATCCGCCCGATATATTCGAGGTGTTCGGCGGCGCGGATCTCGCGTTATACGTCAAAGCCGGACGGATGATGGATCTCACGCCGATCATCGAAGAGCTTGGCATTCGGGACGACTTCGCCAGCTTGGACGAATTCACGATCGACGGGAAGGTATATGGCCTGCCGTTCGGCGGCTATTGCGAGGGCGTATTCTATAACAAGGCGCTGTTCGAGAAATATAATCTGACCGTGCCGAGAACCTGGGACGAGCTGCTGCATATCGGCAACGTGCTCAAGTCCGAGGGCATCGTGCCGTTCGCGCAAGCCGCGAAGGACGCCTGGGTCGTGGGCATGATGTGGAACACGATCGCGGAGCGGTTCGTTGGCATCGACGCGTTCTACAAGCTGCGGACGGGGGAGGCGAAATGGACCGATCCGGGCTTCGTCAAGTCGTTCGAGGCGTTCGCGCAGCTCGTGGACAAGAAATTTTTCACCGACGGCTCGCTCGGACTGCCTTATGCGGTTCAAGGGACGCAGTTCCTCCGCGGGGATGCGGCGATGGTGTTCACCGGCACGTGGGATGCGAACCGCTTCGTCGGTCCGGAGGCAGGCAAGCTGGACGGCAACATCGGATTTTTCACGTTCCCGGCGATCCCGGGCGGCCTAGGCGATCAGACGTCGATCAACGGCGGCTACTCCAACGGATTCGGCTTCTCGGCCAACGTTAACGAGGATCAGAAGGCGATGATCGTCGCGTTCATCCGGAACTTCTACACGGTCGAGACCCAGAAGCGCACGCTGCTGGAGGACAAAGTGCTGCCCTCGATGCGAATGTCGGACCTCTCCGGCGTCGATCCGCTCATGTCGGAGGTGCAGCGCACGCTGGCCAACGCGTCGTCCGCCTGGAAGGCATTCGATTCGATCGTCCAGCCGAAGGTGGGCGCCGATCTGGGCGTTGGCTTGCAGGAGCTCATCGGACAGGTGAAGACGCCTCGGGAAGTGGCCGCGCATGTCCAGGAGACGCAGCGTATTGCCAACCAAGCGACGCCATAATGGAAGTTCGTTAGAAGGAGCCGATCGCCCATATGAACTTAAGAGTGAAGCTATTCGCCGCCTTCATCGGACTTATCGTCGTTCCCTTGATCGGACTTGGCATCGTGTCCTTCCTTAATTCCGAGCATCTCTTGGAGAAGAAGTACAGCGAACAGACGGAGATTACCTTGAAAGCCGTCGGCGGCAACATCCGGTTCTTCTTCAAGGAGCTGGACCAGATCACCGACGCCAGCGTGACGAACAGCTGGATTCAAGAGCCGCTGAAGGCCAACCTCGGCGCCGAGATCACCAAGCCGCAAGCGCAGATCAAGAAGAACCAGGCGGACAAGGAATTGACGCGCGTGCTGTTTCAGCATCCGGCCATCAGCATCGTCGTCTTATACGCGAAGGATAATATGCAGTATTTGGCTTCGCGGAACGACCCGACGACCTTCCGGGCCATCGCGCTCGACCAGCTGCAAAGTCACGAAATTTACGCCCAAGTGGTCAAGCGCAACGGGCTGCCGGTATGGATCGGCCCGTATGAGGAGCAGGGTTTGACCGGGGATGACGTTCCGCTGTTCACCCAGATGCGGCTGGTGAAGGACACCGAATCGTTCAACGATCTGGGCGTTATGGTCACGCAATATAAGACGGATGAAGTGGATCGCATGCTGGAGGATTTCACGCTGTTCGGCGACGATCATGAATCGCAGACCCGGTATTTGATCTTGAACAAGGACGGCTTGGTCATGCTGGACAGCGAGCACCATCTGGAAGGCTCTTCGATTGGCGAGCAGACGGAGCTGAAGGTGGATACGGCCGCCGGCTACATGAGCAAGCGCGCCCGGTTCAACGGCGAAGACGTGCTGTTCTCCGCGTACAATCTCGACCGCAGCGGCTGGGTGCTCGTCTCCGTCAAGTCGTGGGAGTCGCTTACGAACGAGAACATCCGCTTCCTTCAGTGGATCGGCGGGATTACGCTGCTCTGCCTGCTGTCGGCGGTGCTCTTCAATATGCTGTTCGTGAACCGCATCGCCAAGGCGATCATCCGCGTCGTCCGCAAAATGCGTCTCGTCGAGCAGGGGATGATGGACACGCGCGTGACGGCGCATGGCCGTGACGAGACGGTGCTGCTGGCCCGCTCGTTCAACAGCATGGTCGAGACGATCGGCCGGCTGCTGCGGGAGGTCCGGCACGAGCAGGAGCGCAAACAACGGGCCGAGATGATGCTCATGCAGGCGCAGATCAAGCCGCACTTCCTGTTCAATACGCTGGAGTCGATCAACGCGCTCGCCGCGCAGAACGATGGCCGCAAAGTCATGCTGATGGTCCGGCGGCTGAGCAACCTGCTGCGCACGAGCATGCATCAGGCCGAGGTGATCACCGTCAGGCAAGAAATCGAGCATGTGCGCAGTTACTTGGAAATTCAGGATTACCGCTTCGAAGACGTCTTTACGTACGAGTTGGATATTCCGGACAACGCGCTCGATTTCACGATTTTGAAGCTGTCGCTGCAGCCGCTTGTCGAGAACAGCATCCAGCACGGCTTCGAAGGGCTGGAGGAACTGGGCGTCATCACGATCTCGGCCGAAGTGATCGACGGGGCGGTCGTGTTCATGGTCCGCGACAACGGGATCGGCATGAGCGAGTCGTCGCTGCGCAAATTGAACGGGATCGAGCAAGAAAGCATGAACCGAACAGGCGCGCCGTCGCTCGGCGAGGGCGAGCGCAACGGACTTGGCATGCGCAATGTCGCCGACCGGCTGCGCATTCATTATGGTCCGGCGTATGGCATGATCGTCTGCAGCTGGCCGGGATACGGCACGGTGATACGGATTTCGATTCCGCGAATTCGGGGGTGAATGGATAGGATGACGCAGAACAACAAAGTGCTGCTGGTGGACGACGAGCTTCATATTACGCGCAACCTGGAGAAAGTCATTCCGTGGGAGATGCTCGGCCTCGAGGTGGCGGGCACGGCGAAGAATGGCGTCGAAGCGCTCGATCTGCTGGAGCAGAACAAGGCGGATTTGATTTTGTGCGATATCCGCATGCCGGTGATGGACGGACTGGAGCTGGTGCGCCGTATTCGCGAGCAAGGGCTCGATCTGGACGTCATCATGCTGTCGGGCTATCAGGATTTCACGTATACGCGCGCGGCGATCCAGTTCGGGGTGAAGGACTATGTGCTGAAGCCGATACCCTACGACGAGCTGACCGGCGTCATCGCCAGAGTAATGAATGAGCAGCGGGCCAGAAGGCGCAAGGCGAAGGACGAGGAACGCAAAATCGGTCAAATGATCGATATGGCGAACGAGAAAATTTTGTACGACGTGCTGATGGATTACACGGCAATCACGCCGGATCATCTATTGATGGCGGGCGTGGAAGGCCAGATCGACGAACCGGCTTACACGGTCATCGTGCTCGATTTGAACGTCGGCTCCGAAGATGCCCAGGACTGGCGCGAGTGGACGGCCAAGGAGCGGAAGATGTGGAATTACTCCATCATCTCCGTCCTTCGGCGGACGCTGCAGAAGGCCGCGCTGCCCCATGCGGTCATTCAGACGCGGGACGGCGAATGGTGCGTGCTCATCCAGAACGCCAGCCAGACGCTCAGTCAGGAGCAGATGGCGGAATGGACGCGTCATCTGCTCGCGGCGGTCCGCTCGGAGGCGGCCCACAGGCTGAACGCGGGGATATTCGCCAGACAAGCGGCGCTGACGGATCTGGCGGTCGCTTACAAGACGGTACAGCGCGGCATGCAGCTGTCCATCAATGGAGACGGCCTGGCTTTCTTCGGTGGCGAGAAGAGTGCGGCGGTCGAGCCGGAGCGCATCATGTGGGATACGGCGGAGCGGCTGGTCAGCGGGCTGAAGCGCGGCGATCCGGACAAGGTGAACGACGAGTTGAGCCGGCTGGCCGACCAATTGCAGCACGCCGGCGAGATCCCGACGGAGCGGCTGCTGGCGATGCTGAATTTCGTGGCGCTGCACTTGATGCGGGAGCTGAAGGAGGCGGGGCTGCTGCCGCGCGACCAGGAAGAAGTATTCTGGAGGAAGCTGGACGGCCGATTCGGCGTGAAGGATCTGCTCGCGGCGATCCGCCAGGCATCGAGCGTGGGGGTCGCCCGTTCGACCGACAAGCGCAAGCATTCGCACCGACAGATGGGCGATGCGAAGGGATTCATCGACCGCAATCTGTTCCGCGATTTAAGCGTGGAGGAGGCCGCCTCCTTCGTCGGCCTCAGCACGTCGCACTTCAGCCTGCTGTTCAAGCAGACGTATGGGGAGACGTTCATCGAATACGTGACGCGCGAGCGGATGGAGCGGGCCAAATCGCTGCTCGCCGAGACGGCGCTCAGCGTATCGCAGATCGCGAAGGAAGTCGGGTATGCGGAACGCCGCTATTTTACGAAAGTGTTCATGAAATACACGGGACAAAATCCATCCGAGTTTCGGTCCTCCAGGCAGGGAGGGCAGATTGCCGAGACCGAGCCGGATGATCTTTAACTAACCACTTCGACGCATGGACAAGGAGAGAGACCGACGATGACGCACGACGTAAGCACACTGAGTTTGAAAGAAAAGATCGGCCAGCTGTTCGTATTCGGCTTCCAAGGCTATGAGCCGGCTCCGGAAATATTGGATCTCATCGAACGCTACGGGGTAGGCGGCGTCATCTATTTCACGCGCAATATCGTGGATGCCAAGCAAGTGCACAAGCTGTCGCAAAGCTTGAACGAAGCCGGCGAGAAGGCCGGACGGGTGCCGATGTTCATCGCGATCGACCAGGAAGGCGGCATGGTCGCCCGCCTGGTGAAAGGCATTACGCTGACGCCGGGCAATATGGCGCTCGGCGCGACGGGCGAGGCGGAAGCGGCAGGGGATACCGCGCGCATCAGCGGCGAGCAGCTGCGCGCGGTCGGCGTGAACTTGAACTTCGCGCCGGTCGTCGACGTCAACAACAACCCGGACAATCCCGTGATCAACGTACGTTCGTACGGCGATAACGCCGAGCTGGTCAGCGCATTCGGCCTTGCCGCGGTTCGAGGTTATCAGGACGCGGGCGTCTCCGCGACGGTGAAGCACTTCCCGGGCCATGGCGACACGAACGTCGACTCGCACCATGCGCTCGCGATGCTGGCGCATGACCGCGCTCGGCTGGAGGAGATCGAGCTGGTGCCATTCCGCCGGACGGCAGGCGACGCCGATTTCGTCATGACGGCGCACGTCGGCCTGCCGGCGCTCGATCCGTCCGGCGTGCCGTCGACGCTGTCGAAGCCAATCTTGACCGAACTGCTGCGCGAGGATATTGGGTACGAGGGTATCATCATTACAGACTGCCTGGAGATGGACGCGATCGACAAGAACTACGGTCCTGGCCAAGGCGCAGTAATGGCGCTGCAGGCTGGGGCGGACATGGTGCTCGTCTCGCATACGCCGGCGAAGCATCGTGAGGCGCTCGCGGCGGTCGAGGCGGCGGTCGCAAGCGGCGAGCTGCCGGAAGCGCGAATCGACGAGTCCGTGAAGCGGATTCTCGAGACGAAGGCGAAGCGCGGACTGTATGAACCGCTCAAGCCTTGGACGGAGATCGAGGCGAGTCTCGACACGCCTGAACAGCGACGGAGCGTAGAGAAGTGGAGCGAGGCGTCGGTAACGCTCGTCAAGAACGAAGGCGGTCTGCTGCCGCTGCGCCAAGAGGCCAAGACGCTCGTGCTGTGGCCGGAGATCGTGGCCGTATCCGTCGCTGACGAGATGCTCTCCGAGGACGGAACGCTCGGCGCGAGGCTGGCGCATCGGCTAAGCGACGTGACCGAGCGCAAAGTGACCGATCCCGGCGCGCTGGACGGTCTGGAACAGTTCGAGCAGGTCGTCTTCGTCAGCTACGACGCGGCGAAGTTCCCGGCTGAGCGCGCCATGGCCGCCAAGCTCGCGGAGCAGGCGCCGGATCGCACGGTGGCCGTATCCGTGCGCAACCCGCTCGACTTGCTGCTCTTCCCGGACGTGAAGGCGTTCCTGGCCGTGTACGAGTGCCGGCCGCTCGCGCTCGAAGCCGCGGCCAAGGCGTTGACAGGCGAGCTGGTTCCCGTTGGCCGTCTGCCGCTGCGCATTTCGGAGCAATACCCGTTAGGGTGGCGCTGGCAATAACAGCAGCACGCATTTATCCATTATGATTTTAGAAGCAAGAGCCGCAACCTTGTCGGTAAGGATAGGGGTGAGGCTCTTTCTCATTGCACGCAGGAGGATTTGACCGACAAGCGTTCAAGGCTCGCTATCGAGCGGAAGGATGAGAAGAAACAGGGCTGGGCACAATTTTAGATGAGGTGTTGACAAAGGTTTTAAAATGCGTTATCTTTAATTCAAGATAATTAAATCCAAAGCAAACAACAAGAAAGGAGCGGAGGAAACGATGCCAATCGAACTCCAAGCCGAGCAAGCGGAATCGCTCAAACTGTTCGTCGTGTTGTCCAAAGCCTACAAGACGCTGATGGATCAAGCCATGAAGGACATGAAGCAGCATCAACTGTCGCCGTCGGAATTCACGATTCTCGAAGTGCTGTACAACAAAGGACGCATTCCGCTGCAGCAGATCGGCAGCAAGATTCTCGTTACGAGCGGCAGCGTCACCTACAATATCGACAAGCTGGAGAATCGCGGACTGCTGAAGCGGGTTCCTTGTCCGGATGACAGGCGCGTGACGTTTGCCGAGATTACGGAAGCTGGCACTGAGCTGTTCGATCGCATTTTTCCTCCGCACGCAGACGTCATTCACAGCTTGACGGCAGGGTTAAGCGGCGAGGAGAAGCGCTTGGCGACCGATCTGCTGAAGAAGCTGGGCAAGGGCACAGGCGCCGGATAGGAATAGGCACACGCCAAGCAGCACAAGCTAATGGCGAACTGCTTATCCCGGAATGGGGCGGCGAATAATCTAGATCGAAGCGCAGCAGCGGGCAATTAGAGGCTGCTTTCCATCGATTATATATCTTAAATTGAAGATAATGAATATTAAAATTGATGTGAGGTGTACGGGCAGATGTCAACCGTAGAAGAGATCGTCAAAAGCCGCAGGTCGGCTTCGAAATTCAAGCCGGGATTCGCGATTAGCGATGAAGAACTGAATATGCTGTTCAGTTTAACAAGGTACGCGCCGTCTGCGTTCAATCTGCAGCACGCCCGGTACGTCGTCGTTCGGGATGAGGCGTTGAAGAACGGCCCCGTCTATGAAGCAGCTGGCAAGCAGCACAAGGTTCGGGTGGCTTCCGCAACCATCTTGGTGCTGGGCGACCAGGAAGCCTATCGGGACGCAGCACGCATTAACGAAGGGCTGCTCGATCTCGGCGTCATCAGCAAGCAGGAATACGACCGTACGGTCGAATCGGTAACGAGCTTCTACGAGGACCGCGGGCCAGCCTTCATGCGCGTAGAGGCGATTCGCAACGCCAGCCTCTCGGCGATGCAATTCATGCTGATCGCCAAGGAGAAGGGCTGGGATACATGCCCGATGATCGGGTTTGATCCGGATCAAATGCGCGATGCACTCGGCATTCCGGAGCGTTACGTCCCCGCGCTGCTCATCACGATCGGCAAGGAAGACGAGAGCGGACAGCGTCCGCGCGGTTATCGCAAGCCGGTGGCCGAGTTTGTATCGATCGATGGTTTTGCTCAGTAACAACGAAGCAACAATGTATTCAGGATAACCTAAAATCAACTACTAATGATCGGCTCACAGGGAGCCCCAAAAAAAGGAGCGATTTATATGACACTTCGTACTTCCGGTATTCACCATATCACGGCTTTCGCCCGCGACCCGCAAGCAAATGTCGATTTCTATGCAGGAGTGCTCGGCTTGAGACTGGTCAAAAAAACAATCAACTTCGACGCGCCTGAAGTGTACCACCTCTATTTCGGCAACGAGAACGGCAGCCCGGGCACAATCATCACCTTCTTCCCGTGGCCGAATTCCCGCAGAGGGCGGATCGGCGGCGGTCAAGTCGGAACGACGACGTACGTTGTCCCGGAAGGAAGCTTCGGCTTCTGGGCGGAGCGTCTGGCGAAACTCGGCGTGAAAGCGGAGCAGACGACTCGTTTCGGCGAAACCTTCCTGCAATTCGCCGACAATGAAGGGCTGCAGCTGGAGATCGTCGAGCGCAGCGAAGGCCAGGCGAGCGAATGGTCGTTCGGCGGCGTGCCGGCTGACAAAGCGATCAAAGGCTTCGGCGGCGCAATTCTGTACAGCGTCAATCACGCGCAGACGGCCGATGTGCTCGTCAATGTGATGGGGCTGACGAAAGTCGGCGAGGAAAATGGCTACGCCCGCTTCCAATCGGAAGGGAATCTCGGTAACATCATAGATGTCCGGCTGGAAAATATGGCTTGGGGCGCGGGCGGCGCGGGCACCGTCCACCATATCGCCTGGCGCGCGAAAGATTTCGAGGAGCATGAAGCATGGCGCGAGCAGGTAGCCGGCCATGGTCTTGGCCCGACGCCGATTGTCGACCGCCAATACTTCAATGCGGTTTACTTCCGGGAAGGCGGCGGCATTCTGTTCGAGATCGCGACCGATCCTCCAGGCTTCGCCCGCGACGAGGCGCCGGAGGCGCTCGGCGAGAAAGTGATGCTGCCCGAATGGTATGAGCCGCACCGCGCGGCGATCGAAGGCAATCTGCTGCCAATTCAAGTACGCGTATTGGAGGGTGACGAACAATGAGACATATTTTCGAACCGGGAACGGACGCGAGTGCGCCGACGCTGCTGCTGCTTCACGGCACGGGCGGCACGGAGCGGGACCTGCTTGGACTCGGGCGGATGATTTCGCCCGGCTCCTCGCTGCTTAGCGTAAGAGGCAATGTGCTGGAGAACGGCATGCCGAGATTCTTCCGCCGGCTGGCCGAAGGGGTGTTCGATATCGAGGATTTGATCGCCCGTACCGAAGAGTTGAACGGCTTCCTGGATGAAGCGGCCGCCGAGCACGGATTCGATCGCGGCAACGTCGTCGCGGTCGGCTACTCCAACGGGGCGAACATCGCGGGCAGCCTGCTGTTCCATCATGCGAACTCGCTGCGCGGCGCGATCTTGCATCACCCGATGGTGCCGCGCCGCGGCGTGGACATTCCGTCCTTGAGCGGCGTGCCGATCTTCATCGGAGCCGGCACGAACGATCCGATCTGCACCCGCTCGGAATCGGATGAGTTGATCTCGCTGCTGGAAGGCGCGGGCGCGACCGTTACCGCGCATTGGGAGCAAGCCGGCCATCAGCTGACCCGCACCGAAGCGCAGGCGGCGGCGGAATGGTTCCAGGCCTCCTTCGGAGCCGGGGGCGGACGATGATCTCGATCGATCCGGCTCTCCACGGCGAGCGCGACGTCTATAAACTGATGATCGGCAGCGTCGTGCCCAGGCCCATCGCCTGGGTGACGACGCTGTCGGAGAGCGACGTGCTGAACGCCGCCCCGTTCAGCTACTTCTCCATCGTCTCCAGCAATCCGCCGCTGCTGAGCGTCTCGGTGCAGCGCAAGGGGGGCGAGATGAAGGACACGGCCCGCAACGCGATTGCCCGCGGCGAGCTCGTCATCCATATCGTCGACGAGGAGAATGTGGCGCAGGCGAACGAGACAGCCGCGAATCTGCCGCCGGAGGAGAGCGAAGTCGAGCTGGCCGGCTTGACGGCCGTGCCGAGCGAAGCGATCGCGGTGCCAGGGCTGGCCGAGGCCAAAATCCGGATGGAGTGCGTGTTGGACCAAGTCGTGCCGCTGGGCCGCCCGGGCGAATCGGACGCAACCGGCGATCTGCTAATTGCCCGAGTGGTCCGGTTCCACGTCGCGGAGAGCGTGTACCAGAACGGCCGCATCGATGCCGGCAAGCTGCAGCCGGTCAGCCGGATGGCGGGCCACGACTATGCGGCGCTAGGACGGTTGTTCACGATTGACCGACCTATATAATAACAAATCCCCTGTCGGCGTCCGAAGACGCGCGGCAGGGGATTTGTTGTTTGCGCTAAGCAATGCGATGAGATGCGGTCGCGGCGTGGCTCACTCTTGCGGACCGTCGCTTCGCACCATGCGGTCGAACAACGTGATCAACTCGTCGCTGTAGACTTCCAGATCGACGGTATCCGTCAGCTTCTTGTTGAACATGTATTCGCCCGCAGAGGGCGGGCCGTTCATTCTTCTTCGGATAACTCGTCGAGCGTCTTGCTGAAGGCGCTGGCCATATGGTCGAGGAACCATTCGGTCTCCTGCATGCCCAGCTTGCTGAGCGACTGCTCGATCTGTCCTTTGGCGACGGCGAATTCGCGGTTGCCGGAGGACAGCTCGGACAGGCACTTGATATAAGCGTCGAGCAGGTCGGCCGCTTTGACGATCCGCCGCAGCTCCAGCTCTTCTTCATCCGGCGGCGGCGCGTCCGGCGCATGCTGGGCGAGCTCGCGCAGCAGCGGCTCGTAGGCTTCCTTCAGCGGGTCCGGCACCATGCCCATGAGCCGTTCGCCGGCCATCGCTTCGAGCTCCCGGAAGTTCGAGAGCATGCGCGGGTTATGGTGCTTGACCGGCGTCGGAATATCCCCGGTAAACACTTCGGTCGCGTCATGGAACAATGCGATAGTCGCCGCGCGCTCGGCGTTCAGCGACCGGCCGAACACCCGGTTGCCGATCTCGCACAACAGATGGGCGAGGAGCGCGACGTGGTAGGAATGCTCGGCGACATTCTCGCGCGTCGTGTTGCGCATGAGGCTCCATCTCTTGATATATCGAAGCCGGTACAAGTATGCAACAAAATGAGTTTCCAAGCGTGTTCTCTCTCCCTTGCTTCACGAACCCTGGGTAGGGTTGCTTCGTCTCTACGTTCTATTATAGGCGATTCGACCGAATCTGACAGCGTAGACGGGCAATATATTGGCGAGTAGAATATGGAATGGGGACATGGATCGAGTCGAGCCATGCTGAACGCAAGCCTTGTATGTGGGATTAGAGCGCCAGCAGACTTTCATCACTCGAGTCTGCCAGCTTCGACCGTCACAGAAACGTGCAACCTTTCATCTTGAACATCGGCTAATTACTACATTATGATAGAGTTATACCAGTTTTGCGAATAGAGAGAGGAGCAGCATCGTTCATGCAACATTTTGAAGATAGCGTTTACAAGCTGATCGTCGAAACATCCACGAACCTTCCGGGCGACGTCCGCAAAGTGATCCAAGCGGCGCAGGAAGCGGAGGACCGCGCCACACGGGCCGGCCTGTCACTGTCCACCATCGCCGAGAATATCGAAATGGCCGAGTGCAACGTCTCTCCGATCTGCCAAGACACCGGCATGCCGACGTTCGTCGTACATACGCCGATCGGGGCGAACCAAATCATCATGAAGCAGCAGATCCGCAGCGCGATCGCGCGTGCGACCAAGGACGGCAAGCTGCGCACCAATTCGGTCGATTCGCTGACAGGCGCGAACACGGGCGACAACCTCGGTCCCGGCACGCCGGTCATCCACTTCGAGCAATGGGAGCAGGACGATATCGATATTCGGCTGATCCTCAAAGGCGGCGGCTGCGAGAATAAGAACATTCAGTACAGCCTGCCGACAGAGCTGGAAGGTCTGGGTAAGGCAGGACGCGATCTCGACGGCATCCGTAAGTGCATTATGCACGCGGTGTACCAGGCGCAGGGCCAAGGCTGCAGCGCGGGCTTCATCGGCGTCGGAATCGGCGGTGACCGCACGACAGGCTATGAGCTGGCCAAGCAGCAGCTATTCCGTCCCGTCGAAGATACGAACGACATTCCGGAGCTTGCGCAGCTGGAAGATTATGTGCTGGAGAATGCCAACAAGCTTGGCATCGGCACGATGGGCTTCGGCGGCAACGTGACGCTGCTCGGCTGCAAGGTCGGCGTCATGAACCGTCTGCCTGCCAGCTTCTTCGTCTCCGTCGCGTATAACTGCTGGGCCTATCGCCGTCAAGGCGCCCTGCTCAGCGCAGAGACGGGCGAGTTCAAGTCGTGGATCTATCCGTCCGGCTCGGACACGCCGATGAATGCGCCTGTTGCGGTAGAATCGGCGGGCGTTGCTTCGGACGAGGAAGAGTCGCGCGAGATCGTGCTGCAGACGCCAATCTCCGAAGAGCAGATCCGCTCGCTGCGGGTAGGCGACGTCGTCATCATCAACGGCGAGATGCATACCGGCCGCGACGCGCTGCATAAGCATTTGATGGATCACGATTGTCCGGTGGATCTGAACGGCGCGGTTATTTATCACTGCGGTCCGGTCATGAAGAAAGATCATGACGGAGAATGGCACGTATTAGCAGCTGGACCGACGACGAGTATCCGCGAGGAGCCGTACCAAGGCGATATCATCAAGAAGTTCGGCATCCGCGCGGTCATCGGCAAAGGCGGCATGGGGGCGAAGACGCTGAAGGCGCTTCAGGAGCACGGAGCGGTGTATCTGAACGCGATCGGCGGCGCGGCGCAATATTACGCAAGATGCTTGAAGAAAGTGAACGGCGTCGACTTCATGGAGTTCGGCATTCCGGAAGCGATGTGGCATTTGCAGACTAAAGGGTTCGCCGCGATCGTCACGATGGATTCGCACGGCAACAGCCTGCATGCCGACGTGGATCGGGATTCGTTCGCGAAACTGGCCGATTTCAAGGAGCCGGTGTTCAAATAAACCATCCGCCGCGGCGATGGTCCAAGTATAGATAAATGAGGGATGCGCGTGCGCGATTTCGGCCTGGCCTTCAATAAGAAATTCGAACAATGGATGTTTCTCATTATCCCCGGATGTCTCATCCTGGGATTTCTTTTTTCCGGGGCGTTGGGACGGTTCGCTAGCACCGTGCCCTATTTGTTCGCGTATGTGACGTTCGTGATGGCGATCGGCTGCGGAAGCAGAGAATTGGCGGCTGTCATGAAGCGGCCGGGCGTCATGGCGTGGACGTTCGTGCTGACCCACGTCGTGTCCCCGCTTATCGCCTACGGACTCGGCGCGCTCATCTTCGGGGCGGATTCTCCGTACGTCGTCGGCTTCGTGCTGTTCACGATCATCCCGCTCGGCGTCTCCACCGTGCTATGGGTCGGGATGTCGGGCGGCAGCGTCCCTTTAATCTTGGCGATGGTCATCATCGATTCCGCCTTGAGCCCGTTCGTCGTGCCGGCTGGCATCCACTTCCTATTCAGCGAGAGCGTCGAGACGAATACGGCGCGAATGATGCTGGACTTGCTCACGATTATCGTCGTGCCGACCGCGATCGGGGTGCTGCTGCATGATCTGACCAAAGGACGGATTCAGCCCGCGATCCAGCCATACGCGGCGCCGCTCTCGAAAATCTGCTTTGCGCTCGTCGTCCTGCTGAACGCGGCTGCGATCGCGCCGCAGGCTTCGGCGCTAAAGGGCGATCTGCTGCGGATCGTGCCGCTGGCGGTCTTGATGGTCGGTCTTTGCTATGCCGTCGGCTTCCTCGGCGCGCTGCCCTACCGGAACCGGGAGATGCTGACGACGGTCTCCTATGCCGCCGGCATGCGCAATATATCGCTTGGCATCGTGCTGGCCATGGGGTACTTCAGCCCGCTTGCGGCAGTGCCGGTCGTGCTGTCGATATTGATCCAGCAGCCGCTTGCCACGCTTCATCATGCTGTTTTACACAAAATTTACAATCGGAAGGCTGGCGTTCAGAGTCCGTGACGAGTACGATAGGGGACAGGAAACTTTGGGGGTTGCGGAAGATGAACAGTTTTCGGTTTCGATTGACCTTTGCGATGGTCGCGCTGATCGGTTTGTCGGTGCTGGCCGCGGGCATCGTGATGGGTAACACGTTTAAGCAGAATCATATTAACGCGCTGGAAGCCAGCATGGTCCGGGAGATGCGCATCATCCTAGACGGCATGGCATGGCCGGGCAGCGACGCCAGCGACGCCGGAACGCCATACGACTATTATACCGAGCAAGCCCGGCATTTGAAGGAGACGACGGAGTCGCGCGTGACGTTCATTGGCGGCGACGGCGTCGTGCTCGGCGATTCGGATCACGACCCGCGCACGATGGACAACCATGCCGAGCGGACGGAGATCGTGGAAGCGAAGCGCGACGGCATCGGCCGCGCGATTCGTCATTCGGATACGCTGGACGAGAATTTGTTGTACGTCGCGGTCGAAGTCAAGCAAGGGAAGCCCGAGAGCGGCTACATTCGGCTAGCGCTTAGTCTAGCTGCAGTCGAAGCGAGCATGAGCCGTATCTGGAGCGCGCTCATCGTCGGCTTGCTCGTGCTGTTCGTAGTCGCGGCACTGGTCAGCTACCGGCTGGCAAGCGGGTTGACGCGTCCGTTAGAGCAAATCACCGCGGCGGCCAAGCGGATCAAGAGCATGGATTACCAAGCCCGGGTCAACGTGAAGAACCATGACGAGATCGGCGAGCTCGGACAGGCGCTTAACGCGATGGCCGAAAGCCTGCAAATCCAGATGACGCGCATTCATCAGAACGAGCAGCAGCTGGAGAGCGTCCTGGACAATATGATCAATGGCATTGTCATGATCGATCGCGCGGGGCGGATGGTGCTGATTAACCGTCGCGCGGAGGAAGTGCTTGGGTTCCATGCCGGGGAGATGGTCGGCCGCCATTATACGGAAGCGAAGCAGCAGTATGAGCTGACGCTGATCATTCAAGACGGATTGGAGCATCGCGAGCATGTGCGCGAAGAGATCACGTTCTATTTTCCGGAGGAGCGGCTGCTCGACTTGAATCTCGTGCCGATCTTCGAAGACGGTTCGGAGTTCGGCGGCGTGCTGCTCGTCCTGCAGGACGTCTCGGCGATCCGCCGTCTCGAGCGGATGCGCAGCGAGTTCGTCGCCAACGTCTCGCATGAATTGAAGACGCCGGTCGCGGCCGTGAAGGGGTTCGCCGAGACGCTGCTGAGCGGAGCGGTGAACGACCCCGAGATTACGAAGTCGTTCCTGCAGATCATCTACGACGAGAGCGAACGGCTCAACCGGCTGATCGGCGATATTCTTGAGCTGTCGAAGATCGAATCGCGGCGGGTGCCGCTGCAATTCTCGCCGATCGAGCTCCCATCGTTCGTGGCCAAGACGGTGGAGGTCATGACAAGCGAAGCGGCGCGCAAACATATCAATCTCTCGATGCGGGTCGAGCCCGGATTGTTCGTCGAGGCGGACGAGGACCGGCTGCGTCAAATCGTCATGAACCTGCTCGCCAACGGCATCAGCTATACGCCGGAAGGCGGCAAGGTGTCGATCACCGTACAGCCGCTGATCGACGGGCGTCCTGCAAGCGGCGGAGACGACCCGGATTACGATAACATCCGCATCAGCATCTCGGATACGGGAATCGGCATTCCGAAGAAGGATCTGCCGCGCATCTTCGAGCGATTCTACCGCGTCGACAAGGCGCGTTCGCGCAGCTCGGGCGGCACCGGTCTGGGTTTGTCCATCGTCAAGCACTTGGTCGAGCTGCATCATGGCACGATCTCGGTGGAGAGCACGGTCGGAATCGGCTCGACGTTCATTATCGATTTGCCGGTCATCCAATAGATGAAGAGAGGGCGAGAGAGCGATAGAGATAAAGGTTTACCCGCTCTTCATAGAATGATATGATTGGCTTGTAAAGAAGCCAAAAATATTGCAAAACACTGCGAAACTTGGGGGTTCTCATGTCGCAAAAGGTGCTAGTCATCGAAGACGAACCGACGCTCGCGCGATTGCTTTCCTACAACCTGACGCAAGAAGGGTACGACACAACGGTAATCGAGCATGGCGTCGAAGGGCTGCAGACTGCGTTGCAGCGTTCGTTCGACCTTATTATTCTGGATATTATGCTGCCAGGCATGAACGGATTCGAGATTCTATCGCGTCTGCGCCAAAGCGGCAATGGCACGCCGGTGATCGTCCTGACGGCGCGCAACGCCGAGGAGGAAGTCGTGCAGGGGCTCAAGCGCGGCGCCGACGATTATATTACGAAGCCGTTCGGCGTCGCGGAGCTGCTCGCCCGCGTTTCGGCCGTGCTGCGGCGCACGGGGCCGGAGCAGGACGGCAAGGCATCGGAATCAACGGATAAAGTCATTATGGCCGGCGAGCTGTCCATTTTCCCGGAACGGTACGAAGTCATTCTGGCCGGCGAGACCGTGCCGCTTCGTCCGAAGGAATTCGAAGTGCTGCTTTATCTCGTGCAGCGTCCCGGCATGGTCATTACCCGAGACGACCTGATGAACGTCGTCTGGGGCTTCGACTACATTGGCGGACAACGCACGGTCGATGTGCATGTCAGCTCGCTGCGCAAGAAGCTCGAGCTCGGCCAGCAGTCGGTACAGATCGAATCGATCCGCGGGGTCGGCTACAAACTCGTCATGCCAAAGAAGCTCGGTTCGTCCAAATAGACGGCCGGGCTTTTTGCGTTGCGACCGCGTTCTTGCTTGCAGCCGTGGCGTCGCGTCTTGTTTCGAACCTGTCCGATCGCTGTAAAATAAGATACAGCTAGAATTGGCTTACATATCCGATTAACAGCCGGGGAAACCTAGACCAAATGCTTCCAAGGGCTGCACATAAAGGAGATGATTCGCATGAAGCCGAACGAAACAGGCAAGAAGGGTGATGACCAGACGGCCGTCGATACGGCCGGGATTCCGATTTTTCCGTATCGGGAGGATATATCGGCGACGGATTCGATCGATCCGGTCGTCGAGGAAATTATGGACAATATCGAGCATACGTTCATCGATGACGAGGATGACGATGCAGGGGAACGATCGAATCGGGACGATGATTAATGCTTCTTCGTTCACGTTCGGGTTGACACTGGTGATGGACGAGCGTATATCCGAAAAATTCATGAAGAGCCGTGGATTGCAAATCCCACGGCTCTTTATCTTGCGCAGACAGACGTCAGGTTTGAACTTTCTTATTGGGTGAAGAACGAACTATTACTCTCGCAAGGTCAGCCACTGCCGTTGTATGATAGCTAGGCCGTCATTATTTATCTGATTCACCCGTTATGCGAATGACGGATTTGCCGCGATTAGCTGCGTCATACTCGACTGAATAGCCGTACGCTTCGGCAATGGCGCGTAAGGGCAGATAGACGCGCTTGTTCGCGAGCAGCAGATCTTCGGCGATCTCATACCGCTCGTCTCTCACGTGATCTTGGAAAGCGCGTTCGCCCGCTTTGATCGTGAAGCCTTCGCTGCGCTCTCCGATGGCGTCCGGATTGTATGCGGATATGGATAAGGTCTGCGTTTCGGTATGCCAGTCGATGCCTTTGGACACCGTCTGAATCGGCAGCGCTATCGATAGATAAAGCGGCGATACGTAAATGCGGCCTTGGCGGATGACATAATCGGACTGCTCCAAGCTTTTATGCATGCTGTTTGCATATTCGATCGACAGGGCATTCGTTTGTACAGCTGCATAGGCAGAAGAGGGGCCAGCCGCACAGAGGGCGGTGAGGGCAAGCGCTAACCATTTTTTCTTAAGCATATCATTATCGCTCCTTATATATGGAAAATAACTGGGTATTGACTAGACGAATTAGATTTGCGAATTGTTGCCCGATTTACGAAAAAGAAAAGCCCGCTGTCCGCCTCGAAAGGAGACGAACGCGGGCTTTATTGCCGATTCCAAGCGAGCATCCGCTTCTGGAACTGCTTCGGCGAGCAGTCGTTGTATTTTTTGAACATTTTGTAGAAATGCGCCATATTCGGCATGCCGATCCGGTCGCCCACTTCCGAGACGCTCATATCTTTGGTGAGGAGGATGCGCTCAGCCCATTTGATCTTACGATAATTCACATATTCGGTGAACGAAAGGCCGATCGCCTTCTTGAAAAATTTGACGAAATAATAATAGCTCATGTTGGCCAGCTTGCACACTTCCTCAACCTGGATGCGATCGGTCAGATGCGCCTCGACATAATCGAGCACGCCGCGCAGCCGCGCCCGGTCGAAGTCCTCGCTCTCCGCGAGCGTCTTTTTCGTGTCGCTGCGGATGAACAGCAGCAGCAGCTTCTTGATCAGCATGCTGACGGCCAGCTCGTAGCCGGTCTGCTTGGTCGTCGCCTCGTGCAGAATCGAACGGATGCAGTCGGCGGCTTCCGCCTTCGCATCGGCATTCTCCCGGAAGATATAGTTCGCTTGGCTGAGCGGATTCTTCGTCTCGGAGAAGAACCGCATGTACGGCATGGAGCTATGGTCGAAAAATTGCTCCAGGTCGAATTGCAGCACGATGTAATGCATCGGCACGCCGATGCTGCGGTCGCGGTGCAGCTGGTTGGCACCGATGATCGCCACATCGCCAGCCTCCAGACGGACGCTTTCGTCGTCGATGTACACGTCCAGAATGCCGTCCGTGACGAGCAGCAGCTCGAGCTCCCGATGGTGATGCCAATTGATATAAAAATCATGCGTGCGTTCGGATTGAAATATTTTAAGAGACAAGAGAGGGTTTTCATAAACGACCTTCTCGTTGTAGAATTCCATGTGATCACCCCTGCAACAACAAAATGGCATAAAACGTTCGCAAGATACGCGATTTCTAATAAACGCCTGTTTGGACTATACTTATTTTAGTTCATTGAGGTTCAATGGCACAACGCAAAATTACGGTACGGCGCTAGAAACCGGACCTTGGAGGGTAAACCAATGGCAAAAGCACAAGTACGCATCGGCATAATCGGCTGCGGCGGGATCGCGAACGGCAAACATATGCCGGCGCTTGCGAAAGTCGCCGAAGCGCAAATGGTCGCATTCTGCGACATCGTAGAAGAACGCGCGGCGAAAGCAAAAGAGACGTTCGGCACAAGCGAAGCGGCTGTCTACACGGATTACCGCGAGCTGTTGAAAGACGAAACGATCGAAGTGGTACATATTTGCACCCCGAACGATTCCCATGCCGAAATTACGGTCGCGGCGCTTGAAGCAGGCAAGCATGTCATGTGCGAGAAGCCAATGGCGAAGACGGCTGCAGACGCGCGTCTGATGCTGGAAGCGGCCAAGCGCACAGGCAAGAAGCTGAGCATCGGCTACCAGAACCGTTTCCGCGCGGATTCCCGCTACTTGAAGGAAGCTTGCGCCCGGGAAGAGCTGGGCGAGGTATACTTCGCCAAGGCGCACGCAATCCGCAGACGCGCGGTACCGACCTGGGGCGTATTCCTCGACGAGGAGAAGCAAGGCGGCGGACCGCTCATCGACATCGGCACGCACGCGCTTGATCTTGCGCTGTGGATGATGGACAACTACAAGCCGAAGGTCGTCCTTGGACGCGCCTACCACAAGCTGTCTCAGAACGAGAACGCGGCCAACGCGTGGGGACCATGGGATCCGGCTAAGTTCACGGTCGAGGATTCGGCATTCGCGATGATTACGATGGAGAATGGCGCATCGATCGTGCTGGAATCCAGCTGGGCGCTCAATTCCCTTGAAGTCGATGAAGCGAAAGTGACGCTGTGCGGCACGAAAGCAGGCGCGGACATGAAGCAAGGGCTTCGCATCAATGGCGAAGAGAATAGCCGCCTCTATACGAAGGATATCGAGCTTAACAGCGGCGGCGTGGCGTTCTACGAGGGTGCCAGCGAAGATCCGGCCGAGCTTGAAGCGCGCGCTTGGATCGATGCGGTGCTCAATGACAAGGACCCGGTCGTGACGCCGGAGCAGGCATTGGTCGTATCCGAGATTCTCGAAGCGATCTATGAATCCTCCAAGACGGGCAAAGCCGTTTATTTCGAATAAGACCGAAGATCTTCATTTATTGAGCACCCGCGTGCGGCATTCGCTGCACGCGGGTGCTTTTTTTGATGATAGTGCGAAGGAGCCGCAAGTCGCGGCACTTCCTGGTGTCTTAAAGATGTTCCCACGTACGCATGAAGCCTTGTCCGCCAGGACAAAGCGTGCCACGCTCAAGCCCAACCGCCGACCGCGAACAAACGTGCCAGCACGAAGAAGGGAGTCCAGAGGGCGAAGTCCTCTGGTTCCCCTCGGCGGAGGGGGAAGGAGGAGGGAACAACAAGGCGGAGGAAAGGAAATCGGGGAACAAGCAGGAATAATGTCGAACAAAGTAGAATAAGAGAGGAAAGCAATCTGGGCAGGCGTTCGAAGACTTGAGTCGGATGCGGCCAGCGGCTTAGGTTCAGCTAGATGTGTGGAGGTAGAGGAATGCGCAATGAGCGCCCGTCGTCCGTTCAAGCGTCGGACAAGTGGATGAGAATGGTCGTGTACGGGTATTGGATCACGTTGGCCGTCACGCTTCTCGGACAAGTCGCCGTGTACGTCATCTCGGATCGATTGTCCGATGCGTTCGACGCATCGCGTTATTTGAAGCAGTATGTGTGGATGCCAGACGTCATAATGGTCGTCCTCCTAGGTACCCTGGAAGCGGTCATGCGCATCTGGCCAGAGCGCAAGGACACGGCGATCTTCATCACGGGGATGGCGCTGGCCATGACGCTGGCGTTGTTCCTGAGCGAGAAACTGCCCGGCGCGCTCGCCATTCTTCTGCTCCCCATGCTAGCTGGCATGTTCATGCTGAAGTCGAGCTATATTTACATCTCGCTGGGCGTCAACTGGTTGTATTTGGCGTTGCTGTTCGGGTTATTGCCCGGCCGGCAGACACTCCCGTTTTTTTGCGAGGTGGCGATCGTTGCCTTCGTCCTGCTCGTCGCGGCTCTCTGTGGAGCGGGCGTACTGAAGCGTGGTAGCGATTTGTTCGCGGTGCTGGAGAAGTCGCATAAATCGGTGCAGGAGCTGCTCGTCAAGAACGCCATGATGGACCGGATGAATAAAATCGACGCGTTGACAGAGCTGTATAATCACAAGACGTACCACGAGTATGCGGAGAAGCTGGCCGAACAGCAGCAGCGAAGCGAATTCCCGCTGCAGGTGGCGATGATGGACGTCGACAACTTTAAGCAGGTGAACGATACGTATGGTCATTGGGTTGGCGACATCGTGCTTCGACGCGTAGCCGAGATTATTCGCGATCATATGGAAGCGGACGATTTCGCGGCGAGATACGGCGGCGAGGAGTTCATCGTCCTACTTACACTGAAGCCGCTCGAACAGTCGCTCATGGTCGTCGAGGCAATACGCCGGGCGGTTGCCGAGGTGAAGTTCGAGGAGATGGGAGGCAAGTCGGTCACCATCAGCATCGGGCTTCATGACTTCGCGCAAGGCGAGAGCAAGGCCGACTTCTTCCAAGTTGCCGACGCGGCGCTATACGAGGCGAAGAAGACGGGCAAGAACAAGACAGTGATCCGATAGCGGATAGAGTGGATATGCAAAAAGCTGCGCACCGAAGCGTCGCAACCAAGAGGTTGCGGCGCGACGGGCGCAGCTTTTTTGGCAATTACAGCTTGTTTGGACCCGAAGGGGAACGGCACTGCGCCGCCGCTAACGGCACAGCACGTTCCGAATTGTTCGGCGTTACTCGTGGTTGCGGAAGCCCGCTTCGCCGGAGGAGCTTTCGTCAGACAGTTCCGCGAGACTTTTTATTTTGCCGTGAGGCTTTTGGTTTTGCTTGCGGCTTTTCCAAGCGCTTTCGCGACGGCCTTGCGAACTGGACATGAGGTTTGCTCCTTTCGTAATGAACGAATTGGCATGAGTTCGTTGACTCCCTCAAGGTTGAAGGCTAGACGCTTCGCCCGAGGTCCGCTACTATTGTCGCTCGGACGCCCTTGCGTTATGCGCGAAGCTCGATTGTCAATTGCTATCAGCGGTTAGATCGGCGGTTCGTCCGCCAGATCGGGCTCCGCTTCGGTGCGCAGCTTGATGAACCGATATATCTGGACGACAATGATCTTGGCGATGGCGTAGATCGGAACGGCGAGCAGCAAGCCAAGCGGCCCGACAAGCGTGCCCGCGACCAGCAGAAGCAGAATAATCGTGAGCGGGTGGATTTCAAGCTGCTTGCCCATTATTTGCGGCGAGATCAGATTACCCTCTATCTGCTGCGCGATGAGCATGACGACGAGCACCTTGACGATCATCATCGGCGAGTCGACCGAAGCGACCAGCACGGCCGGGACCGCGGCGATGAACGCGCCGACATACGGAATGACATTCGTCAGCATCGCCGCGAGCGCGAGCAGCACCGCATAATCGATACCGATGATCAAATAGCCGATCAAGAGCAGAACGCCGACGCAGATGGCAACCGTGATCTGCCCCCGGACGTACGTTGCGATCGTTTGGTCCATCTCGGAGAGCAGCTTGCGCGCGAGCGTCTGGTTCTTAACTGGTACGACCTTCAAGAAGCCGGCGCTCATTTTCTCTCCGTCCTTCAGGAAATAATACAGGACGAACGGGATGACGACGGCCAGCAGCACCAGATTGGCTACGAAGCCGAACACGGCCGTTATATTCGTGCTGACCAGCTTGACGGCTACGTCCGCATACTGAGTCGCTTTGTCCTGCAGCGTCTTGAAGTCGAGGCTGAAGCTCTCGAGGAACTGGTTGAATGATTCGTTGTCCGCCAGGTCGTATCCACGCTGCACGGCCGTCTGCACGAGGTGCGGCATGCTTTCGCCAAGGTCGACGAACTGCTTCTTAATGAGCGGCGCGGCGTAGATGATGAGCAGCGTGAATAAGCATACGATCAATAGATAGATGACCAGGATGGCGGCGCTGCGCGGCACCTTGCGGCGAGAGAGGAATTGCACCAGCGGGCGCATCAAGTAGTACAGCGTGCCCGATAACAAGATCGGTATGAAGAGCGTTTGAAACATGACGGCAACGGGGTGAAACACAAACTTGATTTTGACGCCGACCCAGATGATGAGAAAGATCAGCAGCACGCCGTAACCGACGCGAAAAAACTTGGAATTCGGCAGAACGTTCACCTCCGCGCTAAGCCTGCTGGTGCGTCCCGAACCGGGACGAAAGGCACATGCCAGACTGGGCCGATTTGTTGATATCGTGCCCATGCTATCAAAGCGGCATCCCTTTGTCAAACAAGCCCAATCCGCGTGATTCCCTTAAGTCTCGCCGGCTTCCATTACCGCTTGATTCCGATCAACCGGACCAACCAGTGCATTGCCGTCGTCCGCAATGCAGCCTTTCTTCTTCGTTTAGTCGTCTCGCTCCACATCCTGTAGAACCCTCTGCGCTCCATACGCTCCCGCTCCTCGCGCGCGTACTCCATCAACTTCTCGATCATATATTCTTCGTGCAAACGCATCGCGTTTGGCCTCCTGACGTGTTCGGCTTTTTGTTCGCCTTGTTACGTTCATTATGCCAGCGGCGAAAGGCGGTAAAAAGTGTAAGGTTCCGCCGAATCATTTCCCCTTTTGTGCCGGAACGAGGTCGAGGCGCCGGAGTGGTGTACCAATGGCCGCTGTCCGGATCTGAACTGGCCTGCTCTTACGCGGTGTCATATTCCGTGCATGCCCGCGATAGATTGAGAGAGAAGGCGAAAGGAGGCGGCGGGAATGAATGGTCGTACGTGGAGGAAATACGCGGCTGAATGCGTTGGAACGTTCGTCCTGGTCCTGTTCGGATGCGGCAGTTCGGCGACCGCCGGGGGCGATCTCGGAAATTTAGGCGTCGCGTGCGCATTCGGTTTATCGCTGATCGCCATGACATACGTGATCGGGCCGGTGTCCGGTTGTCACGTGAATCCCGCGGTGTCGCTGGCGATGTTTCTGCAGGGCAAGCTGAACGGCCGTGATTTGGGCGGTTATATCGGGGCACAGCTGTCGGGCGGTATACTCGCTTCGGGTTTGTTGTACGCGATCATTGAATCGACAGGCAAGGCCGTGACCGATCTGGGGCAGAACGGCTATGGGCCTGGATATGGGATCGGCATTACGGCGTCGATGGCCATTATCGTGGAGATTGTTCTGACCTTCGTCTTCGTGTACACGCTGCTCGGCGTGACGGCGACGGAGGCGACGGCCAAGCTTGCAGGGGTCGTGATCGGACTGACGCTTGCGTTCGTCCATATCCTCGGCATCGGACTGACCGGAACGTCGGTGAATCCGGCACGCAGCTTGGGCCCGGCGTTATGGCTAGGCGGGGAAGCGTTCCATGAGCTGTGGGTATTCATGCTTGCGCCGCTGATCGGTTCGGTCGTGGCGGTTTGGGTGTTTAGAAGACTGTACACTTCAAGGGGGAACAAACGATGAATGGTGCAGTTACAAAGGTAAACGAGTGTGAAGTAGGCGTAGTCCTCCTTTCAGGCGCAGGGCTTGGACAAGAGATTTGGGCAGATGTCGTCTCGCATCTGGCATGCCCGGCGCTGGTTGCGGAATATCCCGGAAGGGGAAATGGGCATGCAGGGAAGAACGGGCTCTCATTGAACGATTACGCCGAGCATGTACAGCGCCAAATCGAGCAGTGGGGCGTACGGCGGTTCGTGCTGGTCGCGCATTCGCTAGGCGGCGTGATTGGCTTGCGAATCGCTCGGGAGATGCCGGAGCGGATCGCCGGCTTCGTCGCGGTCGGGGCGGTGATTCCGAGAAACGGCGGTTCGTTCTTGTCCGTGCAGCCGTTGCCCAAACGGATGCTCCTGTCGGCAATGATGCGGCTGGTCGGGACGAAGCCGCCGGTAGCGGTCATTCGCCAAGGGCTATGCCACGATCTGACCGACGAGCAAACGCAGAGAGTCATGTCGGGATTCACGCCGGAATCCGTCCGCGTCTATACCGATGCTTGTGAATCCGGCGTGCCGGAGGTGCCGCGCATGTATGTCAAGCTGACGCAAGACAAGGAGCTGGACCAAGCGCTGCAGGATCGGATGGCGGTTCATCTGGCAGCGCAGCGTACCGTAAGCCTGCCGAGCGGTCATTTACCCATGTTGAGCATGCCGGAGGAGCTGAGCCAGCTGTTGACGACGTTCAGGTCGACGGCGTCAGGCGGACAAGAACGAGTCGTGTAAACCGCATTACACCTTTGCCGAACGTCGCATACCGCCGCCATCTCACTTCAATTCGCGCAATACCATTGTGCAGCACGTCAGAAAGGCTCGTCCGCGGCGATCCCGGACGAGCCTTTCTTCTTTTGCTCCGTATTCTAATCCCGCAGCAGCAGCAGCGACACGAACTCGTCTTCCGTTAATTTGCCGAAATACGTGTTCAGATTAACGCCAACAAGCGCTTGACGAATCGCTTCTTCCTCATACCGGATGCCCGTCAACAGCTCTTCGATCTCGGCAATCTCGCCGACGCCGAAGAAATCGCCGTAAATCTTGACGAGGTCCATACGACCTTCCGCCACATCGAGCCGGACGTCGATGATACCGGAGACGAATTTGCGCTCGTTCTGGATGTTGCACTTCGGCGAACGCCCGTAGTTCCAGTCCCAATTGCGGTAGCGCTCCTCGGCGAGCTTGCGTACGCCTTCCCACTCCTGCTCGCTCAGCTTATATTGCGGAACGTCGGCCGGCTCGGAGCCGAACAGCTCGCGCAGCAGCGTCGTGCGGAATTGCTCCGTCGTCATTGGCTCGTCCAGAAACTCCGAAATATTCGCCACCCGGCCGCGCACGGATTTGGTGCCTTTGGATTCGATCTTGATCGGCTTCACCTTCAGCGCCGAGGCGACGTTCTCCATCGCGGAGTCGAACAGGAGCGTGCCGTGGCTGAACATCCGTCCGCGCGAGGCGAATTGGGCGTTGCCGGAAATTTTGCGTTCGCCGACTTGGATGTCGTTGCGTCCGCTTAGTTCCGCGTTCACCCCGAGCTTGCGCAGCGCGTCGATGACCGGCTGGGTGAACTTGGCGAAGTTATGGAACGAATCGCCGTCGTCGCGGGTCAGGAAGCTGAAATTCAAGTTGCCGAGGTCGTGGTAGACCGCGCCGCCGCCGGACAGCCTGCGGACGACGTGGATGCCTTGCTCGTGTACGTAATCCGTATTGATCTCTTCGATCGTGTTCTGATTCTTGCCGATGATGATCGACGGTTCATTAATATAGAACAGCAGGTAGCTGTCGTCCATCGGCAGGTTGCGCAGCACATATTCTTCGAGCGCGAGATTCAAGGTCGGGTCGGTAATGCCCCCGTTATCGATAAACAGCATGTCGGTTCGCCTCCAAAAAGATTTCCATCTTCCATTACAGCAACAGGCGGGCGTAAAGTCAAATTTTGCTTGCCGCCATTGGGTAATCGATTCTATAATGAGTATAGGTTTTATATAATGAATTTGGTTTTGTATAAAAAACCACAAAACGCGAGGATTAAACGGCATGACGAACGAAAAACCGAAATATTGGGTGCCGGCTTTGGAGAAAGCGCATCATGTGCTGGCCGCCATAGCCGCTGAACCCGGCGCGCTGAAGCTGATCGATTTATCCCGCCGGCTGGAGATTAACAAAAGCTCGATGTTCACCATGCTTGCTACAATGGAGACGCTAGGCTGGGTGAAGCGCGAGGAAGGCGACACGTACGCGATCGGGCCGGCGCTTGGCGACTTCGGTTATGCCTACCAGCGCAGCTTCGATATGCGGCCGGTCTTCCGCGAAGAGGCTGCTCGCGTGCTCCAGCGCCTGGGGGAGAGCGTACAGCTGGCGAAGCGCGTGCAGCATGAAGTACTGTACCTGGACAAATTGGAAGCGCCGTCGCCAGTTCGCCTCGTCTCCGAACCGGGCATGCGTCTGCCTGCGCATGCGACCGCGCTTGGTAAGGCAATGCTCGCATTCTCGCCGAAGGAAGAGGTTGAACGGCTGCTCCCGGATACGCTGGCGCCGCTCACGGCCCATACAATCCAGAATCGAGACGAGCTGATTGCGCGTCTAAGCGAGGTGCGCGAGTTAGGAATCGCTTACGATCTTCAGGAAGCCGCCATGGGCTTCAACTGCGTGGCCGCGCCGGTATTCGACCGCGAAGGGACGGCGGCGTTCGCGGTCAGCTGCTCGATGCCGATGCACAGCTGGGCGGAGAAGAAGGACCAAGCCGTGCGCGAAATTCGGGGACTTGCCAAGCGTCTGTCCGGCCGGATGTAAGATCACAGACGGAGAGGATGAAGGAAGATGCGGTTGAAGGATAAGGTCATCTTGATTACCGGTTCGGGTTCCGGCATCGGACGCAGCACGGCGCTGCTGTTCGGCACGGAAGGCGCGAAGGTCATCGTCAACGATTTGTCCGCGGAGAAAGGCGAAGAGACGGCGGCGGATATCCGCGCAGCCGGCGGCGAGGCGGTCTATTACAAGGCTGACGTGACGGACCCGGCCTCGGTGCAGCCGATGGTGGATGGCGTGATCGCGACTTATGGTCGCATCGACGTGCTGTTCAACAATGCCGGCATAAGCGGCGTCGGCGCGCTGCATGAGATCGAGCCGGAGATGTGGGATAAGGTCGTGAACGTCAATGTGCGCGGCGTCTATGTCCCGAGCAAATACGTGCTTCCTTACATGATGGAGCGCCGCAGCGGCTCGATCATCAACATGTCGTCTTGCATCGCGGAGATCGGGTTGGCCAGACGCGCTGTTTACGCGGCGACCAAGGGCGCGGTGCTGTCGTTGACCAAGTCGATGCAGGTCGACTACGCGCCGTATAACATTCGCGTGAACGCGCTGCTGCCGGGGACGATTATGACGCCGTTCGTGGAGAACTACCTTCGCACCTCGTACGCGGATCCGGAGGCGGCGATCAACGGACTGAAGTCGCGCCAGCTCAGTTGCGAAATCGGGCTCCCGGAGGACGTAGCCAAGGCGGCATTGTTCCTGGCGTCGGACGAATCGAAATTCATGATGGGCTCTCCGCTCTATATTGACGGCGGCGTCGTGTTCGGGAAGAACGCGTAACAAACCGCCATGTGAGAAGACTGCAAGCGAAACTTTACTATGCAGCGACATAACTCACTCCATCCAAGCAATTGAATCCAAGGAGGCAACCGAACCATGAAATTAGTCACGATCGAAAGAGACGGGCGGCAGCTGCTCGGCGTGAAGACGGAAGCAGGCATTATCGACGTGGAGGCGGCGCTTGCCGCGCATCCGGCGGAGACGGCGGTTCCGACCGACGTGATGGCCGTCATCGAAGGCGGTCAGCAGTCGCTCGACGCGATTGGCACTTACATTGCCGGTCTTGAAGCAAGCACCGGCGCAGCCTACGTACTTGATGAACAGTCGGTCGAGTGGGGACCTTGCGTCACGCGTCCGAACAAAATCATCTGCATCGGGCTTAACTACCGGAAGCATGCGGAAGAGACGAAGGCCGCCATTCCGGAATACCCGATCCTGTTCAACAAATTCAACAATACGCTGACCGGCAACGGCAAAGCGATCGCCATTCCGAGAGTAACCAAGCAGCTCGACTACGAGGCGGAGCTCGTCATCGTCATCGGCAAGAAGGCGAAATACGTCGCCAAGGAAGAAGCGCTTGATTACGTGTTCGGTTATGCGGCGGTCAACGATCTGTCCGCGCGCGACCTGCAGCTGCGCACGCAGCAGTGGCTGCTCGGCAAGAGCTGCGACGATTTCAGCCCGCTCGGTCCCTATCTCGTGACGGCCGACGAGGTCGGCAATCCGAACGACTTGGCGATCCGCGCGGTCGTGAACGGCGAGGTGCGCCAGAACTCGAACACGTCGGACATGATCTTCGGCTGCGACGAAATCGTCAGCTACGTCTCCCACCATATGACGCTCGTACCGGGCGATATTATCCTGACAGGCACGCCGGAGGGCGTCGTGCTCGGTCTGCCGAAGGACCAGCGCGTCTATCTGCAGCCGGGCGACACGGTGACGATCGAGATCGAGAAGCTCGGCTCGCTGACGAACCGGTTCGTCGCGGAAGAAATCTAAATCTTATAGACGGCAATAATACTCCTGCTTCGCGTGTTGGCGATGCGGGAGTATTTTTTGTCGCTTGAGAAGTTATGCAACGGATCCACCCATAGCCTATAGTGGACATGCATCTGCTTCAAAACCCACTGAAGCTTTGTCCGCAAGGACAAAAGCATGCCAAGCTCAAGCCGACCCGCCGACCGCGCACCATTGTGGCTGCACGAAGAGGGTGTCCAGAGGGCGAAGCCCTTTGGTTCCCCTCAGCGGAGGGGGAAGGGGGAGGGAGACCTACTAGCCGGCCATATTGTTCACCGCGTCCTTCGGCGCGTAGACCGAGATGTGATCCACCGTGCCGGTCGACTTCGGGATGATGAATTTGAGCTGGAAATCTTCGCCGGCTTTGTACACATAGATATCGTCATCGCCGTTCTTCGTCTGGTCGTCCGCCTTGCCGATCGCCGCTTCGATTTGCGCGAGCGTCAGCGACTGCAGGCTCGGATCGTCGGACCTCACGTCGAAGATTTGGCTGCCTTTGTTATAGCCGAAGACGGCGTTCTTGGCGCTGTAGGTCGCATACATGCCTTTGCCTACGAACTCCTCGTGATCCGATTTGCCCCATGCCTTCTCGACCTCGTCGATCATGCCTGTATGTGCAGCGAACTCGATGCCCGGCACCTTGCCCTGCTCGGCCAGCGCGAGCAATTCCTTCACCTGTTTGCCGGTGTCGGCTTGTCCCTCTGCCCCATTGGTCCCGCCGCCCGCGCTACCCGCCGTCGTGCCGCCGCTTGTGTCTGTGCCACCGCCAGCCGCGCCGGATTGACCGGTCGCGCCATTATTGACAGCAGCGGAATTGCCGTTGGTGGTGTCGCTGCCAGTGTTTCCGGGAGTCGCAGCCGTTCCACCGTTCGCATCCGTATTCGTAGCGTTCTCAGTCGGCGCGGCGGAATTGTTCTCATCGTTCTGGCAAGCGGCCGTCGCGATCAAGCCCGCAAGCGCAAGGACAAGCGCAGCCTTGTTCAAATACGGGCGTAGATATGTTTCACGCGAATCAACCATCTTGAATTTCTCCGGAATGAAACGCGCCACGCCCTTAAAGGACGGCGTCAGCCGGTTCACCTTGAAATACAAGCGTTGATCCGTTTCACGCGAATCAACCATCTTGTATTTCTCCGGAATGAAACGCGCCACGCCCCTTACGGATGGCGTTAGCCGTTTCACCTTGCTTGTTCTGATCATGGTGTCAGCTCCTTGTCATCGATTCGTCCTGCTAGTACCAGTCTAGGTTAAATCCATACCACTCATACTTCGGGACGAAACGGGCAGGGCGGATGACAGGCTGCTACAACAGATTCGTGCCGCTCTCGTTCTCCCGAATCCGCTTGCGGAATTCGCCGGGCGGCGTGCCGTATCGCAGCTTGAACACTTTATGGAAATACGAATATTCCCCGAAGCCGCAGTTCTCCGCGATTTGGTGCAGCGAGAAGGAAGTGTATTTCATACGCTCGAGCGCCGCGGACAGCCGCACCTCTGTCGCGTAGTCCATCATCGTGCGGCCGACATGCTCCTTGAACAAGTGAACGGCGCGCGAGACCGACAGTCCGGCATGTCGGGCGGCGTCGTCGATTTTGAACCGGCCGGTCGCGTTCTCCTCGATAAACCGTTTCAGCCGAAGGACGGCGAACGGAGGCGGCGCGCTCGGAGCAGCCGTCTCCGTCACGGCCCGCTCCAGATAGAGACATAGCGTCCGAAGCAAATAGTCGATGAGCTCGCCGCTTACAGGCCCACCTTCGCTCTCGTCCGCCTGACGCCGTTTCTCCGCGATCATCAGTCGCCACAAGCCGAGCAGCTTCTCGTCAGGGTCGATTCGGGCGAGCAGGGGCCTGTCGGCGCGTCCCCACCAGTCGTCGAGCCAATCGCTGACGGTCAGCAGGTAATAATCTCCGCTTGCAATGCTCCCTTCGGCGGCGTTCTGCTCCCCGACATGGAGCCCGTATACCGTCCCCGGAGGCAGCATGAGCAGATCGCCGGTCGCAAGCGATACGCGCCGCCCTGCGATGTCGGCCTCGCATCTGCCTTCGGTTTGCAGCCGGAATAGGTAGCAGGGCAGGCCTGTGCTATAGTGGTCATGGAAGCGCTGCGTATGGTAAGAATAGCCGCAGGTAAGGACGACGGATGACAAGGATAATGCCTCCCCTTCAAAATGATAGCCAAATAATCGATGTTTCAATTATATCGTTTATGGTCAGTCCGCGCCAAGGGCGCTAAGATGGAACTATATTGATCTAGACTTCATCGCTCAAGGAGAGTGTTTCGGTATGAGAAAAATGGGCATTGGCGTACAGCTGTACACGCTTCGCAATGAAACCGCTGCCGATTTCGCAGGCACGCTGCGCAAAGTCGCGGAGCTTGGCTACGAGGGCGTGGAATTCGCCGGTTATGGCGACTTGTCCGCCGACGAAATGAAAGCGCTTCTGGAAGAGACCGGACTGAAAGCGATTGGCGCGCACGTATCGCTGGACGCGATGCGCAATGACTTGCAAGGCCAAATCGACTACCTGAAGACGATCGGCGCCGGTTACATGATCTGTCCATGGGTGAGCGAAGAAGCGCGCAACCTTGAAGATTGGAAGAACAATATCGCGTTCTGGAAGGAAACCGCCGAAGAAGTAACGAAGCAAGGGCTCGTATTCGGCTATCATAACCACGACTTCGAATTCCATGAGAGCATTGACGGCCAGTTCGTATTCGACGCGATCTATGCGGCCGCGCCACAATCGATTAAAGTGGAGATGGACGTCTGCTGGGTGAAATTCGCCGGCCAAGATCCAATCGCCTACATCAACAAGTACGCCGGCAACCTGCCGCTGCTGCATCTGAAGGACTTCGCGCGCGACGAGAACGGCGGCATGATCACGCTGGAGCTCGGCCAAGGCGAAGTAAACCTCGGCGAAGTCGTCAAGGCTGCTTCCGATGCGGGCGTGGAATGGCTGATCGTCGAGCAGGACAACTGCCAGAACCCGCCGCTTGCGAGCATTGCGAACAGCTTGAACTGGGTGAAACAGAATTATTTGGCGCTCGTATAAGACGCCTATTCCATCTGAACGAAGGAGAATGAACACGCATGAGTAAAGTAAGAGTGGCCGTCATCGGTTGCGGCTCGATTTCGAAATACCGCCACATTCCGGAGTATGCAGCGAACGAGAACGTAGAGCTGGTAGCATTCGTGGACGTCGTTGCGGAGCGCTCCCAGGCGTATGCCGACCAATACGGCGCGCTGGCGTTTACCGACTATAAGGAAATGCTCGCGCAAGTGAAGCCGGACGCGGTCAGCGTCAACCTGCCGAACGTCCTCCATGCGCCGGTATCCATCGACGCGGCGAATGCTGGCGCGCACGTGCTCGTCGAGAAGCCAATGGCCGCAACGGAAGAAGAAGGGTTCGCGATGATCGAGGCAGCCAAGAAGAACGGCGTGTTCCTGATGGTTGGCCACAACCAGCGTCTGATGCCGCCGCACGTCAAAGCGAAAGAAATTCTAGATAGCGGCAAGCTCGGCAAAGTGCTGACGTTCCGCACGTCGTTCGGTCACCCAGGTCCAGAGGGCTGGAGCGTCGACGGCCGTAACAGCTGGTTCTTCGAGAAGGAAGATGCGATCATGGGCGCCATGGGCGATCTCGGCGTTCACAAGTCCGACCTGATCCGTTACCTGCTGAGCGACGAAGTGTCCGAAGTGGGCGCTTTCATCGGCACGCTGCACAAGGACGGCACGCAGGTGGACGACAACGCGACCTGCCTCATCCGCATGAAGAGCGGCGCGATCGGCTCGCTCGTTGCAAGCTGGACGTACTACAAGGGCGAAGACAACAGCACCGTCCTCTGGTGCGAGAACGGCGTCATGAAAATCGGCACGCATCCAGACGACCAAGTCATCGTGGAGCTTCGCGACGGCACGATCGAGAAGTATAAAGTCGGGGCAATCTCGACGAACGACAAACAAGAATCCAGCGGCGTCATCGACGCGTTCATCACGTCGATCACGACGAACACGCCGCCGAGCATCTCCGGCGAAGAAGGGCTGAAATCGCTGAAAGTGATTCTGGCAGCATTCGAATCGCAAGCGACCGGCCGCATCATTTCGTTGAATTAATCCTCTTGATCCATACCTTGCAAATAGAAGAACCTCCTGTGCCATCCGCGAGGGCGGCACAGGAGGTTTTTCTGCGTTATGCGGCTCCCGGGGCTCCTTCTTAAGCATCCGGGAGCATTTTGCGTCCGGCGAAGCCTTCATCCGGGCCGTGGTAATGCGTAATGCGAGCTTCGCCTTCCTTCCAGCAGAGCAGCACGTCGCGGCCGTCTACTTCGCCGGGGAAATCGAGAATACCGGGATGAATCATTTTGAGCTGAACGCCTTGACGCTCGAAATTCCCGATCGCAAGTTCCATCTCCATCCGCATAAATTCCAGTTCGCCTTCGAGTTCGAAGAACGGGTCGGGGTCATCGGGCAGCCGCTCCGAAGAGCCGGCATACCCGGTTTTCATCCGCTTCAGCTCGGCCAGCCGCTCTTCAAGCGTGGCCGTCAGCCGCTGCAGACGCGTAAGCTCATCTTGCAGTCGCGGCAGCAGCGCGTTCGCTTCTGCCACGGTGAACTTTTTGCTCGTCACGGCACTCACTCCTTGCGTCAAGTGTATCCGATTCGGCCCGCGGACGCCATGCTTAAACGAGCCGCCACGCCCTAACATACGCGCGATATGAATCATTTCGTCCGCCGCGGCGCGAAGTTTAGAATCTCTTAAAAACGAGAATGATTCTGATCTATAAATCGATCATATTCGACAGTGAATACGCGTGGTAGAATGGAGAAAGTAAATTTCGACTAACTTGCGGTTTGAGAGGGAGCGATTTCGATCGTCGTTCGGACTCGTCTATGCGAGTTCGGCGTTCAAGCAGCGTGACTCCCGTCGCAAATCCCGCTCGCCGGCCGCCGTCGGGAGTGACAGCGGCCAGCTCTAGTTCATGCGCGGTTCGTAAGCCTAGTTTTGCGCTCGCGTAAATCGTATTAATGGTTACATAACATGTCTAAGCGTTACATGTCTGACATAAGGGGTGTATGAACATCGAACTTACAGCGCGCCAGCGCGATATTGTGCAGTTAGTCCGCCAGCAGGCTCCCATTACAGGCGATCAAATCGCCGAACAATTGGGCATCAGCCGGGCCACGATTCGCTCTGATCTCTCACTGCTTGTCATGCTTAATGTACTTAGCGCAAAACCGAAGGTCGGTTACTTCACGGGAGAGGCCGCCGATTACGAATCGCAGGAGTCCTCCTGCACGGGGATGAGCGTGAGCGAAGTGCTGGAGAAGCCGACCGTGCTTGCCAGCGCACTGTCCGTGCACGAAGCGGTCGTGACGCTTTTTCTGGAGAATGCCGAGACGATCTGCATCGTGGACGAGAACAAGCGCTTCATCGGCATCGTCACCGCGAAGGATCTGCTGAAGCTTACGCTCGGCAATCCCCAAGCCGGCGCCATGCCGGTCGGAATGGCGATGTCCTGGTTGCCCGCCATGGCGTCGCTGTCGCCGGAAGACAGCATCGGCTCGGCCGTCCGGACGATGCTGGCGCACGGCTTGGATGGGGCGCCCGTGCTGACGGGCAACCGCGAAGTGGCTGGCTGGGTATCGAAGACGGCGATCCTCCGAAGAATGGTCGAATCGGATGTCTGATATGGAAAGGAGTAGAGAGGGAGTGCGGGACAATCAGCATATCTTCATCTGCTCGGACGCGGTCGGCGAAACCGCGGAGGCAGTCGTCCGGGCGGCGATGCGGCAATTCGCGTTCACGAGCGGCAAGTTAAGACGTTACGGGCATATCAAGCACGTGGACGAGGTGCGTGCGATCGTGGATGAAGCGGCGCGCTGCCGTGGCGTTATTGCTTACACGCTTGTGCAGCCGGAGTTGAACGGGATGATGCGGGAGGAGGCGAGCGCGCGGGGCGTAAGGGCCGTCGACGTGCTCAGTCCGATGATGCAAGCGTTCGTCGACACGTTCGAGGACACGCCGAACCGGATACCGGGCCTCAATCAGTCGCTCGACGCCGAATATTACCGCAAGATCGAGGCGATGGAGTTCGCCGTTCATTACGACGATGGCAAGGATCTGCGGGGCATTACGCTGGCCGACGTCGTCCTCATCGGCGTGTCGCGCACGTCGAAGACGCCGATCTGCCTATATATGGCGCACAAGGGCATCCGGGCGACGAATTGGCCGCTCGTGCCCGAGATTCCGGTGCCAGAAGAGCTGCTCAGGCGCAGGAACGGCCTGATCGTCGGGTTGACGATGGATCCCGAGAAGCTCGTGTCCATCCGCACGGAGCGCCTGAAAGCGCTCGGCCTGCCGAAGGGCTCGGTCTATGCGACGACTCTTCGCGTCGAAGAAGAACTCCGCTACGCGAACCGGATCATGCAGATGGTCGGCTGCGAGATTATCGACGTCACGAACAAGGCGATCGAAGAGACGGTAGGCCTTATATTGGAACGGCTGCCGGCCGACCGGGCATTCTCGCCCAATCTTTAATCGAATAGCAAGCCTGCGAGCATCTTCTGTTTAGGAGGATGCTTTTTTTGTTGTGTGTAGGCGTGTTACGCACTAAATGATGTTGCCAGAAGAGGTTGTGGATTAGACGTAAGCTTTGTCCGTCAGGACAAAAGCGTGCCCCGCTCGAAGCAACCCGCCGACCGTGAACAATGGTGGTTGCACGAAGAAGGGAGTCCAGAGGTGAAGCCACTCATGGCCCTATAGTTGAAAGGCTTATGTCTTAGAACTTCAAAACCCACTGAAACTTTGTCCGTCAGGACAAAAGCGTGCCCTGCTCAAGTCAACCCGCCGACCGCGAGCCATAGTGGCTGCACGAAGAAGGGAGTCCAGAGGGCGAAGTCCTTTGGTTCCCCTCAGCGGAGGGGGAAGGGGGAGGGAGCAACAAAAGTGGGGTCAAAGGGGCGGGGCCCTTCTTAACCTGACAGCATTGCGGCGGAGGGGGAAGGGGGAGGCAAAAATAAACGTTGCCATTTCGTTCGTGTTCGTTTAAATTAAACGTAAATGAACTTATATGAACTTAAAAGGAGCGAGTGAACGTGGAAATTCGTTATGCGTCCCACCCCAATGAAGTGAAAGGCTTCGATACCTCGAGGCTGCGCCAGGAGTTTCTGATCGAATCGCTGTTCAAGGCGGAAGAGCTGGTGTTGACGTATTCGCACGTCGATCGTTTCATCGTCGGCGGCGTCGTGCCGGTGAACGAGAAGGTCGCGCTGGAAGCCGACAAGAAGGAAATGGGCTCTGCGTACTTCCTCGAGCGCCGCGAGATCGGTATTATCAACATCGGCGGCAAAGGCACGGTAACGGTTGACGGCACGGTGTACAATATGGACGCCAAAGACGGTCTGTATATCGGCCTCGGCTCGCAGGAAGTCATCTTTGCTAGCGACGATGCGAATGCGCCGGCCAAGTTCTACCTGAATTCCGCGCCGGCCCACAAGACGTATCCGACGACGCGCATCGCGATCAGCGAGGCATCGCCGAACCATCTGGGCAGCATCCAGAACTCCAACGAGCGTACGATCTACCGTTACATTCATACCGGCGGCGTGCAGAGCTGCCAGCTCGTCATGGGCATGACGCTGCTGAAGCCGGGCAACATGTGGAACACGATGCCGTGCCACACGCACAACCGCCGTTCGGAAGTGTACCTGTACTTCGATATGCCGCAGGACGGCGTCGTCTTCCATTACATGGGCGAGCCGCAGGAGACCCGCCATCTGGTCGTACGCAACGAGCAGGCGATCATCTCGCCGAGCTGGTCGATCCACAGCGGCGTCGGCACGAACAACTATACGTTCATTTGGGGCATGGCCGGCGAGAACCAGATTTTCGAAGATATGGACGCCGTAGCGATGCAGGACTTAAGATAAGAGGAAAATCAGGCAGAACGGATGATGGCAATGAACGCCCTAAGGCGGCATGAAATGATTATGGAGGCGCTCCTGGAGCAGAAGGAAGTGACCGTGAACGCGCTGAGCGACCGGCTCGGCGTCACCGGCAAGACGATCCGCGAGGATTTGGCGAAGCTGGAGGAGCAAGGGCTGCTGCTTCGCGTCCACGGCGGGGCGATGCTTGCGCAGGGCGACCAGCTGGGGATTCTCTCGGCGAAGGGCGCGCTCGCGAAGCACCAGGTCGAGAAGGCGTCGATCGCGGAGCTGGCACTCTCCTACATCGAGCCGGGCGATATTATCGCGCTCGACGGCGGCAGCACGACGCTCGAGATCGCCAAGCGGCTGGACAACGCGCCGATCACGGTCGTGACGAACGATCTGAACATCATCGCCGAGCTGCTGCGCAAAGACGAGATTCGGCTGGTCGTGCCCGGTGGCTACCGGGTGCGCAACATGCTGGCAGGTCCGGAGGCAGCCGCTTATATTCGGGGGCTTAACATCCGCAAGGCGTTCATCGCCGCGACGGGCGTTCATTTGCAGTACGGCTTCACGATCTACACGAATGATCTAATCGAATACAAGCGCGCGATCATCGAATCAAGCGAACGCGTGTATGGCGTCATCGATCATCATAAGCTGGGCCAGAGCGCCCTGCGGACGTTCGCGACGCTTGGCGAAGTCGACGCGATCTTGACCGATGCGGGCTGTTCGCCGGAGACGGCGGCGCAGTTCCGGGCGGCCGGGTTCGATGTGAAGGTTGAACAAGGAGATGCGGGAGGGCAATAAAATGAGTTTATTCGATCTTACCGGCAAGCGGGCGCTCGTGACGGGCGCTTCGGGCGGACTGGGTCAGGCGATGGCGATCGGTCTGGCGGAAGCGGGCGCCGACATTATCGCGGTATCGTCGTCGGAAGCGCGGGAGACGGTGCGCCTCGTGCGCGAGCTCGGACGCAAGGCAGAGCTGATTGCGGCGGACTTAAGCCAAGAGTCGCTGCTTGAAGGCGTCGTCGCCCAAGCGACGGAATTTTACGGCGGCATCGACATTCTCGTGAACAATGCGGGCATTATACGCCGGACGCCGGCGGCGGAGCATTCGTGGCAGGATTGGCACGACGTCGTGTCGCTCAACCTCGATTCGGTCTTCTTCCTCTCGCAGCTGGTAGGGCGCGGGATGCTTGCGCGCGGCAGCGGCAAGATCATCAGCGTCGCCTCGATGCTCACTTATCAGGGCGGCATCAACGTGCCGGGCTACACGGCGAGCAAGCACGGCGTCGCGGGCATCACGAAGGCGCTCGCCAATGAGTGGGCCGGCCGCGGCGTGCAGGTCAATGCGATCGCGCCGGGCTACATGACGACGAACAATACCGCGCCGATTCTGGCGGACGAGAACCGTTACAAGTCGATTACGGACCGGATTCCGGCCGCGCGCTGGGGAACGCCGGACGATATGAAGGGGCCGGTCGTGTTCCTCGCTTCTGCGGCGTCGGACTATATGAACGGCCACGTGCTGAACGTGGACGGCGGCTGGCTGGCCCGATAGTCCCGCGAAAACTTTGCCACGTTTAGGTAAATGCGCTATAGTGGTCTCATCCGATTCGGAATTGAGGTGCCATAAGGCGCATGTTATGGTGGTACGAACATTTTACGACGGTGGTGCTGCTCTTCAACCTCGTGTTGGCTGCCGCCGTCATTTTTCTTGAGCGGCGCAACGTCGGCGTGACCTGGGCGTGGCTCATGGTCCTGCTGTTCATCCCGGTCATCGGCTTCATCGTGTATCTGGTGTTCGGTCAGAATCTAAGCAAGGTGAAGCTCTATAAGATTAGCCGGGAGACGAGCCAGGTCATCAAGGCGATCATCGAAGGCCAGCGGCGGGCTTACATGCACAACGATATCCAGTTTCACGATCCGGCGATGGTGCCGTACAGCAATTTGATCTACATGAACTTATCGAGCGGATTCGCCCTTTATACGCAGGATAATGAAGTGGAGATCTACACGGACGGACACGACAAATTCGATGCCCTTATTCGCGATATTGCCGGCGCTAAGCTGCATATCCACCTGATGTACTACATCGTGAAGGACGATGCGATCGGCAAGCGGCTCATGGCGGCGCTGGTCGAGCGGGCGCGGGCCGGCGTCGAGGTGCGTTTTTTGTATGACCACATTGGCAGCTCGCGGCTGCGAAGCGCGTATTTCGCCGATTTGATCCAGGCGGGCGGGCATGTCGCGTCGTTCTTCCCTTCGAAAATCCCCTATTTGAACTTCCGCGTCAATTACCGCAACCACCGCAAGCTGGCCATCATCGACGGCGCGGTCGGGTATATCGGCGGGTTCAATATCGGCGACGAGTATTTGGGGCTGGATAAGCGGTTCGGCTATTGGCGCGATACGCATCTGCGGCTGCGGGGCAGCTCCGTGCTGCAGATGCAAGCGCAGTTTCTGCTGGACTGGAATTTGGCTTCCGTCACCGCGATTCCGGAGAATCCGGGCTACTTCCCCGTCATCGAAAGCGATGGGCAGGTCGGCGTCCAGATCGTCTCGAGCGGACCGAACAACACGGCCGAGCAGATTAAGAACGCGTACATCAAGATGATCCATTCCGCCAAAGAATACATCTATATCCAGACGCCGTATTTCATCCCCGATGAGAGCGTGCTGACAGCCATTCGCCTGGCGGCGCTGTCGGGGGTCGAAGTGGTACTGATGCTTCCGGCCGTCCCGGATCACAAAATGGTGTACTGGGCATCGTATTCCTACCTGGGCGACGTCCTGGACGCGGGAGGTCGCTGCATGCTGTACACCAAAGGCTTCCTGCACGCGAAGACGATCGTCGTCGATGGCAAAATCGCGTCGGTCGGCACGGCCAACGTCGACATCCGCAGCTTCAAGCTGAATTTCGAGGCGAACGCGATTATCTACGACAGCGGCGCGGCTGGGCGGTTAAAGCTGATTTTCGAGCAGGATATGACCGATTGCCGAGAGCTGACGCCGGAGGATTATGCGGCCAGGTCGCGGCTGCAGCGATTCCGCGAGTCGTTCACGCGGCTGCTGTCGCCGATTTTGTAGGCAACGAATAGCAAGTTGATGTGAAGACGGTACTCTACGCAGAGAACCGTCTTTTCGCTTTTACGGAAGCAACGATTTGATCACGTCTATGATGAGCTGGGGCTCGGTTCGCATAATGTCATGGCCGCTCTTCTCCGCGATGAAGAGACGCGAGTCTGAGGACAAGGCGAGCTGTCTGCGCTGTCCGTTCTGCCAGATGAGTTCGAGCTTGGCGCCAGCCGTTTCGGATAAGCCGTACTGCCGGCCATCTTCGGGGATACCACGGGCAATTATTCTTACGGGAATCGCACCTAGCGACTGGCCGCGGATCGCGTTCTCGGTAAGGGAAGCGAGATTGGCTTCGTTCGCCTTGGCGTTGAAAAAAGCGGAGGTGGCTACGATGTTAATGAAGATGTCGCGATCTTCTTTCGGGACGAAGCCCTCGAGCAGCTCGTCTTGAAACAAACGCATCATTCCCGACCGCTTCAGAAGTGTAAGCAGGGACGGAGAGGGCTGTTCGGAGATCGTTTCGGATGTAAGCACGGCCAGGGATTCCCGTTCGTTGTTTTCTTCTCTTGCGTCCACCAGAACAAGCGCGGCAGTCTCCTCCGGGTACGTCTGTGCGAATAAACGCATGTACATGCCGCCAAGCGAGTGGCCGACAAGGATGTAAGGACCGGTTAACCCTTCTTGTGAAAGCGCATGATGCAGCTCGCGTACGATATTGTCCCCGGTGCGGGGATTAGGAGAAGGCTCGCTCCAACCGTAACCCGCGCGATCATAGCTGACTACCGTGGCATAAGGGGCGAGATCGCGTGGGATACTGCGCCAATTTAAGCTTGTTTCTCCGCTGCCGGCTTCGAAAATAATCGTCGGTCCCGTGGATCGGGCGATATTCATATGGAGGCGGAAGGTGCCGACATCCACGAGCTTGCCTGGCATCGGGTAGGCGGATTGCGCGCGTTCGGAGGCGATCCATTCGTAAACAAAGCCGCTGGCAGGCAGAAGAATTAGGGGGATGAGCACGAGAATAAGACGCTTCCAACGTATTCGATTCTTGAAGCTGCGCATAGACCCACTCCTTTTCTAAGTATGTGGTTAATTTAATACAATCGTATTAAAAAATCAAGGAGTAATCGTTCTGCGACGAGCTGTCTACGGACATAAGAGGAAACCTGTAATAATTCCATCCGAACCTGAGATTCCTCCACTAGGAGTCATACTTGACCGATTGATATTATGAAAGCGCAATCAATTCATTTAGGAAGGAGGGGAGTCTGGCTTCGAGAAGCGAGTAGACAAGAAGGTACTGCTGCCAATTTGCGCAAATAATCGTTGAGAGAGGTGCGAATGATGAGAAACCTGTTGCTAAAGCTAGTTGTCATAAGTGTACTTCTCGCTGTCCTGCTCCCGTCGTCATTGACGACACAGGCTGCGGGAACGACGGAATCCGTCATCTATGGCGGCGGTCCGTTCTATTCCGGCGGGACGGCGACGATGAACGAGCTGCGGGCGTCCGGCTATACGACGGTCATGCTATGGACGATTCACGTCAATTCGAACGGCGATCTTGTCTATAACGATCAGCTCGTCGTCTCGAATGGACAGTATGTCGGCAATGCGGCTTGGCCCGGGCAGTTGGCAACGTTGAAGCAGGCGCCGACGTCTGTGAAACGACTGGAGATCAGCGTCGGATCGGCAGCTGTGCGCGATTTTGAGAACATCAAGAACCTTGTCGCTTCGCAGGGCACGGGGACGAGCAGCGTGCTCTACCGCAACTTCCAGGCGCTTAAGAACGCCATTGGCGCCGATGCGGTAAGCTTCGACAATGAAGATCTGTACGACGTAAGTTCGACCGTTGCGTTCGGCAACATGCTGGCTGGACTGGGCTTCAAGATTACGCTTTGCCCTTATACGAATACGAGCTACTGGCAGAGCGTCAAGTCTCAGCTCGGCACTAAAGTCGATCGCGTCTACTTACAGGTGTATGACGGCGGAGCGGGCAACAATCCGGCGACTTGGAGCAATGTGCTGGGCATGACCGTCATGCCGGGCCTCGACTCGAAGACGGCCTCCGGGGGCAATACGCCTGCTCAGGTAAGCACGAAGATGGCGAATTGGAAGGTTTCGGCCGGCATTACCGGCGGATTCATCTGGTACTATGACGCGATGCTGGCCAATCCGTCCGGCGGATCGGCGGCCGACTACGCAGCTGCGATCAATAATGCGCTCGGCACGATCAATGGCGGCTCGCTCACGACGGACGGGACCGTGACCGCAAGCGCATCGGGAAGTCCCGCAGGGGAGGAGAAGGAGAAAGCGTTCGACGGCAGCGCGGCGACCAAATGGCTTATTTTCGCCAACAACGGCTGGCTGCAATACCAATTCGGCGGAGGCGCGCAGAAGGTGGCGAAGTCGTACTCGATCACGTCGGCGAACGATTTTCCGGCGCGCGATCCGAAGAGTTGGACGCTGCAGGGCTCGAACAACGCAGCGACATGGACGACGCTCGACACGCGCAGCGGCGAGACGTTCGCATCACGCTTCCTGACGAAGACATACACGATCCCCAACACGACCGCCTATGCGTACTACCGGCTGAGCGTTACGGCCAACAATGGCGGCGCGGAGCTGCAGATTGCGGAGATTGGGCTATATCCGTGATACATGCGTGGAAATTAAACGGTCTCGCCGAGGGCGAGACCGTTTTGCTTATTTCGGCGCAACTTGAAGGATTTCGGATATTGGCGGCAAATAAGGAATAGGCATAATAGATCGAAATTGGCCAATATCGGGAGGGGACCGCCTCAGCCGCTCGATGCGGCCGCGAAGACCGTCAAGGTCAAAGTTACGTTCGTCGGCGCCGAGTTGACGGAGAACAATCACGTCGGCAATGAATGGTGGTACGAAGGGTACGTGAACGGCAAAGCGATCGAGGAAGGCAGCTCACGGACGCTTTCATTGAAGACGACGGATAAGATCACGCTCAAGGGCGAGGCGCAGGAGCAAGACAAAATTCCCGAGGACGGCGAGGGCAGCGTATCGGTCAAAGCATCCGCCGTGACCAAAACGATCACAAAATCCGTCCAAGTCGCCGTTACCGAAAATCGGGGGCGGTATTCGGGCGATACGGCGACGTGGACGTTCACGTTCAAAATCGAGAAGGCTAAATAAGACAATCCTCGTGCAGCACCACGTCGGCTGAGGCATGCGAAAGATGGTGTCGACGTATGGAGGGAAGGTGAGTGCGATAATGGAACATGCAGGGAAAACGTATAATACGGCGGTGGAAGCCACGCTTGAAGTGATGGGCGGCAAATGGAAGCCCGTTATTCTATTTCACTTGACGTTCGGCCGCAAACGAAACGGCGAGCTGATGAGCCTGCTGCCTTCGGTGTCCCAGAAGGTGCTGACGCAGCAGCTGCGCGAGCTGGAGGAGGCGGGCGTCGTTACGCGGATTTCCTACAATCAAGTGCCGCCCAAAGTCGAATACGAGCTGACCGAGTACGGTTGGACGCTGCGGGATCTATTGCATCTCATGTGCCGATGGGGCGACGTGCATATCGAGCGCACGTATGGACAAGCAGCTACTATTTTGACGAATTCGCTCAATGGGGAAGCGGGGGCGCCATGACTTTCCGAGAACTCCATGGCCTAAAAGCCGGTTTCCCGACGCGGGGACCGGCTTTCTTTCAGTCTCATCAAGGGATGATTTTGCGCTGTCTCATCTCGGTGAACAACGTGATAAACATCGATTCCGTGTCGATAAAATCATGAAACCCGAACCGGCGCGCCTTCGTCCCGTCCGCGAAAAAATCGTAATCCCACGAGAACGCGAAATCCCCGAACGCCCACGAAGAAACATCCTTGTAGCTGTTAGCTGCGAGGCCATATTTCTCGACCATGCGATTCCACAGCGGCTCCTTATCCGCCATGACGGTCGCCAGCGGCATGGTCAGCGGCGGCGCCGTCTCCAGCTCGAAGAAGCGAGCAATCTTCGGCCACATGTCGTTCCATCGGAACAAATCGCCGTTGGCGATGTTGAACGCCTGATTGGCGCAGCGTTCGTCGGTGGCCGCCCAGACGGTGGCTCGGGCGAGCAGCCCGGCGTCCGTCATCTCCATCAAGCTGTCGTAGGCGCCGGGCTTGCCCGGGAAACGCAGCGGGATGCCCAGCTCCTTGGAGATGGAGGCGTACACGGCGATGACCATGGCCAGATTCATCGGATTGCCCAAGGCGATTCCGCCGACGACCGATGGCCGTATCGCCGACCACGTCCAACTGCGTCCCGGCTGCCGGCTCTCCAGAAATTGCTGCTGATCCACGTTGAATTCAGGCGGCATGTGATGCGCATCGCTCTCGCGAGCGGGCGTTTTGAACGGTCCTAGATGCGCGCCGTATACCTTGTAGCCTTGCATGAGGCTAATGTGCCGTAATTGCCGCGCGACGGGCTCGACCGCGTTGACGACGTTGACCAGCATCGCCAGGTTCGGTGCGACCAATTCCGCCCAGGTCGGCCGGTCTTGATACGCGGCATAGAAGATATGCGTTACTTCCGCCAATCCCCCGAGCGCGCGCCGCGTGTCCTCTTCGTTCAGTAGATCGGCTGCGATATAGCGGACTTTCCCTCGTGTTTCCCCGCCGCGGCGGGATACCCCGATGATATTCCAATCCGGGAGTTCTTCTAAATGTTCGATCAAATTTTGCCCGATGACGCCGTTACCGCCAATGACCAACGCCGTTTTGCGATCGTGCTCTTCGTTTTGCACCATGTTATCCGCTCCTTTATGGGATCTTGCAAAGCGATTCCGTAAGGCTATTGTGCGTCATAGGTGCGGCACTGAATAGTACGCACTTTGAAGTCATATAGGCACTTGAAAGTAACGGAAGCGAAGTAGTTCGGATGGCATTTGGAATATGTAGCAGGGATTACATTCTTTGTAATTCTCATGGATGCGTGTCGAAATGTGGCGCAATTATATGAAAGAGTTACTAGATCTTTCCCGGTAATCGGCTTGAAAAAAGAATAAATAGTAAATTGATCCCATAGCAAATGTATGTTACAATCCGTATCATAATGAAAGAGAGTGGAGTCGAAATGTCGCGAGAGGAGTGCCTTACAGCATGTTACAGTCGAAAAAAATTGCAATTGTCCTGATGGCGGGGCTTATCTCCGTCCCTGCACTGGGATTGGCGCAAGAAACAGGAATTCCGGTGGATACCAAAGGGCATTGGGCCGAGCAGGTGCTGAATAAATGGTCGGCCAACGGATGGTTGAAAGGGAGCGGAGAAGGAAAAATATGGCCGAATCGAACCATAACGCGGGCCGAAGTCGCCGCGTTGGTGAATACTTCGTTCGGATTCGGCACGAAATCGGACATTGTCTTCAAAGATGTGAAGCCTGGCCGCTGGTATTCGGATGCCGTCTCGATTTCGGCCAAAGCAGGTTATTTTCAAGGAACGCCGGAAGGTAATTTCCGTCCGGACGAGCCTGTTACGCGTCAAGAGCTGGCCGTGATTATCTCGCGGCTGCTCAAGCTGTCCCCGCAGGATCCGCCTGCTCAGTATGTTGACGCGGCGAAGGCGCCGGCTTGGAGCAAAGGAGCGGTCGGCGCAATGGCGGCAAGCGGCGTCATGATCGGACGAGCGGCCGATTCGTTCGGACTGACCGCCTCATCAACCCGGGCCGAAACCGTCGTCGTCCTGGATCGCGCGCTTGGTAAGCGTCAAGCGGCTTCGGAATCCGAACAGCCGGGTACAGAAGATCCAGACCCTGTCGTTCCGGCTTCGGACGGCGTCGCCGGCACGATCATGGGAAGCGGGAGCGAAGCGATGCCTGACGGCGTGCTGGAATTAACGGCGAGCGGCGGCGGGCGCAGTGAGATCCAAGTGCGCGGCGGCAAGTTCTCGCAACCGCTGCGTGACGGCAATTACACGATAGATTCGTACGTCATCGGCAAGACGAGGCTCAAAGTCGGCGTCTCCCTTACGGTAGCGGGCGGCAAAGCCGACCGTGATCTTAAGCTGACGCCGGTCGCGAACGCGATCGGAAGCGTAAGTTATGCGGAAGGCAAGGCGTGGGGCAGTGGGAATTTGGTGCTGACGCAAACTTCGCCGACGAAGCAAATCGTGGAGATCAGCATCGTGAACGGGCTCTATGCCGGGCAGTTGGAGAACGGGACGTACACGATCGGCAAGGTGGAAGACGGCAGCTCGTTCATCCCGATTATGAAGACATTGACCGTGAGCGACGGGAAGATCACGGACCGCGCCGTACTCCAGCTGAAAGCGCCATCCGCGGCGAACACGGTCTATGCGACCTGGGCCGATGGATCCGAACTCCCAAGCGTGGCGCTGATCGTCAGCCCGCAAGGTTCGGACGCCGCCTTGTTCCTGCCGTTCGACAAGGGTCAAGCCAAGCTCTCGCTCAATGACGGCGATTACGTCTTTACCGGCTACATGCTGGAGAGCGCGCAGTGGCTTGTGAAGCTGAACATTCCGTTTAAAGTCAAGGATGGCAAACTCATCCCGGATCCGTCCGCCGTCCAAGATGGCAAGGTGAAAGCCGATCCGTTCACGGTCTTGCTTCCTAAGAACTAATGTATTGACGCGTCACTTCGAGAAGGCTGCCCGGGATCTCCCGCGCGGCCTTTTGCTTTTGGGGACAGGATTCGCCAGCATGCATCTGGCGAGGCCGGCGACTTGGCTCATTCCTTTGTCCTTCATTTCCATGCTATGCACTAATTTCCGCATGAAAACAGATCGAATTTCCTCATGTTTTTATGCGAAAATGTGGCTTACAATGAAGGATAGACGTTTAGAGGGGCTGCATCGGCAAAATTCGAAAACGCTTTCCGACGAAAGTCCGGACTACGCCTGAGCCGGTATGCCTACACTTGAAGCGAGAAAGGCTTTCATCATGATTTCACCGCAGGGGGTTGCGAGTTTGTATAAATCGATCATCCGGATCGTCAACGATATGAAGCTGCGCCATAAGCTGTTTGTGTCGTTTATAGTAGTCGTGTTCATTCCGGTGCTGATCGTCGGGTACTTCTTGACGAGCGAGCTGCGCTCCATGGCGCTCGGCAATGCTATGGAACAGACCGAGACGAACGTCGAGCGGGTCAAGAAACGGACAAGCGAGGTCGTCAGCATTTCGTACGACACGGCGTATCGGCTGGCTAACGACGCCCGGCTGGAGACGGTTGCGAATCGGCGGTATGATTCCGTCTACGATGTCGTTAAGGCCTATAAGGAATACCCGGATTTCCGGGAGAATCTCCGTCTGTACGACGAGATTGCCAACATTCGGCTGTACGTGGACAACCCGACGCTGCTGAATAACTGGGAGTTCATCCAGCCGACGCCGAACATCGTCGAAGCGCCTTGGTACCAAAGCGCTATCCAGAGCAGTCTGGTCGATTGGAGCTATGTCGAGGACGAGCGAGATGGCAATAAATATTTAAGCTTGGTACGGCGTGTCGATTTCCCCAACCAGAATACGACCGGCGTCTTGGTCATTAATGTGAATTCAGAAATGCTCGCGTCCATTCTAGCTCAAGAATCGTTCGAGACGATGATCGTGGACAGCAGCAATCAGGTCGTCGCGTCGAACCGTCCCGGCAAGCTGGGCAAGACGCTGGAGGAGCTGCAGTTCGACCCGTCCGTCATCGACGGCGAGACGGGGACGTTCGAGAACGTCATGGACGGCAACAAGCTGCAAATTATGGTCGACGATCTCCGGCCGAAATCCAGTATGAACGAACTACGCATTATCTCCATCTTCTCGATCGATCAGATCGTGAAGGAAGCGAACCGGACGATCCGGCTTGCGGTTACGGTCATCTCGATCAGTCTGGCCGTCGCCACGCTGCTTATCTACGGGTTCTCTACCTTGTTGTCCAATCGGCTGCTCCGTCTGAGCAAGCATATTAACAAGGTGGCGACAGGCAATCTGGGAATCGCGATGGAGATAGACGGCAAGGACGAGATCGGTCAGCTCTCCAGACAGTTCAATTCCATGGTCGCGAGTATTAACGGGCTAATGAGCGAAGTGGAGGAATCCAACTACCAGAAGCGCCAGCTCGCTCAGAAGCAGAACGAGATCAAATTCAAGATGATGGCCAGCCAAATTAACCCGCATTTCCTATTCAACGCACTGGAATCGATCCGCATGAAGGCCCATATTAAAGGGGAAACGGAAATCGCGAAGGTCGTTCGGCTGCTCGGCAAAATGATGCGCAAAAATCTGGAAGTCGGCAACCGCAGCATTCCGATGCGCAGCGAGATGGATATCGTGCGTTGTTACTTGGAGATTCAGAAATTCCGCCACGGCGACCGTCTGCATTTCGAGCTGCTGATCGATGCGGGCGCAGAGGAGACGTTCATCCCGCCGCTCATCATTCAGCCGCTCGTCGAGAATGCCGTCGTGCACGGTCTCGAGAGCAAGGAGGAGGGCGGACTCGTTCGGGTGAAGGCAAGCGTCGTCGGACAAGAAGTGCAGATCGAAGTGATGGACAACGGCACCGGCATGACGGAAGAGCGGGCCGCGACGGTTATGCAGTCGTTGAACGAGCAGGACGACGACGACCGCAACCGGATCGGTCTGCGCAATGTCCACATGCGGCTCTTGCTTACGTACGGCCCGGAGCACGGACTTCACATCCACAGCGTGCCTGGCGAAGGGACGCAGATCCGGTTTCATATTCCGCTAGGGGGGCGATCACATGTATAAGGTACTGCTTGTTGATGACGAGCCGATGATTCGGGAAGGACTTCGGACGCTCATCGACTGGGAGGAACTGGGCTACCAGGTTGCCGACACCGCCGGGAACGGAAGGGAGGCGCTGGAGAAGCAGGAGCGGCTGAACCCCGATCTAATGATCGTGGATATTCGAATGCCCGGTATGGACGGCTTGACGCTGATCGGCCATCTGCGGGAGAAGAATGAGCATCTTCATATTCTGATCCTGAGCGGGTATGCGGATTTCGATTACGCGAAGAAAGCTATCCAATACCAGATCGACGGCTATCTGCTTAAGCCGGTAGACGAAGACGAGCTGACCGGGTATTTGGACCGGCTCAAGAAGGTGCTGGACGCGGAAGCGGCGGCGAACCGCCGTCATTCGGCGATGAGCGAATGGAACCGCGAACGGCTGATTCAAACTTGTCTGGAAGGCGCGTACCCGGACGATGCCGCGGAAAGTCTGGAAGAAGCCGCCCGGGAAGCTGGATTGGTATGGCCGTCATACGAGCTGCTGCTCGTGCGGCTGCATGCGGAGCAGGATATGGACTCCGGCGTCTTCGCGTACATGAAGCGCCGGTTCGTGACGACGTTCGAAGACGCCGGACGCGGAGTCGTCTTCTATGCCGAGCCTTATATCGGCTTGCTGCTGCGGGAGCCGCTGCAGAGCGACTATCAGAGCGCGCGCCTCTACCGGGACATCGCGAATATCGCGGCCGAGCGAGAGCTGCACTTCACGGCCGTCTCGGGCGGCGCGGAGGAGCGGCTAACCGATCTCGTGCGCGCTCATGCCGCGGCAGTGCGGCTCATGAACCTGCGCTTCTTCTATGAAGAAGGCCGCATCATCGGGGAGCAGACCGAACCGATCGATCATCAGCTGGCGGACGATTCGGACGATCACGAACCGTTCGATCCGGATGCGGTAGCCGAGAAGCTGTATTTGACGCTGGATATCGGCAATCTGGAGGCGGCCAAGCAGTTGGCCGCCGAAGCCGGCGAAGCCATGCTGCGCGCCAATTATTCGGAGCAGGAGATCAAGACCGCCATGGTACAGCTGATCACCGGCGCCATCGGGAAGCTGACGCTCCATCGGCAAGAACTGCAAGAGAGACGTCATGAGCTATCCGGCAGCATAATCGGGCTGTATAAGCCGCACACCTACCAAGCGCTCATCGAGAGTGTGCAAATTGTACTTGCACGTGCCTTGGAAGGCCTGGATGCCGGCGGAACGGACAAGCAGATCATGAAGATGATCGACCTCATCCAACGCAACTACCAGCAACCGCTCAAGCTGGAGACGCTGGCCGATGTGCTCGGATATAACAGCGCGTATCTGGGGAAGCTGTTCAAGACGACGACGGGCGAGTATTTCAACAGTTACCTGGACAAGGTGCGCATCGAGAAAGCGAAGAGCTTCCTCGATCAAGGGATGAAAGTGTACCAGGTCGCGGAGAAAGTCGGCTACACGAATGTCGACTATTTTCACAGCAAATTTCGCAAATACGTCGGCGAATCACCGTCGGCGTACAAGAAGAAGTAGGATTTTCGCGAAAGCGCCCGGTTGATCCGGGCGCTTTCTCTATTTTTCGGGGGATCGGATACAATTTTTATATGATTTTGTGCAAAATCATTGGGGTACTTCCGTTGGCGCCGCACCGTTACAATAAGGACATACAGCAAGGAGGGGTACCAATGGAAGCGGTAACACAAGAGAAGCCCAAGGAGAGAGGGCGCCGCGAGACATCCCGGTTCTGGCGCATTTTCCTGCAGCAGAAATATTTGTACATGATGTCGATTCCGTTCGTCATCTGGGTGTTCGTCTTCAGCTACCTGCCGTTATGGGGCTGGACGATGGCATTCCAGAAGTACAGACCGATGCCGAACAAATCGTTCTGGGAACGCATCGTCGACCAGAAGTGGGTCGGTTTTGACCAGTTCGCGCGATTGTTCGCCGACGACCAGTTTTATCTGGTGCTGCGCAATACGCTGGCCATGAGCTTTATGGGATTGATCGCGGGCTTTACGATTCCGATCCTATTCGCGATTCTGCTCAATGAAGTCCGCCTAATGGCATTCAAGCGATTCGCGCAAACCATATCGTACCTGCCTCACTTCGTTTCCTGGGTCGTCGTCGCCGGCATCGTCACGAAGATGCTGTCCGCCGATCACGGCGCGGTCAATGATTTCCTGATGTGGATCGGTGTGATCGATCAGCCGATACAGTTCATGGCCAAGGGCTCCTACTTCTGGAGCATCGTCACCGCGGCGGATGTATGGAAAGAGACGGGCTGGAACACAATTATCTACCTGGCCGCGATCGCTGGCATCAGCGGCGAGCTGTACGAGGCCGCGAAGGTCGACGGCGCAAGCCGGCTCCGCCAGATCTGGCATATTACGATTCCGGGCATTCGCTCGACGATCATTATTTTGCTTATTATGTCCATCGGTCATCTCGTTAGCATCGGCTTCGAGAAACAGATGCTTCTCTCGAATAACCTGGTCACCGACTACTCGCAAGTACTCGACTTGTACGCCTTGCAATATGGCTTGCAGATGAGCAACTTCTCGTTCGGTACCGCGATCAACATGTTCAACTCGGTCGTCAGCATCATCTTGTTATTCACGGCGAACGGCATTTTCAAACGCATCACCAAAGAAAGCATCATGTAGGAGGGGTGCCCCATGGCAGCTAATACGATGCGCAAAGGCGCGCCTATGTCTGACCGCATATTCGATATTTTCGTCTACGTCTTCGTCCTGCTCGTGACGATCGTGACGCTCTATCCATTCCTGAACGTGCTCGCGCTGTCGCTCAACGATTCGACCGACAGCGTGCGCGGCGGCATTACGATCTTCCCGCGGGAATTTACGCTTAAGAACTACAGCATTATTTTCGGCTACGAGGGATTGATGCAGGGTCTGCAAATCTCGATTCTCCGCACGATCGTCGGCACCGTGCTCGGCTTGATCAGCGCCTCGATGCTGGCTTACACGCTGTCGCGTCCCGACTTCCAGGCACGCCGCTTCGTCTCGGTGTTCCTGGCGCTGACGATGTACGTCTCGGGCGGCTTGATCCCGACATACCTGCTCATCAAGGATCTGAACATGATCGGCACTTTCGCGGTCTACGTTCTTCCAGGCATGGTATCGGCGTTCAACGTCTTCATCATCCGCTCGTTCATGGACGGCATTCCATACGCCTTGCAGGAATCCGCCAAGCTGGACGGCGCGAACGACTTCACGATCTACTGGCGGGTTATCCTGCCGATGGCGAAGCCGGCGCTGGCGACGATCGCGCTCTTCCTGGCGGTCGGTCAATGGAACTCTTGGTTCGATACATGGCTGTACAACGCAAGGGCGGATCACTTGACGACGCTTCAATACGAATTGATGAAAGTGCTGCAAAGCACGACCACTGGCAACAGCGATTACCGGAACACGAACATCACCCAGGTGATGGCGAGCATCTCGCCGGAGTCGGTTCGCATGGCGATCACGATCGTCGTCACCGTTCCAATCCTGTTCGTCTATCCGTTCCTGCAGCGTTACTTCGTCAAGGGCATGACGCTCGGCGCAGTGAAGGGATAAATAGAGAAGTCGAAGCATGCGTGGCCTCAAAACGGGCAGCGTAAGCTGCCCGCACAAAAACTGGTATTTACAGGGACTCCTGTTGTACAACATAAAAGCTATAAGCAGAAATAAGCTGTCAATCCAAAAGGGAGGTTTACACGATGACACAAAAGAGAAAGTGGACCGGCGCAGTGCTTGCTACCGCGATGGTGGCCGGGCTGCTCGCAGGCTGCGGCGGCAACAACAACGCTGGCAACGGCGGTACGAACAACGGCGCAACGAATGGCAATAATCAGGCGGCCGAGGGCAACAACGCGGCATCCGAAAATTTGACTCCGCTTACATTGTCCTATTACAGCGAAGACACGAACGCGAACTGGGCGAACATGCAGGATGCGGTCGGCAAAGCGATCACGGCCAAGACCGGCATTACGCTCGACGCTGAATTCGCCGTCGGCGACCCCGTGCAGAAGTCCGCGCTCATCGCGACAAGCGGCGACTATCCGGATCTGATCGCAGCGAAGAACAGCATTAATAAATTCGTCGACGCCGGCGCCGTAATCGACCTGACCGATCTTATTGATAAATACGCACCGAACATCAAGAAGCTGTATGGCGAAGAAATGAACCGCCTTCGTTACAGCAACGACGACAAATCGATCTACGTCGTTCCGACGAACGCGGGCGTAGGCCAAACTTACTTCAACGCGGGCGGCGGCTTCGAGCTCCAGCATCGCGTCGTGAAAGAGCTCGGCTTCCCGACAATCCGTACGGTGAAAGATTATGAGAACGCCATCAAGCAATATTTGGCTAAACACCCGAAAGACGAGAACGGCAACCCGAACATCGGCTTGACGCTGAACGCGGACGACTGGCACATGTACATCTCCGTCACGAACCCGGCTTTCCTCGCAACGGGCGGTTCCGACGACGGCGAATACTTCATCGATACCGACACGCAGGAAGTGACGTACCATTTCAGACGTCCGGAAGAGAAGGAATACTTCCGCTGGTTGAACCACATGAACGCGGAAGGCCTCTTGGATCCGGAGAGCTTCGTGCAAAAGTATGACCAATACAAAGCGAAAGTCGCTTCCGGCCGCGTACTCGGCTTGATCGACCAAGATTGGGACTATGCGGACGGCGAGAAAGCGCTCAAAGCCGAAGGCAAATTCGACCAAGGCTACGGCCACTATCCGGTTACGCTGACCGAAGAGTTCAAAGACGCTTCCTTCCAGCCAACCGGCTTCCTGAGCGGCTACGGCGTCGCGATCTCGAGCACGAACCCGGACCCGATCCGCACGATCAAGTTCCTGGACTACCTGGCTTCCGATGAAGGCCAAGTGCTCGTGAACTGGGGCATTGAGGGCGAGCATTACAAAGTCGAGAACGGCAAACGCGTCATTCCGGCTGATGTCAACAACCGCAAAGTCAATGACGCCGCGAACTTCCAGAAGGAATCCGGCATCGGCCAGTACAACATGATCGGTCCTCACTACGGCGACGGCGTGAAGGATCCGTCCGGCAACTACTACACGACGAACTTCCCTGAACAAATCGTGGCAAGCTTCAATGACGTGGAGAAAGAAGTGCTGGCCGCGTACAAAGCAACGACATGGAAAGACCTGTTCCCGAAAGAAGACGAGTTCAAAGTCAAGCCTTGGGGCGCGGCGTGGAACATCCCGGTTCCGGGCGACAGCGAAATTACGATCCTCGACGAGAAGCTGAAGAGCATTACGTGGAAACGCATTCCGGAAGCCATTCTGGCGAAGCCGGCCGATTTCGACAAAGTGTGGGATGCCTACATGAAAGAAATCGAAGCGGCAGACGTCGAGAAAGCGGAAGATCTGCGCCAAGAGCTGGTTAAACAGCGCGTTGAACTTTGGAGCGGCAAATAAGAACGACGACCTTCGCGAACGAACGGCGAAGCAGCGAAGAGCCTCCAACCTGCATTGCGGGTTGGAGGTTTTTTTGCCAACGTATGACCTAGTAAAATGAGGAAGGGCGGAGCATGCATGGTGCAACCGGTGAAGCGAATAACGCTATGGTACGAACAGCCTGCCAGCGTATGGGAGGAAGCATTGCCGCTCGGCAATGGACGTCTGGGCGGCATGGTGTTCGGCGGCGTGGAACAGGAACGGATTCAATTGAACGAGGACACATTGTGGTCGGGCCTCCCGCGCGACACGAACAATTACGAGGCGCTGCGTCATCTGAAGCCGGCCCGGGAATTGCTTCGCGCGGGGCGCTTCCGGGAAGCGGAGACGCTAATCGGCCAAGGCATGCTCGGCCCGCGTTCGGAAGCGTATCTGGCAATGGGCGATCTCTGGCTTGAACAGTCCGCCCCAGGCGGACATAGCGAATATAGACGGGAGCTGGACTTGGATACGGGCATCGCTTTCACAACGTACAAGGATCAGTCTGGAACGGTCTATAGACGAGAAGCGTTCGTCAGTCACCCGGACGGTGTGATGGCCGTGCGTGTGGAAGCCGAAGGCTCGGGAACCATTAACGCTCGCGTCCGGCTAAGCTCGAAGCTGAAATTCTCGGTCGCGGCGGAGACCGCCGGAGAAGAAGCGCGGGACGGCAAGTTGACCCTGAGCGGCAGGGCGCCTAGCCATGTCGCGGACAATTACCTGGGCGATCATCCGCAGGCGGTGTTATACGAGGCGGAGCGCGGATTGTCTTTCGCCATCGCGCTGAACGTGCAGCTGAGCGGCGGCCGGCTCACCGCGGCCGAAGATGGCAGCCTTGCCATCGAAGGGGCGTGTTCGGTGCTCATCCTGCTGACCGCCGCTACCGATTTCACGGAATATGACGACCAGCCGGCTCCGGGCTCGGGGTTGGAGCTCGAGCGGTGCGCGTGGCAGCTGGCGGACGCCGCCGGGATCGCGTACGAAGACTTGAAGCGCAGACATATCGAGGATCATCGCGAACTGTTCCGCCGCGTGAGCCTTACGTTCGGCGCCGGTGCGAACGAGGTCGATCGGCTCCCGACCGATAAGCGGCTGACGGCCTACCAGGGAGGAGCAAGCGATCCGGCGCTGGAAGCGCTGCTGTTCCAGTACGGCCGTTATTTGCTCATCGCAAGCTCAAGGCCGGGGACGCAAGCCGCGAACCTGCAGGGCATATGGAACGATCACGTTCAACCGCCGTGGAACAGCAATTATACGACGAACATCAATACACAGATGAATTACTGGCCTGCCGAGTTAGGCGGGCTCGGCGAATGCCACGAACCGCTGTTCGACCTGATCGGCGAGCTGAGCCGGACGGGCGCGCGGACGGCTGCGATTCATTATGGCGCGCGCGGCTGGACCGCCCATCACAACGTCGATGTGTGGCGGGTGTCCACCCCGGCAAGCGGCGATCCGAGCTGGGCGTTCTGGCCGCTGGGCGGCGCTTGGCTCAGCCAGCATTTATGGGAGAGGTATCGTTTCAGACCTGACATGGAATTTCTGGCGGAGACGGCTTATCCCCTTATGCGCGGGGCGGCGCTCTTCTGCTTGGATTGGCTGCAGGAGAACGAAGACGGCACGTTGACGACGCTGCCTTCGACATCGCCGGAGAACCGTTTCGTTACGGAGGAGGGCGAGCCGTGCAGCGTGACGATCGGCTCGGCCATGGATTTGACGATCATCCGCGAGCTGTTCCAAGGCACCATCCAGGCGGCTGAGGCGCTCGTCGTGGACGAGGAACTTCGTGAGGAGCTCGCAGCAGCGCTCGCGAAGCTGGCGCCGCTTGCGATCGGCGAAGACGGCCGCTTGCAAGAGTGGTCGCTGCCTCATCGGGAGTTGGAGCCGGGCCATCGGCATGTGTCCCATTTGTACGGCGTGTATCCAGGCGTCTCGATCAATGATCGCGTGACTCCGGAACTCGCGGAGGCCGCCCGCAAGTCGCTTGCGGCCCGCATTGCCCAGGGCGGCGGACATACCGGCTGGAGCTGCGCCTGGTTGATCAACCTGTATGCCAGACTCCGGGATGGCGAGAATGCCCACCGTTTCGTCCGGACGCTCCTCTCGCGGTCGACGTATCCGAACTTGTTCGACGCGCATCCGCCTTTCCAGATCGACGGCAACTTCGGCGGCACGTCCGGCATCGCCGAGATGCTGGTGCAGAGCCATCTCGATACGATCGAACTGCTGCCGGCGCTGCCGACGGAATGGACGGACGGCAAGGTGGCGGGGCTTCGGGCAAGAGGCGGCTTTATTGTCGATATCGAGTGGCGCGATGGCAAGCTTGCGCAAGCTCGTATCGAGTCGACGCATGGCGCCGACTGCCGAATTGCCTATGACGGCGGACTGATTGTCCATCTTCAGGAGGGGGCAAAGGTTGCGTCCGGCGCTTCGTTCCGGACTGAGATCGGCGGCGTTTATTGGGTAACAAGCGGTGCAAGATAGCGTTGTGCGCACTGGTGTTCGTCTTGTAGGCACGTCTACTTGATCGGCGAAAGTTTCATATCGAGATCACCATTAACAGCTGGGCAGCGATCGCTTGCCCGGCTGTTTTTTTGCGCATATTGAATAACGTTATTTCCTAGGAAATGAATCGATAGGTCTATTGGCAAGCGTGAACAATCGATTAACGAAAACGCTAACCGCCAACCAATATTATTATTGCAATAGGAAGCTGATTTATGGTTTAATTTACTCAGTGAATAAAACATTAATTAGTTAGTTTATTTATTAATCCAGCTTATAGTTAAAGGAGTTTACGCACATGAGCAATCATATCGTCATCAATGCCGACTTGACGAAAGGCACGATCAGCAAACATATTTATGGGCATTTTGCGGAGCATTTGGGCCGCTGTATTTACGGCGGCATCTGGGTCGGGGAAGATTCGGACATCCCGAATACGCAAGGCATTCGCAACGACGTGTTGGAAGCGCTTAAAGCGCTCAGCATACCGAATCTGCGCTGGCCGGGCGGCTGCTTCGCTGACGAATATCACTGGAAGGACGGCATCGGTCCGCGCGAAGGCCGCAAGCGGATGGTCAACACGCATTGGGGCGGCGTTGTGGAGAACAACCATTTCGGGACTCATGAGTTCATGAAGCTGTGCGAGCTGCTCGGCACGGAGCCTTACGTGAACGGCAACGTCGGCAGCGGCACGGTCCAGGAAATGTCCGAGTGGGTCGAATATATGACGTTCGACGGCGAGTCGCCGATGGCGGACTTAAGACGGGCGAACGGCCAGGAGAAGCCGTGGAGATTGAAATTTTTCGGCGTCGGCAATGAGAACTGGGGCTGCGGCGGTAACATGCGCCCGGAATATTACGCCGATCTGTACCGCCGCTACCAGACGTACGTACGCAATTATGGCGACAACCAAATTTACCGCATTGCGGGCGGTCCGAACATCGACGATTACCGCTGGACGGAGGTTCTCATGCGCGAAGCAGGCCGGATGATGGACGGTCTGAGCCTTCACTATTACACGATCCCGGGCAGCTGGGAAGAGAAACAATCGGCGCTTGATTTCAATGAGAGCCAATGGTTCGAGACGATGAAGAAGGCGCTGCACATGGACGAGCTGATCACCAAGCATAGCGCGATCATGGATCAATACGACCCGCAGAAGCGCGTCGCCTTGATCGTTGACGAATGGGGCACTTGGTTCCTCGTCGAGCCGGGTACGAATCCGGGCTTCCTGTACCAGCAGAACACGATGCGAGACGCGTTGGTCGCGGGTCTGTCGCTAAACGTGTTCAATGCCCATTGCGACCGGGTGCGAATGGCGAACATTGCGCAGACCGTCAATGTGCTGCAGTCGGTTATCCTGACCGAAGGGGACAAAATGGCGCTCACGCCAACCTACCATGTCTTCGAAATGTACAAGGTCCACCAGGACGCGGAACTGCTCGAGCTGTCGAACACGTCCGCAGCGTATGAGTTGAACGGACAATCGTTGGATCAGATTAGCGCAACCGCATCGCGCGGTCAGGACGGCAAGCTGAACATCAGCCTGTGCAACGTCAGCCACGAGGCGGCGGCGGAGATTACGATCGAGCTGCGCGGCTTGAAGGACGCCCAGCCGGCCGTTTCCGGACGCTTGCTGCACGCCGTGGATATCCATGCGCACAACACCGTTGACGCGCCGAACGCGGTCATGCCGACGGCGCTGGAAGGCCTCAGCTTGGAGAACGGCTTCCTCCGCGTAACGCTGCCGGCTGCTTCGGTCGCCGTGCTGCGCGTCGGGTAATCGGGACATGTCCGCGCTCGCAAGCAAGCCGGAAGGCTGCAAAGGCTGCCGGGACAGCGTGCATGTACCGGAGGCGCAAATCGACCGGATGGTCGAGAAGCTGGAGCGGCATCCGGAGAGCTGCGCCTCGGTTGAGCGCTACGAGGCGCGGCTGGCGCGCTGCACCGCATGCGGCGACCTGCAGTACGGGTCGACCTGCGCGCACTGCGGCTGCTTCGTGAAGGTGCGCGCCAAGCTGCTGGCCGGGACGTGTCCGAAGCCCGGCGGATCGATGTGGGACTAAGACGATTGCGGCCGCCCGGCCATGAGCGCTTGATCGAGCGCGTATGCCGGGCGGCTCTGTGCTTGTGTGGACACGTGTGGCATTCTGCCAGAATGCTCCGCTCCCTATCGCGAGCGGAAACCAATCTGGGCGTTGCCAGAATGCTCCGCTCCCTATCGCGAGCGGAAAACCAATCCGGGCGGCCCAAAATCTGATATGTAAACGCCTAATTGTTGTATATGAACAGCCCCTATCTTGGACTATAATGGTGCCAAAACCAAGAAAAGCAGGTGCACGCATGAGCCGAAAACTTCGTTGGGGCATTATTGGATGCGCAGGTATTGCAGTACGTTCCGTTATTCCGGGTATTCAGCAATCGGAGACCGGTGAAGTCACCGCGATCGCGAGCCGTGGCTTGTCCAAGGCGCAGGAGACGGCGGCGAAGCTGAACATTCCGAAAGCATACGGCAGTTATGAAGAGCTGTTAGCCGATGGGGACATCGACGCGGTTTACATCCCGCTGCCGAACCATCTACATATGGAATGGACGATCAAGGCGATCGAAGCCGGCAAGCACGTGCTGTGCGAGAAGCCGATCGCGCTCAATGCGGCGGAAGCGCAGCGCATGGCCGATGCCAGCCGCAGCGCCGGCGTCCATCTCGCCGAAGCGTTCATGTACCGTCATCATCCGGCCTACGCACGCGTGAAGGAAATTATCGATTCCGGCGAGATCGGCGAGATCCGCGGCATTCACGGCACGTTCACGTTCAACAACGCTGCGGATTCCGGCAACGTGCGCTATAAGCGCGAATGGGGCGGCGGCTCGATCTACGACGTCGGCTGTTATCCAATCAGCGCGGCGAGACTGCTGCTGGGCGAAGAGCCGCAAGCCGCGACCGTTCATGCGCTGCTGTCGCCTGAGCACGACAACGTCGACATGATGGCCTCCGGCATTCTGGAGTTTAGCGGCGGCGTCGCGCTATCGTTCGACTGCGGCATGTGGGCGGCGTTCCGCAACACGCTGGAGGTGCTCGGCACCAAAGGACGGATCGAGCTGCCGTCTGCTTTCCTCGGCTCGAACTTCCTCGTGCATACGGGCGAAGGCACGCGCGCAGAAGAGCAGCCGACGCTCAATCAGTACTCGCTGCAGGCCGACGATTTCGCACGCGTCGTATGGGGCGAGAAGCAAGCCCGGTTTGCGCCTGAGGATGCGGTAGCGAACATGAAAGTGATCGACGCGTGCCTGGAATCGGCGTATAGCCGCGCACGGGTAACCCTTTAAGAGGCGAGAGGAGCGGCGGATACGATGAAGAAGATCGAACTGGCGGGATTGAAGCAAGGTGTGTCGCAGCTGATTATGGGTTCGGATTATTTCGCGCCGGAGGTGTACGACCTGGTGCGGACGAACCTTGATGCGTTCGTCGGGATCGGGGGCAATACGATCGATACGGCGTACATCTATTGCGGCGGCAAGAGCGAGCAGGCAATCGGGATGTGGCTGGAGGAGCGGGGCAACCGCGACGCGATTAACGTCTGGACCAAAGGCGCGCATCCGAACGCGCAGGGCCCGCGCGTGTCCAGAGACGCGATTCGGGAAGAACTGGGTATCAGCCTGGAGCGGCTGCGCACCGATTATGTGGATTTGTACGCGCTTCATCGTGACGATCTGAACGTGCCGGTCGGCTCGATTCTGGAGTGGCTCAACGAGCTTGTCGAAGAGGGCCGCATACTTACATTCGGCGCATCGAACTGGACGACGGACCGGCTCGCCGAAGCGGCCCGGTATGCGGAGGAGCATGGACTTCGCGGGTTCTCGTTCAGCAGTCCCAACCTGAGTCTGGCCAAAGCGCAGGAGCCGTATTGGCATGATTGCGTCAGCATCGACGGGCCGTCTCTGGCTTGGCACGAGCAGAGCGAGCTGCCGCTATTCTCGTGGTCCGCGCAGGCACGCGGCTTCTTCACCGGCCGATTCACGCCAGAGGACCGCTCGGATGCCGACCTCGTGCGCGTCTTCTACAACGACGACAATTGGGAGCGCTATCGTAGAGCCGAGCAACTGGGGCAGGAGAAGGGCGTGGCGACGATTCAGATCGCGCTGGCTTACGTGCTGAACCAGCGTTTCCCGTCAGCCGCGATTATAGGTCCCCGCAACGAAGCGGAGCTGCGTTCCTGCCGAGAAGCGGCAGACCTGACGCTGACGCCGAGCGAGATCGAGTGGCTGGACTTACGCAGATCTTAATCGATGCACGGCACAACCCGCCGAATGTGAATTCGGCGGGTTGTTCGGTTGCCAGCAGGTGCTCACGCATCCTTAAGCCTACGTTAGCCTACGGGCGTTCTTAGAACCACCTATGCGGCCAGAACGACATTACGGGTTCAGCATATAGTTCGCGCACCGCATTCGCCAACATCGTCAAGTAAGAGGGCGGGGATGCATTGGCGCTGGCCAGCTGAATTTCGGAGATGCTGTCCGTGTAGAAGCCATGCGCGCCTTGATCGATATAGCGAAGCATGTCCTCCGTATCGTTGATCGTATGGATATAGGTGTGGACGCCCGCATCCTCCAGCCGCCGAAGGTAGCCGGCATTCGCCAGCGATTCCGGCATTGTAACGGCCGCGACGCGCGGATGGGCACGGACGAACGACAGCGTCTGCGCTTCCGTGTCCGGGGACATATACAGCGTATAGATGTACGATTCGAACCGGTGGACCGACTCGATCTCGGCGTACATCGCTTGATTGTAAAATTGGGGCACGATCCGCCGCAGCAGCTCCGGTTCATCCCGGGCGGCTTCCTTCATCGCCGCAAATTGGCGGCGTACGGTCGCAGGATCGGTATCTTTCGTATCGGTAATAAACGTGGCATCCGGGTACTGCCGAAGCAAAACCAGAAGCCCCTCGAAGTCCAGCGTTCGATAGGCGCCATGCACGAGTATCGAGACCGCTTCCTTCCGGGACAGCGGCAGGCCCAGGCGGCCGGCTTTGGGCGCCGTCTGCCCGAGTTGACGATACAGATAAGGCTGCCAGTCATGGCGGGTCACGAGGTAGCCGTCTGCAGTTAACTGCAGATCCACTTCGAACAGCCGGTAGCCTTTGGCGTAGTTCAGCTTGAACGCCTCCATCGTGTTGGTATACGTATAGCCTTCGATTTCGCCCATGCCGTGGGCGACCAGCCGGTGCCTTGTCCAATCCGATTCGGAAGCGGGCGGTCCGGCCGCGGTTGCTGGCGCGCTTGATGCGGACGGCAGCGGTACCCAGAAGACGGGCATTATTAGTAGAACGGCGAGCAGCAAAGTAGAGAATCGGCTCATGAGAACGGCCTCCCTTCGGGTAAGACGGGAATATTCCGTGATTACCCGCGGGAGATTAGCGGTAATCCGAACTAGGCGGCCGCTTCAATGTTCATGCGCTTTCTGGTAATCTAGTAGAGGAATAACGCTGCGAAGCGGCGCAAAGAAATAGAATGGAACACGATTCAAGCAAGTCGACAAAGGAGCGTATACATATGAGCGAGATTAAAGCTTTCGAAGGCACCTATCAAGGGGAACGCGCCATCTACTTGCGCGCGGGCCGTTATGAGGCCGCGCTGCTGCCGGAGATCGGCGCCAACCTGATCGCTTTCCGCGACGTGGAGAACGGCAACCGCTTCCTGCACGAGCCAACCGAGGAGGAGTTCGCTTCTTTCAAAGCCAAGCCGTGGATTCACGGCATTCCAGTACTGTACCCGCCTAACCGGTTCGAGGATGGCAAATTCCCGTGGAACGGCAGCGTCTACCAATTCCCGGTGAACGAAACGACGACGGGCAATCATCTGCACGGATTCGTGGCGGACACGCCTTGGGAGGTCGAAGATTTCGGCCAGACGAAGACGGAGAGCTACGTCGTCGCCGCTTTGCACGTCGTGGAGGGTCACCCGGTCTACACGCATTTGCCGCACCGCTTCACGATCAAGCTGCGTTATGCGCTTAGCGTGAACGGCTTGTCCCAGCACATCTTCGTTCAAAATGAAGGCGATACCGACCTGCCGTGCCTGTTCGCGTTCCATACTTCGATCAACGCGCCGTTCGTGCCAGGCGGAGACGCCAAGGATTACCGCGTGAAGCTGACGATCGGCGAGCGTTGGGAGCTGAGCGAGCGTATGCTGCCGACAGGGCAGTATCAACCGCTTACGGAAGATGAGGTTGCGCTTCGCGACGAGGGCGTCTATCCGTTCTTCGGAGCAATGGACAACCATTACACCGCGGTGCCGCAGAACGGCCGCAACCGTATGGAGCTAACCGACAACAAAGCAGGCGTCACGCTCGTGTACGACGTCGGCACGTCCTACAAGCAATGGATGATCTGGAACAATGGCGCGACCGAAGGGTTCTTCTGCCCAGAGCCGCAGATCAGCCTTGTCAATGCGCCGCATGTCGACCTGCCGCGCGACCAGATCGGTCTGTTCAGCCTCGCTCCGGGCGAGATTTGGGAAGAGACCGCTCGTCTGTACGTGAAATAATAGAAAACAAGCCTACAAGCAAAACTCCGCGCCTATCTTGCGCGGAGTTTTTTTGTTTTTTAATTGAATAGGAAATTGCCAAGAACGTAAAGCGTGTCCACGAAAGTGGACGAAAGCGAAGGTCAGCACGTTGCAAGCCATCCGCTCTACCGAACAGGATACCACCCCAAGGCAAACAGTCACGAACGAAGCTCCAACCATGAGCCTTGTCCAAAGGACAAAAGCGGGCTCACTACGAAAGGACACATCGAAGACGGCCGCGTAGAAGGCACGCTTATTTCGGGAGTCCAGAGGGACGAATCCCTCTGGTTCCCCTCCAATGGAGGGGGAAGGGGCGAGGTGAATGGCAGGGAAGGGGCGAGGTGAATGGCAGGGAAGGGGGGAGGATGAAGTAAGGAAGGGGCGAGGTGAACGTAGGGACACCGCGAGGAAAAAATAAAATTATTTTGCGATTTGCTGTAAAAACTTGTTCCGTTTTGGTCGAAATAGAAAGTAACAGATCGCGGCAACGAGCGCGGTCGATCAGGATTAGCGGAAATGAGGGACAACAAGAGATGTCAGAACGGATAAAGCCTACCTTCATACGGGATTCTTTTGCCAGATGCGCGTCTTACAACTTGAAGGCAGACCAATTGCCGGGATACCAATCTTGCGATCCCGAACGATATTCGGCGAAATTGGAAGAGTACGCGGAGACGCTCGCCATTACGCAGGAGTTCATCGCCCAGATGCAGCTGTCCGTGTCCGAGCAGCTGCCCTTGCTGGCAGCCGTGTTCGACGACGAAGGCGTGATTTTGCAGTTGGCCGGCGATCAGACCATGCTGCAGTTAATCGAGGCGGCAGGCTTTAAGTGCGGAACCGCGTTGACGGAACGGCATTCCGGTACGAACGCCGTTAGTTTATCGCTCATGAGCGGCGGTCCCGTTCAACTGATCGGGGACGACCACTATCATCAATTTTTCCATCAGCTTGCCTGTTATGCCGTGCCGTTCAAATACCAGGAGACGGGCGCAAGAGGCGCCGTGCTGCTGATGACCTCGGCCCATCTTCATAACCCGCTGCTCATCCATCTGCTGCAGACGGCGGTTGATTCCATCGAACGGGAAATGACGCTTCGCGAGCAGAATAAGCGGCTTAACGTGCTCAATCAGATCATCATGAACACAAAGAAAAATTCCGCCATCATCTCGGACGAACGCGGGTTCATCATTGAAGTGAACGAGCTGGCCGCCCAGAACTTCAAGCTCAGCCGAAACGAGCTGATCGGCAAGCAAATTTGCGAGCTGCCGCATTTGGGCGCCTATTTCGGGAAGGTGCTGGGCGAAGGCGCCTTGTACGAGGATATCGAGATCAGCCTAGAGGGCTTCAATATCGTTGGCTTGTTCGATGCCAGCCCGATATTGAACGATAAGGGCAGCATTATCGGTGCCTATGGCCAGTTACGCGACATAACGGAACGTTATGAAGCGGAAGCGCGCATCAATTACATGGCCTTCCATGATGAACTGACGGGACTGCCGAATCGCCGGATGTTCATTCAGACGGCGCAAGAAGAGATGAACCGGCAGCCGAATCTGAACGCAGGCCAGCTGGCGTTCATCTATTTGGACCTGGACCGATTCAAGCTGGTCAACGATTCGCTCGGCCATACCGAAGGCGACCGGCTGCTCAAGGAGGTCGCGGTGCGGCTCAAATCGTGCATCCGCGACAACGATCTCGTCGCTCGCATGGGCGGGGACGAATTCATGTTCATGCTGCGCAGCGTACAGCATGAACACGAGATCGCAAGCGTCGCCGATCGGATCTTGCAGGCGTTCGAGAAGCCGTTCATTCTGGGTGTGCACGAATTCCACGTCACGCCGAGCATGGGCATCGCATTATACCCCAAAGACGGCACGGATATCGAGACGCTAATGGTGCAGGCGGACAGCGCGATGTACCAGGCGAAGGCGAGCGGGAAGAACACGTTCAAATTCTTCGACTCCAACATGCGCATCATGACAGGGGGCCAACTGGCGCTGGAGACCGCGATGCGCCGTGCGATCGAACAAGAACAGTTCTCTCTCCACTACCAGCCGCAGATGGATACCCAGACCGGCAAGCTGATCGGCATCGAGGCGCTCATCCGCTGGCAGCATCCGACGATGGGCATGATTCCGCCGAGCCGGTTCATCCCGCTCGCGGAGGAGACGGGGCTAATCCTGCCGATTGGCCAATGGGTCATGAAGGAAGCATGCAGACAGAACAAAGCTTGGCAGGAAGCCGGTTATGCGCCAGTGCGCATGTCGATCAACTTGTCGGCCAAGCAGTTCATGAAGAGCGATCTGATCGAATCGATCTCGAGCGTCTTGGACGAGACGAGCTTGACGCCGGGTTTCCTGGAGCTCGAAATTACCGAGTCCATGACGATGGACGTCAATTCCACGGTTATGACGTTGAACGGACTTCGCAAGCTCGGCGTCCAGATCGCGATGGACGACTTCGGTACGGGATACAGCTCGCTTAACCACTTGAAGCGGTTCGGCCTGCACCGGTTGAAAATCGATCAATCGTTCGTCCGCGACATTATGACCGACACGAACGATGCGGATATCGTCGGCTCCATTATCGTCATGGCGCACCGGCTCGGCCTTCGCGTCATTGCCGAAGGGGTCGAGAATAAAGAACAGTATGAGTTCTTGCAGGAACATTTATGCGACGAAGTGCAGGGGTACTATTTCAGTAAGCCGCTACCGGCGGGTGAGCTGGAGCGCGATTTTCTCGCTGCCGCATCCGCGCCGGCCGATCACAAGACGCTTCTGTTTTAACGCTCTGGCCTTATGCTGCTCCTAGGGACTGCACGATTCACATGTTCAGGGGACTGCCTATATAGGCAATATCACGAAGTTAAATTGACTTCCTGATATTGGCCTTGTAGGCAGTCCTTTTTTGTCGCCCTCGTAGGCCATTGGCAGGAATCCGGCAAGTTGCAAGCGGGATTTTGTCCTTCATAATAACTACATATTTGATTAACAGACGGTTTACAAACCTTGCCTATAATCGGTCTTGTACATAGGAACACCCCTTGTGCGGCAGGTGCGAAAGTATCGGCGAAAGACGAACGAGGGCGGTCATGAAGAGACAACGGCAGTTCAAAATCAGCTCTAACGAGGAAAGGTGAACTAATTCCATGTCCATGAAGAAAACGGTCATCATCTCCGTACTCGCGGCAGCGGTCAGCACGTCCGCGGTCGGCGCCGTATCGGCTGCGCCTGCAGCAACGGCAAGCACGCAAGTCACGAACAGCACGTTCTACGTCAACGATGCGGTTACGACTGTTCGCACGATCGTGAAGGATGGCGTGACGCTCGTATCCGTACGCGATCTAGGCGTTGCGGCTGGCGCGATATTCACGGTAACCGGCGGCAATAAAGTGCTTGCGTACTTGAACGATGTGCTTGTCGAGCTGCAAGAAGGCTCCGCGACGGCGCGAATCGGCAGCGAAGAGGTCGAGCTTGGCGCGTCGGTCGTAAACGTGAACAACTCGTTCTACGCCGATCTGACAGGCTTTGCGAGCGCCCTTGGCATCGACCAATCGACCGATGCGGCAGGCAGCGTATGGCTGGATGCGACGAAGCGCCTCGCGGATGCGGAAGATCCGATCTGGATCGATGCGCAGACGCTGCTCGTCAGCACGCTGACGGAAGATGGCAGCCGGGTGGATTATAAAGTAAACGCGGCAACCGGCGAGTTTAAGGAAGTGTTCCGCACGAGCACGGCTTCCCCGCTGACGGTTGCGCCGAATGGCGCGAAAGCGGCTTACACGGACGAGACTGGCGCGGTATACGTGCTGGATCTGACGACGAATGCATCTACCAAAGCGAGCAGCGACGACACGATCAAGCCGGAGCTGGTCTGGTCGGCGGACAGCAGCGCGATCTACTTCCTCCAAGGCGACAAAGGATCGGTCATCGCGAAGCTGAATCCGGCGGACGGCACGATCACGAAAGTGCTGGAAGACAAGGTGGATTACAAAGCGGATTTGGCGGTATCCGAAGACGGCAAGAGATTCGTGTACTCCGTCACGAAGCCGGGCGCGGTAACGGCCGACGCCAACAAGCCGGTCGATAGCGACGACGTGGCGATCGACATGACGGGCACCGAGCCGCAGCTGTACTTCTTCGATTCGAGCGCGAAGGACGGCAAGCCGGCGAAGCTGACCGAGAAGGCGGACGACAAAATTTTCGTCGGCGCATCGGCGGACGCGGGTCAAGTCTACTACATCAGCTCCGAAGAAAACAAAGTCTCTTCCCTGATCGCGGTCAGCGCGGATAAATCGGTCAAATCGCTGCTCGAAGGCAAAGACGTGCTCCAAGCAACGGCAGCCGGCGACAAGCTGTACGCACTCGTGGCGACGGCAACCGGCGGCGAAGTGTACGAAATTCAAGGCGGCTCGGCCAAACTGCTCTATGCCGTATCCGAAGACGTCTCCGAGATCGTCGCGGGCAAAGGCACGCCGGTCGCGGTTGTAGAAGGCAGCGCGATTGCCGTCAATAAGGACGGCAAGTGGAAGAAAGTCACGAAATAACATCATTCCCCACATTCGAGAGGAGAAGTAAATAATTATGAAAATGAAATGGTTTAAAGGTTTGGCGTTCACGACACTCGCGCTCGCGGTTATGGCAACGGCTGTTCCGGTAGCAAGCGCGGCGGCTAGCAAATTGAGCGGCAAAATCGTCGTTAACGGATCCTCGGCGCTCCTGCCGTTGACGCTGCAAGCGGCCAAAGAATTCAAAAAAGCAAACCCGAAAGTGAAAATTTCCGCGTCCGCTGCCGGCTCCGTAACGGGCCCGCAATCGGTGCGCAAAGGCATCGCCGATATCGGCGCAGTCGACTGGGACGCTTCCACGGACGTACCTGGCTTCAAGAAATTCGAAGGCCAAGTGGCGCATAAAGTTGCCGTAATTCCGTTCGCGGCCGTCGTCAACAAAGGCGTAGGCGTCGACAATCTGACGACGCAGCAGCTGCAGGACATTTTCTCGGGCAAAGTGAAGAACTGGAAAGAAGTCGGCGGCTCCGACGCGTCGATCGTCGTCGTCAACCGCGCATTCGGCTCCGGCACGCGCGTTAACTTCCAAATGAAGGCGCTGGACGGTACGGATTTCATGTCCAAAGGCGACAACTACAAAGAAGTGAAGTCGAGCGGCGATATGAAGACGGCTGTCGAAACGACGCCGAACGCAATCGGCTACATCGACCTTGTCTATGTCACGAGCAAAATGAAGGCGCTCAAAATCAACGACGTGGCGCCAACGGAAGCGAATGTCATTAACGGCAAGTACAAAGTGTGGGGCTACGGCTACTACATGACCAAAGGTCAGCCGACGGGCGCGACGAAGGCGTTCATCGAATACATCCAAAGCAAAGAGTTCCAGAACGGCTCGCTGAAAAAACTGAAGTTTATTCCGATCTCCGCGATGAAGTAATCGAATTCCCATGCGGCCAGCTTAGGAGGAACATGCCTAGCTGGCTTCTTTTATGGGGTGGTCATGAAGATTTCGTAAAACCGAAAGGGGCTTATGGAGCATGATGGAGATGTCCGCGCCAGCGAGCGCCGCGGCAAAGGAGCTGGGCACGAGCTTAAAGACGAACTCGGGCAGTACATTCGGCCGACGGGCGAGGCTCGCGTTCTATAACCGCACATTCAAGACGATCTGCGTCGTCTGCGCGGTGTTCGTGTGCATTATTTTGTTTTCGATTCTATTCTTGATGGGACGCACCGGCATTCTGACGTTCCAATACGTCTCGCCGCTCGAGTTCTTCTTCTCGACCGAATGGGTGCCCGAGAACGAGCAGTATGGCGCATTCGTGTTTATCTTCGGCACCTTCGCGCTGACCGCGCTGACGATGCTCATCGCCATGCCGCTCTCGATCCTGATCGCCGTGTTCTTGGCGGAAGTTACGCCGCCGTGGCTGCGCGCGATGCTGCGTCCGGTGCTCGATCTGCTCGTAGGCATTCCTTCCGTCGTCTACGGCTTCCTCGGCATGACGCTCCTTATCCCGCTGCTGCGCGACGTTACGGGCACGACGATGGGCGACGGCCTGCTCGCGGCAGCGATCGTACTGACGATCATGGTGCTGCCGACGATCAGCCGGATCAGCGACGACGCGATTACCGCCGTGCCGAAGAAATATCGCGACGCTTCCTACGCGCTTGGCGGCAATCGCTTCCAGACGACGTTCAAAGTCGTGCTGCCGGCGGCGCGCAGCGGCATCATGTATGCCGGCATCCTCGGCATGGCGCGCGCGATCGGCGAGACGATGGCCGTCGTCATGGTCATCGGCAACACGCCGCAGCTGGCGAACAGCCTGCTCAAGCCAACCTCCGTGCTCACGAGCAACATCGTCATGCAGATCGCGAACGTGCCGTTCGATTCGACGTGGAACTACGCGCTTTATTTAATGGGCTTCCTGCTGCTCGTCATCTCACTGCTCATGATCGTCTTGATCCGCTTCATGCAGCGCAAAGGAGTGCAACGTTAATGGCCGCCGGCGTACAATCCAATCCGTTCGCTTCCTCGCGCAAAAGCGGGAACCGGCTGAAGAACAACCTGTTCACCGGACTCGTCTGGACGGTGGGCATCTGCACGATCATCTTCATTATCGGCCTCCTGTTCCTCATCTTGGAGAAAGGAATGCCGAAGCTCAGCATCGACTTCCTGCTCGGTCTGCCGGATGAGATTATGGAAGGCGGGGGCATCGGTCCGGCTTTGTTCAACTCGTTCTACGTCCTGATTATTTCGCTCGTCATCTCGGTTCCGCTCGGGATGGCGGCCGGTATCTATCTGTCGGAATTCGCGCCGGATAACAAATTCATCGGCTTCCTGCGCGTCTGCGTGGAAGGTTTGGCTTCCGTTCCCTCGATCATCTTCGGCTTGTTCGGGATTGTGCTATTCGTCGAAGCATTCGATGTTGGCCTGACGATTATCGGCGGCGCGGTCAGCCTCGCGTTCCTGAATCTGCCGGTGCTCACCCGGGTGACGGAGGAAGCGATCCGCGCCGTGCCGCAGGAGATGAAGCACGCTTCGTTCGCGCTGGGCGGGACGCATCTGCAGACGATTCGCCGCGTGCTCATTCCGGTCGCCTTGAACGGAATTATTACGGGCATCTGCCTTGTGGCCGGACGCGCGTTCGGGGAGAGCGCCGTCATCATCCTGACAGCCGGCGTGACGACCTCGGGCGTCATGTGGGATTTCAACCTGCTGTCGCCGGGCGAGACGCTCGCGGTGCATCTGTGGTACGTGCAATCCGAGGCGATCGTGCCGGACGCGGTGGAGATCGCGGAGAAATCCGCGGCCGTGCTCGTGTTCATCGTGCTGATGATCAATCTGCTGTTCCGTATTCCGCTCTGGCTGAACGCCCGCAAGACGCGATAGTGACACAATGCGACGCATTTTGACATTCCGATAACATTTCCGGTTATATCCGATAACGCTTTTTACCTATAGTGGGAACTAGCGAGAGAGGATAGATAGAGATGGAGGAAACAGGAATGAAGAATGCGCTGCTTTCAAACCATGCCGGAACCGATCAACCGAACCGGGGTACGAGCGCTGGACCACGACCAGACCAGGCGTCTCCGGTTTTTCGCGATTATATGCGCGCCGTCATGACGGTTCATCCGACACATACATGCAGCGAAGTCATCGACCAATTCAATCAGGCGCCTGACAGCGAGTGCGTCGTCGTCTGCGACGAAGGGGATCGCCCGCTCGGGCTTGTCATGAAGCATCGGCTGTCGCGCCTGCAGACGCAGCGATTCGGCAAGGAGCTGTTCTTCGAGCGCAGCATTACGAAGCTGATGGATGCGCAGCCGCTCGTCATCGCGCATACCGCGACCGATCAGGAGCTGCTCGATTCCGCGCTCGGACGAGACGAGAGCACGCTGTACGATTGCGTCATCATCGTGACGACCGGCTATCGGGTGGCGGGCATTCTGAGCATGGCGGATCTGCTGAATTTATCGCGACGGCTGCAGCAGCAAAGCACGGCATCGCACGTGGCGACGATGGCCGGCGCCGAGCAGATGATCAAAGGCATCGACAGCTCCATCGTCGAAGTGGTGGAAGCTGCCCGGCGCGGCGAGGCTCTGTCGGAGAAAATGGTCGACTACACGCTCCAAGGCAAGAGCGAGCTGGATAAAGTAAGCGCCGCCTTCGCGAATTTGTCCGATCTGACCGTTCGGCAAGTCGAGCAAATCCGGCAGCTGCAAGATCAGGCGGACGCGATCGGGGCGGTAACCAAGCTGATCCGCGATTTGGCCGAGCAATGCAACCTGCTGGCGATGAATGCGAGCATTGAAGCGGCGCGCGCCGGTGAGCACGGCCGAGGGTTCGCGGTCGTTGCCGGGGAGGTCGGGAAGCTGGCGACGCAGACGAAGCGGTCGGCCGGCGAAATCAACGACCTGATCCATACCGTGCTGCAAGCCGTCACGGTCACCGCCGAGCTGGTCGCCCGCAGCCGCGACGAGGCGGTCGCAAGCGAAACGTCCGTGCAGGAGGCGTCAGGCGCATTCGAGCAGCTGTTCCACGCGGCTGCGGGCAACCGCAAGAGCGCGGCCGAGATCGGCCGTCTGGCGGATGATGCATACCGGCAGTCGGAGCGGGTCGCCGGCGAGCTGCACCAACTGAGCGACGAGATGCGCGGCAGCATGGGGCAGATCATCTAGTCGGTTTGATGATCTGCGCGCCTTGCTTACGAAGCACGCGTTAGCAGCTCGGAGGGATGCTGCATCTTCAACCCCCGATGGATATTTTACATTCCGTTAACAAATCATCAATACGACTTTGACATATCGACGCTAGGATAGGAACAGTCGGACAGCACCCGTCAACGCAGTCCGAATGATGCCCAACACTGGAGGGAACGCCATGCAAGCGCCGACACAGACGCAAGCGTTAATTGAAATCGATAAATTGAACCTGTATTACGGGACGTTCCACGCGCTCAAGAACGTATCCATGGAAATTCCGGAGAAGGCGATTACCGCCTTCATCGGTCCGTCCGGCTGCGGCAAGTCGACGCTGCTGCGCACGCTCAACCGGATGAACGACATGATCGCCGGCACCCGGATCGAGGGCAAGATCGCCATCGGCGGGGCGGATATCTATTCGAAAGAAGTCGACGTCGAGACGCTTCGCAAGAAGGTCGGCATGGTGTTCCAGCAGCCGAACCCGTTCCCGAAATCGATCTACGACAACGTCGCTTACGGTCCGCGTCTTCATGGCATCACCGGCCGCAAGCAGCTCGACGAGATCGTCGAGACTTCCCTTCGTTCCGCGGCTCTGTGGGAGGAAGTGAAGGATTATCTGAAGCGTTCCGCGCTCAGCCTCTCCGGCGGCCAGCAGCAGCGGCTCTGCATCGCGCGCGCCTTGGCCGTCGAGCCGGACGTGCTGCTCATGGACGAAGCGACCTCCGCGCTTGACCCGATCTCGACGCTGAAGATCGAAGAGCTCGCGCAGGAGCTGAAGGACCGTTATACGATTGTCATGGTTACGCATAATATGCATCAGGCGGCGCGCGTGTCCAACCAGACGGTCTTCTTCTTGAATGGCGAAGTCGTCGAGTACGCCGAGACGGAGAAGCTGTTCTCCACGCCGCGTGATCAACGGACGGAAGACTATATCAGCGGACGATTCGGCTAAATTGGAGGCGTAATTAGCAATGATGACTGCACGCAGAGAATTCGATCACGGACTGGAAGATTTGCGCGAATTGCTGCTGGATATGGGGCGCAAAGCGTCGAACGCGCTGGATCGGTCGCTCCTGGCGCTCAGCCAGCTGGACGTAGAGGCGGCCAAGCGGATTATCGAAGACGACGTGGATCTGAACCGTCTCGACGAGCGGGTGTTCGATCTGGGCGCGCGCCTGATCGCGACGCAGCAGCCGGTCGCCAAAGACCTGCGCCGCATCCTGATCGCCTTCAAAATCTCGAACGATCTCGAGCGCATGGGCGATCTGTCCGTCGACGTCGCCAAGGTCGTCCTTCGCCTGAACGGCGAGAAGCTGATCAAGCCGCTGATCGACATCCCGCGGATGGGCGAGATCGTGCAGACGATGATCGACGACGCGATTCGCGCGTTCGTGACGGAGAACGTGGATTTGGCTTACAAAATGGCGAAGGACGATGACCGCGTCGACGAGCTGTACGGCCAAATCCTCCGCGAGCTGTTCGCGCTCATGGCGGAGAATCCGGCCACGATCGCGCAGGCGAGCCAGCTCAGCTTCGTCGGCCGCTTCGTCGAGCGGATCGGCGATTATGCGACGAATATCGGCGAGAACGTCGTATACCTTGTCACCGGCACGAGACCGGAACTGAATGCGTAATCGAATTGGAACAGTCTGTTAAGCGCACTTGCCGCGAACAGGCTGTTTTTTATCGTAGCTTCACATTGACCGCATAGAGACGGTGCTTTTTCTCAAAAATATTTACATTGCGTTTACATAGTGAAAATACCCGTTTAACGACGGGCTTTTACAATAGGTCATGTAAAGCAAATAAACCCGTGCAAGAAACGGAAGGAGAAAACCATTAGCATGAAAAAGATGTTGCTTGTAGTTGTTGCTCTGATGTTGACGATCGGTCTCGCGGCTTGTGGTTCGAAGAACACAAACAACGCAGCCAATAACGGCGCGAATCAAGAGGCTGGCACGAATAACGCAGCGACAGGCGGCGCAGAAGGCGGCGGTGAAGAACTTTCCGGTTCCATCTTGGCAGTAGGTTCGACGGCGCTCCAACCGCTCGTAGACCAAGTCTCGAAGAAATTCATGGAGACGAATAGCGGCGTGACGATTCAAGTGCAAGGCGGCGGCAGCGGCACCGGCCTGACGCAAGTGGCAGGCGGACAAGCTCAAATCGGCAACTCCGATATTTTCGCCGAAGAGAAGTTCAAAGACGCGGAAGCAGATCTGGCCAAAGACCTGGTTGACCACCAAGTGGCAGTCGTAGGCATGGCGACAGTCGTAAATAAAGAAGTAGGCGTAGACAACCTGACGAAACAGCAGCTGGTCGATATTTTCACCGGCAAAATCACGAACTGGAAAGACGCGGGCGGCGCGGACGAGAAAATCACGATCATCAACCGTCCGGCAAGCTCCGGCACGCGCAAAACGTTCGAAACCTACGCGCTTGGCACGAAAACGGAAGACCTGCAAGGTTCGATCCAAGAAGATTCCTCTGGCACGGTGAAGAAGCTTGTCGGCGAAACGCCTGGCGCTATCGGCTACCTGGCCTTCTCCTACCTCGACGATACGGTGAAAGCCGTGAAATACGACGGCGTGGAAGCATCCGAAGCAACCGTTATCGACGGCACATACCCCGTTTGGGCGTACGAGCACATGTACACGAAAGGCGAGCCGGATGCGGCAACGAAAGCCTTCCTCGATTACATGCTGACGGACGAAGTGCAGAACGGCGACGTAACGGAGCTCGGCTACATCCCGGTTAACAAAATGACCGTTACCCGTGCGGTAGATGGCACGGTCACGAAGAAGTAACAGCTCTAAATGGGGGTCCGCAAGGACATCCGATACGCATTCACAAGCCAGAGAGGCGATCCATTCGCCTCTCCTTGGCAGTTAAGAAGGAGAGGTACTATGGAGCAGACGGCTGTGAAAGGTCAGAAGACCAATTCGAAATCCGCATTCATGAAACCGCACATCAGAGAAGAATGGGTTGGCCGCGTATATACGTTCATTTGTATTTTGATTCTGATCGCGACAATTCTGGCGATCGTCTATTTCGTCGCTTCCAAAGGCTTAAGCACGTTCATTGCGAACGGCGTGAACATCGGAGATTTGCTAACTGGACTGAAGTGGGATCCGGAAGGCGAACCGGCCGTATTCGGCGCGCTTCCTTTCATCTTCGGTTCATTCAGCACGTCTTTGCTCGCTGCGCTCATCGCCGCTCCGCTCGGCTGCTGCGCCGCGATCTTCATGACGCAAATTATGCCCGGTGCGGGCAGACGCTACATGCAGCCCGTCATCGAGCTGCTGGCTGGCATCCCGTCCGTCGTTTACGGCTTCGTGGGGCTTAGCGTTATCGTGCCGATGCTTCGCGCGATTTTCCCCGGCCAAGGGATCGGCATTCTAGCCGGTTCGCTCGTTCTGGCCGTCATGATCCTCCCGACCATTACGTCCATCGCGACGGATGCGCTCGCTTCGCTGCCAGGCGGGCTGAAGGAAGGCTCCTTCGCTCTGGGCGCGACGCGCTGGCAGACGATCTACCGCATCGTGCTGCCGACGACGCTGCCGGCGCTGCTGACCGGCGTCGTGCTCGGCATGGCGCGCGCATTCGGCGAGGCGCTGGCTGTCCAGATGGTTATCGGCAACGCGCCGCATATTCCGCATTCCCTGTTCGAATCCGCATCGACGCTTACTAGCGCCATTACGCTCAGCATGGGCAACACGATTTCCGGGTCGGCGCATAACAACGCGCTTTGGTCGCTGGCACTGATTTTGCTGGCCATGACCTTCGTCTTCGTCTTCGTCGTCCGCGTGCTGGAGAGGAGAAATCACCGATGAACGCCAAAACCGCCGATAAAGTCGCTACCGTCGTCATTTGTGTGTTGGCCGGCCTAATCGTCCTTGTTCTGCTCGGACTGCTCGGCTTCATCCTATTCCGCGGCTTGTCGCATATCAGCTGGGACTTCCTGACCTCGGCGCCCGAGACGATCAAAGCCGGGGGCGGCATCGGACCGCAGCTGTTCAACTCGCTGTTCCTGCTCGTGCTGACAATGCTCATCACGATTCCGCTCGGCCTTGGCGCCGGCATCTATATGAGCCAATACGCAAAGCCTGGGAAGGTGACGAACTCAATCCGGCTCGTCGTCGAAGTGCTCTCGTCGTTCCCTTCCATCGTCGTTGGTCTGTTCGGCTTGCTCGTATTCGTCAATATTTTGGGCATCGGCTTCTCGTTGTTCTCCGGGGCGATGGCGCTTACGGTCTTCAACTTGCCGCTCATGGTCCGGATCACGGAGCAAGCAATGGCCGGCGTGCCGCGCGAGCAGAAGGAAGCGAGTCTGGCCCTCGGTCTGTCCCGCTGGAAGACGATTACGTCCGTCATGCTGCCGATCGCGATGCCGGCGATCATCACGGGTACGATTCTCGCCGCCGGCCGCGTCTTCGGCGAAGCCGCCGCGCTGCTGTTCACCGCCGGCATGAGCTCGCCGCGGCTCGACTTTACGGACTGGAATCCGCTCAGTCCGTTCTCGCCGCTCAATCCTTTCCGTCCGGCGGAGACGCTGGCGGTTCATATTTGGAAGATCAACAGCGAAGGGCTTGCGCCGGATGCGGGCGAGATCGCCGCTGGCGCTTCCGCCGTCCTCGTGCTGACCGTTCTGCTGTTCAACTTCGGCGCCCGCTGGTTCGGCCGCTTCATGCACCGCAAATTCACCGCAACACGCTAGCAGGAGGAATCGGATATGGCAAGCACTGGGATGAAAGTGAAGGACTTGAGCGTATTTTATGGGGAGAAGGAAGCGGTGAAGAAGGTGTCGCTCTCCTTCTCGCCTAAGCAAGTCACCGCCTTGATCGGTCCTTCGGGCTGCGGCAAATCGACCTTCCTGCGGAGTCTCAACCGGATGAACGATACGATCGGCGGCGTCCGGACGACCGGCGAGATCTGGATCGAAGACGTGAACATCAACGATCCGTCGATCGACGTCGTCGAGCTGCGCCAGCAGATCGGCATGGTGTGGCAGCGCCCGAATCCGTTCCATAAGTCGATCTACGAGAACATCGCGTTCGGACCGCGCTATCACGGGATCAAGAACAAGAAGAAGCTCGATGAGATCGTCGAGGATTCGCTGCGCAAGGCGGCGCTGTGGAACGAGACGAAGGACCGGCTGCACAACTCGGCGCTCGCGCTCTCGGGCGGTCAGCAGCAGCGGCTGTGCATCGCGCGGTCGATCGCCGTCAAGCCCAAGGTCATCTTGATGGACGAACCGGCCTCCGCGCTTGACCCGGTGTCGACCTCGAAGATCGAGGAGCTCATCGCGGAGCTGAAGAAGGAATATTGCATCGTGATCGTGACGCACAACATGCAGCAGGCAGCGCGCGTGTCCGACCGGACGGCGTTCTTCTATATGGGCAAGCTGATCGAGACGGACGACACGGACAAAATGTTCACGAATCCGTCCGAGAAAGAAACGGACGATTACATTTCCGGGCGGTTCGGTTAATTCGGAACGCTATCGGCAACGGCCAATCGGAAGGGCTCGCTCTTCGCTTGCGGTCCGTCGGCAGGTTAAACGAGAAGTTCATCATGGCAATATCGGGCGGCGGTCCGTCGCTTAAAGGGGAGAAACGGTCGTGGTACGCAAAGAACTGGATGAAGGATTGAAGCAGCTGAAGGAGCTGCTGATCGAGATGGGCGAGCGCGTGGAACGCGCGCTCGGCGAGGCGATGGCGTCGCTGCAGACGCTGGATGCCGACAAGGCGCGCGTCATCGTGGAGGAGGACCGCAAGCTGAACGAGCTGGAAGAGCGTATCGATCAGCTCGGCGCGCGGATGATCGCGACGCAGCAGCCGGTAGCCAAAGATTTGCGCCGCATTCTGACCGCATTCAAGATGGCTGCCGACCTCGAGCGGATGGGCGACCTGTCGGTCGATATCGCCAAGATTACGCTTCGCCTGCAAGGACAGACGCTGGTCAAGCCGCTGATCGACCTGCCGCGCATGGCAGAGCTGACGCAGCAGATGATTCACGAGTCGATCCAATCCTACGTACAGGAGAACGTCGATCTAGCCTACAAGATGGCCAAGGACGACGACGAGGTCGACGCGCTGTACAACCAGGTGACGCAGGATCTGTTCAAGCTGATGGTCGGCAACCCGCAGACGATTACGCAGGCGGGCATGATCAGCTTCGCCGGCCGTTACGTCGAGCGCATCGCGGATCACGCGACCAACATCGGCGAGAGCGTCGTCTATCTGGTGCTCGGCAAGCGTCCGGATTTGAACGTGTAGCAGATGCCTTGGGCGATCATAAACATCCCTTCGAGCACGACAGAGTCCCGTTCTTTCAAAGGAACGGGGCTCTTTATTTTGTTTACAGGGGGAATAGCCATCGGGTACCGAGTACGCTTTTTTATAAGTGTCCAGTGTATGGGTATCCGTTTGGAGAAGGAGACTGCTTACTTCTCCACGCTTTTACCCAGGCTTTACAAACGTGGAACGCTCCTTAAACAATCGGGTGCTACAATGGCGGAATAACGAAATAGTTCATTCGCGGATGAGGGGATAGCCGTGGGAGAGAGCGGATACGGATTGCTGGATCGAACGTTAATGGAGAAGATAACGGAACGCTGGCATCATGGCGGAGTCGGGGTCATTCTGCTGCATGTCGAGCGCGCCGGGAGCGCGGAGCTGTCGGCACTCCGGCAGTGGATGGAGCGTGAGCGCCGGTTGTTCTGGCACTATCGGATGGACCATGATCACTACTTCCTGCTTGGCAGGCAGCGCGAGGACGTTCGGCTGGACAGGCTCATCGTCCAGTCGACGGAATCGTTGCGCGAGTATCTAAGGCAGGCGAATGCAAGCGGGATGCAAGAAGGTGCCGGTTATGCGATCGGAAGCTCGGCGATCTATCCGTCCGGGGTAGGACGTTCGGCGGAATCGATGATCTACGGCGCGCTCAAGGAAGCGATGAACGCGGTAAGCCGGACACTTGCGCAGCAAGCTGTCGGGCGAAGCAAAGCGCGAATGGAGACATCCCCAATCGAACAAGATCCGATCGGCGATGCGTTCCAGATTGGCGCCTTGGCAAAGCCGATCCCGGTATTCGACGTCAAGACGCGCGTATCGGAGGTTGGCAAGCTGTTCGAGATGAACGAGCGCGTACAGGGAGCTGTCATCGTGAACGGTAATCGGCCGGTCGGGCTTATCATGAAGGAGAAGCTGCACCAGCTGCTTGCAGGTCCCTTCGGAATCGCGCTGTATTGGAACCGGCCTATCGAGAAAATCATGGACGATCACCCGCTCATCGTCGACGCCGACACCTCGGTGGAATCCGTCTCGCAGCTGGCGACCGCGCGGGATCATGCCAAGCTGTACGATGTCGTCATCATCAAGCGGGACGAGCGTCTGCTTGGCGCCGCGTCGATCCGCTCCATCTTGGAGTGCATGACGAATCTGCGGACGGAGGAAGCGCGAACGGCCAACCCGCTCACCGGCCTGCCGGGCAATGCGTCGATCGTCCGGGAGATGCAGCGGCGAATCGCCGAAGGGCGGCCGTTCGCGGTCCTGTACGCAGATATGGATTTTTTCAAATGGTTCAACGACCGTTTCGGCTTCAGCCAAGGCGATGCGCTAATTCGCTACTGCGCATCCGTGCTGCAGGAGGAAACGAAACGGCTGGTGCCGGATGGCAGCTTTGTCGGGCATATCGGAGGCGACGATTTTATCGTCATGGCCGATGATTGGCAAGGCGAGGCATTATGCCGCGCCATGCTGAGCCGATTCGACGGCGGCGTGGCGGCTTTCTACGGCGGTGCAGAGGACCTGAACGTGTCGGATCGCTCGGGCCGAAGGGTTGATCAAGAAGGCGTCAGCTTGTCCGTCTCGCTCGTGCGATGGGATGGGGAACGACCGGTCACGCCGGAGAATCTATCGCAGGCCGCCGCGAGTCTGAAGAAGCTGGCCAAGGGAAGACGCGGCAGCGCGTATGTGAGCGGCGGCGTGTTTGAAATGCATCGGGGAGAGGAACGAAATCAACGTGGAGCAAGTCATGGATATGAAACGACATTATAGCCGGTTGTGGGGCAATACATTATCCGGAGCCGCCGGCATCATCTACTTGGCGTGGCATGGACAGGCCGAACTTGACTATCGGCATGCAAGCGACTCGGCCGCGCTGTGGAGAACGTTCGTCGAGCGGGAGACCGAATCGCTCCGCGCCGAGCTGCCGGGCGTGCAGCAGATCTGGATGCGCGACGATCTGTTCCTCTGTCTGCCGCTGTCTGGCGATGACGCGGAAGTGCAGGAGGAACGTCTGCTTGAGCTCGCGAGCAGGCTGAAGCGAGATTGGGAGCCGTCCTTCCGGAGCGTTGCGTCGTCAGACCTGTCGCCTGGGATGGCGCTCCATACGGGGATCGCCTACTTGCGGGACATCGGTCAGCGCGCCAATTCGTCGTGGTGGTACGAGGGGATGAAGCGGGCGCTCGTGCACGGCCAGCATCTGTTCGCCACGGAGCGAAGCATGAAGCTGCGCCTGTTCGAGCAGCTGACCCGCAAGCGGATGCTCTATCCCGTCTTCCAGCCGATCATCTCGCTGCGGGATGAGTCGGTGTACGGCTATGAGGCGCTCAGCCGTTTCCCTGCCAACCGATGGTTCGCGGGTCCGCAGCAGCTGTTCGATTTCGCATCCCGGGAGGGGATGGTGTACGTGCTGGACCGGCTGGCGCGCGAACGGGCGATCGAGTCGAGCGAAGGACTTGCAGGAGGACAGAAGCTGTTCATCAACCTCACTGCCCAAATCATGGACGACCCGCAGTTCACGCCGGGGCAGACGCTTTCGCTGCTCGCGAAGATGGGCCTCTCGGCGCATCACGTCGTCTTCGAAATCACCGAGCGGAGTTCGATCGAGGATTTCGAAGCGGCCAAGCGGACGCTCGATCATTACAGGAGCCAAGGGTTTCAGATCGCGATCGACGATGCGGGCGCGGGATATTCCTCGTTGCAGTCGATCGTGGAGCTGCAGCCGGATTTTATCAAAATCGACCGTTCGCTCATTCGCGGCATTCACGCCGATGCGGTCAAAGGACATATCGTGCACACGTTCACCGAATTCGCCTCCAAGATGGGCAGCGCCATCATCGCGGAAGGGATCGAGACGGAGGAAGAGCTGTCGTTCATCCGCGGGATGGGCGTTCCGCTTGCGCAAGGCTACCATCTGGGAAGGCCTCAAGGCGCGATTATTGCCGGGCAGCAGGGAGAGAAAGAAAGACGATGACGACAAAGCTGGCCATGCGGATGGCCGGCTTTTTTTGAAAATGCAACCATATATAAGTTTCACGGCGATAACCTGGCTGCGCAGCCCGCGCAAAGTGGGAAAGCTTGTCTGCTTTATGCTATGATAACGGGTAGTAAATAAGTGCGCGAGGTGCCTGACATGGAAAAATGGGTCTTGATTGACGGTAATAGCATCGCTTACCGGGCTTTCTTCGCTATGCCGCCTTTGACGAATTCGGCAGGCATGCATACGAATGCGGTATTTGGCTTTACGCAGATGCTGCTGAAGCTGTTGGAAGAAGAGAAACCGACGCATATGCTCGTGGCGTTCGACGCCGGGAAAGTGACGTTCCGCCATGAAGGCTACGAGGAATATAAAGGCGGACGCCAGAAGACGCCGCCGGAGCTGTCCGAGCAGTTCCCGGTATTGAAGGAGACGCTGAAGGCGTTCGGCATCGCGCAATTCGAGCTGGAGGGCTACGAGGCGGACGATATCATCGGAACGCTGACGCGCATCGCCGACGAGCGCGGCGTGCAGGCTGTCGTCGTCTCCGGCGACAAGGACATGCTCCAGCTGGCCTCCGACAACGTCACGATCGCGCTTACGCGCAAAGGCGTCAGCGAGATCGAGCCGTATAATCCGGAGGCGATCCAGGAGAAATACGGACTGAAGCCGCTCCAGATCATCGATCTGAAGGGACTCATGGGCGATACGTCCGACAATATTCCGGGCATTCCGGGCGTCGGCGAGAAGACCGCGCTCAAGATGCTGCACGAATTCGGTTCGGTCGAGAACGTATTGGCCAACACGGACAGCCTGAAGGGCAAAATGAAAGAGAAGGTCGAGACCCATAAGGAAGACGCAATCATGAGCAAGAAGCTGGCGACGATCTTCCGCGAGGTGCCGATCGAGAACAAGGCGGACGAGATCGCTTACGGCGGCTACGACAAGGCGACGCTCGCCGAATCGTTCCGCAAGCTGGAGTTCAAATCGCTGATCGAGCGTCTTGACTTGAACGCGTCAGACGCCTCGGGCGCGGATGCGGTACCGGCCGACTCGAGCTACGAGCTGATCATCGTGGACGAATCGACCTCGCCAGAGACGCTGACCGAGGCACTTGCGGGCACGGAGTGTGTCTACATCGAAGCTGTCGGCGAGAATGCGCATCAAGCGCAGCTGCTCGGCTTGGCGCTGAGCGCAGGAGAGCGCGTATTCGTGCTGACCTACGATACGCTCATGGGAGCGGCAGGGGAGCCGGTCCGCAGCTGGTTAACCGATCCAGAAGCGCCGAAGCAAGGTTATGATCTGCATAAAGCGGAGCTTGCGCTGGCGTGGCACGGCATCGAGCTGCGCGGTACATCCTTCGATGTCATGCTGGCCGCCTACCTGCTCGACCCGACGGAATCCGACCAGACGCTGTCGTTCTTAGCTGGCAAATACGGCATTCCGTCTATCGCGTCGGACGAGGCGGTGTACGGCAAAGGCGCGAAGTTCAAAGTGCCGGAGCCGGACACGTTGGCTCGTCATCTGGCCCAGAAGGCAGCAGGCGTGAAGCGGCTCATTCCACTCCAGTACGATGAGCTGGAGAAGAACGGCATGAGCAATCTGTACTTCGATCTGGAGCAGCCGTTGTCCGTCGTGCTCGCTTCCATGGAGAAGAAGGGCATTAAGGTGAATCCGGAAGTCTTGCAGGAGCTGGGCGGCGAGCTGGAGCGCAATATTGCGCAGTACATGAGCGATATTTATTCCCATGCCGGCATGGAGTTCAATATCAATTCGCCGAAGCAGCTGGGCGAGGTGCTGTTCGAGAAGCTGCAGCTGCCGGTCATTAAGAAGACGAAGACAGGTTATTCGACGGACGCCGAAGTACTTGAGAAGCTGGAGCCTTACCACGAGATCGTCCGCCTCATTCTGCACTTCCGTCAGCTGTCCAAGCTGCAGTCGACGTATGTGGAAGGGCTGCTGAAGGAGATTCGTCAGGATACCGGCAAAGTGCATACGTACTACCGGCAGACGATCGCGGCGACGGGCCGCTTGTCGAGTCAGTTCCCGAACCTGCAGAACATCCCGATCCGGCTGGAAGAGGGACGCCGCATCCGCAAAGCGTTCGTCCCATCCGAGCCAGGCTGGTACATGCTCGCGGCGGACTATTCGCAGATCGAGCTTCGGGTGCTCGCGCATATCTCGGGCGACGAGAAAATGAAAGAAGCGTTCGTCAACGATATCGACATTCATACGAAGACGGCGATGGACGTATTCGGCGTGCAGCAGGAGCAAGTGGACGCGAACATGCGCCGCCAGGCGAAGGCCGTCAACTTCGGCATCGTCTACGGGATCAGCGATTTCGGCCTGTCGAACAACCTAGGCATTGCGCGCAAGGACGCGGCTCGCTTCATCGAGCAGTATTTCGAGGCGTTCCAAGGCGTGCGCGGGTATATGGATAATATCGTCATGCAGGCACGCCGCGACGGGTATGTCACGACGCTGCTCGAACGCCGCCGGTATTTGCCGGAGATCAAGGCATCCAACTTCAACCTGCGCTCCTTCGCGGAGCGTACGGCGATGAATACGCCGATCCAAGGCACCGCGGCCGATATTATCAAGCTGGCGATGGTAAAGATGGACAAGGTGCTGGAAGAGCGGGGACTGCGCAGCCGGATGCTGCTCCAGGTGCATGACGAATTGGTGTTCGAAGTGCCGGAGGACGAGCTGGAGACGATGAAGACCCTCGTGCCGGAAGTTATGGAGAGCGCGATTCAGCTTGACGTGCCGCTGAGAGCGGATGTCAATTTCGGCGTCAATTGGTATGAGGCAAAGTAAGAGAACGGGAAGCAATTGGTGCGGAAATCGGGTATAATGTAGCCAATTGGTTTGAGCTCTCGATAGGGAGCTCAGCATTTGGCTAAGTCCAATTGGTTTGAGCTCTCGATAGGGAGCTCAGCATTTGGCTAAGTCCAATTGGTTTGAGCTCTCGATAGGGAGCTCAGCATTTGGCTAAGTCCAATTGGTTTGCGTGACCGATAGGCACGCAGCATTTGGCTAAGACCAACTAGCTAGCAATTACAAACATCATAAGAAAAGGCGGGCTAAGACAGGCGGTTTCTTCGGAATCGGCTGCCTTGGCCTGCTTCGGTCTTGAGACGCGCGCCGCAGCCGGTTGTTGCGTCAAGGAGGGAGCAAGCATGCCGGAATTGCCGGAGGTTGAAACCGTTCGAAGGACGCTCATTGAGCTTGTCGCAGGCAAGCGGATTGAGCGCGTGACCGTATCGCTGCCGCGCATCATTCAGCGTCCGCAGGAGCCGGAAGCGTTCGCTGCCGCCCTGGCCGGACAGACGATTCGCACTGTGGAGCGAAGAGGGAAGTTCTTGAGGATTTTACTCGACGATCTCGTGCTGGTGTCCCATCTTCGGATGGAAGGGCGCTATGGCGTCTATAAGCAGGACGAGCCGGTCGAGCTGCATACGCATGTCATTTTTCATTTCGACGACGGCACCGAGCTGCGCTACAAAGACGTGCGCCAGTTCGGCACGATGCATCTGTTCGCGCCGGGCGAAGAGTTCAAGCAGAAGCCATTAATGAAGCTGGGCATCGAGCCGCTGGACGAGTCGTTCACGCTGGCAGCGTTCAAGAAGGCGCTCGCGGGCCGCACGACCAAGATCAAGCCGCTGCTGCTCAACCAGGAATACGTGGTTGGGCTCGGCAATATTTATGTGGACGAAGCGCTGTTTACCGCGGGCATCCACCCCGAGCGAACGGCCGATACGCTGAAAGCATCGGAGTGGCAAAAGCTGTACGAAGCGGTGCGTACGACGCTTGTGCGTGCCGTAGAAGCGGGCGGCTCGTCGATCAAGTCGTACGTGAACGGGCAGGGCGAGATGGGCATGTTCCAGCATCAGCTGTTGATCTACGGCCGTAAGGATGAACCGTGCAGCCGCTGTGGAAGGGCCATCGAGAAGTCCGTCGTCGGCGGCCGCGGCACGCATACGTGCCCGACTTGCCAGAAGCTGCCGCGGCGCAAGCCCGATTCGAAGGAATAATCGCATGATGCACCTGTGGGCGGGTGTTCCGCATATGATGTACCATTCATGGGCGAATATACGTGATCTTTCGCAATAGGGAGGACACGGCTGCCATCATGGGAGGGACATCGGTTGCTCGCACATGCTGCATCATTGCTGCTGCTCGCGTTTGCCGTCAGTCTGGACGGATTGGGCGTGGGCGTTACTTACGGATTGCGCCGAATCCGCATACCGGTCTTCTCGGTAGTCATCATCTCGCTATGTTCCGGATTTGTCGTGTGGCTGTCGATGCAGATCGGCACGGTGCTGGCCGGCTACTTGTCGCCGGACTTTGCCAGCTGGACTGGAGCCGCGCTGCTCGTCTTGATCGGCGCATGGGCATTGGTCCAACATTTCCGTAGAGGCAAAGAGGACGAAGAGGACGCGGGGGAAGCGGCGGATTTTCGAACCGCGGTGAATCAAGGGCAAGACGGAGCGCCGCCAGCCAGCGACTGGGAGGCGACCAAGACGATCGTCATCCTGGAGCTGAAGCGGCTGGGGCTGGTGATCCAGATCTTGCGGAAGCCACAGATCGCCGACGTCGACCGCTCCGGCATCATCTCCGCTTCCGAGGCCGTGCTGCTCGGCTTCGCGCTGTCGCTAGACAGCTTCGGCGCCGGATTAGGGGCGGCGATGGTCGGGTTTCCCCCGGTGCTAACGGCGCTCATCATCTGTACCGCAAGCGGGCTATTCCTGCTTGGAGGCATGCAGCTCGGATTCCGCTTCGCGGGGATGCGAGGCATGCAGGCGCTGTCCGTGCTGCCCGGGCTGATGCTAATCGCGATGGGAATTATGAAACTGCTCTGAACGAGCAAAGAGGTTAGGTAATGAGGTGAAACAATGATACTTGGGTTAACGGGCGGAATCGCCTGCGGTAAAAGCACGGTCTCGGCCATGCTCGTCCGCCGGGGAGCCCAGCTCGTTGACGCCGACAAGGTCGCCCGGGAAGTGGTGCTTCCCGGCGAACCGGCGTTGGACGAGATTATATCGCTGTTCGGCCAGGGCGTCATCGCGGAGGACGGAACGCTGAACCGGCGCGAGCTGGGCAGCATCGTGTTCGCGGACGCGGACAAGCTGAAGCAGCTGGAGCGCATTCTCCATCCAGCGATTCGCGGACGCATGCGCGAGCAGGTGGAGGCCTATGAGGCGGCTGACCCCCATGGGCTGGTCGTCGCGGATATCCCGCTCCTCTATGAGACGGGGCAAGCGGACAGCTACGAGCGTATCATGGTCGTATACATACCGAGACTGCTGCAGATCCAGCGGCTCATGACCCGTAATTCGCTGCCGCAGGAAGAGGCGGTTCGCCGCATCGACCTGCAGATGGATATCGAAGAGAAGCGGCAACGGGCGGATTTCGTGATCGACAATAGCGGGGATCTGGACGCCACGGAGCGGCAGATCGACGACTTTTGGCGCGAAGCAGGGTTAGCATGAAGATCGTGAACAAACACAAGTTCCGCCGAAGAATGCTGGCGCTGCTCGTCGTGGCGCTGGTTGGCTTGTTATTTCTGAATTCCGATTGGATCGGACGTTGGATGTATCCCATCTCGTACGAGGCGGATATTCGCGTCAGCGCCCGTAATTACGACCTTGAGCCGCATCTAATCGCCGCGATCGCGCGCGTGGAGACGAACTACAGCCCAAGCAAAGTCTCGAAGAAAGGCGCGGTCGGCATCATGCAGATCATGCCGGATACGGCCGAGTGGATCGTCGAACGCGCAGGCTTTGACGGCGTCACCCTGGACAACCTATCGGCCCGTGCCGATATCGGCATCGAGGTTGGCGCCTGGTATTTGCAATCGCTTCATAAGCAATTCGGCAACAACCGTTACGCCGCCATCGCCGCCTACAACGCGGGCCCGGGATCGGTGAAACGCTGGCTGTCGGACGGCACGTGGGACGGCCGGGAAGAGACGCTGGACGATATCCCATACGGCGAGACCAGACACTATGTACAACGGGTCATTTATTATTATAATAAGTACAGGAAGTTATACCCGGATTTATAGGCTTGCAACGAAGGACGTTCCGGTTATTCGGTTGACGCTCCTTTTGTCGCCTCGTTTATTGACATCTACTGACATATAAGTTGCGTAGACGCACCGACAAAAGTCGCTTTAATCCGAAAACCTTCGCTGCAGTAGTTTAAAGGCAAAACCTAGAACGTCGGCGACTTTGTTGCCGGCGATTTTATACTGCGATCGATCGTATACAACCGTGTCGAATATATACTTTTTGCCTAGGTACAGGGCATGATGGGTTCCATCGCCATCGCATGCCATAATGGAAGCAAAGCCTTGCAAAGAGGAGGACGCTAAGCATGAAATTGTGGCGTACATGGCTATCGGTTCCCCTGTTGTTGGTCGCGGTTTGCTCTCCGGTACGATCTGCCGGCTCGCTGCCTGAACCGAAACCAACGGAATTGTTTTTCCAATCTTCAGGCGGTTTGTATTGGTCCAATGCAGCTATGGATACGTATTGGGGGAAAATATGGCGTTCCTATGGCTTTGCCCGAATCGAACGAGCCAAACCATTAGCGCCGAAACTGGTTACGGTGCACATGCAATCACCGCTTGGCTATAACTACGATTTGAGTTTATGGGAAGTGGGCAAGGCGAGAATTCAAGCGAAGAGAATGGGGATTGGACAGATCGAAACGATAGAGGATGTGCCGATTGGCGATTGCTACACCATCCAAGTCGCCGCTAATCTGTCTCCCGGCAACTATAGCGGTACGTCGGGTTTCGTGTTATGGGTGGAGGAGCATTAAATCGATCCGGCCTCGCCCGTGTCGCGATCGACACGCAGGCGAAGCCGGTGCTGAATTTATTCGTTGACATATGAGGTGATTCGCCCGAGTTTCAACATGGAATGCATGACAGGGTTGTTCACTAAGATATCAATGATGATTTCTTTCGCAATTCCCGGTGCTCGCAAGGCGCCCACCTCCAAGTCGATGATGCCATCTTGGGTCGATGCACCCGTGGGACCGGCCGTAGCGCTCTTCAAGACTTCGAGCGGTGCGCTAATGTTGCTATCGAAAGTGAGGCGGCGGTAAATATTGACCACGATCGACGATTGCGCAGCATCGCTGCCCGCATAAAACGTGTAGTACAGTCGAAAACTTTTCAAACTAAAGATGCCCAACACTTGTAAGGGAATGATAACTCTGCAATTAATCGCGCCATTAAAGGAAATGTAGTTTTGGTTGAATGCGCGAATGCCATCATGCGATTTGGGCATCAAGTAATGCAGGGGATGAACAACGGTATCCTCGGTCGTAAGTTTAGCCTCGCGGGGGCCGATGATATTATTTTGCAGCACCCATGTCAGGGAGGGAACATCGGCTGCTTTGCCGATCCGGTCCGTTGTGGAGTTTCGGATTCGGTTATCGGTCGCATTCAAATTCAAGAAAATGTCGGTCAAGTTGCCAAAGCCTCTTACGTTCTCGAATTGATCGTATTTGGAAGAAAGTTGGACCATCGTGTCCGAATTTCTCACGACGATATTGCGAAATAGGTTGGGGTATGCGGAATTAATGATGCCGCCTCTGGATGCGTCGGTATAAAAGTGCGTTGCGATGCCGACGCGAGCATTCTCGATATAAGCCATATCGACGGTACAAGCGCGCGAATTATTAATCAGGATCCCTTCCGAGGTTTGGCCGCGCCCTACGTTGCCGCGGATCTGCTCCAGGCGGCAGGCGTTCGAATTCGCGATTGAAGCAAGCGAACCGTGTTCGGTCGTCGCATCAACCGGATCGTAGGACTCGGCATTGCGGATATAACACCTATTACTGTTGGCGATGAAACCGATCGAATAGTAAGAAGACAGCTTGTTAGGGGATTCGACGTAAATGTTCTCAGCCCATGTCTCCACGCATCCAGGGGTTGAACCTTCCATGTCATTACCAATTCCGATGCCCTGCGTTGCATTTCGGATCCAAATATTCCTAGCGAAACAATTGGCGGTGTGAGCGAACTGAATTGCGTACCCGCCGCTTTGGGAACGTGCAGCGCTATAGTCAAAGTCGATGAACAGATTTTCGATGCTTGCATACCTTGATCGAATTCTGCTATCGGTCGGCTCTAACCGTCTCCCTTCCTGAAATGGTATATCCACGAATGCATCGTTCCGGAGGGTTCCCCGAACTTTCGAAGCCACAAGCGCATCTCGTCTCGCGCGATTCCACTCGCGGCTATTGCCTACAACGAATGCACAGCGTCCCTCATCGCCGCTGATGGCTACACGCAGCCTGGTCGTCATGCCATCCCCGAGCACGCGGATGTTGCTTGGAACGAAAACGGGGTAGCGCCAAAAGTACGGTTGATTCGAACCCGGTAAGTATACGGTTCCGTTGCTACCCTGCCTTACGAGATCATCAATGGCTTGTTGCACTGCTATCGACGCGTCAAAAATGCCATCGAGCTGCACATTGTAAGGCGCCTCCTGCACATTTATTATTGCCATCCAGTTCACTGCCTCCGTTCTGTCACTGTAACTTGCCTGGCCTTGATGTTCATTGACACTGACAGGATCGAAGTTTGCCGATTAGGGTCTTAAGGGATAATGAAATGAGACACTAGCAGGCACTGTCCGCTAAATCATGACATTTCTATATTTATGCGTAGGGAGGCAGGATTTGAACGTGGAATGATCGTAAAATCAAGCAGTGAGCATATCGAAGGCAGCTTGGATGATCTATTTGGTTTTGCCTTGGATACAAAAAGCACTTATAATATGAACAACGGCTGTGCTCGTAAAATAAAAAAGCCCCGGCGCAAACCGCCTGTAGAGGGCGGTTTGTCCGAAGCTTGGACGATCTTCGTGATTATTTGTATTGACCGGCAAGGGACTGTTCAGCGATTTGGACCAGCTTACGAGTGATGTAGCCCCCGAGGGAACCTGCGTCACGCGTAGCCATGTTACCGTAGTAACCGTCTTGTGGGATGGAGATACCCAGCTCTTGTGCAACCTCGTATTTCATTTGGTCGAGGGCTGCGTTCGCTTGTGGTACGACCAGTTGATTGCTGCTGCGATTTTGGCTCATTGTTGTTCACCTCCTTGCGGTTGGTAACAGTATTATGTTTCGACTTGACGGTTTTCATTACACCAATTTTGTTAGCAAATGTTTCCGTAAGCGTTTCACCCTTATTTTGCGGGCGTCGCGCCAGCTGAAGCGTCTTATAGAACTGGAGGTAAGGGCAACAGATGAAATGTCCGTATTGCGATTACGCAGGCACGAAAGTGCTGGATTCCCGGCCCGCGAACGAGAACAAATCGATTCGACGCAGAAGGGAATGCGAGAAGTGCAGCCGACGTTTCACCACCTTCGAGATGGTGGAAGAAACGCCGCTGATCGTTATTAAGAAAGATGGCAGCCGCGAGGAATTCTCGCGCGACAAAGTACTGCGCGGCCTAATCCGGGCATGCGAGAAACGGCCGGTCTCCGTTGAACGGCTTGAAGTTATTGTTTCCCAAGTAGAGAAAGAACTACGCAACACCGCTTCGACCGAAGTCGACAGCCAGCGAATCGGCGAGATCGTGATGGGCGAGCTGTATCCGGTCGATGAAGTAGCCTACGTCCGCTTCGCGTCCGTCTATCGTCAATTCAAGGACATCGACATGTTCATGAAGGAGCTCAACAATTTATTATCGAACCACCCGCTCAGCGGCGGCAAAAAAGATTGACACCGCTGGGCGCTCGTGGTATGATCTTACTTGTCTGTAAGACATACACGGGGCCTTAGCTCAGCTGGGAGAGCGCATCGCTGGCAGCGATGAGGTCAGGGGTTCGATCCCCCTAGGCTCCATACTCGAAAAACCCTTGTATATCAAGGGTTTTTCGCATTTTCAAGGGTTATTCAGCAGTGCCTATAAATGCGAGTTGGTGCCGTTTTGGTGCCATTTGATTTTTGGTGCCTAATTGGTGCCAAAAAGCATCTTCCCGAATTGGTCAGCAGTTTCTTTCTGCATATTCGGAAGAAGATGGCTATAGAGATCCAAAGTGATCTTTACAGAGGCATGTCCAAGTCGTTCCGAAACGATCTTAGGATGTACACCTTGTTTCAGAAGCAACGTTGCGTGCGTATGTCTCAAATCGTGAATTGTAAGTTCGGGAAGTTCGGCTTCCGAGATTAACCTGTAAAAAGTTCTAAGCATATTCCGCGGACCGAGTGGGGTCCCGATTGAAGTGGCCACAACCAGATCGTTATCCTCATATACGCCGCCAGCGCTCAACTTCTCCGCAGCTACAAGTCGCTTCCGCTTCTTCAACTCAGCTATAGTCTTATCGTCCAAAGAAACAAGTCGGGTACCAGTAGCTGTTTTTGCACCGGCAGTTAATTCTTTGCCATCATGAGATAGTGTCTGAACAACAGACAGGGTCTTTTGTTCGAAATCGATATCCTTCCACCTGAGACCAAGCAACTCCCCTTGCCGTAAGCCTGCGGCATAAGCGAGCAGAAAGGCAACATATTCACGATGCTTGCTTGCGATCTCATCAAACTTCCGAACTTGTTCCGTATCCCACACCTGGACTTCCTGCTGCTCAACCTTCGGCATATCGATCATGCGGGTTGGGTTCTTGATTAATTGGCCTCTCATGACTCCCCAATCCAAAATTGCTCTTAGGACCTTGAAAACATCCTTAACACTGCGCGAGGCGAGTTCTTTTTCTTTTCGCAGGTAAGTGATGAATCTCAAGCAATCTAAGTCGCTTATTTTTCCGATCTCTTGATCTTTAAAATAAGGAGCGATATGGATTCGGATGTGACGATCATAATTATCATAAGTCGTTTTGTTGACGGAATGCTCCTTTGCTGACAACCATTGCGCGGCAAATTCTTTTGCGCTTGTTTTTGAGGCTTGTACATACGTACCTTTGTTCAAAGAGTTCTCTGCCTCAACCATTGCCGCCTGGGCTTCCTTCTTCGTTTTGAATCCACGCTTCTTTGTGCGCTTTCTCTGGCCTCCTTCGCCAATTTCAATGACGTAGTACCAGGGGTTCTTTTTGGCGTTTTCATCTTTAAAAACAGGCACGAGAATCTCCTCCGTAAAAAGCTACCATTTTCGTAACTAAATTCTACAATGAAGGACTAAACGATACAACAGAGGAATAAAGACAACAGGGGCAATACATAGAAATTTTGCAGGGAATAAGAAGGAATAAAGAAGAAAAAAAGATCAACAGTTTGCTTTATGCCATGTTATATTTGTATTGTGAGAAATCGAGAAGAGGACACCGCTGAAGCGTGAACGCTTCGGATCGCAGCCGGCCAATATGGTCGGCTTTTCTATTTGCGGTGCAAAGCTCCCTTCCGATTTCTCGCGTAACAGCGTCGGAGACGGCCAGAATGGCGGGTTTCCGGCGCGATAAGCCCAACCGGATACATCCGGAGGCGGAAGCCCAGTTCTACGGCGGCTGACGGGCACAGCAGAAGACGAAAGGTGGTGACACCTCGTCCTCAATGACACAACGCCGCGGAACACCATCACTTCCCTGCGAATCGTTCGTGCCGGCAATGGTACAATTGAACGGAGGAGGGAAGCATCATGAACGCACCTGCAGCAATGCTCCTTGAAAAGCGTGAACAACCGTTCGATGACGAAAGATATATATTTGAACCAAAGATCGACGGGCATCGGCTGCTGTTGACGCGGTCGGCCGGATCGGTTCACCTGCATACGCGGCACGAGACGGACGTGACCGCTCGCTACCCGGAACTGCACGACGTGCCGGTCAGCTGCGGCGACGTGATCCTCGACGGCGAGCTGGCGTACATGGACCCGGCGACCGGCGACATTTGTTTCGAAACGACCATGCGCCGCTTTCAGATGACGGGTGCCAAGGTCTCTCGCGGCATGCAGACGCTGCCTATCCGGTATTTCGTCTTCGATGTGCTCGCTGCCGGCGGCCGAGACGTCCGCTCGCTGCCTCTGATCGAACGCAAGGCAATTCTGGATGATATTCTCGTGGAAAACGAATACTACAAGCGTATCCTCCATACAGATGGCCAAGGTACTGCGCTGTTTGACGTAATCAAGCAGCGCGGGCTGGAGGGTATCGTCGCGAAGCGCAACGACAGCGCCTACGTCGGCCGCCGCAGCGATGCCTGGGTCAAGGTGATCAACTACACCTATGCCGAGGTCACGCTGGCCGGCTACCGCAAAGGTGAATTCGGTTGGCTGGCGCATTACGAGGGACGCCCGGCGGGAATCATCGAACTGGCCGTGCCGGAAGCGCACCGGAAGGCATTTCATGCGGTCGCCAAGACGATCGTGACCGGCGAGGACAAGAATTTCGTGTACATTCAGCCGAGGCTCCGCGCAAAGGTCCGCATGCGGAACTGGTACAAGAGCGGTATGCTACGCTCGCCGGAGTTCGTGGATTTCGTGGTATAAAATATGGAAATGCTCCTGCCGATATAGTTTGGTGGGGGTGAGAAATAATGGATAGTGCATTTCAAGATATAAACGCCATGTTCGAAGCTGGTGCCATGCTCATAGCAAAGGTCCTATTTATGACTATTCTCTTGCCGGAGATTGCTGGAGTCATTGTGATCGGCGTTGTACTTCGGATCCGGGGGGAATTGTTCCGGGTATTGATGATTGGGGTCACGCTCTGTTGTGTATTTCTGTTCTGGAGGTTCGGATTGCCGATGCTTGCGGAAGGCTCAACAAAAATGGTTAGTCCTTAGAAAAACGCGCCTTACCGCAGATAGAAGCGGCAGGCGCGTTTTGTGTAATACATACCGTTGATCTTGACGGCGTCATCGTTGATAAGTTCGATAGGGCCGCCATAGTCGGCGATCTCGTCGTTGTCCTTAAAATGGACGATGACTTTCGAGTGATTCAATAACGCGATCGACAAATGCGCGTCGCTGGTTAATTCCCTGCGGGCTTTCACGACTCATCATCCCTCCAGCGACATTATTCGTCAAGATAGAAGGAAATTCCTTTTGTCAGTTGAATAATATTGGCATATTAAGTTGGAGGGGTTGTATGAACTTTTTAAGGGGACTTTTCTTTGCGATTTTATTGCTTGGACCATCGATGTATTTTGGCTATAAAAGCCAACCAGCAGAGATGGGCATCGCTGTGGCAGCTGGAGCGCTTGTTATCTTTTTCTTAAACCTTGATAAATTTCAAAGTTTCAAGGCTGCAGGTGTTGAAGCGCAGCTAAAAGAAGTGCAGAAAGTGGTAAATGAAGCACATGCAACACTGCAAAATCTCAAAGAAATTACTAATCCACTATCCCTTACGGTTTTAAGTAGTGTAACTCATGAAGGTCGATGGGGTGGAATGGGTTTTCAACAGAAGATTGACCTTGTGCAAGAATTAGACAAAGCTATGGTTGCCTTAAACTTTACAAGTAAAGAATTTGAACAGGCGAAAAGAGACTTCTACCGAATGCATATTTGGGATATGTTCGATAGGATAGTTTCAGATGCATCCAACATTTTTGGAGTTGAGTCTGGTTCGTATAAGCAATTAAGGGACATGTACAAACGGCAATCCTTTGATTATCCTACCGAGCAACAAATCAGGGATGAACTAAAACTTGAAGCCAAACACAATCATGATTTAGATACTCGTATCGTGGATTATCTTTACTTCATCGAAAATAAAACATTGCGAAATCCAATACGCGAAAATGAAGAATAGCACCCCATTGGGGTGCTTTTTTCTTTGCCCAGAAAGGAGGGAAGGCGATGAAACAACTGGCGAGCTGGTTCATGAAATGGACCTCTATCTACGCAACGCCACCGCCGCAGGCAAATCAAGAACAATGCCGGCATGCCAATCGATAGGAGGGAGAGACAATGCCAAAAACAACTAAGAATTTTTCGAAGAAGGCAAGAGAAGAACAAGCACTCCGTGCAATAGCTGAGAAGGGGATTGCCCCGGTTAGTGGTGTGCAACGCAAAGAACAACAGGGGTACTGGTACTACTCCGCATTTGTGAAGAACCCACTACCGAGTTTGGCTCTTGCCAACGAGCCCGTGGGGATTTACATCTCTTTTGATAAGGGCGAGTGCCCAACGATCAATCACCTGAGCGTCCAGGATCCTAACGGCAATGATATCCCGTTCCAATGGGAAGGGGCCGTAGATACGCGAACTGAGCAATCGTACGCATCTTACTCTGACAACAGTCTGCGGCACGGAACGATCTGGATCATGACAAGCCTGGCCGCGGATGAACTGAAGGTGTTCACGGTCAAAGTCAGCGAGGCGCCGACCGTAAAGGCATTCGCTGAGAATGTCATCCAAGGGGTTGAGAGTGGATCGGTCGACCTGTTGCAGGCCGGAAACATTACGGTCAAATTCGATCAGGCGGGCGTATGGCTCGGAAGATCAATGCACAATAACGGGATCGATTTCAATCCGACTTCCCCACTAATCCAGATCATGTTGACTGATGCAGCCCGCGTTGATAATGCAGCGACTAGTTCCAATACGACCTTGATCTTCCGCAAGTTCACCGGCAATGGCGTGGTGTTCAGGGAGAGCGAGGTCGTATTTTCTTTCACCGCATGCCCAACACTCTTGATCACGGCGCGGCTACGATTATGGGCCAATGGTAAAGTGGCGACTTACCACCATGCGATCGCCACCGACGATATCCCTGCTGGGGTGGTCAATGGCTGGTTCTCAAGAGTCCAGTTTGACCATCCGTCGGGTAACTCCGAGCAAAAGAGCTCGCCGCTCGGATACATGTACACGACGAATGCCGGCAGCGCGAGTAAATGCCTTTTGGCAGGTGTGAGACATATTCAGTTCCTGTCCGAAGCGCCGAATTCGGATACAGGATATAACTCCCATTATGGAAACTCGAACACGGGCGGTTCCGTGTTTTACTTAATCTACTGCTGGAAAAATAACAGCGGAACGAAAGCGATCAGCAAGGGCACATTCTTCTCAACGTCGGGTTACCTCGCTAGCGGCATCCAGGTCGCGGATGTTGATAACGAAGCGATCCGCCGAATGAACCGCGTTTTCACCCGGGCGGCGAAAGATACAAAAGATGCACTGAAACTGCGTTTTGTTGAGCTGGTGAAGAGTTTCCTCAACACATCGCGGGAGTGGGCGCTGGCAAATGACAACTGGTATTTCGGTGGTCTGCAGGGCTTGCAGGCTCTGGCGATGAGTTCGTTATACGGGTACGACGAGACGAGTTGGGTCGCAACAGCTCGTGCGAAATTGGACAGCAATCTTGGTAAGTACGGAACCGGGACGAAGGCTGGATTTATCGCAGCGTGGCAAGGTAATTACGGCTGGGAATTTATCGGGCGCGACATGGCAATTCTTCCGTTCCTTCTTGATGTCTATAAGAAACGGAACGATACGACCAACATCACCTATATCACGAATATTATCCATGCACTTGCTGACGCAGCGGTGGATATGGAAGTCGCGAGCGGCGGCGGTGGGAAGATGTATCTGCGCAATAACGCATCTCAGCTGCTGCCAGACAACTACAACGCCGAGGCCGCAGCGCTCGTGGCCCTTGCGGAAAGCCTCTCGTTAACGGAAAACTCGACCCGGAGGGCCACGTTTAACCGAATTGCGGCGCAGTTCACCACGGCCTACGAGTTTGTCAATCGAACGCCGTACAATCAAAGCAATGCAGGTCAGGCTGGGTCGACAACGTCTACTGGCGGGCTTGTGCTCTCCATCAAGATGCCGACCAACCACTATCACCTCTTTAACCTGTACGAGGCGTTCCGTGCAAATGACATCATGAGCTTGGGCGTTGCGCTGCCAAGCCCACGTCAATACGCTTTTGAGATGTCGTCGCCTGCGGGCCAGGTGTGGGAGAAGGAAACGAATCATCAGCCGAATCGCCGCGGTCCTGCTCTGACCCATATCTTGATTGCTTGCTCGATCGCTCGATGGGGCAATAACGCATCGGATTGGGAACAAGCCTGCATATTGCTCGAGCATGTACTTGAGCGCATGAAACCGTCGGGAGATCTCGAACGGCCAATGAACGGTTGGGGAATCAGGGATTCCGACATCCACAATTATCCGATCGAGGCACAGGTCCTGTTCGAAACGGTTTACACCACTAGCAAGTGAGTAAATGGCCGCTCTCTTGATGAGGGCGGCCTATTCTATGGAGGTTGAGACGTATGAAGCCATGGGCTCGCAGCTTCTATAACAGCACCGCCTGGAAGAAGTGTCGGGCCTCGTATATTACCTTGGTCCACGGTATATGCGAGCGCTGCCCGCGGCCGGGTCATATCGTCCATCACAAGAAGTATCTGACGCCGGAGAACATCAACAATCCGGCCGTATCGCTGAACCACGCGCTGCTTGAATACCTCTGCCAGGACTGCCACAACAAAGAACATCACGGCTGCTCGGAGCCGGTGATACGGGAAGGGCTAGCTTTTGACAAGTACGGGAACTTGGTACGAATAGAGGAATGACCGTCTGGGACGGCTTAAATTACTCATTTATGATTTGCGTCATGGGAATATAACAGAGACGTAATTTTATGTCGATATAGAAAATAGATAATGTGAGCATTTCTTACTCTTCAGAAGGGATTGTTCAAGCCAAGCACAGCAAAGAAAAAGTAGGAGTGGAATTGTAAATGGAACAAAGTGGGCAACAGAAAGTTTCAACAGAAGGCACGGACGGTAAAGAGGTTAAATCAACAGCAAGAGTTAAACAGAGAAACTATGAAGGAATTACTCTACTGTTGACATTTTTGGGGATTTTGGTGAATGGGGTGTTTAGTTACTACCTATACAAAGTGTCGCAAGCTAGTGCGATAGCTGCAGAAAGAAGTGCGGAAGTTGCAGAAGTAACTCTTCAGTGGCAAATACAAAGAGAAGTGGAAGAAGTAAGAGAGAAGGTTGATTACATTTATGAAGCTGTAGCAAGTCAGGTGACAAAGTTTGATGTATCGACAATACAGACTGCATTTCAGATTGAAGCTCCAGAAGCTGATAAAATGGTGTATTTTACAAAAACCCAACAAGCAGGAATTAATGAGATATGGAGTTTGTACCATAATTACGCTGGTACATATTGGTTTGAGCATCATGGCGGGTTGGGTGGATGGAAGATGATGGGCACCGAACAATTGGTGAGAGAGGAATCGAGAAAACTTGCCCTAAGAATAAAAGAGCTGAAGGATCAATTGTTCTTCTTGCCTAATTCTATTGAGGACGATGGGCTAAAAGAATAGTGATTAGCTAGTTGACTGGATACGAATGATGAAGGTCACTCAGTTGCGAGTGGCTTTTTTGTTGCAACGAAAAGGAGCTGATGAAGCATGAAGCGTTCTGAAATTAAGGAAGGCAGCACATACGATAATGGCAGCAAAGGGAAATGGAACACGCAGCGTACGGTCGATAAGGTCGATGGCGACGAAGTGCACTATTCGGTAACCGTCGGCCGTGACCTCGGAAAGAAAGGAAAGATGAAGAAGGCGAGCCTGGCTATCTGGGATAGTGCGTGAGATTAGGAGGGATAAAAAAAATGTAAGTGGTATAATCACATTTGGAGTGAATTCTCATATGGGGTGTGGAAGTAGATGAATTATCAAAATGCTATTCTGTTTCAGAAGCTGTTTTTGGAGTTGGTTTCAGCTGGAAGAGATTTAGAATGGTTTCATGGCACTACTCTAGCAAATGCAACTTCGATTCAAGCTGCCGGGTTATCTAATATTCCTTTTGGAACAAATGGAGGAAGTAATTTAGGCAATGCTTTCTACGTTTCTAATAGTATAAATGAGGCAATGAAATACACAACTGTTAGTCCGTCGAGTTACGGACATAACACTGCTAATGCACCAACGGGAGCTATCTTAGTATACACATTAAAGAATTATGCGGGAGTACTCCTAGATGACAACAGCAGTCATGCTAAGCGGATGGAACAAATAAAAAAAGAACCAGACTTTACTACAATGCATGATTGGGCCTCGAAAAACAACATTTCAGCATACGGTTTCATGGGGTTCCCCCGGAATGACTTTAGAATCAAGCTAGCTGTCTACGATACGAGAATTTTAGAATTAAAACATGTATTAGAAGTAAAATAAAGTGTGAGTTGTTAGAACCGCTGTTTTATAGTGGTTTTTTTCTAAAAGACTCAAGAGAGTATTTTGCCTACGTGCTCTGGAACCTGGTATTTCCATTACCGTAGAATATGCCTATACATTAGAGTGAAGGCGGTATGGGTCATGTCATTATTCGATTGGCGGTTTACCTTCGATTTAGGCGGCTTCTCAGGTGGGATAATAGGTGCCTTATTTGCTTGGTTGGTAGCATGGTGGACAATAAAGAATCAAAACAAAAAAGAAGTACCGACAATTAACAAGAAAAGATATGAATTGATTATTAAGATTCAAATTATTCTACGGGATGGATTAAATGATATCTGCACTGTAGAGTTGGATCTTGGTCGTGAGAACTTAGTTAACCTGAACGACAAAGGGTGGAATGTGTATAACAACGTCCGTCACTTGTTACCTGAAGCAATCGAGACGGATGTAATAATCCACGATAGGTTCGTAAGTTTTTCTGATGAACTACTCAAGTTGATTCTAAAGTTCGCCGATCATATCAAAGACAAAGAGTCTGCTGCGAACCAGGAATATTGCAAAGAGTTCGCGGAAGCATTTAGGAATCTTGCCCTTCAGATGAGTCACGACGGGGGAAGAACCATAAGCCAGATTAGAACTGTGATGGCTAATAAGAAACCTTGGTGGAAAAGAGTAAAGAAGTAACTCATACAGCTCTCGATATGGATTATCCCATGCGAGAGTTTTTTTGTTGGAAAAGTGTTGACATTCGGCATTGCTTTAGTGCAGTAAAGCAGTGATTTTTCGATGGGTACCCCCCTATCAAAAAGTAAGTGGAGGGGTTCGAAGAGACCGTCGTCCCCCATTCAAAGAATACACAGGGCGCGCGCATGACCCCCCTCCCCCAAAGTGAGGTGATTTTATGGCGGAGAAGACTAAGAAAACTAAAGAGGAATTAGCGGCAAGTCGGGCGAAAGCGGGACGAAAACGGAAGATTACTCTGGAGGAGAAGCGACTTCGCCAGATATACGAGAAGATCCCGAAAGAGCAGATGGCGATAGCTGATGGCCTCATCCGGCGCGCGGCCTTCATGCGCGTAACCTTGGAGGGATACGAAGATGACCTTGGAGATAAAGGTTCCGTCGAGATGTTTAGCCAATCGGATAAGGCTGCTCCTTATGAGCGAGAACGACCCGTAGCCCGGCTTTACAATTCCCTCAACAGCAACTACCAGAAGATCATCAAGCAGCTGACCGACTTGTTGCCGAAGCCGGAAGAGGGGACGGCGGGAAAGGGTGAGGTCGACGATGGGTTCGAAGACTTCGAGGCGAAGCGATGAGCGCGCTTCGTAAGGAGTACCCGTTAGCCTATAATCCGATCCTTGACTATTGGGGACAGATTGAGCGCGGCGACGTAACGGTAGGGGACAAGGTCAGGCGAATTTACCATAAGCTCGCGGCTGATGTTTATGATCAAGATAGCGAGTACGAGTATTCACCAAGCCATGCCAACCACGCGATCGAGTTCATCGAGAATTACTGCAAGCACTCGAAAGGCAAATGGGGCGGCAAGCCGATCGACCTGGAGCTCTGGCAACAGGCTTTCCTTGCGGCCACCTTCGGATTTATACACAAAATTGACGGCACCCGCAAACATCGCGAGGTGCTTTTAGTCGTTGCCCGCAAGAATGGGAAATCGACTATTGCGTCCGGTATCGGGCTGTATCTAATGATTTGCGACCAGGAGCCTGGCGCCGAGGTTTATGCCTGCGCAACGAAGAAAGATCAGGCAAAGCTCGTATGGCTCGAAGCTAAGCGAATGGTTACCAAGTCGCCGGCGCTCCGCAAGCGGATAAAGCCGCTTGTCGCGGAGATGGTCAGCAACTGGAACGACAGTACATTCAAGCCGCTTGGGGCCGATAGTGAAACACTAGACGGCCTGAACGTCTCTGGGGCGCTGCTCGACGAGATCCACGCCTGGAAAGACAAGAACCTGTACGACGTCATCGTCGACGGCACCAGTTCTCGGGAGCAGCCGCTGATCGTCATGATAACGACAGCAGGCACTGTGCGGGAAGCCGTCTATGACTTGAAGTACGAGGAAGCCGAGATGCTACTCAACGGGCTCGACGATCCAGACGGTTACAAAGATGACCGGTTCTTGCCGATTATCTATGAACTCGATAACAGGAACGAATGGACGGACCCGGCACGTTGGCCTAAAGCGAATCCGGGCCTTGGCACGATCAAGAAGGTCGACCAGTTGGAGACTAAGGTCAAGAAGGCACAGGCTAACCCAATGTTGGTCAAGAACCTGCTGACGAAGGACTTCAATGTGCGGGAGACGTCGACGGAAGCATGGCTGTCGTTCGAGGAGTTGAACAACGAGGCAACATTTGACGTAAACGAGCTTGGCCTTACCTACGGCATCGGCGGCGCCGACTTGTCGGAGACAACGGACTTGACGGCCGCCAAAGTGATTGCGATGCGGCCGAACGACCCGACCGTCTATGTCTTACAAATGTATTGGTTGCCGGAAGACTTACTCGAGAAACGAGCGCAGGAGGACAAGATTCCTTATGATCTCTGGCACGATCGCGGCCTGCTTCGGACGACAGAGGGCAACCGGGTGCATCACAAGTACGTGACGGAATGGTTTGTCGAGATTCAGAACGAGTACGGCATATATATCCCGTGGGTCGGATATGATCGCTATTCCGCAGTCTACTGGGTGGAGGAGATGCAAGGCCACTTCGGTGGCAATGCGATGGAGCCGGTAGCGCAGGGCAAGGCGACGCTGTCCGGCCCGATGAAGCTACTGGGCGCTGATCTGGCGGCCAAGAAGGTGAACTACAACAATCACCCGATCGATAAGTGGTGCTTATCGAACACACACGTCGATCTCGACCAGAAGAACCAGACCATACAGCCGCATAAGGGTAAGAACCAGCGGCGGCGGATCGATGGGACAGCGGCACTCCTCAACGCTTACGTCGCGCTTGAGCGGCATCGTGAGGAGTACATGGGACTGATTTGAGAAACTCTCCAATCAAATACAAAAAGATGATATAATCTCCAGAAGTTTCTATTTCACTGGAGGGGATTATCTTGAGTAGCGATAGACCACGTGTACCATTACCAGTTGCTAGGTCATTAAGACAGGAGGCTGGGTTTGGGTGTGCATGTTGTGGTAATCCATTTGTCGAGTACCACCATATCGTCCCTTACGCAGTCGATCAACACTTCAGGGAGGCTGATATGCTCGCTCTCTGCCCGTACTGCCATCATGCTGCAAACATTGGGGCTATGACAGAGCATACGCAAAGGGAGCATAAACGAAATCCATATAATCTAAAAAACGGTCGAGCTACTGGTCAGTTATGGGTTAACCAAAGTGTATGCACTGTAAAATTGGGCTCTCTTGTATTTAGTAATAATGGCCGAATACTTGAGATAAATGGTGAACCAATTATTTCAATTGAAGCCTGCGAAGATGGAAGGGTAGAACTTTCTCTCACTTTATATGATGAACAGGATAACCTAATACTCCAAATTGTTAAAAACGAATGGATACATGGTGACGTAGGTGTTTGGGACTTTGAGTACGGCTTCAATAAGCTTACGCTTCGAACAAAACATAGAAGCATTGATCTACATATTGATGCTTCGAACCCTGGTTCCCCCATCTATATTCGTGCCGATCTTTGGAGGTTAGGTAAGGCCGTTCGAGTGAATAAACAGGGTGTTTATATAGATAGAAGCCTTAAAGAAAGACCATCCATTTCGGGTATATCATTCGACCGGATGTATATGAAGTTAGATTTTATCAATGATATTTATGGCTTGGAGGTTGACATTTAAGCGAAGGAGGAGGTGAGAGACGATTGGGAATGTTTCAGAAGACGTTCGGTCGGTTCGGGGGGGCGGTGGCCAATTCATTCCGCACACGATTCCTGAGCGGGTATACGCCAGTGTTCACCCCTTTCGGCGATGACACCTATGAGAGCGACGTCGTGCGGGCCACGGTTGATGCGATCGCGCGGAACGCGGCCAAGATCAAGGCCAGACACATCCGCCGCGTTGACGGCAAGGTCAAGCAGGTCGGCGGCAACATTGAGCGGTTTCTGAGCGTGCGGCCGAATCCAAAACAGAACGCCTACGCGTTTTGGTACAAGGTATTCACGCAGCTGCTGCTTCGCTCGAATGCATTCATACTGATCGATCGTGCCGGCCCAATGGAAGGGTATCGCATCCGCGGCTTCTACCCGGTCGACTGTGTGATGGCCGAGATGTTGGAAACGGCGAACGAATATTTTATCCGGTTCCGGATGCGATACGGGGAGACCTATACAGTGCCTTACGCCGACGTGATTCACTTGCGTCGGTTTTTCAACGTGGACCCGGATTTTGGCAGCGGAAACGAGAAGCCGCTGCTCCCGACGTTGGAACTGATCAACGCGACCAATCAAGGCATTATTAATGCGATTAAGTCGTCTGCTTTTGTTCGCGGAATATTGAAGTTCACAACGAACCTGAACCCGTTGGATAGAAAAAAACAGACGGAAGACTTCATTCGGGATTACCTCAATCCTGAGAACGGTGGCGGGATCGCGGCGACGGACGTGAAGGCAGACTTCACTCCGATGAATCCAGATCCGAAGATGATCGACGCGAAGCAGATGGAGTTGATCGAGCGGAAGGTTTATAACTACTTCGGCGTAAACCAGAAATTCATTAATGGCAGCTATACCGAGGAAGAATGGAATGCCATCTATGAATCGGTAATCGAACCGACCTTTGCGATCCAGACCAGTCTAGAGGCGACCATCAAGATTTTCAGCGACAACGAGCAGTATCACGGAAACGAGATCGTATTCGAAGCGAACCGGCTGCAGTACGCCAGCGCAAAGACAAAGCTCGAACTGCGCGAAATGGTCGACCGCGGCGCGATGACGCCGAATGAATGGCGCGAGGTGTTCAACATGGCACCGGTCGAAGGCGGCGACAAGCCGATCCGGCGTCTGGATACCGCTCAGGTCAACGAAGCACCGCCGGCCAAAGTGCCGTCGACTCCATCGAAGGGAGGTGAGGAAGAAGATGACGATGGGGATGAATGATCCGCGCCGTAAGGACCGCGATTACCGGGAATTCGAATTTGAGATCCGGGCAGCCGCGCTCGGCGAAGGAGACGACGCGGAAGAGGCACTGTACGTTGAGGGCTACGCGGTTCGCTTTAATGAGCCGACCGTGCTCTATGAATATGGGGACCAGCAATACAAGGAGAAGGTCCACCCGGACGCGCTCCGCGAGGCTGACATGACGGATGTGATTTTCAATTACAACCACGGCGGCAAGGTCATGGCACGCACGCGCAACAAGACGCTCGAGCTGAAGATCGATTCGAAAGGCTTGTTCATCCGGGCGCGCCTGGACGGTACCGAAGAGGGCCGTAAGCTTTATGAGGAGATCCGTGGCGGCTATATCGACCGCATGAGCTACGCCTATACGACCAAAGAGACCTCCTATGACTCTGAGACCCGCACACGTAACGTGCTGCGGATCAAAAAGGTCTACGACGTTTCGGCAGTCGATATCCCGGCGTACGACTCAACGTCGATCTCCGCGCGCTCTGCGTTCGAATCGGAGATCGAGAAAGAAAAGCAGGCTGCAGCCGCAGCCGAGAAACGCAAACGTCTCGCGCTAATGGCGCTACTCTAATACAAACCTGGGAGGGTTTCACGATATGAACAAACAAAAGAAATTCCGTTTCGCTCTGAATCTCCAAACGTTTTCTGGCGGCACAGAAGGACAGGCTCGGCTGAACGAAATCGAAACACGTAAAGCAGAGATCCGCTCTTTGCTCGAAGGCGATACTGAAATCGATGTAGATGCCTTGGAAACAGAACTCCGGTCTCTCCAGGCTGAAGAAAAAGAAGTGCGCTCCAGTGAACGTCGTGCCGCTCTGGCAGCCGGGATTCAAGATGGTACGATCGAACCGCGTCAGACGGGTAACCCATTCACGCCAGGCGATGCGCCTGATCCGGCCAAGGAAGCGCGCAGAGCACGCGAAGAACGGGGTAAGGCTCTTAAGGAGCAGCGCGCAGTAACAGTCGGCGCCTCCACGGTTGTTCTGCCGAAGCACTACGCTTCAGATATCCGGCCGACGTTCAACGAGGTATCGACACTCATCGACCGCGTCACGCATAAACCACTGCTTGGTGGTGAGAGCTTTGAACAGCCGTACATCAAGGGATACGGCACAGCCGATTACACAGCTGAAGGTGCGAACTACGCTGACGCTGAACCAGTATTCGGCAAGGCACAGATCAGCAAGGCGAAGATCACCGCTTATGCCGAGGACTCCGAGGAAATTCAAAAGCTGGCGGCAGCTGACTATGACAGCCATGTAATGGCAGGCGTCACGGTAGCGACTCGTAAGAAAATCACTCGTGAAATTCTGATTGGTGACGGCACGACGAACCACCTCGCAGGTATTTTCTCGGCGGCCGCGACTGCCATTGACGCAGCAACCGACTTGGAAGTGTCTGAGATCGATGAGTTCACACTCGACGAGATCCTGTTCTCCTACGGTGGTGACGAGGATGTTGAGGACGCTGCTGTTCTGATCCTGAACAAAAAGGACCTGAAGGCATTCGCGACGTTGCGTAACTCTGAGTCCAAAAAGGTCTATGACGTTAAGGCGAATGGTAACTCCGGCACGATCGACGGCGTTCCATATATCATCAACAGCGCCTGCAAAGCGGTCAGCGATGCGACGACGGCGACTGGCCAATACTCGATGGCATACGGTCCACTTTCCAACTACATGCTGACGATCTTCAGCGACATCGATGTTCAACGCTCGACAGATTACAAGTTCAAAACTGGCATGATTGCCCACCGTTCCAGTGTGTTCGTCGGTGGTAACGTCGTGACGAAGAACGGCTTCCTCCGCGTCAAGAAAGCAGCTGCGGTATAGAACCCAGAAGGGAACGGTGAGCATCCATGATTTACAGAGCAGTTGTTACGCGCGCGTTTCTGTGTAAGGTACAAGGCGTACATTTCCGTGTCGGCAGCGCGTACCTCTCGGCTGACCCGGCGCGCATTACCTATCTCCAGAGCGGCGGTTACCTCGGCAAAGAGGAACTCGAAGAACCTAATCAAGCATCGACCACGGCGAGCGACCAACTCCCTGCGGACGATGCTTTTTTAGTCCCGGAAGAAGTTACGCCAGGGGCAGGCGAAGCGGAGAGCGGCGAATCAGCCGCTCCGGCAGCCGAGTTGGTGGATCAGAACGACGAACCGCCGGCGGCGCCGGAGCAGGGCAGCGCGCAAGACGACGAACGCCTGGAGCATGTCGGCGGTGGATACTTCCTTCTGCCGAACGGTGAGAAGGTGCGCGGCAAGGAGAACGCGCTGCTAGCCCTCGAGGCGCTGGACGCCGCAGCGGCCGCCTTGCAGGACGAAGAATAGGAGGCGGGAGCCGTGGCATTCCTCGAGCAAGCGAAGAAGCACCTGCGCGTGAGCGTCGCGGCCTTCGATGACGAGATCGAAGGGTTGATCGAAGCGGCCATCGCCGACCTGACCCTATCCGGTGTGTTGCCGGAAAAAGCGAACGACGACACCGACCCTCTAATCAAGAGGGCGGTGTTTCTTTACGTGAAGGCCGGCTTCGGCTTCGACAACGCCGACGCGGATCGCTTCCACCAGTCGTACGATTCGCTCAAAGCGCACCTGACAATGGCAGAGGAATATACGGTGCCGTCATGATGTGGCGGGATGTTGTTTACTTGCTGACACCAGGTACGAAGACGCGCGATCAATACGGCGCTGAAGTTGTTGGCGAGCCGGTTCAGCGCGAGGTCATGGCGAACCGGAAGTCAGTCCGGCAGACCGAGTTCTACCAGGCACATGCCGTCGGAATTCGGCCGGAGATCGTCTTCGAGGTCCAAGCGATCGAATACCAGCAGGAGCAGACGTTAATCCACGAAGGAACGACCTATCACATCGTCCGCACATACTCCAAAAGCGGCGAGAAGCTGGAGCTAGTTTGCTCACGGACTTCCTTGGAGGGATGACAGATGCGGCGGCGATCAGGGATAGAAGGCATGACAGAACTGGAATCCATGATCAAGAAGCTCGAGAAGGTTCCGCAGAGGGTCGTCACCAAAGCAGCGAAGGCTGGGGCGAGTATCGCCTTCAAGGCTGCCAAGGCAAATGCACCTGTTGATCTAGGCGACCTGAAAGGCGCTTTGATTTTGAAGCCTGAACGCCGCACGAAGGTCGGTAAGAAGATGTACAACATCAAGCTCGACCCGGCCAAGAATGACATCTTCGTCAAGATCAGCAAGGAGGGCAAGCGCTTATACTACCCGGCATCCCAGGAATACGGTTTTCGGGTAGGAGAGAGCGGGTACATCCCGGGCTATCGTTACCTCAAGCGGGCCATCGACGGCAATAAGGAAGCGATCGAGACGAAGACGGTCGGCGTGGCGGTCAAAGAGATCGACAAGATCCTGAAGGGGTGAGTAGTTTGAGCTTTGAAAGCGCCCTGGTCGAGGAGTTTTTGGCTCTTCCGGATATAGGGATGAAGCTGTTTCCGCTCGCTGCGCCTGAGGGCACGAAAGCACCCTATGTCGTATACGGGGCGAGCCCGGGTCTACTGGTGAGCACGCTTAGCGGATACGGCAGCAATAAGTCACTCACGGTCGACATAAATGTTGTTTCCTCCACCTACGCGGGCATGAAGCAACACTCCGAGGCTGTTCTCGCTTTGCTCATCGGCTTCCAGGCGCGTGCAATTGGTGAAGATGGTCTCTTTATCCAACAATTGATTTTGGAGGAGCCTGACGAGGTTTATGACGACGATACACGACTTCATAAATGCGTCTTCTCCTTCACAGTTCACATATAAGGGGGAAAAACGATGGCAGAGGCAACACGTGCGCTAGGCACCAAATTAATGATCGGAACTAATGCGGTAGGCAATCTTTCCAGCATCGGCGGTATCGAGGCATCCGCTGAATCGATCGATGTAACGGCTCTTGATAGCTCCGGCGGCTACCGCCGCAAGATCGCGGGCTTCAAAGACGGCGGCGAGGTGTCCATTTCTGGATTCTTCGCACCGGACGACGTCGGCCAAGCGGCTATTTACGCCGCATTCGAGAGTGGGGCGACATCCTCGTACAAGATTGTTTTCCCGCCGTCGCTGAATGCACAATGGGAATTCAGTGGTGTCGTCACAGGCTTCTCCACGAGCGCAGAGCTCGAGGATGCACTGACGTTCGAGGCGACGATCACGGTATCCGGAGAGCCGATCCTCAATCTAGCGGTAACTCCGTAACTAATTTGGGCGGCCGGAGCGGGATTTCGTTCTGGCCTTATTAATATCCGGGAGGGAATGTAATGGCTGCAAATAACAACGACGTTGTAATCGTGGAGTTGGACAGACCGCGGGAACTGCGCTTCGGTCACAAAGCGTTGAAGCGTATGATGGCATTCACAGGGAAAAGCGTGGAGGAGATCGAGGGAGACAGTGACTTCGATATGGAGGAGTTGGAGACGATCTTCTTCCACGGACTCTCCAGGGACGCGCAAGAACACGGCGAGAATCTGACCCTCGACATGATGGAGGACATTCTCGACCATGCACCGAGCATGGGGTACCTGATGCAGAAAATGCAGGAGGCTTTCCAAATCGCGATGCGAGGTGTTGAGGGAAACATTCCGGCAGCTCCGAAGACGGTGGCACCGGCGGCGAAGCCGCGCAGGAGGTAGAACCTGTACCTTTCTGCTGGGAGACGTCTTTGCGGGCTGCCTTTGCTATGGGCATTCCTCTTCGCGATTACGACGATATGACCCCGCACGAGCTCGCGATATACATCGAGGAAAATCAGAAACGCGAGAAGTTCATGCACGATGAGCGCGTGACTCAAGCGTATCTGAACGCGGTTTTGCAGCGAGCCAAACGTATGCCGAAACTGGAAAAGCTAATCGGCAAAGCGCCGGCTAAGAAGAAGCCGATGACGGACAAGCAAATGCTCAACGTCATCCGCGCGTTGAACAAACAAATGGGCGGGAAGGAGGTGGGCGGATAAATGGCATTGGTACGGCAGTTGATGATCCGGGCCGGCGCAGACTTTTCTGCGATGCGTAAGGAGATGCAAAAGGCGCGTGCCGACCTGGAGCGTTTCAAAAGCGGCGTTGGCAAAGCCGTCGCTGGGATCGCGGCCACCCTCGCCACTCTCGGCGTTGGCATGGGCTTAGGGGCTGCTATGGGCGATGCGATTAAATTCGAAGCCTTGATGGGCACCCTCAGCGTCACGCTCGGTCGCAGTATCGATGATTTTAGAAAGTGGCAAAAGACCGTGGGCGACACAATGGGTTTCTCGAAACTAGAAGTAACCGAGATGGCGAATAACTACTCGCTACGACTAAAGTCGATCGCTAAGGACGAGAAGGATCTCTTCAACAAGACGACGGCACTAATCAAGGCGGCGGCGATTATTCGAAGCAAAACAGGGATGGCCTCGGCTGAGATTTCAGACCGCATGCGTTCCGCGATGAACCAAGAAGCAGACGGAGCTGACGAGCTAGGTGTGAACGTTCGTGTCTCTGCGATCCAGCAGTCGCAGGCATATAAGATGCTGGCGAATAACGCGCCGTGGGAACAGCTGAGTGAGCAGATGAAGAAGACCATCCTCTATCATCACATTCTGGACTCGACGACCAGCAACTTCGGTACCGAGATCGCTCAGAATACGGCTCTATTGAAAGGCGGATTCATTGCCGCCCTGAGCGACGCCAGGCTTGCGTTGGGACAGGCGTTCCTTCCAATCCTTAATATCGCGTTGCCGCTGCTTACCAGCTTGGCACGAGCAGCTGAGACGGCCTTTGTGAAATTCGCCGCTCTAATGCGGGCGCTCTTCCCGAAGGCCAATATCAAGGCAGGGGCGGCGCAGACCGCTACGATTGACTCCCAAACAGCGGCGGTCGATAGCTTAGGCGATGCGCACAAAGCAGCTGGTGACGCTGCGACGAAGGCCGGCAAAGACGCCAAAAAAGCGGCGGGTTCGCTCCTTGGATTCGACGAAGTAAACCTGCTGAAAGAGCCTGAGAGCGCAGGCGGCGGGGTAGACGATGCAGGAGCCGGCATGGATGGCACTGGCATCGATATGACTCCATATGAAGACCAGACTCTCGGTATCTCCGAGAAAGTCCAAGAGATGGCCGACAAGATCCGGAAGACATTGTCGGGAATTAGCTTTCAGCCGCTGATCGACAGCTTCAATCGTCTGAAAGCTGCTGTCGAGCCATTCACCATGGTTCTCTTCGAGGGATTGAAATGGTTTTGGGATAACATCCTCGTTCCGTTTGGTACATGGGCGATCCAAAGTCTGATTCCTGCATTTCTCAATTCGCTGGCCGGAGCCTTCACCGTACTCACCCCTTTGCTTAAGGCATTCCAGTCGATTGGCCTCTGGTTGTGGGAGAACTTCCTTCAGCCGATCGCCGTGTGGACCGGAGGGGTAATCGTATCCGTTCTGAATCAACTCGGCACGGCTTTGACCAGCATAGGTTCATGGATGACGGCCAACCAGTCGACGGTTACGACTATTACAGCAGCACTCGTGGGCTTTTTTGCTGTGTGGAAAACGGTTGAGTTGATGGCGTTCATCCAGACATCAGGCGGCGTTGCGGCGGCCTTCACACGGATGACAGCGGCGATCTGGGCAGCAACCGGCGCGAAGGTGGCTAATCTCGCGAAGACGGCCGCCTTAAACGTGATGTACGCCAAGGATTTAGTCGTCTCGCTGGCGGCGTCTGCCGCGGCGTTAGCCAAGAAGACCGCTGCATGGGTGGCGAGTACTGCCGCGATCGCAGCCAACAGGGTGGCGCTGGTAGCAAACAAAGCATTACTGATTGGCGATTTTGTAAAAGCAATGGCTACGGCTGCCGCTACGCTAGCGACGAACGCAGCAAGATGGGTTGCATCAACGACAGCGATGGTCGCGAACAAGGTAGCCATGGCAGCATCGACAATTGCGCAGGTAGCAATGACTGCCGCCATGGTCGCTTGGAATGTTGCGGCGGGCATTGGTACCGCTGTGACCACGGCCTTTAACACCGCTCTGGCAGTCCTCACGTCCCCGATCGGTTTGGTCATCGCGGCTGTAGCTGCCTTGGTGGCTGGTATTGTTCTGTTGGTCAAAAACTGGGACACGGTCAAAGAGACGGCGGCGACAGTGTGGGAAAGCATCAAGACTGTATGGTCGGTGGCCGCTGATTGGCTGAAGTCTAACGTTGTAAATCCGATTGCCAATCTGTTCGTCGGTCTGTTTAACGGCATCATTGACGGCATGAACTGGGTTGTCCGGGGGCTGAACAAAATCAAATTCGAATTTCCTGACTGGATTCCTGGTGTAGGCGGGAATAGCTTCGGTATCAATATCCCGGAGATGCCGCGGCTCCAGAAGCTGGCACGCGGTGGGATCGTCGACGGTGAGACCAACATGGGCAACTACATCGCGGGCGAGGCGGGCGCGGAGATGATCGTACCATTGGAGAATACTTCGTTTGTCGACAAGCTGGCCGGCGCGCTCGGCACGGCGGTCATGCACGCGATGCAATTCCAGCAGAACGGGGGTCATCGTAACGGAGATGTTGTGCTGAACATCGATGGTGCTGCTATCGCGCGCGCAATCGCTCCACATCTAGCCCGAGAGCAACGCCGGATCGGCGGTAGTATGATTCGAACGACGTAGGAGGCGAAGGCGCGTGGCGCTTATTTCGATTGCCGGGGTGGCGCTTCCCACCCCTTCGGATTACACGGTAAATATCGAAGACATCAATAATGTGGAAAGAAACGCTAAGGGCGACATGATTGGAGAACGAATCGCCGTAAAACGCAAAATCGAGCTCACCTGGAAGACCTTGACTGCGACGCAGGTACAGCAGGTTCTTAATGCCGTCAGTCCTTTGTTCTTCTCTGTCACCTATGTCGATCCTCAAACTGGTGGCAGCCGGACGGGGACTTTCTACGCTGGGGGCCGAACCTCCCCAATGATGGACTTCCAAAACGGCGTGCCGCGATATAAGGATGTCAAATTCAATTTGATTGAAAGGTAGGGTGGTGGTGCTCGTGTACGAGACGAGTCAGAAATTCAAGGCTGGCATTTACGCCCCCTACCGGGCTACGACTGGGCGGGTGACGTTCGATATCTCCGACGTGACTGCGGCCAGCGACGTGACCAGCATCACGACGTCTGGGGAGGCCGCGATCAGCAACAAGCAACAGCTGATCAACAAGAAGCGCACGACTAGCTCGCGCCTGGCGACGCTGGAGACGGACCGGTTCAAACTGGACGGCACGTTCACGTTCGCGGACGACACAATCGCCAACAACGGCGAAATGGGATTCTGTAGCAGCGTGCTCAGCGGCGCCAACGGAACTTTCGTGAGTTTTCCGACCCTGACATTCAACTTCGGCACGACGCACTCCAGCCTTGGCCTTACGATTACTTTCGATGCGGAGGAGTACGCGACCGACTTCACCGTGGCCGCCTACGCCGCTGACAACTCAGTCATTGCGACGGTCAACGTCACGGGCAACACGGACACGCTTTGCACGCCGATCGGCCAGCTGTACAACTACAAGAAAATCATCATCACGATTAAGAAGTGGTGCCGCAGCGACCGCCGCGCGCGGGTGCTCGAAGTCGACTTCGGCGTGGTCAGGGTCTACACGGACGACAACCTGGTCAGCATGGGACTGGTCGAGCAGATCGACCTGACGTCCGGCGAAATGCCGTCCCCGGAATTCACCTTCACAGTCGATAACAGCAGCCGCGAGTTCAACATCTTGAATCCAACCGGTTTCTACAAGTATTTGCAGGAACGACAGCAAGTGATTGCAGAAATCGGACTGGATATCGGCAACGGCAATTACGAGTATGTACCGATCGGAAACTATCTGCTGGCGGAATGGCGGAGCGATGAGGGTAGCATGACAGCGACGTTCACGGCACGGACCAACCTCGACACGATGGCCGAAACGGAGCACGAGAACCTTTCCCCTAGAGCGGGATACAACCTCTATCAAATGGCTGTCGACATGTTCGCGCTGTGCGGCGTGACCAACTACGATATTGATACTGCGTTACAGGACGTCGGCACACTCGGACTGGTCGAGCGGGCCAGCTGCAGGGACATCCTCCAGATGATTGCTATCGCCGGCCGCGCTGTCGTTTGGGTGACGCGGGAGAACGTGCTTACGATTCGTCGGCTCGGTGCCATGGGGACATCCGTAGACGCTATCGCGCTCGACAACCAGTACAACGAGGCGCAGATCAAACTGGAGAAGGCGACGGGGCAAGTGGTCGTATCTTACTGGACTAACCTCGATACATCGACAGACGTCACGGTCGCGGCACCAATCAAAGGAGATACGTTGAAGCTGGACGGCAATACGCTGATCAACACGGCGGGGCAAGCGGAGGCCGTCGCGAACTGGATACTGGCGCAGCGCGGCTATCGGGCAGCGTATCAATCCAACTGGCGCGGCAATCCGGCCCATGAGCTAGGCGATGTCATTACGATCGAGAACACATACGGGGCCGACATGAAGGTGTTTATCACGAAGAACGAGATCAACTACGCTGGTTATTTGTCGGCGAAGACGGAAGCGCGCGGGGCGGTGAACTAGATGGTATGGATTGTTCCAAAACTCGACTGGGGCGTGAATGACTCGATTAATGCGGAGGACTTCAACCGGATCGAGAGCAACCTAGCGACCGTGGCCACCTACCTGAATAGCATCCAATACACCATGCCGGCCATGACGTCGGTTACGGGCCGGACCAAGTCCAGTCTGCTCTTTCTCTCGGATATTAATCGAATCGAGCAAAACCTTGAAACAATCCGCACGAACTTCATCACGCCACAAGGGTACGAGCCAGGCAAGGTTTGGGCGCGCGGGTACGGCTTCGATTATTCGGACGCCAACCGACTGGAAGGAAACCTGATGCTCTTGTTTGCACTAGGCTTGTTAGTATACGACAATTTGCGCTACTGCGGAACGCAGACGTGCGGGGAAGGGGGGCCAATTTACTGATGACCTACATCAGAACGATCTGGAATGACCGCATAGTAGAAAATCCTTTGACTTACTACATGAGGGACAATGGCGGGAGTAATACAAACTTGTTGCCGCCGTTCACGGAATGGGAATTCAATCATCCAAGTTTTAACGCCGTGATCGATCCGCAGGATGATTACAAGCTGACAGCGAGCCCTAGCGCTAGTTTTCGTTGGGTTCAGGTTAAAGTCCAAGTCACGCCCAACACGGTTTATACGTTATCGACCCAAGAACGGTACGGTTATATCGCTGTTTTTAACGAAAGCATCACAGCGAGTTTACCGGGAGCAGCTTATAGAGCATCGGGAAACATCACATTCAACAGCGGTGAGCATAGCGTAGTTTTCGTGCTGTTCGGAAATTCGGGCGATGGTCCGGGCGCTTATTACATCACACATCCACAGCTAGAACAAGGCAGTGCGGCTACAATTTTTGGCCCGAGGAAGCATTACAAGTTAAGTCCGGCACCCGGAACGACGACTCAAGCCGGTACGCCGATCAACGCGGCCAATCTCAACAAGCTCGAGATTGGAGTTGAAGAGGCCCATGCAATGTTACTCGGACTTGATACTGATTCGGCGACGAACACCTACAATACGAACGGCCAGCTGTCGCAGACCGTAGAGAAGAAGGGAACGACAACGGTTAGAACGTCCACGTTCACATACAACCTGACCGACGGCAGCCTCGCGACTTACGCGATCAGCGGCAACGGTGTGACAGTCACGACGACCTACTCATATAACGGAGACGGCTCGCTTGCCGGTCACACCAAGTCATTCACTTAGGAGAAAGGGGGAAGATTCTAAATGGGGGACGGAGCAGAATTAGCACTTCTCACTCAGATCGGCGTAAACCAGGGGCGAAAGGTCGGTCCTTTATATGATCTGTACCGCGAGATGGTCCGGTGCGGTAAGGCAGCTACTAACCTCTCATATACCGCCTCGCAGACCTACACGTTAACGGACAACGTGATTATCGCCAACACGATCACCATTGCGGCAGGTGCTACAGTTAAGTTGCCGAATACGATCGAGCCAGCGATCATTGCATGCGATTCGCTGGTCCTGAATGGTACGATTCTAGCGGGAGCACCAGCAGCAGGTGGCTCGGGATTCGGCTCCAACGGAGGTGCAGGTGCAGGAGCTGTAATTATATTCGCTCGTTCGATTACTGGCACCGGCGCTGTAAGAGCGAACGGAGCGAACGGCGGCGCAGGCGTCGCGGGGGCGGCGAGCGGATCAGGCGGGGGAGGCAATGGCGGTTCAAGCTATTTTCAAGAAGTCACCAAGATTGGCGGCGGAAATTCGTTTGCTCATAATAATACTGCCGGATCTGGAGGCGAAGCTTCTCTTTCCTTGTTCAGCTCGCTAGGATTTCGATTTCCTCATTGGCTCGCAAAGATGGATACGAACCTGCTCATTTGTGGTGGAGGCGGGAGCGGCGGTAGTGGAAATGGAAATAACGGAGGAGGATGGAATCCCGGCGGCGGCGGGGGTGGATCTGTAGTAGCAAGCGGCGGGCGTGGCGGATCAGGTAACTCTGGTAATTATTCCTCAGCAGGTGCTGGAGGAGGAGGAGGTGGGCTTATTATTATGCTTAGTGAGAGCACGGTGCCTTCACTGACATTGGAAGCCAAAGGTGGAAATGGCGGGAATGGGTCTGACACATCAGCGGCTGCTGGGGGAGGCGGTGGTGCGGGTGGGGTTGTTAGCGTTATCGCTCCTGCAAGCAGTGCCTCAATGGTAGTCACGGGTGGGACAGCGGGAACAGGTTATGTCAGTTCAAACCAGCCCCTCCCACCTCTAGCTGGTGGCAACGGTGCCACTTATCACACCAAAGTGGCGCTAACGTGAGGAGGGATGGTACATGATTATCGAAGGATACAAGGTCTACAGTGATGACGGCGAGGTCCTGATCGAGACGTTACCGGCCATCCTTCACGGTGGAGGAGGCTTCCGAGCGGATCGATTTCCGTATACGGTTAGCATCACGGCGGAGACCGACCAAGAGAGCCTTACCTTCGAGCGGGAAACCGGGGAGGTCATCGCCAAAGTCTCATCGTCCGATGGAACCGCCGCGCTGCAGCTGACGTTCGAGTCTGCTGGTACTCAAACGGTGCGCGTTGGCGAGGTGACGGCCAGCAGGCTTAATGAAGTGACGATTACAGTTGTGGCCGACGCGGCCGCCGTCGAGCAGGACCGATTCGAGCAGATTAATACCAGGTTGGCAGACGTGGAGCTCGCGCTTGCGGAGCTATTCGGCGTGGGAGGAGGTGAGTAACCATGTCGATGTTTATCATACGCATTATCGCCAATGCATGCATAACGCGGTACAACCGGGGGGAGCGCCAAGTCGAGGGCATCGTGAACAGCTACACGGCTCTGAACGAGGAAGACCGCGAACTGGTATATGCAGAAATTTATACAAAGAGGCCGGATCTTGTGCCGGTCGTTGAGGGCTCCGCTTAGTAGGCGGGGCCTATTAATTTTGAATTGGAGGCGAAAAAGGTGAACCAAATCAAAGAGATGGGCACGGTCATTTTGACAGCAGCGGTGGGAACGAATGGAAAGGAAACGGCGATCGGTGGGGCAATTGCCTCCATTGGGGTTATTGCTACGGATTGGCTTGGTGGATGGGATAAGGCTTTGCAGGTCCTTATCGTTTTGATGGTGGCCGACTACGTCACCGGCGTTCTCGGCGCAATAAAGAATAAGAAGGTCAATAGCGACGTCATGTTTTGGGGCGGTATCCGCAAAGCGGTAGTGCTGTTCATTGTAGGTTTGGCGTCCCTACTGGATGAGTGGATTCAACCAGGCGCTCCTATTTTTCGGACAGCGGCTATTTACTTTTATGGTGGTCGCGAGGGATTGTCGGTAGTCGAAAACCTTGGCACAATCGGAGTTCCACTACCAGGTAAGATTCGCGATTTCCTTGAGCAGTTGAGCGAAAAGGGGAACGCAAAAAATGAAGATCAACGGGTTTAATGTTCGAGTCGTCACTGTAGATCCGCGTATGGACGAAGTATTCGCGGCGTATCAGTCGGGCGCCCGCGTGCGGGATATAGCAAAGTCAACGGGGGCCGACATGGCCCTCAATTTTAATTTTGCAGACATAAAGTCTGGGGTGCCGATCGGTCGCTTGATCGTCGGCTGGGAAGACGGTCATCAGCGACATTCCGAAGACTGTCCCACGTGAAGAGCTGTATATGCAAACGGATGGTACGCTGCGGATCGGCAAGGCGCCTCAATCGGTGCGCTGGGCGGTTCAAGGTTCACCGGTATTGCGCCGTGCTGGAAAGAACGTCATCAAGGAAACGATCACACGCGACCGGCTCGGCGACGATATCTGGCAGCGGAAAGCGATCCGGACAGCGGTCGGAATCACGGCGGTCGGGCAGCTGGTGCTGGTCACGACGGTCGATGCTGTTTCGCTGAATCAACTTGGAGAGATCATGGACGAGCTCGGCTGCCTCGATGCTCTGAACGGCGACGGCGGCGGGAGCACGTACCTATGGCCGAATGATCAGGGAGCGGGCCGCCTGCTGGGATCGGCGATCTGCGTAAAATTGAAAGGAGCGAATGAGATGGGGAAGTTGGTCGCAATCTGCGACGGTCATGGAATGGAGACGCCGGGCAAACGGACGCCGGTATTCTCTGATGGGTCCGTGATGAAAGAGAACGAGTTCAATCGATCAGTTGCTGCCAAGTTGGACACGCACCTGCGCCGATGCGGCTTCCGCACGCTGCTGGTCGCTTCTACCGATGTAGATACGCCACTTCAGGCCCGCACAGACGCCGCGAACAAGGCGAAGGCGGATTTATATATCAGCATTCACGCAAACGCAGCAGGCGAGGCGTGGGGGAGCGCCTGCGGCATTGAGACGTTCCACTATCCCACCAGCGCGGCCAGCAAACGAGCGGCCGAGATCCTGCATCGCCACCTGATCGCCGGAACGCAATTGCCGAACCGCGGCGTAAAGACCGCAGACTTCCATGTCCTTCGCGAGACGAACATGCCGTCCGTCTTGGTCGAGGCGGGATTCATGACCAATCAAGATGAAGCGCGGCTGTTGATGTCTGAATCCTACCGTAGCGAATGCGCCGAGGAGCTGGCGCGTGGTATCTGCGAATTGTTCGGCGTCGCATTCAAACGAGAAGAACCGGCAGCTTCGCCGGGAACGGTAGTGGTGCGCGGGAAGACTGTTGAATCGAAGCAAATAGACGGCGTGACATACGTTCCATTACGGACATTTGGAGAAGTTATTGGCTTAAGCGTGTCATGGAATGTTAGAACCAATCGCACGATCGTGAAATAAAGTATAGGAAGATATTAATTGTCTCCTTATCGATAGAGGCATCCAATAATAAACGAACCCCTATCTAAGAGAAGGGGTTCGTCATTTGGCTATGTTTGATTTAGTCTAATAATAGTGTTTATAGAATCTCCTGGTTCAGTAACATCATTAATAATGTTCTTTCCAGTGTCCGTGCTGGTACTTTCGGATACAACCAGGTTGTCAGAAATATATACAAATCGTTTGGTTATATCCCCTGAATCAGCGATGGATACAAATCTCACGCTCCACGTCACAGTACCAAGAGCATGATAAACTTCATTATTTTTAACTCTTATGACTTTGCAAGTATTCAAGTAAATAATGTGGCGATTTTGACCTCCGCCATAAAATTGATTTCCTTCGATGCTTACGTTATACGCTTTGGAAAGAGAAATACATGAATTAGCTGGGGTATTAAAAGTGTTATTAGTTATTATGGCTTTATTTTTCAATGTAGCCGGAGAAGGGTAGTGCTCGACAAGTGATTCATTTTTATACACAATTGCTAAATATTCGTTATCTTTTTGTACATAGCCTTCAAATGAATTATTAATTATCTTGAATTGCGAACACTTAAGATATATGCCACTTGTTGGTGTCCCTGTTGTTGTAGTATTAAATGAACCCAAGAAGCGATTACCTTCAATCACCAAATTAGAAACGAATTCATTGGCATTTAAGGACTTACCTTTTGTTATTCTTTTTGGGACATCAATCTGTTCGGTATCTATTTCCATTTGAAATATATTATTAATGACAGTGATATCCTTTGTCACAGCTTCCTTACCATAAATGTTAATAGCTGCTTCGATCGTAATATCCTTATCTTTGTTAGTGGCTGTAGACTCGTATAAATATTTATCTCTGCCCACTATATTTCCACTTATTATATGGCCAGTCCCCGCAGAAACTAAAATACAAGCACTGCTTGCCTGTCCTGTCGGTTCAGTTGCATTGTTGTTAATAATACTAATGTTATTGGATGGTTTTGTACCGTTACCATTATCATCGCCAGGTCTGATTGCGATGTTAATGTTATTATTATAGCATCGGTTATTCGGCCCGATAACACAGTTACTAGCCCCATTTTTAATGTCGATTCCATAATAATGACCTAATACGGTCGAGTTACTTACCTGTGAATTGCGCTCTTTTTCAACGGTAATTCCTTGTGCACTGCTTGTACCGGTGTAAGTGACTCTGCAATTCGTAACTAGATTATTAGACCCTCCCCCAAACAATGACAATTGACCATCGGCACAATTATTGATAGTGCATAATTCAACCTTGTTATTTTCGCAAACAAAGAGAATAACACCCGATGCTCTACAGTCCTCGATAATACAGCTGCTAATATGTGATGTTTTCGATCTGAAACTACTGATTCCCTGTGACATAAACTTCAAAGTCATACCTGTGACGGAACAATTTTCAGTACCAAACAAAATTACACCTGGATGTGACATGTGATGACCATCATCTTTTGTTGGCGTTCGATTTGAAATTATGGATCCACCAACTAGATGAACATTTTTAGCGCCATCTAATAAAAAAGCTCCGTATGCTGAGTTCTCCGTTCGTTTACCAATTATAATGGAAAAAGTAGCTCCATACATTACTAAAGACAGTGGTTTATCAGTTTTTATTCTTATGGCAGCATAACTCAACCTGCCATCATTCTGCGATACATCATAGTCTGACTTATAAAAGTTATTGATGTTTATTGAAAGTTTGTAAACACCAGGCTGAAAAAAAATGGTGCCACCTCCATTCAAAATAGCATCATCAATAACACCTTGTATTCTTGAGGTTGAGTCTGTTTCTGTAGAGGATGGAGCGGATATGTAATAATATCCTTTTCGAATTTCGTCAAAAGTCGAAGTCGTTTGAGCAACGCTTTCCACTGTGGGGGGAATTGTTTCAACTTCGCCAAAAACCTTAGCCGGCCATAAAACAGCGCCAGCTATTCCTGCACCGACAGTACCGATCACCCCTAGTGCTTCACGACGGGAAATTATGTTGGATTCTTTCTCCATGGTTACCCCTCCACTTAATCCATTTATTTACACGAATTAATTATGACATCTCTTTGAGTTCAATTTAATAGGACATACTTCCTGATGGTTAGTTTTGTGCTGAACCTATTGCTGGCTGATGCCGACGTTTTTTTTGTTTCTCCCGACAGACATCGACAAATAGCTCGCAGGGGCAATGATAATATTTTCCTGTGTTCCTATTTTGCAAAGGGGAGATTCGTCGCGTGAAAAAGAAAGTCTTGATCTCGATCGGGATCGTGTCGCTGATGGCAGTATCGGCCATTGCTGGTGCGTACGCTGCCAACAAGCTGACCTTGGTGGTGAATGGTCAGGTATCTACGGCTGAACCGAAGGTCATTAACGGGACAACCTACATACCGTTACGCGCTGCTGCGGAATTGCTTGGAGCGGAAGTGGGGTATGACTCAAAGTCGTCTGTCGTATCCGTGACGTCTAAAGGCCAAGCTGCACAGGCAGCGGCAGGAACGTTCAAAGCTAGCGGCTTCGTCTTTACTCAGCTTGAAGCTAGGAAAAACGCTTTGGATATGTACGAAATTACCGTGAATATCACAAACAGCAACGACAAAGATGTGTCTGGCGTCCTGTTCTCCGCAGTGTTCTATGACAGTAACGGCAAGCGATTGGGTACGGCTAATGGCTCTACTAGCGATCTGGTGAAAGGTGACACCAAGACCACTACAATGATAACGACAGATGATATAACAAATTATGCATCGGTTAAATTCCAGATTGACGGACAGTATTAAAAACAAAAAAAGCTCGCGGCTGCCCACAATCAGGAGTGCGGCCGCGGGCCTTTTGCAAGCTTACAACGTGATTGTACTTTCCCCACGATCTTCCTCGATGTCATCCGCACACGGTTGCGTCAAATCCACGCTCATCATCTGCGCGATCCGTATCATGATGTCGGCCCTCATATAAGCACCAAGCAGCATCATGTCGTACTCGTATTTGTTGTAGAGGTACCAGCACTGTGCCTTGCCCTTGGTTATCTTCATCTCGACGATTTTAATTAATCCGGGTTTCTCGTTTAGCGTCCGCTTATTTAAGTTAAGTTGACGCAGTGTTGAATCGATCATCTGCTGGTGTTTCCGAACGTAGATCGTTCCCATCCTCAAATCCGCATTGCGCTGCAGCACCTTCATATCGTGTTCGAGGATCAACAGCTGAACGTGGAGCAAGAGATGCTCCTTTACCAGATCGATTATGTATTCCGGCGGGAGGAAGGGGCTATGATCGGGCGGAGTGAATTCCATATCGGCACACCTTTACGAATGTTTGTTCGTATATTATATGCCCGTTTTGGGAATTTAGTCACTCCATAAATATTGCAAAAAAACGTTTCTAAGAAAATGTTTTTGAACAGTAAATGAAAAAACTGCATGATGTGAAGACACACCTTGCAGTTTTCTATAGTGGGAATCTTATATTACAGTGTGTTTCTAATAGTACCTGTCGCACTAGTAGAGTTCGATGCAAATACTTCAACTTTATATTGCCAACCTATGTTCATATAAAAGTCAAGGTATTTTGAGCCACCGGTACTACTCAGGAACAACCAACCCGTTCCTGGATCATTGATTGTCCATTGTCTCCAAACACCGTCACCTTTATTGTAATAAACGTATAAAGACGCATCACCATTCCCGGAAAGAGTAATTTTTCCGTATTGTCCCAAACCATCTACAGGAAGTGGTGTCATAGCATGCTGATAGGTACTTACGGTAATGCTAGACGAGTTTGCAGCGAACGCTGGTACGGCGGCGATTAATAAGACAATCACCGCAAGAAAAAAACTTACTACTGACTTCTTCTTCACAATATTTCCTCCTAACATTTGGTAATTCAATAAAAGTATATTACGAGATTTGCAGTAAGTAAAGTGTAATATTTTTAAAGATTACACAAAATGGTTGATCATTTGCCTCGCGCTATTAGACGACTATCTCCTTTTATTTTGCTTTTTTCTTCCTCTTCTGTGCCTCAATAGTCTCCTCAATTCCAGCCGCGCATGCCTGCCAGACGTGACTACGATCCTTGACATGCTTCGGCGGCGGGACCATCTCAGCGATAAACGCTGGCGCGTCTTTGCCACTTGGCAGCCGGACCTTGTTGATCGCGACGTGCTTGTCGGGCATACCCGCGAAGAGCGCCAAGGAAAAGGGCAAATTGAAATTACCAAGGGAGATAGTTACAAAATAAGTGACAAGAAGGAAAAAAGGTTTTATTATAGACATTGTCGAAAATAGGTCAAAAGATTTATATACATACAACATAAAAGGAGTCGTTAGAACTATCATGAAAGACAAAGTGAAGGGTCTAGTAGCAGGGTTACTTATCGGAACAGTTGTAACAGGAGCTACGGCTTACGCTGCTGGCGGTAAGATGATTGAGGTTTTTTACAATGTGAAGGACATAAAAATCAATAAAGTTTCAAAAACACCTACTGAACAACCATTCGTTTTAAATGGGACGACATTTGTTCCATTACGCTTTGTTGCGGAATCTCTTGGCGAAGAAGTTAAATGGGACTCGAAAACAGCGACTGTCTGGATTGGGGAACAACCTGAAGCCACTGCAAAGTATTTCGGGGATAACCTCCAGCATATGAACTGGCAAGAAAATGGCAAAGACTTCACCTACGAGTATTCCTATAATGAAGGAGATATTGTTAAAGACACTGTAGGAAACTCGTACAATAATTATATTACAATCGGTACCAATTATATTTTTTCTGATGCAAAAGAAGCTCTACTCGAGTTTCCTCTTAACGGCCAATATAAAAAGTTCGTCTCAAAGTTAGGCTTTACAGACGATAGTAAAGCTACTAAGGAAACAGTAACTTTCACGGTTATGTTGGATGATGTTTCTGTAGCAACGCGATCGGTTAAAGCTGGTGAATTCCCAGCTGATCTTAACATTGATGTTAGCGGAGCCCAAAAAATCGGCTTCAAAGTCTCTAACGAGTCTCATGCAACCCAATTTACAGTAGGTCTTTTTGATGCTCATTTATTAAAATAAATCTAGTATTAAGTGCCTAAGTACGAGTGGGCAGCCGGTCAGCGATCGGCTGCCTTTTTCGTCAAGATACGAAATTACGCTATCACCTTGCTTTCTTCTTTCTGCTCCGCTGTGTCTCCGCTACCTCCTCGTTCTCCGCCTGCCATTCCGTATCGAGCTGCGCATATCGCGCGCGCTTCACCTGTATCGTATCGCGCACCTCTTTCCAGGGCCTGCCGTACCGCTCAGCGCATGCTTGCCATACGTGGCTGCGGTCTTTGACCTGTCGAGGCGGCGGCACCATCTCTGCGATAAAGGCGGGTGCATCCTTGCCGCTCGGCAGCCGAACCTTGTTGATCGCAACGTGTTTATCCGGCAGGGAGGCATACAGCGCCTTGGCGTCGGTGTACGGCGCAAAAGCATGCGCGAACCGCTTAAGCTCGCTTTCTCGCTCGGTCTTGTAGCTGGTGATGCAGGCGCCGCCGTCCAGCAGGGCGTTAGCCGCTTTGCCCATCTGGTCGATGGAGTGGCCGGTGAACAGGCTTTTGACCCGGTATTTGCGGAACTCAACTGCGGTGCCGGATGCGCGGTCCTCGATGGCCCCGACGATCTTGTGCGGCTCGTCGATCCACTTCAGCACCGGCCGGCGAGCGGACTGCTCCGTGTCGATCCGGCTGAATGCATTGAAATTGATTTTGTCATCCACGAAACCCAGGATGGTCGATTGAGCCTCCTGCCAGGCGTCAAAGCTCGCTTGAATGACGACGACGTGCCCGTATCCGCCTTCGGGGTTATCCATGATCCGGCGCAGGTCGAGGACCGGCTTGCCGTCGGCGCTCATCTTCGGTGGCTGATAGAAAAGGTTAGCGAGGAATTGGGTGCTGCTGAGCGCCTTCAAGCGAGAAAGGATCGGTTCGGTGACCGAAGCATCCGCGCCGCGCTCTGCCTTCTGCTGCAGCGCCCGCAAGTCGCTCATCACGTCCGACATGGCTTGCACTTCCGGCAGGTCCATAAGTTCATCCCGATAGGCAGGGGAGGTTAGTGCCAACTCAAGGTCTAGGTATGCCCAACCCTGCCGGACGGTCACCGCCCGCATGCAGCTGGTGATATATTGTTGCATCCGGTCCGTGAATTCGCCTTTCGCGAGGCTATTGACGAACCCAAGGAAGCGCGCGGTGATCTTCTCACTGATCTCGAGCGCTGCCAACTCGCTGTCACCGGCGGCCGCTGAGAACTCGCGCCCGTAAACGTCTTCCCAGCCGGTCGGGATTGGCCATGCCTTGTTATCAAAATTCAGGCAGTGGATCTTCTCTTCTGGAAAGTCCGAGGGCAGGCAGTCTACGAAATTGCGAAGCATCTGGCCGTCCGCGGTGTCGATCAAGATTATGCTGAAGCCGGCCATGACCATGTCGTAAGCGTAGACCGTCCCGTAACCCTCCGACTTGCCGCTGCCTTGTTTGCCCTGGCCGAATGCGGCCGTACAGAGGGCATCGTATACCGCGGCGAGAGATGCGCCATCGTAAGCTTCCAGCGGCTGTCTTGCCAGCTTACGCACGCCTCGCTCCGTGACCCAGCCGATACGGACTGACCGAACATTCTCGCGCGTCAGCTCGTCGGGCAGGCTGATCTCCTTGACCTTACGCGCCTGAATCTGCGGGAACTCCTCGATGAGGGAGTCACCTGGGAGCTGCAGCAGCTTGCCTGCCTCATCGGTGCTCAGCTTGAGCGGGTGGAACCGGATCGAGAAGCCGCGGCGCGTTTCGATCGCGTCGAGATACCGGGCTGTCCACTTGGGTGGCACGTCGTACCGCTCGAGCTCGTTGTTGCCGCTGATGTCCTTCCACGCGTTGGCGATCGTGTAGGCGGCGTCGCGGCGGCGGCCTGCATCCTCCGATTGCACCGCGATCCGTAGCCAACCCTTCAGAACGTCCTCGCCCGGCTTGCGTTTGCTGGCTGGTGTCATCTCCTCCCGGATTTGTGCCGCCTCACGGAAGCTGCTCTGTTCGCGGCGCCATTCGGCGAGCGCGGCCTTTTGCTCCTTCGTAAACCGTGTTAGCTCCAACAGCTCATAACGAGCGCGCTCGAACGCTTGGTGGATCAGCCGCAGGAACTTGTGCTGCAGGCTGGCGTCCGGCACGTATCCCTTTTCGAGCAGGTCGTGCGCTTCCTTGGCTTCGCGCATCCACGCCCGCCGATCGTAGGGCTCAAGCAGCGCATCGAAGATTGCGACGTCATCTCCCTCGAGAGTCCGGACGGCCGTCAGCATCGACGGCAGTGGGTAGTTGTTGTCCTTGTCGGTTGCGAGGGAGAAGATGTCATGCCGGCGATAGGAGAGCTCCGTACAAAATACCTTGGCCGGGTCAAGCCGCGGGAGCCCGCCGGCGATCTCCTGGATCGTGATGCCGGCATCGTAGATCGCTTCGGCCTTACGGAGCACCTCGCCCGCCTTGTCGCGAGGCAAGAGCAGGTAGAAGTTGACGCTGCCCGCGCGCATGACGATCCGGAAATTACACCGATAGGGGCTGCGGTCAGTGCAGATCGTCTCGCCCACGGCCGGGTTGCCCCAGCGGCGGCGCTCCTTCGGCGAGCGGTAGAAGCTCGCCATGACCTTGGCCAGCACATAAGCCTGGTTATTGCGAATCGATGGCGTCGGGTTGATCTCGTAGACGACAAAATCGTCCGGCTCCCTCCGGTAGAACCGATCCCAAGGGATTGTCTCGACAGCATTGGTCACACGCCGCGTGAACCTGCCAGCGGCGCCCGCCGATTTGATGAGCATGCTGGCGACCCTGTTTCGGAAAAACGGCCGGGAGGGCCGCGGTGGGCTGGATTGCTCCTCGCCGCAACGGAGTGGCGCGACCACCGGCAGCTGCGAGTGGTGTGCGATAGGATAGAGCTCAACACGGTCGACCTGACCATTGTCGTGAAGACGGTAAAGAGTGCTGCCGATGATCGCGGTAATCATGTAAGAATCACCTCATCATTCAGTTAATAGATTGGTAAAATGGTATATTATCCCTATTTATTAATAACAATAGAGCTGGTAGTATTGTGGGAGAATTTCAAACAATTGGAGGTATCGTGGTGAAACGTCAAATGAAACTTAGCTTTTTATTCGCCGTCATTCTTACTGTATTTCTATCTCAGTCTGTCAGTGCGTACTCAGGTTTGGCTGATTCTAAGGACTACGCCATCACAAGAACACTTGGAATGGACTACGTTGGAAAACTCGACAGTACGAATGATGTTGATTGGCTGAAGTATACCAACACCTATACATTTTCAACCATTGTAAATATCTTTGTGATGCCAATGAACCCAGCTGTTAACTATGACATTGAAGTTGATTACTGTAATACAACGGGATACTGCTTCCCCGTTAATGTAGCAGATACAGGTTTTGGAAACACTGAATATGCCAAAGCTATCAACGTTCCTCCAGGCTACACCGTTTATTGGAAAGTCAAAGGACATAACTATTGGGATTTCGGATTCGACTATGCAACTGCCATTCATAGTTGATTAAGTGTACGGGTCAGCGGGAGTATAACTCGCTGACCTTTTCGTTTCTTTCACGCAAACACAATACCCCTCAGAATCCAGAAAACGACCCAGCCCCAAGCGATCCACTTCTTCGGCCAGCGGGCGCCGCCCATTAGTATCATGATCAGGACGATCGTGGCGATTATCAAAGGGTTATCGAGCGCGCCCGAACCGAACACGTCGCTGAGTTCGCGCCAGAGGTTGACCGGGTTGAGCCAGTAGGCGACCTCGCGGAATGCGTGGCTGATCGCGCTCATCGTGTTGTTGAAGCCTTCGAGCGCATTTTGCAGTCCGCCGAGCGGGCCGCCGTGGCCCTTGGCGGCGGGCAACGCTGTACCGAGCGCAGCATCGACCAGCGGCGTCGGGTCAATGTAATGGCCGTCCTCCATGAGCCCGAGATGCAGATGCGTCCCTGTGCTGTGCCCGGTGTTGCCGGATAGCCCAATGACATCGCCTGCCTGCAGGTGCTGGCCGGGGTGGACGGAGATCCGCGACAGGTGGCCGTAGATGACGTCGTGGCCGTCCGGCGTGTGTAGCATGACGCCATTGCCGAGCCGGTCGGCTCCCTCGACGATCCGGCTGACGACGCTGTCAGCGACGGCATGGAGCTCCGTGCCTTCCGGGATGGCGACGTCAACGCCTGTATGCGGAGCCGTATGCGCGCTGTCGATCGCTCCATAAGCGGAGGAGATCCGCGGGCGGATGTTGATAATCATGGCCGTCACCCTTTCGTCGGCGGGATGTATGTCGGATCAAGCCGCGGCGCGATCTGCTGCTGGTGCTGCTCGATCTGATCCCAGACGTTTACCTGCAGGCTGCATTGTAGCTCAAGGAAGACGAGCGGCACAAGCAGGATGCCGATGTATCCGAGCACACCTTTGATGATCCTCCCCTTCCAGCCGGGAAAGTCGAGCTGTGCCTCGACGATGCCCCAAATCGTGATCCCCATCCCGACCCAAAACGATGCCTTCTGCAGCAGCAGGATAATGTTCCGCCCGCCGGACATCGTCTTGACGGACGCGGCTAGCACACCGGACGGCTCAAGCATAATGGCTAGTAGCATGACGGCTGCGGTATATGCGCGATGGTTGCGCTTGAGGTGCGCGAGGACCCGGTTAATGCGCAGCGCGTCCGCCTGCGGGATCTCGATCTGCGGCAGCTGCGGCCCCAAATCCATAATGACTTTCGTACGGCGCCCGTCATAACAGCGCGCGCTGATGTTGATCGTGGTGATCATTTCGCATTCCGCCCCTTCTTGATGAGATCCGTAATACCCCAGACGACGAGACAGCAACCGAAACCGAATATCATTTCCGCCGACCTCCCTTCGCAACGATCGTGAGCGTGATGGCCATAAAGATGCAGCCCCACACGATGTAAAACATAAGCATGACCTCCTCGGTATGCGCGGCACTGGCGCCGATCATAATAGCCGTATCGAGTGCGGAGGGAGGGACGATGGATGCCATTTGTAGCGATTGCGGTAGGCATTGCGATGATGATCTGGGGCGCGCCGGCGGTGTTCGGCGGTTAGAGTTTCGGTTTAAAGACGGTCGGCCTTGACGGGCTGGCCGTCTTTTCTTTTTGCTGCAGGATGATGTCGAGCGGCTGCGGCCGCGCTGGCAGCGTCGGACGGCTGTCGGGCGGCGGGACGATCAGCGGGCGTTCCTTGATTTCCGTTGTCATTTTGGTCCGGATCCCGAGCATTAATCGCATGCCGTCGCGCACCAACTCCGACAGCACGCCGCTACTGAGCCCCACGGTCGCCTCCTTTAGATCCTCATCGCGGCCATCGCGCAGCCGCGCCTCCAGCTTCTTTCGAACTTTGTCTGACATGTCGTCACACTCCCGTCTGACGGTTGATGATAGAGCTTATGGACCTACGGTTGTACAAAATTCCACGTTTATTCACGATTGGTGTATAAATGTGGAGGTCCTAGTCCACCCTGCATTACAGGAGGGTGGTTAATTTGGGACTTGGGAAGCCAAGATCGCCGTTAGGCGAATGGGTAGATGAAACATTCGGACGCGGGGGACAAGCGAAGCTGATGGAGATCTGCGGGATCGACAAGAATACAGCGACGGCCGTGTGTTCGGCAAGCGGACGCAAGCCGAACCAAAGCACGAAAGGGCGTATTATTCAGGGATTGCAACAGGCTGGATACCGTAAATATGAGGATGACTTCTGGAAATAGAAGAAGAGCGTCAGACATTTCGTCCGACGCTCTTCTATTAGTCTAACCTGAGCGCCGCCTCCGCAGCGGGCTGCTTCAAGCGGCGCTTTATGATGTTCATATACATACAATATTCGAGGTCGCAAGCAACGATGATTTATATTGCAGCAATAACAAGCTCATCGCGAAGTTTTGCGAACTGAGGCGCTACTAACATAGGTGTAACTCTGTGGACCAATAACACAAAGTATTGAAGGTCCTGGAGTCGGTGCAGAGGAAATCACACGAATAATAAATTTGTTCGAAATATACAAAGATGCATATTGACGTAAATATACGAAAACGCATATAATTAATGATACATAGTGTATCATGTGCGCGCATGAAAAACTACATATTCATTGCTGTAGGAGGAGTATGGACCAATGTACACTTCAATACTAGGAGAACATGCCCGCCGCAGCGATCCCTTTCGTCTTTTTTTTCTACCGCCAGCAAAGAAGGTTCGAAAGTTCTACTTATTAAGGATTTACAAACGTATTGATTTTATTGAGAGGGGGGGGCCATGGGTTCTGGGATTGACCGAGCAGATAAGTGAGCATATTTGGGTAGCTGATCTTCGCCCTTACTCTGCGTTTTTCTTTATTTGGCATAATAAGATAATATATCTGCATGTTTGCGAAAGAATTGAAATTAGTGATCAAAAGAACTTCCTTCTGGCGGAGGAAGAAAGACTTAAATGGATCTCTTGCTTCGGTGTCTGAGAAAAGGGGATTTCCCCCTTTTCTTCCTACTAGGATAGGAGCATTGAAGCGTACATAGGTTAGTTCAATTAAAAGGGAGAAGTGAACTAAATGACGACATCATTAAAGTTATGGCAGGGTTATTTTAAAATACTGATTAAAGATGAATTAAGAGAGAAGAAAATAAAGTTCTTAATAGAACAATCAATTAAATTGATCCTAACGAAAAATAAAAGTTCAGTTTCACAAAAACAAATGTCAACAAATAAATCTAGAAGCAGCATAGAGTGGAAGCAAATAAGGAATATTTTAATCAAACGTGATTACTTTAAACAGCTTATTTCAACCATAACAGGTGGAAATCAAACTAATAAAATAGTGCCAAGAATATTATTAATAAATTGACTTCTAAGTTGATCTTGTTTTTTTGCGTTTTTTTACAGGAGGTGGGGTTCAAATGGAGAGTTTTAAGGATGAACTTTTACGCTCAAGCTCAGTAGTTTCAGCTAATGATATTCAAAAAATAGAAGAAATAAATGATTTAATACTTACTTTAGTTAAAAAAAGAAAAGAACTTGAATGGACTCAAGAGCAATTAGCTAAGGTCTCAGGGTTAACACAACCCACAGTAACCAGAATAGAGAACTCTATTATTAGCCCTCGATTGGACACACTTGAAAAACTAGCTCAGGCACTGGGTTATAAATTGGTATTAGTTGAGTTGGAAGACTGATTCTGATTTTGTATTATTTGATTAGGTGGGGCTTTTGGTCCCACCTATCCTGAACAAAAATAGGAACGCTTGTTCTTGTTTTAGTGCCATGGTATGATTTGTATATCAAGGAAACTAACTAGAAAATACACGATTCAGCACAGAGGCGGGGTTTCATGACAAGTGGAGCAGCGGACAAATCACTTACCGTCCCAATTGAAAAGTTGATAAAAAAAATAGGGATATCAGTTGAAGATATCCGCAAAGAGCTAGAAAACTATAGGGAATCTAGGATTGCTTCAACTGACGAACAGTCCTGAGGTAAGCAATGATATGCATGGCCTCGTCTTTGGTCAGTTCTTCACCATCCAATGTAAGGGTCACATTCCTCAATAATCTGTCATCCGACAATTCTAACTTCTCAATAAACTCTGTTTCAGTATCTATAGAATCTTTGATTTCTGATTTGCCTAAAAGGTAATCCGCAGAGACTTTAAATAAGTCTGCGAATTTCATTAGAACATCAGCAGGTACATTCTTGACTACATCACGTTCGTAATTGGAGATGTTAGCACGATCCATGCCCATTTTATTGGCAAGATGCTCTTGTCCCCATCCCTGGGCGACGCGGAGTTCTTTTATCTTTTGACCGAATGTCATTGACATTATAGGACCACACTCTTTCTAGCGTAAATAGAATTTGATTAAATGCCAGTTGCGTAAATTGTATTTACATGCTATGATTCAAATACGTTGAAAGGAGGTGTTTACCAAGATGTCCAAAACAAAACCAAGTAAGCCCCGCCCTAGGTTTAAGGAGGAGAGACAGCGAAAGGGCACTCAGCTAAGAGTTGCTACCGATCTGGGAGTCACAGAAACGTTCTTGCGAATGCTCGAGAACGGACAAGCGGCCCCATCTGTTCCCCTCATGTTTAAAGCATCAAGATATTTCAATGTTGACGTTTATGAACTTTGGCCCGACCTTGCAGGGGAGCGACCAGAGATCAAAATGTGACTAATACTTTCTTTTCCATTATAGAGCGTAAATATCATTTACGCAACACGGAACTACTGTTCGTATCGTTTGTGTCGCAAACGGCTCTTTAGTCATGCCTTGTTAGTAAATATAATTTACGTAAATGTTATTTTTATACACTAAATTTTGAGGTGCTGGTTATGAAATTGACCATACAACAGTTGCGGAACATCTGCATGTTTTACCTCCAACTCGAGGAGCGAGCTACGGTGGATTGCCTGCAAAGCTTGAGGGCGCATGCTTACAAACAGTATTGCCGGTATAAAATGCGACTCAACACTCTCCATGCAAAGCTGGCGGCAGCATGAGCCGCACAGCACAAACCCTGGCCGAACGGATTCACGAGCTGCGGTTCGAGAGCAAGCTGACGCAAGATGAAACGGCCGCACGGTTGGGTATCTCACGAATGGCGTTGTCCCATTTCGAAACACGAAAGCGACGCCCGGGAATTGTCATGCTGGTTACGATAGCTGATCACTTCAACGTCACGACTGACTATCTACTTGGCCGGACGAACGAAAGGAGCATGCTTAATGTCACAGCAAGTGAGCGAACCAATAGCAGAATGCGCAAGTCTCAACTGTGAGGTTCAAATATACAGTGGCGATCAGGTGTGGCGAAAAGGTCACTTGCGATACTGCTGCATTAAATACTTATCCCAAAATTTCGGGCAAACAAAGGTGACCGTCATAAATCGATAGGAGGGATCAACCAGTTATGCATATCAAACGAATTGAGATTAAGAACTGGCTAGGTATCAAAGAGCTACTGTTCAGTCCCGGCAAAATCAATGTGGTGTCCGGAGACTCAGGGGCAGGTAAGACGAGCCTGGTCGAAGCGTTGGAGAAGGTATTCACCAATAAGAATCGTCGGACTGAGGTTATACGTCACGGTACCGGCGAAGCGGAATTGTTTGTCGAATTGGACGACGGCCTCCAAACCACTCGCAAGGTAAGAAGCGAGAAAACGGATTATCTGAAGATCAAGCATGATTCGAAGGCGGTCGCCAACACTGAGGCATTTCTTAAGAAGCTCATCAACGGGGAGATCTTCCGGCCGATCGAATTTGTCCAGAAGTCGCTGAAGGAGCAGACAGAAATCATCCTCAACATGCTCGCGATCGACTGGACGGTAGAGGACATCAAAAGCTGGTTCGGCGAGGTGCCGGAAGCGGATTACCAGGCGCATATCCTCCAGATCCTGAAGCAGATCGAATCCCTCTACTACTTCGAGCGTGAAAGCATTAACCGAGAGATCAATATACTGCGCGCCAATATCGAGGGAATTAAGCGCGACCTACCGCCGAACTATGACGGCGCCGAATGGCGAGATGTAAATCTGCAGTCCCTCTACCGGAAGCTCTCCGAGGCTGAGGAATCGAACAAGCGGCTCAAGGAAGCTCAGGCCGTAATCGATAGTCTCTCTATCCGAATCGAAGACATTAAGCAACGTTCGGCGAATGCAGCTGAGGCGAAGCGCCTCGAGTACAACCGGCAGCGCGACCTGTTGGCCGGAACCGTGAAACGTCTCGAAGACCGGATCGCAGACGAACAGATCAAGATTAACGATGTCGATATCCGGATCAGCTCGGAACAAACCCGATTGGATGCTGAGCTGCAGCAAGCGATCGAGCGACTGAAGTTGCAATACCAGACGAAGAAGCAACTGGTCAAAGACGAGATTCAGCAGGAAGCCGAGCAGGCGCGTGCATTCATCGCTGAATACCGTGAGCAGGCCGCCGAGAAGAAGACGGCACTGGCGAATATCGGGGAGCTCGAACAGAAGGACCTGGCCAAGATCGCAGACCACGAGGCGAGCCAGATCGCACTGGAACGGCAAAAGTCCGGCAACGCTGAGGCGGTGCTTGCTGAAACCGTCTGGACGGATACGGAGCCGCTTGCCACGGCTGCGCAAACGGCAGCGGAGATGAAGGAATACCTTCGTGAGTGGGAACGGATGAACGAAATCATTAAGGAGAAGTTGGCTCCGAAGGAAGCGCGATCGGCCGACCTCACGGAGAAGATCCAGAAGGCGCGGGAGCTGCCGAAGGAACTACTCAAGACGGCTGCCTTGCCGGTGGACGGGCTGTCGGTAGACGCGCAGGGCCGCATCCGAATCAACGACACGCTTATCGACGGTCTCTCCGAGGGAGAGGCGCTGGATTTCGCCTTCAAACTGGCGAAGGCGCAGGCCGGTCAGCTTAAGGTCATCTGCGTCGACGGATGGCAGAACCTCGGCAGTAAGCAACGCGAGATCATTGAGGCGGCCAAGCAGGATGATTACCAATACTTCGTGCTCGAGACGGTAGACGGCAAAGACTTGAACATCGATATCTTGGAGGGATAGATCGAATGGCGGAGAGAGTGAAAAAAATCAACGAGGCGCTTAATGCGCTTATCGATTCCAAGTATGACGCGTTGCCTGCGGATTTCAACAAGACTCGGTTCACGGAGAACTGCTCGGCCTACGTTCGAGAAAACAGCGAACTCCAAGGGTTGTCGGAAGAGAACGTGGCCGCGGTGCTGTTCAAGGGGGCTGTGCTGGGACTAGACTTCTTGGCGCGCGAGTGCCATGCCATCATCGACGGTACGAAGGTGCAATTCCAAACGGACTACAAGGGCGAAATGAAGCTTGCCAAGAAATACAGCGTCCGTCCGATTCTGGACATCTATGCGAAGAATGTCCACGAAGGTGACGAATTCCGCGAGGAGATCGTCGAGGGGCGGCCGACAGTCCACTTTGAGCCGCGGCCTTTCAATAACAGCAAAATCATCGGTACGTTCGCTGTCGCCCTCTTCATTGATGGCGGGATGATCTACGAGACAATTTCTGCCGACGAGATTGACAGCATCCGCAGGAACTACAGCAAGAATTCTACGAGCGGAACTTGGGACAAGAGCCCGGGAGAGATGAACAAGCGAACCGTGCTGCGTCGACTTTGCAAGACGATCGAGATCGATTTCGGCGCGGAACAGGCGATCGCCTTCGAAGCAGGCAGTGGATTTGAGTTCAACCGGGAAGCGCGGCCCAGACAAAAGAGCCCCCTTGTCATTGAACCAGAAATAGTGACGGAGGAGGCTGCTCATGAAGCTGACCAAGGCTAATTACTTCTCCAATGAAGCCAATCGTTATTACATGTCGGTCAGCCAATTCAAAGGGTTCCTACCGGCGTACGGTGGCTGCGAAGCGAGGGCTATGGCTGAACTCAATGGCGATTATATCCGGCCGGAGAAGGACGCATTCGACGAAGGGCATTACATCCACGCTTGGAACGAGGGAACGCTCGACGAGTTCAAGGCGAACAACCCGGACATCTATAGCAGCAGGGGGCCGACGGCCGGCCAGTTGAAAGCGAACTTCAAGCACTGCAATACGATGATCGAGGTTTTGGAATCCGATCCGCTCGTAATGAAGGCACTGACCGGACAGAAAGAGGTCATCTTGACGGCGGAACTCTATGGCATCCCTTGGAAGGTCATGCTCGACAGCTACCAGCCGGACGTTGGACTATTCGCCGACCTGAAGGCATTGAAAGATATGGACGGCAAGTTCTGGAACAGCGAAGCGCAGTGCTACGAAAATTTCTTGGACCATTACGGTTACTCCATCCAAATGGCCGTATACGCAGAAGTTGAACGCCTGGCGACCGGCCGCCATGAATGGCTGCTCCCTCATATGGTTGTCGTGACGAAGCAAGACCCACCTGACCACGAGATTATCTACTTCGACTTCGACGCCATCTCGAGCCAATTGAGCATCGTCGGTAACAATATCGAACGAGTTAAGGCGGTCAAGTCGGGCGCGGTGGTATCGGCGCGGTGCGATAAATGTGACTACTGCCGTGGGACGAAGAAGGCGCGCATCAAGCATTACTCAGAACTTGCAGTGTATTAAGGCCGGATGGGTGAGCGATTTGGATACAATCCAGTCCCAAAGCCGGATTACAAGCGGAAGAAGAAAACAGCCAAGCAGCGAGGGGACATTTCGGACAAGGTTCGTAAGGCTGCTGCTGACCGCGCAGGCGGCCGATGTGAATGGTGCGGATGGCGGAACGGCAGCTATGACCCGACCGGACGGAAATGGGGCTTGCAATGCTCGCATCTGATCCGGCGCGGGAAGGTCGACCAGGTCGGAACAACGGTGAATGACGTTGCTTTCCTCTGTGGGCCAAGCGTAAACACCGGCACCTGCCACAACAAAGTTGATTTTACACGAGCCGGCCGAGAATGGGCTGCCGAATATAGGAAGCGCCTCTATGGCGGAAAGGGGAAATCGGATGATCAAGATGGCACCGTCTTTTCTCATTAGGGTTGCAGAAGATCTGAGAAACGGAAAGGCCGCTTTTGGATGGAAGACCGTATGGGCGCTCCTGCACCATATTGATGCCCTGAACGCCGACATCGATCAACTGCAAAACCATGTAGTCGAGCTTTGCCGGAAGATTCAAGCTCATTCCGCTGAAGAGCACATCATCGATGAATATATGGCATTTGTGAAGTCCGGAAATATTGCCGCTGCCGAAGCGGTAGAGATGGTGCTGACACGACAAGGCAAAACAGATTTGCTCAAACGTATGGGGGTAAGCCCAAGGCCATTCCCTAATCTGAACTGATGAAGGTGAGGCAGGGTGGCACGACCTAAGAAAGAGGGGTTGGAATATTTCCCAATGGACGTAGATATCATTGACGACGACAAGCTGGTCGTCCCAATCGCGAAGTATGGGAACAGAGGATTTGGCGTAATCGTCCGCCTCATGATGGAGGTTTACCGGAACAGCTACTTCTATCCATGGACGGAGAAAGAGCAGTACGTTTTCGCCATGAAGATCAATGAGGACGTAAATTACGTGCGAGAGGTAGTTTCTGAGTGCATAAACTGGGGTTTCTTCCATCAGAAACTCCACGAAGAGCATCAAATACTCACTTCCGCAGGGTTTCAGAAGCGTTATTTGCTCGCTGCTGGACGCCGTAAGGAGGCTACTATCCGCCCTGAGTTTCTTCTATTAGAAGATGCAAAAAACGTTTCTGCAACAGAAACCCCTGTTTTTGACGACAATAACCACGGAAAAAACGACAGCATGTCTGCAGAAAGTCCACAAAAGAAAGTAAAGGAAAGTAAATTAAATAATAAACATAGATACGCCGAATTCGTGACCATGAAAGAATCAGAATATCAGAAGCTCATTGATGCATACGGAAAGACGCAAACGGATCGCATGATTGCGATGCTTGATAACTACAAGGGATCGAAAGGCAGGACCTACAAGGATGACTACCGAGCGATCCTAAGCTGGGTTGTTGAAAAGGCGGGGGCCAAGCGGATTGATTCGCATGATGAACCTCCAGTGGTAAACAAGCAAGCTCGCGAGGATGCATTCCGAGAGTGGGTGAGGGAAGGCAATGACCCGGCAGAATTCCGTTTTGAACAATGATTACGAAGCCGAGCAGGCTGTTCTCGGTGCGGTACTGATCAACGGCAGCGCGATTGACGATGTCTTCTTCCTCGAAGAACGCGACTTCACCATCGAGATTCATCAGCTCATCTTCCGCGTCATGCGCTACCTAAGCTCGCGGGATATACCGATCGACCTGGTCACGGTCACGACCGAGTTCAATAAATTCAACCGGGTGCAAGAAATCGGCGGCGTCAGCTACCTTTCCCGTCTGGAGAGTAACACCCCGTCATCATCCAATATCGTTTATTACGCAAGAATCGTGAAATCACGTGCCATCCGCCATCGTGCTAGGGATGCCGGCGAGAAGCTGATGATGCTGGCCAACGATGATGAATTCGAGTCGGATGAAGAATTTATGAACGCTGCGGAGGGGCTGATCGACGACCTGAGACCGGCCAACACCTCGAAGATGCGCAGCTTCGCTGAATCCAAGGACGACTACTTCAAGCACCTGCGCAGCCGGGCGGCAAAGCTTAAGACAGGCTGGTTCCAGCAATTCGACGATTGGGCGCAGCTATGGCGTGGTTGGCTATACATTGTCGCCGGACGGCCGTCAGTCGGAAAGACGGCGAAGGCGTTGCAGCTTGCACATGGCATCGCGAAGAACAACCCGAAGGGCGGCGTCGTTCTCATCTTCTCGCAGGAGATGGACGAGAACGAGGTCAAAGACCGGATGGTCTCGATGGTCGCCGAGGTCAATTATCCGAAGCTCATCAATAAAGGCGAGCCGTACGGATTCACGGAGGGCGAATGGCGCAAGATTCAGGAAGCCTATGCCGAAGTCGAACAGTTGCAGATATTCGTTCAGGACTCGGCCGGCGTCACAATCGAGGAGATCCGATCGACGGCCAAGCAGTTCAAAAAGAAATACGGCCAGATCGCGGCCATCATCGTCGACTACCTGCAGATCATGGAGATTCCGCAGCGTAAAGGCGAGATGCGCACGCAGGCTATCGGCCGGGTAACTCGGACAGCGAAGACGCTTGCGCGCCGGATGAAGTTCGTCATGATCATGCTCAGCCAGCTCGACCGTGCTGTTGACGACGAGGAGCCGAAACTCCGCCACCTGAAGGAGAGCGGCAGCATCGAGCAGGACGCTGACGTTGTGGAGTTCCTATGGTACAACGAGCAGAACCAGCCGGAGAACAGTACAACGAAGGTCATCGACTCCATATTCGCCAAGGGCCGCAGCGTCGGAACGAATCGCTTCAGGTACGAATTCCAATGGTGGTACCAGAAATACAAAGAGCTAGACAAGGTGGTCGGTAGCAGTGAGCGTAAGGATCCCAAACGAAACGGTGTACGCCAAAGCGCTAGAAAGTCTGGCACGCGGAGCTGAGGAGATCGAACAGTTGAAGGGGCATCCGCTTACCAGACCACGAGACATAGCGGAGAAAATGAATAAGTATGACGGCCTTGCGGCGGCGATCCGGAACTATAACGCTCGCGAGTTGTGCCGGCAGTTTCCGAAGCTTCGAGGTGAATACGAGGCTCTAGGGATCATCGCAGGAGACGAAAAACTGTAAGGGGGTATGCCAATGTTGAGGGACCCCTACTTCGACGACATACCTTGGGAAATCTTTTACGACGACAGCGGTCAAGAGATCGGCTTGCTGTTCACATATCAGGAGCCGGACTGGGACCGGCCGAGGAGGATACGGAAAATTGAGCACACAACCTATTAATTCTTTGACATCCGGGCAAGGCATCGAGGCGGTATATCTCCTGAAGACGGCTACGCCGAAGTTGACGAACGCGACGCCAGCCAAGGAATACCTGGACATTGTCCTGTCGGACAAGACGGGCGAGATTGAGGCGAAGCTTTGGGACGTGACGGCTGTGCAGAAAGAAATCTTCAAGGCACCGATGCTGGTAAGGATCGCGGGCAACGTCCATACCTACAACGACAAGCTACAGCTGCGAATCAATCGAATCGCTGAGACTGACTTGCTCGACGGGAGCAACATGATCGAATTCGTTCGCTCAGCTCCGGAAGACCCGGATCATCTGGTCACGGTCATAAAGCAGACGGCGGGCATGATCGGCCATAATGACATCCGCCGGATTGTCCTTGATTGCATCGAACGCGCGGGCCGGCGCCTTGAAACTTACCCGGCAGCCAAGGCAATGCACCACGCCTACAATGGCGGCCTCGCCTACCACACGAAGCGTATGCTCGAGCTGGGAGAGTACCTGATCACGCAGCGTCCCTTCCTCAATGCGGACCTGCTGCGCGCCGGGATCATCCTGCATGACATCGCGAAGACGGAAGAGATGACGGCCGAGCTCGGCGTTGTCCAAGAATACAGCACGCGAGGCAAGCTGATCGGGCATATCTCCCTTGCCTCCAACTGGATCGTCGACGCCGCCAGCAGACTTGGCATTGAACTGGATTCGGAGCCGGTAATGCTCCTGCAGCACATGGTGCTCTCCCACCACAACCTGGGCGAATGGGGAAGCCCTGTCCAACCGCAGACCCCCGAGTCGGTCGCGCTTCACCTTATCGACCAACTCGACGCCAAGTTACAGGCGGCCGAAGATGCGCTTTCCGCGCTCTCGGAAGGCGAAGAATGGACCCCGGCGGTTCCTAGTCTAGAACGCAAAGCGCTGTATCGCTCGGGCCTTACACCGAGCAAAGTTGACGTGCGGGAGGTCTGGGACTGATGCGATTCGTAGGTATTGATCCGGCCACGAAGACGGGCGTCGTGGTTTTGGATGAATCGGGATACGTCCTGATCGAGACGGAACTGCAAGGCAAAGGCGAGAAGGGCAAGGGTGGCGAGCTCTCGATTCCACAGCTTGTCGACTTGGAGAATCAGTTGTACCGCATCATACAAGCCAATGACGAGATCGTTATTGAGCAGGCTGCGCCGGGGACACAGAAAGGCATTACCACCGGAATGATTCACGGCGGCCTACGATCCATGATCATTCGCCGTGGACTACGATATAACGATATCCACGTGTCATGGACGAAGAAATATGTCGCGGAGACCGGGTGGTCTGGGGAAACCGGCAAGAAACGATTGCTCAAGGGCACAGAGAAGAAGGCGGCCATCGCCAAGGCGGTCTTGGAGCATTTCGGTTACAGCCACAAGAGCGACAACGTCGTCGATGCCTATATCATGGCCCGCGCCGCGCTGAACCTCTACCGAATACGAGAGCTACAGCAGCCGATCGACACCTTGCAGTATCAACTCGAGGTTGTACAAAGCATCTTAGATAAAGCGACGGCGGCGGGGAGCTAGTCGCACCTATGGGAAAACGGAGAGAGCATACGCCGTTGACCGAGGAGCAGAAGGAACTGATCGAAACTCACATCGATCTGGTGCGGCCAATAGCAATCGGGTTTACCCCGCGAGGCGCAATATGGGGCTATGGATTGGAAGAGCTGATCGCGGAGGGCCGATTGGCGCTGGTGATTGCCGTACAGAACTACAAGCCAGATAACCCGGTACCGTTCGAAGCATATGCACGCTCAAGCATTCGCGGATCAATCAAGAATTTTTTCCGAGACCGGGCGCGTATCATCCGTCTGCCCCGATTAGAGTTGTTAAGGATCAAGGATACAGGCGGGCAAGAGGATTCGATTTTAAGTTTGGAGTACTCTCCAATCGGAGACCCCGAAGTGACGATCGAAACCATCGTCGGAGTAGATATGGATTACTCCATTCATGACGTGAGCGAATTTCTCGATAGGCTATCGCCGGAAGAACAGCAGGTCATCAATTACCGAATGGCCGGGCTGAGCCAGCGTGAGATAGCCCAGCGGATGGAGCTCTCACAGATGACCATCAGCCGTATGATCCAACGGATTGGGAAGAAATATCTGCAGCAGTAGCCGCGGTGCCGCCGTGGAGGGAGTTCTGCTGCCATAAAACAGAACGTCAGTTCTCAATTGGAGGAGCTGAGTATGAAATGGCATCTAGCCACTAGGGAGCAACTCATCATGATCACAAAGGACGAAGGCGCCCAATTAGCACATCGCTTCGATGCGGCTGCTGAGCTGAAACGGCGGGCACGGGCGCCGATGTACATCCGTGTACAGAACAAAGAGAGGAGGGTTTACCGATGACAATCGATCGGACTGCACTTATTACTGATAATTTAAACCTCGTTCACAAGATGGCTCAGAGGTATGCACCTAAGCTCACCATTGACAATTCGGTTTCCTATGACGACGTCTTTAGTGAAGGGTGCTTAGGTTTGGTCAAGGCAGCGAGGGATTATGAACCGGAACGTGGGTTTGCATTTTCAACATATGCGTGCAGGACAATCATGGGGTACATGCTGAGGGCGTTTCAAAGAAAAGGATTCGTCAGCGCTTCGAACCGCACTGTAGAAATTATGGTGACCATAAATAAACGCGAACTACATGATAAAAGCCCGCAAGAGATAGCTGACGCAATTGGTTGCTCGGTAACAGCTGCCGCAAAGGCTAAGCATTACATGGAGCTGAGGGTGTATTCGATCGATCAGTCGGTTGATCCCTATGATGATCGAGCAGCCCCGTTTGAAAATTACTTACCGAGTGGCACCTTCGATGACTCTGGAGTGTTCGTTGAGGAGTTCCTCCAATCGCTTAATACACGGCAGTCCGAAATTGTTCGAAAGCTCATGATCGACCAGACATACCGGGAGATCGGAAAAAGCTACGGGCAGACCTTCCAAAATGTTGGGCGGCATGTAGGTTTGATTCGTCAGGCATATTGCGACTACGAGAAAAAAGCTGCTATCAGCTAAAAGTTGAGGGGAGATGTATCGAATGAAAAATACCTTGGGTGATCTCAATAACCATCTGTTCGCGCAATTAGAACGCCTCTCCGATGAGGAAATGACCGGTGAAAAGCTGGCTGAAGAAATCACTAGGGCGAAGGCGGTAACAAGTGTGGCCTCCCAGATTATCGCGAACGGTACCCTAGTCTTGGACGCGAAGAGGCTTGCCGATGACAGAATGAACGCGAACACGGTAGTGCCGAAAATGCTGGAGGGATGAGGTATGTTCCGGTATTCGAAAGAACAGGCCGGATACATCAGGTCCAATATTGCGGGGCGGTTAATTTCGGAGTTAACATCAGCATTTAATGCTCACTTCGGTGTGGAGCTTAAAGAATCTCAGATTCGGGCTTTTGTTAAAAACAACGGTCTCACGAGCGGGCTTGATTCGCGATTCCAAAAAGGCAGGGAGCCCTTCAACAAAGGCAAAGGGAAGATGTGGGCCGGTGGAGAGGATACCCAGTTTAGAAAAGGGCACACCCCTCATAATTACTTGCCGGTCGGCACAGAAAGAGTCAACGCCGACGATTACGTGGACATCAAGATCGCGGATCCGAATCGTTGGCGTGGGAAGCATTTGATTGTGTGGGAGCAGCATAATAAACGCTCGGTTCCAGCAGGGCATGCGGTGATTTTCGGAGACGGAAACCGGCGGAATTTCGACCCGAATAATCTGATCCTCGTTACACGCGGGCAGCTCGCGATCATGAACAGGCGAGGATTGATCCACAGGGACGCGGATCTCACCCGAACCGGAGTTATTATGGCGGATATTTACAAGAAGATCGGCGAGCGGAAACGAGGGAAGCGGAGCACATGATCATCAATGGCGACTGCCGCATCATAATGCAGCAGCTTGACGCGGAGCAATACTACACCTGCGTGACGTCGCCTCCGTACTGGGGCTTGCGGGATTACGGAGTCCCGGGGTCAGAATGGCCAGAAGTGACATACACGCCGATGCCCGGGCTGCCGCCGGTGACGGTTCCGGCGTGGAATGGCTGCCTCGGACTGGAGCCGACACCTGAGATGTTCGTTGCTCATATGGTTCTGGTCTTCCGGGAGGTGTGGCGGGTGCTTCGGCCGGATGGGACGCTCTGGATGAATTTCGGGGACAGTTATGCCGGAACCGGCAAGAGTGGAGGAGGCTGCCAGGGTGAGAAGTGGAAGACTGCGGGGGCCGCTGCATCAGAAGGAATTGGAACATGGCAACCGCCACCGAGACACCTCAAGAACAAGGATCTGATTGGGATTCCGTGGCGAGTAGCGTTCGCGCTCCAGGCAGACGGCTGGTTTCTCCGCATGGACAACATCTGGAGCAAGCCGAATCCCATGCCCGAGAGCGTGACTGACCGGCCAACCAAGTCCCACGAATACTTCTTCTTGCTCTCGAAGAGCGAGCGCTATTACTACGACGGTGATGCGATACAGGAGCCGATCGCGGCGGCGAGCGTGGCGCGGCTCTCTCAGGACGTCGAAAACCAAGCTGGGTCTGAACGAGCTAATGGCGGCAGCCGCGCAGAACGAGCGATGAAGGCAGTCGGCGGGTCGAAGGGTGCATTCGGACCAGAGCAGTCCCGTCGCCGCAGCGGCAACAAAGAGCGTAAGTACGGAGATGATCGAACGCGGCTGGGGTCGGACATGGGTTCCTCTTTCCCGTGGGAAGGCAGTACGCGTAATAAGCGATCGGTATGGACAGTATCCACGGCCAAGTACAATGAAGCCCATTTCGCCACATTCCCGGAGAAGCTGGTCGAGCCGTGCGTCCTGGCGGGCGCTCCGGTCGGCGGCCGTGTGCTGGACCCTTTCGGCGGCAGCGGCACAACGCTGAAGGTCTCCCTGGAGAACGGCCGGGAATGTACCATCATCGAATTGAACGAGAACTATGCGGCCATCGCAGAGCGACGGACCGCCACAGTCCAGCCGAAGATGCAATTCGGAGGGGAAGTGGAGCCATGAACTCTCACGATTATTACATTACACCTGCTGAATATGAAGCAGCAGCGTTAATCGGTATACGACCAGCTCTCCTAGAGGTCCGGATCAGGACACTCGCTTGGTCGAAACAGCGGGCGATGACCACACCGCCGCATAAAAAGAAGCCACTGAAAGATTGGGTCGAAGTGGCTGAGGCCAACGGTATTTGTTACAGCACTCTGAGGTATCGGGCCAACAGGCTCGGGTGGGATATCGAACGTGCGGCCACTCAGCCGCTACAGGATCGCAAGGCTCAAGCTAAACGAGCTTATGAAGCGAGCCGGAAGTACCCGGTTGAGTTCTACCGTTTGGCCGTTCAAAACGGTATTGAAGAAAGAACCTTTCACCGGCGAATGAAAAACGGTTGGGACCCACACACAGCGGCTACGCGGGCGCCGATTACACCGCGTGAATGTGGGCTGATGACTAAGGCAAAACGAAATACCATGCTGCGGTTCTTCCCGCACAGAAAAGGGGTGCTACATGCACGAACCAGCAATTAACACGACCCAGCTGCGCGATTACGTCGAGAATGGGAAGCCGGTCGGCAGCGAGACCTCCAGGCGATGGTTGCGCTATCTGCTGGGAAAGCTCGACGATCTGCAGGTGATGTACGATGCGCTACTGGCAACGCACGACGGAACGCAGCTGCTTCTGGAAGAAGTTCAAGAACGCTCCATGAAGCGTAGACACGAACTTTCGGACATCAAGCAGCGGCTTGAAGAGGCCGAGAGGCTCAAGCGGGCATACCGGGACGATCGCGATATGTTGCTGACGGTCCTGAAAGACATTGAGGAATTCACCGCTGAAGACGACGTGCTGAAATGGATGCGCTCTGTGATGGCTAAGGTGGAAGGCAGGGACCGGTGCGCATGCTGCACGCGGCCTAAGGAGGGCTGACCATGGCCATGTTCCAGCGCAGCGAGAAGGCCGACCAGCAGTACCGGGCGCGGGTTCGAGCTTGGGACGATCCGCCGGACGTGGATGTCGTAAAGAGTGTCACGGAGACACGCAAGGTCTACGCAAACCTCACGGATGTCGAATTCATCGCCTGGTACGTCAAGAAATATCCGCGGGTGAGCCGGGAGGTCGTGCGGAAGGTGCTCGACCGGGCGAAGGGACAGCACGATACATCTCAATGAATATTGAATGACATGGGAGGGTTTCATGTGGCAGATGGCCAGCATCCGGAATGTCGGAATTGTGATGGCGGGTTTTATCCACGGCGAATAGAAGACGAACTAGTTTGCTCGTCATGCGGGGCAGAGTGGAACCCGATTATGGTCGACGACGACCATGGTGAATAAATACGCCATTCAACTAATCAACGACGCTTTGCGGCGGATTCTGAGCAATGGGCATCACCGAATGGAGGATCTACGACTCTTCGTTTCTCGTAAATCGGAAATGGCTCAACACGGCATCGTCAAGACGAATTATGGCGATCTACGGGTTGAACCGGATACGTACGTCCCGCGCGGATACTCTTTCATCAGGGACGACGTACGTACCACAGGGCTGCCGGCATTCGCCTGGGTTGCGAAGAGAAAGAAAACTTGAAATGAGGTGACGGCCATGGAACGGCTCGATGTGCTGGATGCGATCAGCGACCTACTGGACGGAAAGTGTCGGCAGTGCAAGGAGCGGGCGGCACTCTACCGACAATACGGAGCGAGCTCCTTCGCGAGGATCGACGGCCACTGTAACCGGAACTGCCCGGTCGGCCAGCAGCTTCAGAGCCTTGGCCGTCAGCTGAAGCTTGGGGAACGGAAAATTATCGAGGAGGATGGAGCGCATGACCACTCAGATTAAACCGCAGGCTGTCACTGGCTTGGACATAGTATTTGGCGGCGACGTGAAGAAGCTGCTACCGCCAATGGAGCAGATACCGAAGGGATTTCACGACCACCAAAACAAATGGCATCGACTTGTCGAGCAATGGTTTTTCAAAGGGCTGAAGAAGCTCGATGTTACTCCTCGCGAAGGAATCGAGCGGCGCGCAGCACTCGGACATGTGAAAGCTTGCATGGCATCATGCGATCCGAAGCATGAGCATAAGGTGGCCGGATGCGCGTACTTAATGAGCCAGTTCTTCGAAGACGAGTTCAAATACGAAGTGGCGAAATGAAGGGCTTGATCATAAAGCCGTATTGGGCGGATCTGATTTTGTCCGGACAGAAGACTTGGGAAATCCGAGGCAGCCGGACGCACCAGCGCGGCCGGATCGGCATCATCAAAAGCGGCAGCGGCGAGGTTTGCGGTTCGGTCGATCTGGTTGACTGCATTCCGATTCACGATAATGACGATCCGGATATGCTCATTGCCAACCAGGACAAACATCATGTGCCGTTTGGTGCTATCCCGTATCGCAAACCTTGGGCGTGGGTGCTGGAGAACCCAACGGTCTATACGGACCCGGTACCGTACAAGCATCCTCTAGGTGCAGTGATTTGGGTCAATCTAGAATAAACGAGCACGCAGACGTCTCCGGCGATCTGGCGGCCAACTGCTGTAGTTGAATCGAACGTATGTACCTAAAATCGAGAGGAGCAATTATAAATGTTTGCAAACGTAAAGGCGAAGCTGTTGAAAGTGGATCTGCGCAAAGGGGGCCGGAAGGTCTTCACATTCGAGACCGATGTCCGCATGAGTGCCGGCGAGCTGGATGCCATTGCCGAAATGATCGACCAGGATGTGAACCTCGGCATCGATGCGCAAGTAATCAGCTACCGGATTCAGAAGCTGGCGAAGACGAATGACCCTGTCATCAGCTATAAGGTCGACGATCGCGGCGTGGTCAGCGAGTTCAGAGAGGAAGGCAAACAAGGCGAGATGGATTTGGGCTTACCTCCTGAGAAACATGAAATCGTCGAGGAGGAGCTCGAGATTTCCCGCGAGGTCGTGAACGAATTCATCCTAAGCGGACTTTCGCCGCGGCATGACGATCTGGATTACGACTTCAAGGAAATTCTGGAGAGACATAATTCAGGCGTGAGTTACTTGCGGATCGCGGCGGACCTCGAACTGTCGAGCGGCAGGTTGGCGGAGGTCCTTGAGGAGTACAGCCGTCGAGTGGCGCCGCTCGCTGCCAAGTGGGACGAATGGCGGCAGGGACGGTCTAAGGCGGCTGACGCCGTGATTGAGGAATCGCTCAAATCGCAGGAAGAGACAGCGGCACCAGCAGATGTCGGCCATGAGCCAGATGGAGAGCAGTTGTCGTTGGAGGACGCACCGGATACAACCCAAGGGTCAGAGCACGACGACCCAATGCACGGCGTCGATAACGACCTGCCCGGTCAGGAGAGCTAACCATGCGCCGGCTGAACTGGGGACTGATCGTTGTAGGAGCCTTCAGCGCGATCTGCTGGGGTGCTGCCGGATTGCTGTACTGGTCGACCACATAGAAACACAGCCCCGGTTCGCCGGGGCCTCCCACAAGCAAGGGGGTGTAACCTACCCATGAAATCAATGAGAACACTCTTTGCAGACGTGGACTACTACAGAACTCGTGAAGTAGTCGAGGATGAACTTCAGAAATATATCGTGTACAAGACAACATCGTTTATGCGTCGAGAGGCAAACGTGACAACCTCTTCTGAACCAAGATTTCATGGACCTACCAATTTGACCACCGATTCTACAGGGAATATTGCGGCATACAATGTCGATGAGCCGAAAAGAAGAGAAAAACACGTAGAACGAATCGATGAGGCTGTGGCCAAGCTTCATCCAACTGAAAGGGAAATCATCAGAGAGCGCTACATGAAAGACCCGTACATTCTTGATTATGTTGTCTACGGCACGATATTGGGAATTAGTGAACGAAAGTTCACGAAGCTGCGCGACAATGCAATTTATAACCTCGCGTTCATTTTAGGCGTCGTGGTCTGGAAGGAGGAATCGGTAAGCGATGGCCGAAGAAGCGAACAAGAAAAATAGTCTGGATGATTATCCCGAGGTGTTGGAGGTTCATCACATCAAAGAATACATGGGCATCGGAAAGGATCAGGCATACGAACTTGTTCGTTCCGGCCAGTTCCATGTCGTTAAAGCGGGGAGAAGTTACCGCGTGGCAAGAGAAGTATTTCGTCGATGGTTTCTAGGGGTGTGATGAAGGGCAGGTGCCGAATTAACGGTCCCTGCCCTTTTTGGTGCCGAAAATGGTGCCGGAATTTAAATTCTTAACAAGATTTAGACAGGAGCAACGAGCAACAATATTCCGAGAAAGCCAGTAAATACGGGCTTCTCAAGAAACACCGAGAAATAGGAAGAAGTATCTCCCTTAGCTGGCAGCGATGGGGTCAAAGGTTCGATCCCTCTTGGCTCCCCCAAAATAATACAATCAAGTCCACGATAAAATTTCAGGGACTTTTTTTGGTGATTAGCCTAGGGGGAGATGAACCCCGACGGGTTCGCCCGCGCGCAGGGAGTGAAGTGAGCTCACTTCGAAGGATAACCTCAAACGGACGAGCACGGCGTCTTAATCTACCGCTAAATGTCCTCGGTGAATAGGCTTCGGCCACATACAATCAGGATTCATACATCCCGTTAATGGGATGTCGAGCATATGCGAGGCAATCCCCTAGGCTCCACCATAACTTAGAACCCGCAAACCCTTGATAATCAAGGTTTTTTTGTTTTTATTAACTCGTCCTTCCATCATGAAAAATCCTGGTTTTTGTATATTGGGGACGAAAAAAAAAGGAGTGAACTCAGCCGTAAAATTAGGACATTCTTGGAAACCGTCGAACACGAGGTTGGACCGTTAAGTAAGGAACGGCCGGTTGCCTAGCTGAACGGGCTCGAACAAATAATTCATGACGTCAGAATTGAAGGCCTCTTTAGTTAAATTTGTATGACTGAGCCGTTCGGAGCATTAATAAATTCCTATGATTCGGGGAAAATAGTTGAAAATTGGTAACTGTAAGGAGAGGCATATTCGAACGTGATTATCGTCATCTATGTCGTATTCTCACTGATCTGCATTCACATTTTGATCGGCCTTTCCAGTAAGTTGCCTCTTGTCGTCAACTTTTTATTGTTTATGGCCATTGATGTCGCTTTGACGAACAAACTGATTATCATTGGTTTTAACTACAAGCTCTTTCAAATCAATACTCGGAGTATTCCTCACTTTGTTTCATTGATCCTTCACAATGATTTTACAATTACGTTCGTCTTACTCACATTTGCCAATGTCTTTCTAACTACGAAGAAAAACGGAACACGTATAGCAATATCCGTCTACGGGTTTGCTGCTCAATTGTTCCTTGGCATGACGCTGAGGTGGAATGATGTCCTTACCGATACCGGCTGGACCACTCTAATGGAGTCGACAATGATAATTTTCATTATGGCCTACACCTTAATTCTAGGGAAAGTTTTTCATTACATGGCAGCCAAGGAGCGATGGATACGTTGATGGTGAATATTGTGTATGACCAATACTTTAATGGGAACGAATGGTTCGTCATCACACTGAGCGTGCTTGGAATCGCTGGGATTTGGTTATTTCCTCGACCATTTTCGCCTGTCCAGTTGACCTTTAATATGATGATCGGGGTTACATTAGGATTCATTTTCGATCATACGATCGCAATCCCGCCATTTGACTTATATGATGTCGGGGATCAATCTAAATTTCAACTATTCGATTTGTTCTCCTATATCATGTATGCGCCGTTCGGATATTGGTTTATTTATTGGTACGAGCGGCTGCGCATGTATGAACTATTGACGGTATTTTATGTTCTCCTTTGGACTTTAGCAAGCGTAGGGCTCGAATGGTTAGCCATACAAGTCGGCGTATTCCATTACAAAGATGGATACGAAATCGTGTACTCGTTTCCCATTTACATGTTTGTCTTGAGTCTACATCTTGCCATGTATCGCATGGCATTCTCGCGGTATCGAATGTCGAAGAAAATATACGGAAGCACATCTAAGTGATAGAAGAGATTGTAAATATTTAATCCTTGCCGCTCGGTTTTTTATTTGATTGCCTATGGGGCGATGAACCCCGAACTCTCCCGTCTTTCTTCTGCCTGTTCCCCTGCCCTTTTGTCACGACATGATTCCGTTTATAATAAGGTGGTGATGTCTGTGATTAACCTAACGGATGTTTGAACGAGGTTTCACTGACATAGCGTATGTTACTATTTTCGGGACAACCATTGTTCTGGCAGGTATAGAGGGGTTTTGAAGGATGAAAGAAAATTTTTGGCGTGATTTACCACGACCTTTTTTTGTGCTGGCACCCATGGAAGACGTGACGGATGTTGTTTTTCGCCATGTCGTAAGCGAGGCAGGCAGACCGGATGTGTTTTTTACGGAGTTTGCGAATACGGAGAGTTATTGCCACCCGGAGGGGAACAAAAGCGTACGCGGGCGCTTGACTTTTACCCCGGATGAGCAGCCCATTGTGGCCCATATTTGGGGAGATAAGCCGGAATTTTTCCGTGAAATGAGCATCGGTATGGCGAAAGAAGGCTTCAAAGGCATTGATATTAATATGGGTTGTCCCGTGGCGAATGTAGCCGAGAATGGGAAGGGCAGCGGCCTGATCTGCCGTCCTGGAATCGCAGCGGATATCATTCAGGCCGCCAAAGCCGGGGGACTGCCTGTGAGCGTAAAAACAAGGCTCGGTTTTAGCGAAGTAGACGAATGGCGTGACTGGTTAACCCATATCCTGAAACAAGACATTGTGAATCTGTCCATTCATCTGCGGACAAGAGAAGAAATGAGCAAAGTCAAAGCGCATTGGGAACTGATTCCAGAGATTAAGAAGCTTCGTGATGAGGTGGCGCCAGATACGCTTCTGACCATTAACGGAGATATACCTGACCGTCAGACCGGCTTGCAGCTTGCGGAGCAATACGGTATCGACGGGATTATGATTGGGCGCGGTATTTTTCAAAATCCATATGCGTTCGAGAAACAGCCGAAGGAGCACAGCAGTGCGGAATTGCTTGATCTGCTGCGGCTCCATCTGGATCTGCATGATCAATACTCGGCAGAGATACCGCGTTCGTTTAGCGCGCTAACCCGTTTCTTCAAAATTTATGTCCGTGGGTTTCGAGGGGCAAGCGAACTTCGAAACAGCTTGATGAACGCCAAATCAACAAGCGAAGCGCGGGCATTGCTCAGTGAGTTTGGAAGCAAGGGGCATGATGGGGCGGAGGAGCATTAAAATTACATTCAACGCAACCTGATAAGGGTTGCGTTTTTTTATGTGCTGGAGTGCCTATGTGGAAGCTGAAACCCGATGAGTTCGGCCGCACGCAGGACGCTAGTTTTTTAAATAGGAGACGGGGCTTCGACTTGTCCTGAAACGGTGTAAACCAACTGCTGGAAAAATCTAAAAATGTTCGTAAAGAACTCCTCGCGTGTACTTAAATTTATCCCCCTTGTTGCGTGGTCCTTTATCTTACCTAGGCGCCGGCCGTCCGCTATCGAACGAATAAAACGCATAAGAACAGGTAGGCGCGTAAATTGGGTTAGGTATTCGGATGAAAAGAAGATAGATAATGTTCGGAAAGAGTTTTATTTGTGCATAATAGTCGTCTACACTCGAAACCGATCTCTACCTTGGGATAATTTGAGCGGTGGTATATTTAGGAGGAATTATATTCACCACGGGTTGTGTCTAATGTCGGTGAAGAATTGGGGGCGTCACGATCATGCGGAAGTAATTGAACAGCCTTATTTGAAAGCGATTACATTCAGTTTCTTGCGAAGGCGGGTGATGTACACGGCACAGTATTTAAGTAACATGCGAAGTTCTTCGTGAACGCGTGTTATGCGAGGTTAATTTTTTGCAAATCATCTCTATTTTATCCATAAGGGAGATTGAACTTTTCCATGAAACCAACCTATCGACTGAACCGAAAACGGTTCCTTAGTCTGCTTCTCGCGCTGGTGATGATGACCTCGGTCGTCTTTAACGTGCCGACGGCCCAAGCCGAATCTGCAGCGGATGTGCCGGTAGCGGCGGCGCCCTCCACAGCGAGCAGCGCAACCCCGGATCGCATCCGCGATGGCGTTATCCTGCACGCCTTTGACTGGAATTTAAGTGTCATCGAGCAAAACCTGCAGGCCATCGCGGACGCCGGGTACACGGCGATCCAGACTTCGCCCATCATGGGCAGCGCCTCCGGGACCAACTGGTATTTTGCCTATCAGCCCAGCAACATGATCGCTGGCGGCAACGGCAACCGATACGGCGACAGGGACGCGTTCGTCAGTCTGACCACCGCCGCCAAAGCGCTTGGCATTAAGGTCATCGTCGACGTGGTGCCTAACCACATGGGCAGCACCGCCAATTCGAATGCCCCGTGGAATGACAACACGCATTTCCACAATGTGACCAGCGGCGTTGGTTACAATGACCGTTTTCTTCTGACCCAGCCGAACATGATCAGCGGGCTGAGAGATCTGAACACGCACTCGAAGTTCGTTCAAGATTCCTACATCGCATACTTGAAGGACATGATCGACGCTGGCGCGAGCGGCTTCCGCTATGACGCTATTAAGCATGTTGAGTTGGACGACGACGTGCCTTCCCCAGCGAGCATTGCCGCGGGCGCAACGAATGAGCGATATCCCGATGGGGCGTTCGCAAGCGATTATGTGAAAAATGTGACCGGCGCCGCTAAAGCCTACTTGGAGGCTAACGGCAAGGAGAACTTCCAGTACGGCGAGGTTCTGCAAGGGGGAGACCCGGGCAACGACAGAATGGCCGGCTATGCCAAGTACATCGACATGACGGCTTCTAGATACGGGCATGATGTACGCAGCGTCCTCGAGCTAGGGGACATCGGTCGTCTCGACAAATGGGCGGATTACGCTGCCGAGGGCCTGACCGCAGACCGGCTGGTGCCTTGGGTAGAATCCCACGACACCTACAACAACGAAGGCGAGTCCCTGAGCTTCAGTCCGAAGCAAATCAGACAGGGCTGGGCGATGATTGCCGCCCGCAAGGACGCTTCTCCCCTCTTCTTCGCCCGTAATATCAACGCCGACGGTAGCCAGAGAACGAGCGTACGGACCGCCGACAACGTAGACAATAATCGGCCTCAGTGGAGTCATCCCGAAGTCGTGGCCGTCAACAAGTTCCACAACGCGATGGCGGGAAGGGACGAGAATCTGGTTAGCCTCGGCAATAATGCCGTCATGATCGAGCGTGGCACAACCGCGGACGGCGGCGGCGCGGTGCTGGTCAACACGAGTACGACCGACCGTGTTCTGGGCAGCGTGCCGGTGAAGTTCTTGAAGGACGGCTACTATGTGAACGCGTTGAACCCATCCAACGTCTTCACGGTATCGGGCGGCAGGATCAGCGGGACCCTACCTGGCAACCCCGCGAAAGTATCCAACACCGACACCAACTCGAACCCCGGCCTAGCGGTTCTGATGGACAGGGAGGATGCCAACTCCGCTATTTTGGCCGCTTTGCCGAGCGACGACGATGTGATCGCCGGCAACAGCTTTACCGGCAATCAGCTCCGGCTTCGGATGTCGGCCGTCCATGTAACCAATGCCAGCTATGCCATTAACAACGGCGACGCGGTGAGCTTTGCCCATGACGACATCATCACCGTGAGCGGCAACTACAACGATCCGATCACCGTCACGCTGGTGGGCCAGGCAGCAGAAGGGAAGTGGATCAACAGCGCCTTCACCTACACGAGGGTCGAGCCTGAAGAAGAGGGCGCCCCGCCGGTCGTAGAGCCGACGCACGTCAACGCGTATCTGTCCATCAACCGTAACGCTAGCTTCCAAGGCTGGGCGAGCACGGGGGTATGGGCTTACAGCTTCAACCCCGAGCTTTTTGGCGGATGGCCCGGCGGCAAGATGACGAGAATGAAATATAATGGCGTCGACACCCATTGGTACAAGATTGCAATGCCGCGGGCTGCCGTCGGCGGGATCATATTCAATAACAACGCGGGACAACAAACGAATCAACCGGCAATTACCGCCTCCATGCTCAATAACGAGCAATTATATTTCTATGGCAGCAGCGCATCCAACTTTAACATCAATGGCTCCTCCGATAGCGGCAATACCGCCCGCGCCAACTGGGACACGGCCTTTGCCGCAGGCAATAATATCGGCTTCGAAGCCAGCGGCGTATTCCCTCCGGGGCGCAACGGCGTGATATTCAACACGTCGGGCGGCAGCTCGGTCGCCAATCAATATGTCCGGGAAGGGGACAAAGCGACCCGGCCGACAACAGACCCAACCCGCAGCGGTTATCTGTTCGACGGAAAATGGTACACCGATTCAAGTTTCACGCAGGAGTATAATTTCGATAGCCCCGTGGTCAACACGCTCGGCGACGATCAGATTTACGCGATGACCCTCTACGCCGGATGGATTGAGCTGGAAGCCGACAAATTTCTGGTCGAGTTCAATTCGCAGGGCGGCAGCAAGGTCATGTCCATCCCTAACGTGGTGAGCGGCAGCACGATCACCGAGCCGGCACCGCCTGTCAGGAATGGTTATACGTTCGGGGGATGGTACAAGGATGCGGCCTTCACGAATGCGTGGAACTTTGACGCTGACACCGTGGCGGCGACGACGACGCTCTTCGCCAAGTGGGAGCTTGCATCTTACGCCATCGCCTATAGAGACGGTGCAGACTCCGCCGTCATGCCGGGCAGCGAACCCGCTACCTATACCGTTGAGACGGCGACGTTCGACCTGAGCGACCCGAGCCCGAAGGAAGGGCATACGTTCGACGGCTGGTATACCGACCCGCAATTCCGGCCGAGCGCAAAGCTCACCAGCGTGAAAGTGGGCTCCGTCGGCGATTTGACTCTCTATGCCCGCTTTAAGGCCAATACCTACTCCCTAACGCTGGACCCTCAGAGCGGGTCGGGCGGTACGGCAAGCGTATCGGTCGCCTACGGCGGCAAACTGCCGCTGGGAATCACTCGCCCTGAAAGGGAAGGCTATATTTTCCAAGGATTCTATGCAAGCACGGACGGTAAAGGCCAACAGTATTACAACCGTGACGGCGTTCGAGTATTCGAGGACAGCTGGTCGACTGCCTCCGATCGCATCTACGCGCACTGGATGGCCATAGATGATCCGGACATTGCCACTGTAGCAGCGGCGGCTGCAGCCCTAGAAGTGGGATACGCTGCAGGCAACCATGCAGCTAATGTCACACAGAGCGTGACACTACCAACAACGGGATTAGATGGTGTCGCCATTTCGTGGTCAAGCGACAGCCCTGGAATCATTGGTACAAATGGCGCAGTTGTTCGTCCATCCGCAGGTTCCGCAAACGCCACGGTTACCTTGACTGCAACATTATCGAAAGGGGAAGTAACGGCGACGAAATCCTTTACGGTAACCGTCAAGTCGATGGAAATCGTAGCTATACCTGTTGCAACGATCCATGTTCGCGGTAATGATACGATCACGACAAAAGGCGGCACGCTTCAGCTCTCAGCAGAGGTGCTGCCGGCCAATGCAACGAACAAAGCGGTCACCTGGTCTGTCCTGAACGGAACAGGAAGCGCAACGATCAATGCGTCCGGTCTGTTAACGGCCGTGAGCGACGGCACCGTAACGGCGAAGGCGACGGCAGCCGACGGTTCGGGCATAGCGGGATCGAAGTTGATTACGATTAGCGGCCAGACAACAAGCAATCCAGGGCCATCCAATCCGCCTAGCAATCCAGTACCATCGACGCCAGCGCCAACAGGCGTGACTAAGGATGGAGACAAAGCGATTGTAGAGCTTGGCAGCGGCATCACATCGAAGTCCATTGCGGTACAGGATATTGGCGGACTGTCCCTTCAGGTGAAAGCCGCGAATGCGGTGCTGTCGGTTCATGCGGATACGCTGAAGCAATGGCTGACGCAGGCGGGCAATCCGTCCGGGGCAAGTATTGAAGTAACCGTTGCGCCCGTGGCTGCCGGCGATATCGCGAATGCTCCGGCTGAAGGCGGTCAGGCACGCGTGGAAGCTGCAGGCGCGGTCTACGACATTACGATTAAGCTGAAGCACAACAACCAAGTAACCGACATCAGCCAAGTAAGCGGCGGAGTTGAAGTTGCCTTGCCGTATAACAAGGAGGCTGATCAAGAACTTCTCGGAATCTATTATTACAATGAAGCAGCTAAACAGTGGGAATACGTAGGCGGCCGCGTAGACGCGAGCAAGAATACCGTGACGGTTGCGCTTGAGCATCTGAGCACGTATGCCGTTCTGGCCTACACGAAGTCCTTCACGGATGTGCCTTCGAACCACTGGGCTGCTCGGACGGTGCAAGTGTTAGCCGCGAAGCATATCATTAACGGCACGACCGATACGCTCTTCACGCCGAATGGACCTACAACTCGCGCTGAGTTCACGTCCTTGCTGGTGCGGGCGCTTGGCCTGACGAAAGCGGCAAGCACCGTTCCGTTCGACGATGTGCAAGCGGGTCAATGGTATGCGAATGAAGTCGCGCTCGCTTATGAAGCGGGGATTGTCACAGGCGTGTCGGAGCACAAATTCGACCCTAACGCGATCATCACCCGTGAACAAATGGCGGTCCTGCTCGTTCGCGCCTATGCGTACAAAAACAGTGCAATAACAGCGATGGGTCAAGAAACAACCGATCTCAAGGATGGATCAAGCATCTCCTCGTGGGCTGTAGATGGCGTGAATAAAGCCATCGCCGCAGGACTTCTGCAAGGCAAAGGAAACGGAAATTTCGATCCTGCGTCCGAGGCAAGCCGCGCCGAAACCGCGCAAGCCATTTTGAACTTGATCAAGCGATAAGATGGAATAGAACGATGAAGAGCCTGTTAACCCGTTTAGGCGGGTTGACAGGCTCTTTCAAATGATATATCAACTTCAGATAGATATTTGGTTTTCAAAGTCGGAATGGTGGCTTTCAGGTCACTATACCTAGCCGAAAGCCAAAGCTACTGTCATAAAATATGTTGGATTACGCAATAAAATGACATAACATTTTAATCTAGATAGTATATTGACATCATTCTGATATAATATTATATTTTTGTATGAAAGCGCTTCACAGGAATGGGTGTTAAGGCTGACACATGATGGACGACTGGAAGGGGCGCTAATCAATAACGGGTTCACGGGGAGAAATACCGGATAACGCGCATGCCTATCAGGCATCTCCCATTACAATATCGAAAATGGAGGTTATAGGATGTTTGTTCTGAAGAGGAAGCTGCTGAGACTGATCGCCGTACCGCTGGTTGCGGCCATGTCGCTGACAGCGTCGCCGGCGTTCGGCCCATCTACCGCACACGCCTTTGTTTCAACCGATGCCGATACGGCGATCCAAGCGTTCAACGCGAAATTCTGGGACCCGGGCGCCAAGATGTTCTGGAAAGATTCGAAGCGCGGCAATCATCAGGACTTCTGGGTGGAAGCCGAGCTGTGGGAGCTTGTGATGGATGCCTACCAGCATACGTCCGACAAGGCGCTGAAAGCGCAGCTTCGCGCGCAGATCGATGATATTTATGCGGGCACGGCCGCGAAGTACGGCCAGGATTGGACGAATAATCCGTTCAATGACGATATTATGTGGTGGGCTATGGGTTCTGCGAGAGCCTATCAACTAACCGGCGATCCCAAGTATTTGGAGCAGGCCCAATATCATTTTGACTTTGTGTACGATACGCAGTGGGACGACAGCTTTGCCAGCGGCGGGATTTGGTGGCTGAATAATGATCATTCGACCAAGAATGCCTGCATCAATTTCCCGGCAGCCCAAGCGGCGGTCTATCTCTACAACATCACGGGCGAGCAACGCTACCTCGATGCGGCGACCCGGATTTTCAAGTGGGGCAAGACGATGCTGTCCGATGGCAGCGGGAAGATTTTCGACCGGATCGAAGTCGAGAATGGTGCTATTCCGGACGCCACCCATTACAATCAAGCAACGTTCATCGGCGCGGCTATCGGACTGTACCAAGCCACCGGTAATCCCGTTTATCTCGATGATGCGATAGAAGCGGCTCAATTTACGATGACGCGTCTGGTTGATGCGAACGGATTGTTGAACTACGAAGGTCCGAACGGCGATCTGAAGGGCGGCAAAACGATCTTGATGCGCAACCTCGGCTTCCTGCAGCAAGCGTTGGCGTCGCATATGGACAGCAAATACGCGGCATTCCGCAGCAGCTTCAACGAATGGGCCGCGTTCAACGCGGAGATGGCCTGGAGCCATAAGAACGGAGAGTCCATCGTCGACGGCAACTGGGCGGGACAGCTTCTCGCCGGGACGTACGAATCGTGGTCGTCGGCAAGCGCCGTTGAAGCGTTGACCGCCATCGCGCCTCAAGAAGCGCCGCTTCGGTACGCGGTGAAGGATCCGTTCAACAAGATTGAAGCCGAACGGTATAATATCGGCACCGGGTTCGTATTGGAAGGGGCTTTGGAGGACTCGCTGCAGTTAGGCGGCATTCAACCCGGTCATTTTGCAGCTTACAAAAACGTAAACTTCGGCTCCGCCGGCGCGATCGGCTTCATCGCCCGCGCGGCTAGCGGTACCGGCGGAGGCAATATCGAGATTAGGCTGGACGCCTTGGACGGTCCGAAAGTCGGGACGTTAAACGTAGAAGGCACCGGCGGATGGAACAACTATATCGACGCGGTAACGCTGCTTAAAGACGATCAAGGCAATCCGAGCCCCATTACCGGCACGCATGATGTCTACCTCGTCTTTACGAGAACGAAGGATGACTATCTCTTTAACTTGAACTGGTTCAAATTCACGACGACGGATCCGACGGCAACCGATGCTTACGCAAGCTTGAAAGCCGGTAACTTCGATACCAGCTCGGGATTAAGCAAAAACGCGAGCGGCGGCTATTTGGACAACATACATGACGGCGCTTATGCCTCCTACAAGGGAATCGATTTCGGAACAGGCGCTGCCGGCGTGTCGGTCCGCGTAGCCAGCGGTAATCAAGGCGGTCAAATCGAAGTGAAGCTGGATAGCCTCCAAGGACCGACTGTAGGCGTCATCGACGTTCCGGCGCTTGGCAGCTGGAACAACTGGGTGGATATGATGTCCACGATCGATGACGCGCTTGCCGTTGGCGTGCATGACGTCTATCTTATTTTCCACGGGAATAATGGTTCCGATTTCCCGGTTAATCTGGATCGGTTCACGTTCTCGACGGTCAAAGGGAAACGACTGGATGCCCTGGGTAAGGTAGAGGGAGAGAACTACACCAGCGCGGTCGGGGTCGGCCGAGAGAATGGCGGAGGTCAAACGTACCTCGCCGGCATCTACGGCCCGAACCAACCGTATGCGATGTACAATTACGTTGATTTTGGAACCGGCAGCCCGTCCCAATTCCATCTTCAAGCCGCCAGCGACACCGGCGGAGGAACGGTTGAAGTTAGAATCGACGGCATGAATGGGCCGGTTATCGCGACCGCTGCGGTTACCGGTACCGGCGGGTGGCAGAACTTCCAGACCTTCTCGGCGGATGTGACGACACCGGTGACTGGCAAGCACATCGTGTTCCTGTTATTCAAAGGGAACGACTGGCTGTACAATTTCGATAAGTTTACGTTCGGAGACGCAGCCGTATTGAGTGAGCCGACACCTCCGCGCGAGCCGGTTAATGACGGGATCCCACCTAGTGAAGTGGAGAATGTCCAGGTGAATCGCGATGAGGAAGGGATCTCCCTGAATTGGGATGGACCGTATGATATCGATGGCGACAAGGTTCAAATTATGTTGTATAAGGAAGGTCAGCAAGTGGGAAGCACCGTAGAAGTGAAGCGAGGGGTGCAGAAGGCCGCAATCGCAGGCGCGGCTGCTGCTCAAAGCGATACCATCGTCATTCGCACCGTGGACAGATGGGGCGTTGCTTCGAATGGGGTCAAGATTGAAGCCGCGGACCAGCCATCTTTCACCTTCACGGTTGACGGCATCGACACTAAAGTTCAGAATGGGAGCATTTATCAGGATTCTCAAACCTTTACGTTTCGAGCTGCTGCCAATGGTCATGCAATTAAAGTCGCGACGATCACGATCAACGGTGAAACTTACGAGCTTGATCCGCAGGCCGCCGAGCAACAACTGGATATCGATTTTGCCGGCCAATTAGGCACCAAACAGGCAACGGTCATCGTTGAAGATATGCGGGGCAATCGCATCCAACAATCGCTGCAGTTTGAAATGACGACGAGCGTTCATTCCATGCGGCAGCTGATTACGCGTTTCGCGCAATCCGGTGAGCTAGCCGGACCGATTATTAAGAAGCTGAATAACGCGTTAGATCAGGTTCAGCATCAGCTGGATAAAAACCATCCGGATCAAGCCGTGAAGCACATGCAGGAATTCGTGAAGCATCTGAATAAAGCGAACAACGATGCGAAGGAAGCGGCTAAACAAATCTTAAATACGGATGCGAATGCGTTGATAGCGGAATGGAACCGATAAAAGGTTGCGTAATCATGCGGTAGAGGAAACGTAGATTACTCAAACAATGGCCAAGAACCTTCGCGCCAACAGCAGGCGAAGGTTCTTGGCGTTTAACGAACGATATTAGCTAAACGGGATAACGATTTTGGATTGGCTGCCTTGAGCGGAGGTCGCATCCGTTCTCACCGAGGACGAACCGTTGCCGATCGCGCTCCAAATCTCTACTCTTACCTTGCCGTTGCTTAAGTTAGCGAACGTGCCGGAAGAAGACCTCACGCCTTTGGACTGGTTGTAATCTTCGGTTCCCGGCGTGTCGTTCGTGGCGAAGTAGTTGTACGTTTCCAGGCGGTCATACGTGCCGTCGCCCGTAAAGTCATACGAAATGCGGACCTGAACGGCATTGCCTACGGATGAGGAGGAATCCACAAACAGGTTGAACGCCGTCGCCCCGCCGCTGTACGTGCCCGATACGCCGGAGAGCACGTAGGACGTCGGCGTGTGCACCGTTCCATCCCAGTTCGATCCGCCCGCCGCCGCGATCGCGTCGGTGTTCGCGCTGGAACCTGCTGTCGTCGAGAGCGTGCCCGTTACGCTGGAAGATGCGCCGTCGCGTACGTATAAGGTAGGCGAATTCGCCGGCGAGGACGAGGATGTCGTCACCGAAATGGAGCTGCTGGCGGCCGACGCGTTGCCTGCCGCATCTTTGGCCTTGACTGCAAACGTGTAGGCCGTGTTAGCCGATAAGCCTGTATCGGTATAGGTTGTGCCCGTGCTTGAACCGACGACGGAACCGTTTCTCAAAATATCGTACCCTGTCACGGCCACGTTGTCTGTGGATGCCGTCCAGCTCAAGGAGACGGAAGTCGATGTTTTCGACGGCGAAGTCAAATTCGCCGGAACGGATGGCGACGTCGTGTCGCCGCCAACCCCGCCGCCGGTTAAGTAAGTTCCGGTGAATGGATTGAAGCGGTGAGCCGCGATAATCAGCCAGCCCGTACTGGATACGCAGTTCTCCATCGCCATTCTCCAATAGCTGTTATTGGAACCTTTCAGCGAGTACGGAACGCCGCCGAGCAGCGAGCCGCTTGTCCCTTGTTTCTTCACGATCTCGTTAATGATGGCATCGGCCTTGGCCTGGTTGCCCTGCATGTAGTATGCGAGCGACATGAACGCAGAGCCTTCGAACCAAATATCCGCGCATTTGTTGCCGATCGGATTGCCGTTCTGGTCGGTGCCCGCCGCGCAATCGTACTGCCAGTCGAAATCATAAGCCGTGAGCAATGCGCCCGATCCGTCATAGGTCAAGGAGTGGACGTATTTCGGGCTGTCGACCGTACCGGAACCATTGGCATTTTCAATGTAGGAAAGAGAGGCTTGGTAATTTCGCGTGCCGGACAGACCTAATGCCAGTACGCCCCACGGGTTGACGTCCATCGGGACGGCCGGATCGATCAGGTTCGTGTTGTTCTTCCAGCCGCCTCTCCACCGGTTGTTCGCGGAATCCCACACGACGTTGTCCAGGAAGCTTTTTACGCCGGTCGCCGCATTGTTGTAAGCCGTTGTCCGATCGGCGAATTTGCCTGCGTAATATTTCAGAATTTGGTACATATCCTCGTTGTGCTCCGTGGAGGACCATACTTCGTCGCTCCAGGCTCCGTTCAGATCCCACGTCGTCCGTCCGCCGGCAATCGCGCCGTTCGGTTTTTGGAACGTAATCGCCCAATCCAGCGCTTTCTTCGCCGAAGCTTGGTACGTCGTGCCGCCGTATAATTTCTCATGCGTCATGAAGGCCATCACCATCCAGGCGACAGGGCCTACGTGCTTGCGGATTTCTTCCCCGTATCCGTTCCACCAGTAGGAGTTGATCCAGGAACCGTCCGGATCTTGAATGGCGACCATTTTGTTCAGCACTTTCTCCGCGCGGGTACGGTCGCCCTTCAGCATGAAAGCAATCGCGGCAACCGCTTGGTCGTACGTGTATACGATCTGGCGGCGGTCCGTCGCGTTCCACCAATCGTCGAAGCTGTCCACCAGACCGTCCAGGGCAAGCCCGGCCGTCAAATCCTGCTGCGCTTTAAGCCAAGCGTACGCGTTGTTGGATGCGGCCGCATTGTCCGCCGCGCTGACGCTGGCCGCCGGGAGGATTTGCATCAAGAGCAAGAAGCAGACCAACACCGTGACTACTTTTCGTTTCCAATTCATCATGTTTCCCATTCTCCTCTGCTTGTAAGTTTGAACTTGTCCAAGAGCCCGGAACGTATCCCAAGGATCATGGCTCGACGGCTTCCTCTGGTGCATTCACTCCTTTCCTCCATGGCAGATTTTCTGAAAACGCTTACGAAACGATGTTATCATTCCGCCTTCATTTCGGGAATGTGATGAAATAAAGGAATTTGGTTCGTTTTTTAAAGGTGAATTTTGGAAAGAGGTATGCGTGTCCGTTGTCAGCCAGGGGTGGAGAAGTTAGCCGCCAAACAAAATACCCCCATCCCCCTAACAAAACGCCACCTCCGCCTTTACCAAACCCCAACATGCGACAATCCCCCTCCCCTTCGAAAACAACTGTCCGTTCTTCCGCGGCGCTGCTTCCGGTAAACTGAAAGCGCAACCGATTTCGAGGGGAGATCATCGCCATGAACTTTGATTTGAATATCGTACCGTTCAGCAGAAGAGAATCGTTTCTGGCGATCTCCATTCTGCCTGAAGCTCAAGATAGACGACCAGGCCTCTATATGCGCACCGTTCGCGGCGGCGATGATAAATTCGGCGAGGCTTTTCTTGTCGAGATGCTGGATAACAACGGACATTCCATCCCTTTTCAGCCGGAAGCTTCACCCGAACAGCTCCTGCTGAAATCGGCGAACGGCCAGACGGCTGAAATTTGCATCTCCGACAGCCGCACGTTCCGCGTGCGGACGAAGGGCTGCGGCATTCGCCTGACTTTCCGGACGGCCGCGTACGACTACGCTTTCCAGGCAGCGCCGCGCAGCTGGGAAGTGAACAGCTTCACCCATGAATGCCGATTCATGCTGACGACGCTGGCGGGCGAGCTGCGGATGGAAGTACCCTGGGACAAAATCAAAAGCTCGTATGTGATCGCGGACTTCTTGCCGGACCCGGCAACGGGACAAGCCGAATTCGCGGTGGAAGAATTCCGCACCGTTTGGGCGCAGCGCAATGCTTGGGAGCCGTTCGACGAGATCGTAAGGCAAGTGCGGGACGAATTCAACCTGTGGCTGGATCGCAGCTTATCCTTGCCGCCGCAATGGCAAGACAGCCGCGCGCTCGCCGCTTACATTACGTGGTCCTGCCTTGTTCCGGCGGAGGGATGTCTCACGCGTCCGGCCATGTATATGTCGAAGAACTGGATGACGAATATTTGGAGCTGGGATCACTGCTTTAACGCGATGGCGCTCGTTCGCCACGATCCGAAGCTGGCCTGGGATCAGTTCATGATTTTCTTCGACCGGCAGGATGCGAGCGGGCTCATCCCGGATTTCGTCAACGATAAGTACGAGCTGTGGAATTGCAACAAGCCGCCGATTCACGGATGGACGCTCGCTTGGATGATGGCGCGAACGGACTTTATCCAATTGGCGCAGCTGATCGAAGTGTACGAGCCGCTGTCCAAATGGACGATGTGGTGGTTCAAGCACCGCGATTCGGATGCGGACGGCATCCCGCAATACAATCACGGCAACGACTCCGGCTGGGACAACAGCACCGCGTTCAACAACGGTATTCCGGTCGAGAGCCCGGATTTGGCCGCCTTCCTCGTTATTCAAACCGAGGTATTGGCCGAGATCGCAAGCCGGCTTGGACTTCGGGAAGAGGCTCATGCATGGCGGCGGCTTGCCGAGGATACACTGGAGAAGATGATTAGCCATTTCTGGCAGGATGGCCGGTTCACCGCCTGCCGATCCGGTTCGCACGAGGTGTCCGAAGGCGACAGCCTGCTCTTGTTCGTCCCCCTAATCTTGGGCGAACGTTTGCCCGAGCCGATCCGAACCGCGCTGCTGCAGGGGCTGAGAGATGAGGGCCGCTTCCTGACGGCCAATGGCTGGGCCACGGAAAGTCTAAGGAGTCCTTACTATCATTCGGATGGCTATTGGCGGGGGCCGATCTGGGCCCCTTCGACCATGATCTTGGTTGAAGGCGCGTCCGCGGCGGGAGACCGCGAGCTAGCGGACGAGGTATCCCGCCGGTTCTGCGCGATGCTGGACCGCAGCGGTATGGCGGAGAATTTCGACGCCGTTACAGGGCAAGGCTTGCGGGATCGCGCCTTCACTTGGACGTCGAGCGTATTTCTGATTCTCGGTCATGAGCTTGCCGATTCATAAAGGTCTGCACTTCCACAACGTCCAAAATAAACGGGCGGAGGGGAAGTGCTTTTGACGTTTGGCGGAGGATGGACGCATTATTGTTCGGTCAAGGCGGAACATGCTACAATGCATATGATTTTGTCGAGCATGGAGGGGCAATCAAGATGAATTTTATACGCAAGCTGCTGAACAGCCGCCTTCTATCCGGCTCTTACCGAAGCATCCGCACGAAGATGCTCTTCTGTTTTCTCATCGTGACGATTATTCCGCTGTTGTCCCTTGGCGCAATGTCCTACTACCAATCCGCGAAGGTGATTAACTCCCAGTTTGGCAAATACGGCGAGAACGCCGTCGCGCAGCTGGAGCAGCAGACGAGCTCGTATTTGAACCGGATGAATCAGACGACGGAGACGATTTATGCCTATTTGCTGGATCCGGCGCGGGCTGATCTGGGAGAGCAGGCGCCTACCACTTATGAAGATATTATGGATAAGAACGATTTGGAATCGCTATTGAAAGCGCTTAAAAACGATCGGACGATCGATATCTACATCATCACGCCGACCGGTTATTATTATGGAGAGAACGATCTGGACGTAGCCAAGCTCGGCCGGATCCCGGCCTGGCAAGCGATGGCCAACTCACGCGCGGACAAGTATTGGCTGGGCTTCTACCCCCAGAATCACGGCATGAAGGATACCGCGGATGCCGGCTTACCTGTTCTGGGGCTGGCGGTGCCGATCAATAATCCGTACGGAGCGCTGCGAGGCAGCAACATACTGATCGAAGAGAATGCCGAGGAGCTGCTTCATATGTTCCGGCTGTTCGAGCAGGATACGAAGGCGCATCTTCGCATCCGCGATCCGCAGAGCCGGGTCATCTACGAAACGCCGGCGGCCTTCACGCCGCAAAGCAGCGATATCATCTGGAACCAAACGATTGCGGTGAACGGATGGAACATGGAGGCCAGATTGCCCGCCGCTTCGTTCTATCGTTCTTCCGGCATTATTCGGTCGAATACGATCCTCGTCGCCTTGGTTTCGTGTCTGCTGGCGTTTGGTCTGGCCTACTTGTTCTCGAACCGGTTCACGGCGCGAATTCGCCGTCTGAAGGATGCGATGCAGAAGGTCAGCTTCGGCAAGCTGCATACGAGGACGCCGGTTGAAGCCAAGGACGAGCTGGGCAGTCTGGATGTTAGCTTCAATAATATGGTCGGAGGGGTGCAGACGCTGATTGGCGAGATTGAGCGGAGCGAGCGGCTGAAGAAGGAAGCGGAGCTCAAGGCGTTCCATTATCAGATCAACCCCCATCTGCTGTTCAATACGTTGAACTCGATTCAGTGGAAGGCCAAACTGGCGGGCGCGGAGGACATCCGCCGGATGCTGTACCATTTGACGATACTGCTCGAGGGGAATTTGGATATTTCGCAGGAACTGATCCCGATCGGACGGGAGCTTGCGATCATCGAGCACTTTCTGAAAATCCAGGAGATCCGCCACGGCTCCGTGTTTACGTACGAGCTGGAATGCGACGAGCAGCTGAAGCGGTATTTGATTCCTCGCATGACGCTGCAGCCTCTATTCGAAAATATATTCTTCCACGGGTTCGAGGATGGCGAAGGCTCGATTCAATTAACGATTCGCGAGGCGGGCAATCATCTGCTGCTGACGTTATCGGATAACGGAGCGGGCATTCCGGCAGAGAAATTAGCGCGTCTACTGCTGCCCAATCAGGCGAAACCTAAGGGCAGGGGCGGGCTCGGCGTGCAAAATGCGGATCAAAAGTTCAAGCTGCATTTTGGCCTGCAGTACGGATTAACCGTTCAATCGGTTCAAGAGGAAGGAACGACGATTCTAATCGAATGGCCCAAGAGGGAGGAGAACCTGCATGGAAACGACGAAGACGATCAAGGTGTTAATCGCGGATGACGAGAGCATTGTCCGCAAAGGACTCCGCTCGACCATTCCTTGGGCGAAATACGGCATGGAAGTCGTCTCGGATGCGCCTAACGGCCGCAAAGCGTGGGACGCTTTCCTGGAGCATCGGCCTCAAGTCATCATTACGGATATCGTCATGCCCGAGATGGACGGCATTGAATTGTCGCGTAAAGTGAAAGAGACCGCGCCCGCGACGAAGATCATTCTGCTCAGCTGCCATCGGGATTTCGAATATGCGCAGCAAGGCATCAAACTAGGCGCCTCCGGCTACCTGCTCAAAACCGCCTTCGAAGATGAAGAGCTGGAGGAGATGCTGGAGAAGTTTCAAAGCGAACTCGCGGCTGCGCCTGTGCCGCCGGCTCCCGTGGAGGATGCGGTCGATTCCGGTGAGCGGCTCAGCACGCTGTTGTACGCTTGGCTGAACGGTCATCACGACAAATTTGTTGGCGAATTGGAGAATCGCGCGCGCGAGGCATGGTCCTTCCAAGGAAAACCGGTCTATCTATATGTGGTCAAAACCGCGGGCTGCGACGCCTCTTGGCCGGAACTTGCGAAGCAAGGCCGCGATGAAGACCGGAAGCTAGGCACAGGCGTGTATATTCCTTACGGGGACGAGCGCTGCTATTGTATCGTTCCGGAATCGCATACGAACGCGATGGATAGTCTGCTGGTCGAGAAGAAAAGCGAGGCGGCGAAGCTGCAGTGGGCCCGAAGAGGGCCGCTCAAAGATCCGTCGCAATGGCTTGAAGCTTGGGTTTCGCTGCATAAGGAGGCCGAGTTGGAGAAAGTCTACAACGTATCTTCGACGGATTGGCCGGAGGCGATTTGGCGCGCCGTGAAACTGCTCCACGATAACCCGACCGCGGAATGGAGCGTGAGCGACGTCGCCAGGCAGGTAGGTCTTAGCCGGAGCCATTTCTCGATTTTGTTCAAGAAAGCGGTCGGGGACAGCTTCGTCACGTTCCAATATAAACGGAAGCTCAAGCTGGCCTATGGCTTATTGAAGGATACGAACCTGACCATGCAGGAGATTGCCGAACGTACAGGTCTTGGCGACAGCAAATATTTCAGCAAATGGTTCAAGCGCTGCACGGGAATGACGCCAAGCAGCTACCGCGCCCAACAAAAAGGCGACACGCTTCTAACAGAAGACCACTCCCTGGCGTAAATCGAACAAATACGCACGATTCCTCGAATAGCTATCCGTTTTGAACCGCTTTCATTTTCGTTATGATGAAAGCGGTTCAATTATTATCTACCTCATTGATAGGGGAGCTGCCAGAGATGAATAAGAAAAGCACGTTGATCCTTCTGACGACAGTCATGGCGATGTCCATGCTTACGGCATGCAGCGGCAATAACGACGGTTCAAATGGCAATGCGGAGCAAGCCGCGAACAACGGCGATGGCCCAACAGAGACGAAGACGCTTCGTTTCGCGACGTGGGACACGGGCGACGCCCTCAAGATCGAGCAGGATATCGCGAAGAAGTTCGAATCCGCTCATCCGGGCACGAAGGTACAAGTAGAAGCTTATGCGGACGGCTTCGACCAGAAGATGGCGGCCGGCTTCGGCGCGACGAACCCGCCGGATGTCATGTACATGTGGGACTTCCCGACCTATCACCGGTCGCTGGAGCCGCTGAACGGCTACGCGGATGGCGATCAGGAGTTGAACAAGGACGATTTCTACAGCGGTCTGTTCAACTATGCGACCATCGACGGCAATCTGTACGGCATCCCGGCGGGCTTCACGACGCGCGTCGTCTATTACAACAAGAAGCTGTTCGACGCAGCGAACGTCCCTTATCCGAAGGACGGATGGACATGGGACGACTTCAAGGACGCCGCCAAGAAGCTGACGGATAAATCGAAGAAGCAATATGGGTTTGGCGTTCGCGCCGAGAATGACACGTATGACCTGCAGGGCTTTGTTTGGAGCAACGGCGGGTCTTATATCTCCGACGACGGCAAGACGATCGACGGCTTCATGAACAGCAAGGAAACCGTGGACGCCATCCAACTGTTCGGCGATATGCTGAAGGACGGATCGGCGGTTCTGACCGGCGGCAAAGGCCAGCAGAGCGGCGAGGATATTTTCAAAGGCGGCAAAATCGCCATGTGGGAGAGCGGGATCTGGCCGCTGGAATCGTTCAAGCAAGCCGGCATTGACGTCGGCACGGTCGAGATGCCGGCGTTCCAAGGCAAACCGGTGAAAGGCGTCGTGGCGGAATCCGCCCTGTCGATTGCGAAGGACTCGAAGCAGAAGGAGCTGGCGTGGGCCTTCATCAAATATTACGTGTCCAACGAAGCGATCAAAATGCGCGTAGCCGATCTTCCGGTGCGGGTAAGCGTCGTCAACGAACTGAAGAAGGACCAGGATCCGCTGTTCAAACCGTATTACACAATGCTGGAGCGCTCGGATAATACGCCGGCCTTCCTGTTGAACGCCAAGTGGAACGAAGTCAACCGGCAGCTGTCCGCGGCCGTCGAAGCGGTCGTGCACGGCAGCAGCGCGCAGGAAGCGCTGAACCAAGCGGTGAAGGATAGCGAACGTTACTTGAAATAAAATTACAGTTAGAAGAAAGAAGGTTAGGAGATGGCTCAGACCTACCAGCAGACAGCAGGGAACAACGCGGCCAGCTTCATGCCCAGAAGAAAACGCAGATGGGGTGGGGCTGCGCCCTACCTCTTCATTTTCCCGTGGATCTTCGGATTCCTCGTTTTCACGCTAGGCCCGTTGTTGTTCTCGCTCATCATCTCGTTCTTTGACTGGCCGATCGTCGGACAGGTGCATTTCATCGGCCTGGGCAATTATACATCGATGTTTACGGATGACCCGTTGTTCTGGAAGTCGTTCGGCGTCACGCTCAAGTTCGCCGCCTTGTTCGTCCCGCTCAACATTATCGTGGCGCTGGGACTCGCGATGCTGCTCAATCAGGGCACGCGCGGCAATGCGATCTTCCGCACGGCCTTCTATCTGCCCTCGGTCATCTCCGGCGTTGCGCTGGCGATGATCTGGTCGTGGGTGTACAGCGGCGATTACGGCATTCTGAATTACTTCCTGTCGATCTTCGGCGTACAGGGGCCGGACTGGCTGAATGATACGAAGTGGTCGCTGGTTGCGATGGTTGTCGCGAGCTTATGGGGACAAGGCTCGATGATGCTCGTCTTCCTTGCCGGGCTGAAAGGCATTCCGAAGGATCTGTACGAATCGGCATCCATCGATGGCGCGGGGACGATCCGGAAGTTCTTCAGCGTGACGGTTCCGATGCTGAGCCCGACGATTTTGTTCAATCTGATCACGTCGATCATCGCGGCGTTCCAGCAGCTGACGCTGGCGCTGCTGCTAACGGGCGGCGGCCCGATGAAGGCGACGTATTTCTACGCGATGTACATGTATGAGAACGCATTCAAATATTACAAAATGGGTTATTCCGCAGCGAATGCCTGGTTCATGTTCCTTATCGTGCTCACGCTGACCTTCCTCGTATTCAAGTCTTCCGAGGCTTGGGTGTTCTACGAGGGCGAAATGAAGCGCAAGCCGCAGAAGAAAGCCAAGTCCGGCGGGAAGGTGAAATCCGTATGAAGCGCGTCATCGTCTATTCGCTGCTGATCTTGCTCTCGCTGCTGTTCGTCGCGCCGCTGTTCTGGGCAGTGACGACGGCGCTCAAGTCGCCGTCCGAGCTGTATTTGTTCCCGCCCCAATGGATTCCTTCGACATGGGAATTCCGTAACTTCGCGGACGCTTGGACGATCCAGCCCTTCACCTTGTTTCTGAAAAATACGCTCATCGTCACGGCGCTGTCGACCGTTGGCCAGCTGGTATCCTGTACGCTTGTCGCTTACGGATTCGCCAGGTTTGAATTCAGGGGGCGCAATCTGTTGTTCCTCATCGTATTGGCGACGATGATGATCCCTTGGGAAGTGACGATGATCCCGCAGTATATGGAGTTCAACTATCTCGGCTGGATCAATACGCTCAAACCGCTTATCGTGCCATCGTGGTTCGGGTCGGCGTACTTCATCTTTCTGCTCCGGCAGTTTATTCTGACCCTGCCGCGCGAGCTGGACGAGGCGGCGACCATTGACGGCGCGAGCAAATTCGGCATTCTCTTGCGCATCATCGTTCCGCTTATGGGGCCATCGCTCATTCTGGTCGGCGTGTTTCAAGTGATGAGCTGCTGGAACGATTACCTGGGGCCGCTCATCTTCCTCAACGACCAATCGAAGTATACGCTGACGCTCGGCTTGTCGCAGTTCAAGGGCATGTTCGGCGTCGATATGCAGTCCATTATGGCGATTACGTGCCTGATTTCGATTCCGCCGCTCGCGGTATTCTTCTTCGCGCAGCGTTACATTGTCGGCGGAATCGCGAGTACGGGCATAAAAGGGTAGTTCGCTAGAAGTCCGGTGAAACCCACAGCCTGTGGTCGATATGGGCTTCCACTCGCGGTTGTCCTCGAATTTCTTGGTTAGGGTTATTTAAGTAGAACGAAGATCCGAACAAAAAAATGCTCCGCAAGAGTGATGATCTTCCGATCGCTGTTGTTCACGGATATCTCGAATGAAGTAAGCCAAGGGGGATATCCGCTCACAAAGGCGACCCCTGGCGCTTCTCCAGATTCATCCCTCTTACTCCGTTCAACTTAAATAATCCTGTTCTCGAACTTCGAAGACAAAGCCGCTGGTTCCAGCTCCATACCGACTCTCCGGCTGCTGATTCAACGGACTTCTAGAGTGTGCAAGAGATAGGAGAGGAGAAGTCATCATGACAAATCATAAAATCGAACGCGATTGGGATAATCTTGCGGTACTGGAGCGCAACCGCGCGAAGAGCCGGGCGTATTTCATCCCGTTCTCGGATCGTGCCGGCGCGTTAAGTTATGACCGGGGAAGCTCCCCGTGGTTCAAATCGTTGAACGGCGTCTGGAAGTTTCATTATGCGCAAGGGCCGGAGTGGGCGCCGGAGGATTTCTATCAAGAGAACTACGATTCGTCGGGCTGGGACGATATTCAAGTGCCGAGCCACTGGCAGCTGAAAGGCTACGGGCATCCGCACTATACGGATCTCTATTATCCGTTCCCCGTCGATCCGCCGCATGTGCCGAACGATAACCCGACAGGCAGCTATGTGCGCGAGTTCGAGCTTCCTCCGCATTGGGACGACCGGAAGGTAGCGGTCAAGTTCGACGGCGTGGACAGCGCGTTCCATGTGTGGGTGAACGGCGTCTTCGTCGGCTACAGCCAAGGCAGCCGTTTGACGTCGGAATTCGATCTGACCCCTTATGTGAAGGCCGGCATGAACCGCATGGCGGTGCGGGTGTATCAATGGTCGGACGGCACATACCTGGAAGATCAGGATATGTGGTATTTGAGCGGCATTTTCCGGGACGTGTATTTGATTGCGGAACCATCGACCGTGCGGATCGCCGATTACACGATCGTGACGGAGCTGGATGCGGACTATTGCGACGCCACGCTGTCGGTGAAGGTCGAGCTGGAAGGCGAGAACCTGCAGGGGGAGGTCAGACTTCAACTGCTGGATCAGGTCGGCGAACCTGTCGCTGCGGCGGCGAACGGAATCGTCGTCCGTGCTGCCGGCGGTCATGCCGCCTTGGAGTTCGCGATTCCGGTGGCGAAGCCTGCGCTGTGGAGCGCGGAGGCGCCGACCTTGTATCATCTGACGATCAGCGTAGTGGACTCGAATAACCGCGTCGTGGAAGCCGTCGCGCAGCGGGTAGGCTTCCGCCAGATCGAAGTGAAGGACGGCCAGTTCCTCGTCAACGGCCGTGCCATTATGCTCAAAGGCGTCAACCGTCACGACCATCACCCGGATACGGGACGCACGGTCACGCTGTCCACGATGATTCAAGATGTCGTTATGATGAAGCGGCATAACATCAATGCGGTCCGAACGGCGCATTATCCGAACGACCCGCGTTTCTATGATATTTGCGATGAATACGGCTTATATGTCATGGAAGAGACGGATTTGGAGACTCACGGCTTCGAGCTGCTGGGCAACATCTCCCGATTAAGCGACGATCCGGCTTGGCAGGAAGCGTATGTGGACCGGGTTCGCCGCATGGTCGAACGCGATAAGAATCATCCTTCGGTGCTGTTCTGGTCGCTTGGCAACGAGTCCGGCTTCGGCTGCAACTTCAGGGCGATGTCGGCATGGTGCAAGAATGCAGATCCGACCCGGCTTATCCATTATGAAGAAGACCGGGAAGCGGAAGCGTGCGACGTGGTGAGCACGATGTACTCCTCCGTGGAGAAGATGATCGGCTTCGGACAGCAGACGGATCATCCCAAGCCGCATATTCTGTGCGAGTTCGCGCATGCGATGGGGAATGGTCCGGGCGGGCTCAAGCCGTACTTCGACGCCTTCGACGCGTATCGCAGATTGCAGGGCGGCTTCGTGTGGGAATGGATCGACCACGGCCTTCGTCGCAAGACCGCTGACGGCAAAGTCGATTACGCTTACGGCGGCGATTATGGCGATGAACCGAACAACGGCAATTTCGTCATCGACGGCCTCGTTCGTCCGGACCGGACGCCGTCGCCGGGACTGATCGAATATAAGAAGATCATCGAGCCGGTCAGGGTCGAATCGATAGATCAGCATCGCATCCGCATCACGAATCGCTACGATTTTATTTCGCTGGATCACCTCCATGCCGATTGGAGCGTAACGGCAGACGGGCGCACCGTCCAAAGCGGCGTCCTGGCGCTGCCTCCGATCGGTCCGGGCGAGAGCGCGGAGCTCGACGTGCCGGTGCGGACGGATGTGCAATATCCGGCGGTCGAGCGCGAGGCGGAGCGGTGGCTTAATCTCGGGTTCTCCCTTGCTGCGGACTGTATCTGGGGCGAGCGCGGGCATGAGATTGCTTGGGCGCAGCTTGCGCTTGAATCGGAGGCGCTTGGAGATCCAGCCGAGGAAGGCTCTACCCAAGCAGCGACCATCGTGCCTGCCCGGGGCTTGTCCTGCAGGGAAGAAGGATGCCGCGTTATCCTGGAGAACGATAGGTTCCGTATGGCCTTCGATACCCGGCAGCCTGGGATCAGCTCGCTTCGGATCAACGGTCAAGAGCTGCTGCGCCGAGGGCCGCGGCTTAATTTCTGGCGCGCTCCGATCGACAATGATATGTACGTCCTGCCGGATTGGCGCAAGGCGCATCTCGACAAGCTGTCCGAACGCATCGATGTCTGCAGCTGGGAGCGGCTGGATGAAGGAACCATCCGGATCACATGGAATTCCCGTATTGCGCCGCCCGTCTATGATTGGGGCTTCCGCTGCGAAACGACGTATACCGTGACCAGCTCAGGCTTAATGACGATTGACGTCCACGGCCTTCCGGAAGGCAAGCCGCCTGCGATGCTGCCGAAGATCGGGTTCCAGCTGGAGCTTCCGCCCGAGATGGACGCTGTCCAATGGTACGGCCGCGGACCGGGCGAGAATTATGCCGACAGCAAGGAGGCTGGACGCTTCGGCGTGTACCGCAAGTCGGTGGATGAACTGTTCACATCGTATATCTATCCGCAAGAGAACGGCAATCGGACGGATGTCCGTTGGATATCCGTCACGGACGGCAGCGGGATCGGGCTGCTGGCGGCCGGCGCGCCGACGCTTGCGTTCAGCGCCCGCCGCTATACGGATGCGGATTTGGAAGCGGCCAAGCACGCGAGCGATCTCGTAGCGCGGGACTTTATTACGCTGAATTTGGATTACCGCCAGAACGGTCTTGGCAGCAACAGCTGCGGGCCGGCTCAAGCGCCGGATTGCGCCGTGAGTCCCGAGGAATTCCGATTCCGGTTGCTGATGAAGCCTTACCTTTCCGAAGATACCGCTCCCGAGCGACTCAGTCATCAGATGAGACGGGAAGCGAGGGGCAGGACATGTCCGACTATCTAAGAGGATTGCTGCGTCTGCCCGGAGGGGTGCGCCGCTTCCTCATGACCGAAGCGTTATACGGCATTGGTATCGGCTTGTATTCGCTTGTGCTGAATTTACACTTGTTGGCCAAAGGGTTGAAGGAAGATCAGGTCGGCGCGCTGGTATCGGTCGGCATACTCATCATGGGTGTATTGGCGATTCCGGTGTCCCTCCTTGCCAATCGGTTCGGCCGCAAAAAGCTGCTGGTCCTGGGCATTCTGTTTATTGCGGCAGGCAATATCGTATATGCGTTCACGGGAGACATCGCATATTTCTACGTAGCGCAGATGCTGGTCTCGATCGGATTAACGCTCGTCGAGACGACAGAGGTGCAGCTGCTCTTCCATTACTGCGCGTCGCGCCGCGATGAAGTTCGCGCCTTCTCGCTTATGTTCGCCGTCTTCACGGCGTTCACGGGCGCCGGGACTTTGCTCGCGGGCTATCTTCCGAGCGGGGGAGGGGGTGAGGAAGGCTATCGGACCGCGCTGCTGCTGGCAGGCTTCGTGTTCGTCCTGCATGGGGTGATCCGCGGTCTCATCCTGCCTGCGGAGGGCGGCGGCACGCTGAAAGCGGACAGTCCCCATGCGATCTCGACCCGTGAGCTGTTGGCGAATTGGAAACAAAAGCTGCCCAGCGCGAAGATGTGGCTGTTCGCGCTGCTGCTGGCATTACTCGGAGGCGCGCTCGCCATTACGGGGTCTTACTTGAACGTCATCGTCAAGTACCGGCTCGACTGGCTGGATGATCGCGTATCCTTGCTGCTCGCCGTGGCCGGCATCTTCCTCTTTATCAGCTCCTTGCTGACGCCTTACATCATGGAGCGGTTCGGTCCGCACCGCGCAATTATTTCCGTTTTTATCATTAACATTGCGCTATTCGCCGCTCTCTTCTCGCTCATGCCGGTGTGGCTGTTCACCATGCTGTTCCTCATCCGCGGAGGCGCCGTCACGATGCTCTCCAATCTCGTGGACAGCCAGCTCATGTCGTCGCTCCAAGAGAAGGAGCGCAACCTCTTCGCAGGCATGCGCTCGGTATTCCGCAGCGTCGGCTCCTCGATTACCGCCTATATGGCGGGATGGATTCTGGCTGGCGCGGACTATCAGATGCCCTTCCTGTTCACTGCGGTCGTGCTGGGCATGGGATTGATATGGTATGTGAAATGGATTCGTCCGATTGTAGATTAAGTTGTCTTCCAGACCTCCGATGGTTAAACTGCTCATCATGACTGGCACAAGCGCTGCTACCTTCAGTCCGAAGGGGGCAACATCACGCGCCCAAGCAGCGATCGTGCTGATCCGTAGTGCAAGCGCTTGGTAGAATCGACTGAACCATTTATAACGAAAGCCCGTCCGAGTGGAGTGAATCCATACGGCGGGCTTTTTGACTGCCCGGGTGGAATCCACCCCATCGAGAAGCTCAGCTGCTTCAAGAACAAGGTCACCTCCAATCTAACGTGTATCGATGTTTGTCGACACTATTAGTAGCAAAAAAGGAAAATTAATCCTTAATGACGAAGTCGTTGGTGTAAAAGAGATGAGGAGAGTGACTTTGTGAAAAATAGGGATAAAACAATGACTCGTAGGGAAGCCCTTGGTGTAATGGGCACAGTTGGTGCTGGCTTGCTCGCATCCACAATCTTTCCAGGGACTTCTTTATTTGCAGCCGAGGCTCCCGCAACGACAACCTCGAACTTTATTGACATTACGCAATATTTGACATCTAACCAGACATCAGCAACGGTGGCGATTCAAACTGCTATCGATAACATAGCTGAAAATGGTACCGTGTATATTCCGCCAGGGACATACGAGCTGGAACGAGTGGAAACAAGATACACCAATGCCGGAGGGAATGGGAGAAGCTGGCACGCATTGAAGATTACGAAGCCACTAACCATCTTGCTAGAAGGATCTCTCGTCATCACGACGGGCGTCGTTACTGGAACCGGCACAGATGGCAAGGCGATTTCGACGCTTTACGGTGCATTCTGGATTGAGGGAGCAAAAGACGTAGTTATCAAAGGGAGCGGGCAGATTTACGGTACAACGAAGCCGACTGCAGAGATGAATGTTCATACTGCGCAGTGCGGCGTATTGATAAAAGCAAGCACGAATTGCAGGGTGGAAAACCTATCGATGAAAAATCTGTCGCAAGGCGTCAATATTTTCGAATCAGCGTCGTGTAAAGTCATCAATGTAAAGGCCGAAGAAATACGAGGGTGCGGGATTATCAGTTCGCGGTCGAATAATAACCTGATTTCGAGCTGCGTGGTCAAAAACGCTGGCGATGGTCAAATATCGCTTTGGGGCGACACCAAAGGCTATTCAAACACGGTCGAGCTTTGCCGGATTTCGGAAGAAGTCGTTCCGAACAGACAAGGAATTACGGTCGAGAATGAAAGAGATAGCACGGTAAGAAATAACAATGCCACGGGCTTTTATTATGCCATCGATATTAAGAATGGGTCTGAGAGGTGCCTTATCGAAAATAATGAAGTGACTAATTCTAGATATGGCATAGCAATCCGGAAAGGGGACGGAGGAACGAACGGGATGAATCCTAGCAAGAAGATTACGATTACCAAAAATACGGTGAAGGATTTGCCCGTCTGGACTTCTGAGAAACCCGTTTTTGGGATATTTGGCCAAGTGGGAATCGGATCGGGGCACATCATTAGCGAAAATACAACCGAGGCAAGAAGAATGACATATAAAGACGTGATGATTACAGGAAATATGACACTTGATGTCGGTGAAGCGGACGGTAATACCGAAATTTTTGGAAATGTTTTTTACACGAGATAAGACCGCGCATTACATGCAATAGCCAAGATACATAAAGTGAACACGGGAGTGTACCAAACATCATTTCAAGATGTTTGGTACACTCCTTTTTTTATAGGCAGACTGCCCTAGAAGGAATTTACAGAAATTAGGTAGATAGATAGCGATATTTCTTGTATTCTAGCATTAAGTCTTAAGATACATAATGTATCGATTTTATCGGAAAGGAGCTCTGTGTTTCCGCACGAAGGCACGTAGAATGATTCATCCTATTTTAGAGAGGTGCAAATCGATGGCTTTAAAATACCGGTCTTTCGGAATTTTCTTGATTCTCTTGTTGTTGGGGGCCCCTTTTCGCGTATCTGCTGAATCGTACTTTCCGGATGCTATTTATGTTTCAGGCATAGAGGCTAGAGGAGCATCCGTCGAGGTTTTGGATTACGGCAGCAAAATCGTCGTCGGTAAAACCTTTGAAATCAGGGGCATTGTCAGTTGGTACAGCGGCGCCACGATCCGGCCAGACCACGTCGAAGCGGAAATTGACGGGGTCGTCACCCCATTATCGTATGCGGGAATTACGTACAAACCGGATACCGCGGAAACCACCTGGAGCGGGAACATCGATCTGGGAAGCGCAAGCAAAGGACCAAAGATGGTCACGATTCGGGCTGTCGGAACGGATGGCAAGGTTGTCGCGAATAATCAAACGATTATTTATCATGAGAAGCCGACATTACATATCGAAGAGCCATCCAATTATGCTTATGTGAAGTCCAACGCCAATGTTAAGGCAAGTTGTGCCGATGATCGGGGATACGTCTGTAGAGTTACGGTACAAACGGTAAGCGGAAACTACGAAAGTATGCTTTACAATGCCAGACAATCGATCGACGGGACCGTCAATCTCAGTCCTGTTATCAACCGTCTGAAATTTACGGCCATCGACTCCGTCGGTCGAACCGTGGTCGAATACCGGGAAGTGGTACCGCAAGCCATTACGTCGCATTTCAACACGCTTGCTTCCTTTAGCAACAGCATAGTTCTTGACGCAAGGCCATCAACCGGACGCGCGCTAACCTACAATCCTTCGTTGAAGAAGCTGGAACTCCGCCATCTGGACAACGGCGTGTCAACGACGATCCCGCTTACGTTTACAGAAACCCCGAAAGCGTTCCTTACGCCGGTCGGGGCGATAATCGAATATAAGGCCTCTCCTTCCGCCGGTACCAAATTAATGGAGTGGCGAGATGGCGCGCTAGTCGATCTTGGCGCAATCAATGCGCTTTCTTTAAAGGTAAATGGCGGTTATGCGATCTTCACGAAATATGTGGACGCGACGAGCGGTCATCAGCTGTTTATCCGAAATCTGGCTGCGGCGACGAATCAAGCGATCGACTCCGCGCGGTTCGTGTCTTATCAACAAACCTACGTCGCGGAGAACGGAGCCGTCGTCTATAGCCTCTCGGAGACGGGGAACCAGAATGTCATGCTCTACGCCAACGGCGTCCGGAAGAAGCTGACCGAGGATACCCAGGCGGCTAACACGAATGCGATTACCGACGGAGCGAATGTGTTATACCTCAAACTGAAAAATAGTGTATTAGGTAACGGCGCCTTGATGCTGGTTAAGCCGGACGGTCAATCGGTCGAGCTGGCACCGCTGGTGGATCAATATATGATGAAGAACGGCTGGATTGCCTACAGGGCCGTCGGCGCACAGGGGAATGCCTCCTCTACCTTGTGGGTGGTTGCGCCGGATGGAAGCCAACAACGCGTGACGTCGCTAGTCGGCTATTTCAAGCTTGTCGACGTTGGAAGCCAGGGCGACGTTGTTTTTGCGAAAGCTGGTTCTAGCACGGCGGCTGACCAATTCATAAGTGCGTTCGATGGCAACAGCCGAACAGAACGTTTATTCTCGAGCACGGGCCTCCTGCCTCTCTGGGACCAGAGCAACTGGTACGGTCGGGTCGGGGACTCCGTCGTTCGGTATCAGGCAGGCAATGATTATACGTCTCCCGCTTGGCCTACTGGCGGCAAGGCGACATACGATCAAGCGAAGAGCATGTTGCAGTGGCCGGAAGCGCAAGACAATGTCGGCGTCGATAAATATCGAATCTACGTATCGGATCTTTATGTGGCTGAGGTGGCAGCCGATACGCGAAGCTACACAATAGACAGTAATACGTTTAAACAGATGAACGGCAGCGGTTACGCGAGAATTCGAGCGGTAGACCTGGCTGGTAACGAAAGCAGCGAATTGATCGCTTATGTCAATAAGCCGACCTCTTCGACCGGCAGACCCGAGAATCTCCAGGCCGCGGCCGGCATGGACAACGTGACCTTGACATGGAAAGGATGGGGCGCGAGTACCGACAGCTACCTGATCTATCAGGGGGTCTACTTAATCGCCGTGATTCCCGCGGACAGCACTGCTTACACGTATAGAGTTGACCATCTTGCCCCGAATACCGACTATACCTTCACGGTGACGCCGATGTCCGACTGGTCATCCCCGGGAGTGACGATTAATGTCCGTACGGAGTCTGGTTCGACACCGCCAGTCTGGCCGGCGGGCAGTCAGGCATCCTCGGGCGGAACGACGTCGGTCGCCTCGCTTATAAGCTGGACGCCGGCCTCGGATGATACGGGCGTAGCCAGCTACCGCATTATGAGCGGAACGGAAGTGGTCGCGGAAGTCGATGGGAACACGCTCCAAAAAAACATCGAGGGCTTGACGCCAGACAGCACTTACACATTCAAGATCGAAGCGGGCGATGCCGAAGGGAACTGGACGACGACAGGCCCTTCGGTGACAGTCACGACATTAGCGGACGGCGGCACCATCGTGGATAAAGAGTCGCCGGCATGGCCCGCTGGCAGTAAGCTAACCTCGGGCGGAACAACCACGAAGATCGCGCTGTTAAATTGGACGGCGGCAACGGACAATATTGGCGTCACCGGTTATCGAATCATGAACGGAGACCAAGTGATCGCCGAGCTCGACGGGAATACGCGCTGGAAGGGCATCGAGGGCTTGGCGCCAGGGACGACCTATACGTTCAAGGTTGAAGCTCGTGATGCGGCCGGGAACTGGTCCACGACCGGGCCTTCGGTGACGGTGACCACGCTGGCATCCAATGGCACCCCAGTTGTATCAGCAACGCTGTCGACATCGGGATAGACACGCCATTATTTAATGCTAGTCCAACGCTGCTAACGCTTGGTCAAATCGACTGATAAAAATGACACTAACAATCAAAGCCCGTCCGAGTGGAGCGATTCCATTCGGGCGGGCTTTATTAATCGAGAGATCGGCATCGGTATCGTCTATAAAGTATTGTTACTATTGTACGAAGCATCGAAATGGATATTTGTGGACAAGCTAAGACTCCATTCGATAAGATAGACAAAGTTTGCTGGCAATCGGAGGCGATCAAATGGCGATGACCTATTTGCTGATTAGTATAGCGGTCTTCGCATGGGTGGTTTGGCGGATGCCCCGCAAAGTGGAGACGCTCGCTTTGTACGGCACGCTGCTTACGATTGTCATCATCGAAGTTTTAATCAGCATTTTTCAAGACTTCAGATTCGACCGGTACGGTTATTTCTCGCATGGGATTGATTATGCGGGCTTGCTCGTCTCCACCGGCATTTACCCGCTGGCCGCTACGCTCTATTTGAACTTTTTCCCCTATGGAAAGTCGCTTGCGCGCAAGGCGGGATATGTGGCAAGCTCGATCATCTGCTGCATGCTGTACGAGAGAGGGGCTGTCTATACGGGGATGTTATACTACAACGGTTGGAGCTGGTGGATTTCCATGATCTTATATCCATTCACGCTGACATTTCTCGCCTGGATGTACACGTGGATGCGCAGAAGGATTGAGATTGACCATGGATTTTAAGTGGTATACATACGCGTATGCGTTCGGCACCGGACTGGTCATGATCGCGATCGCTCTCCGAATGCCGAAGCGACATTCCGTCACGGTCATGTATATTACCGCCTTATTTTCCACGCTGCTTCAGTTAATAACCGACATTATTCTGGATGCCAAATATGATTGGTATGGCTATTTCTATCACGGGCCGGATGTTTATTCGGTGCTGGCTTGTTTGCTCATCTACCCGCCATTTAACGCCATCTATTTGAACTACTTCCCTTATGGACAACGGGTAATGAAGCAAATCGCTTATATCTTTGCTTACTGTGTATTCGCGGTTGTCTATGAATGGACGGCCGTGCAGTCCGGGTATTTCTACTATAACGGGTGGAAGTTGTGGTATTCCGCGCTAGTCTATCCGTTCCTGTTCCTCTTATTGTCCGTGCATGGCTATGGCGTGATGAAGCTCGCGGGAAAGAAGACGCGCAAGGGCCGCAGCTGAAGCGGCACCAAGATCGGATCACGGAAGAAAACTCACTTCCCGCCCCCAAGATGCTCTTCCCACCAGGCGATCGTCTGATTTAACCCCGCATCCAAGTCGTACCAGGGCCGCCAGCTTGCTTCATGATTCAGGCGTTCAGTCGCCGCGGCCATCCATAGAGGTTCATGCGCCGGGAAAGGTATCGCCCCAAACCGAACGAGCTCGCGCTTGCCTACTTTCTCGGCGATGGCGGAGACGAGGTCGCGCACGCGCACTGATTGGCCGGAGGCGATATTGACGGTTCCCCGAACACCGCTATCCAGCAGGGCAGAGAACGCATCCCCGACATCCGCGACATGCATATAATCGCGAGCTTGATAGCCATCGGTACAGCGCGCTTCTTGACCGGCTAATAACGAACGGATGACGGAAGCAACAAGTCGTGCAGGATGCTCGCCAGGTCCATATACAAAGAACAGTCTTCCCCACGCATAGCTAATATCGGCCGATTCCGAGAATGAGATCAGCAGCTGCCGCATGGCATTCTTGCTGGCCGCATAAGGCGTTGCGTAGGAGAGAGGGCTGGCCTCTTCCGAGAGATAGCCGTGATGCCAATCGTATTCTGCGCAGCTGCCGGCCATCACCACGCGCTTACCGCCGTATAACGCAAAAGTCCGAAGCAGCTCCAGACTTGATTGAACCCAGCGATAATTATTTAAGGAGGTCCAGCACTGTCCTGGAGCGGTCTCCCACGCGAAATGCAACAAATATTCAGGTTGGATCGTTCTCATCAGGTCATCGATAACGCGCTGGTCAAGCAGGTCCGCGGTGTGCCACAGGACCTGTTGGACCGATTTGTTCTTCCTGCTGACGACATGCACGTCATAGCCTTTCGCGAGCAGAGAGGGGATGGCGAAGCTCCCGATCCATCCATCTCCGCCGGTTACGAGCACCTTCTTCATCCGCTAGAGCACCTCGATTTGCGGAATCATCACGATGAACTGACCGCCCCACTCCCGGATATAGGCATGCTGCGCCATAATCTCTTCTTTGAGATTCCATGGCAAGATGAGCACATAATCCGGCTGCGTGCGTCGAATCGCATCAGGCGCCAGGATCGGGATTCGCGTCCCGGGTAAATATAGCCCCTGCTTATACGGATTGCGGTCAACGGTATAGGGAATGAAGTCGCGGCCGATGCCGCAATAATTCAACAGCGTATTTCCTTTGGCCGGCGCGCCATAAGCGACGACCGTTTTCCCTTGATGATGGAGCTTGATCATGAATCGAAGAATGTCCATTTTCGTTTGTTTAATCTCGTTCGCGAAGCGCAAATAGGTCTCGATCCGATTGATTCCCCGATTTCTTTCTTCCGCCAGGATCGAGGAGACGCTCGCATGCACGGGTCGCGAATCGTCTTCGGCATGTTGGACGAAGATGCGCAAGGAGCCGCCGTGCGTTTGCAGCCGCTCCACATGGAACAGCCGGAGGCCGTGGCTGGCCAAGATCGCCTTTACGGTTGTGAGGGAGAAATAGGAGAAATGTTCATGATAGATCGTATCGAATTGCTTCTCGGCCATTAAAGCGAGCAGGTGAGGGAACTCGATCGTCAGGACGCCGCGGTCCTTCAGCGCGATTTTCAATCCCTTCATGAAATCATGGATATCCGGGACGTGGGCCAGCACGTTGTTCGCCACGATCAGATCGGCCTGCCGGCCTTCCTGGACCAGCTTCGCGGCCAATTGTTCGCCGAAGAACTCCACGATCGTCGGGATGCCTTTGCTCTCCGCCTGGGACGCTATATTGGCCGCCGGTTCGATCCCGACTACCGGGATGTGCTTCGCCTGAAAATACTGCAATAAATAGCCGTCATTGCTCGCGATCTCCATCACCTGCGAGGCCCCCGTCAGCTTGAACGTCTTGGTCGCCATCTCGACATAGTCATGGGCATGCCTAAGCCAGCTTTCCGAATAGGAGCTAAAGTACGCATACTCGCGAAAAATATGGGCGGGCGTCTCCATTTGGTTCAACTGGACCAAGAAGCAGTTCGAGCACACATAGGCATGCAAAGGATAAAAAGGCTCCATCGCATGCAGCTCTTGTTCGCCCAGGAAGGCGTTGGCAAGCGGAGAAACGCCAAGATCTACGAACGTGTGCCGCAGCTTAGTTTGGCAATATCGGCAGCTATTCATGTCATCTCTCACACTCCCTCTAATTCATGAAAGCGTTCGATCTGCTTGAGTGTATAGGCGCGCATATTCATGCCGGCCTCATAGCTCTTATACCAGTCAACGGTCCATTCGATCGCGGAATGGATCGACAATTTGGGCCGCCAGCCTAGCCTTAGTATGGCATCCGAGCTATCGAGCCGCAGAACGGCGGATTCGCGCGGCCGAGCGCGGTAATCCTCATGAATGTCGAGATCTTTGCCCCACCGTGCCGTCGTCTTCTTCACGATTTGTTCAACGGTCAACATATCTTGGCTCATCGGGCCGAAATTCCAGCCGCGACAATAAGCTCGATCTGCCCAGCACTTCTCGGCCAACAGCAAATAACCGCTCAGCGGTTCAAGCACGTGCTGCCACGGCCGAACGGAATGGGGATTACGGATCGTTAACGGTTCCGAATGGAGCAGCGCCCTCACGATATCCGGCAGCAGCCGATCTTCGGCCCAATCGCCGCCGCCAATGACGTTGCCGGCCCTGGCGGAGGCCAGACGTTGATCATAGGGGCCATGATCATGGAAGAACGATTGGCGATACGATTCGGTGATCAGCTCGGAGCAGCCTTTGCTGGCGCTGTAGGGATCATGCCCGCCGATTCGGTCGCTCTCTTTGTAGAACATAGGACCGGTATCGGTGTTTTCGTAGCATTTGTCGCTGGTCACATTGATAATGACCCGGACGCTTTTGGTTTGTCGGGCCGCTTCGAATACATGTACGGTGCCGAGAATGTTCGTTTGGAACGTCTCCGTCGGAAACAGATACGATGTGCGCACGAGAGGCTGCGCGGCCATGTGAACAATGATATCCGGCTGCGTCTGCGTCATAACGGCTAACAAGCGGGAGAAATCATTGATATCGCCGACATAATTCGTGCAGCTATTCGCGGCCTCCGTAAGGTGAAACATATTCGGCGCACTGGCCGGCGCTAGCGAATAACCTGCGACATGGGCGCCCAGATCATGCAGCCACATGGTAAGCCATGTTCCTTTGAAGCCGGAATGTCCGGTAAGCAGCACCTTTTTTCCTTTCCAGAATGAAGGGTTCGGCATCTTACCATACCTTCCAAGGCGCTTGATTGTCTTTCCATAATTCCTCCAGCCGCATGCGGTCCCGCAGCGTATCCATTGGCTGCCAGAAGCCGTGATGGCGATAGGCGGCCAATTCATGCCGACTGACCAAGGCTTGAAGCGGCTCTTTCTCCCACACGGTAGCATCCCCGTCCAATAAGTCGAATACGCCGGGCTCCAAGACGAAAAAACCGCCATTGATCCAGCTTCCGTCTCCGCTTGGCTTCTCGGCGAACGCCTCGACTTGATTGCGCTTAATATGCAGCGCTCCAAAACGCCCCGGCGGCTGTACGGCGGTTAAGGTGGCCAGCTTTCTCTGTTTGCGGTGGTAGAGGAGCAGCTTCCCGATGTCGATGTCGCTAACCCCATCCCCGTACGTAAAGCAAAACGTTTCTTTGCCGACGTAATCTTGGATTCGTCGCAATCTTCCCCCGGTCATCGTATCCTCGCCCGTATCGATTAAGGTGACTTTCCACGGTTCGGCATGGTTGTGATGGATGATTCGGTTGTTATTCGCATAATCGATCGTGACATCGGACATATGGAGGAAATAATGGTTGAAATATTCCTTAATCACATACCCCTTATAGCCAAGACAGATGATGAAGTCGTTAATGCCATAATGGGAGTAGATTTTCATAATATGCCAAAGTATCGGCTTCCCACCGATTTCGATCATCGGCTTTGGTTTCAGGTGCGTCTCCTCGCTTATGCGCGAGCCGTATCCCCCGGCTAAAATGACGGCTTTCATCCACTCAGCTCCCAAACATAAAGAGTTGTCGATATTCCGGATTTAGACGGAGATCTTGCGCGAGGTGAGCGTAATATTGATAGGTCTGTTCAAGCTGATCCGCGGACATGAGGTGCTGCACGCCCATCGATTGTTGAATCGCGCGGGCCGAGAAGGTCGGACCGATCTGCAGTTTTCTTCTTCGTATGGCATCGTTCCAAGGACTGAACCAAAACTTGAGCACGAAGGCGGGGTACGGATACGCGCTCGCGTGATGGTGAGAGGAATGTCTTCCGGTCAAGTAACTGCCATGCGCATGATGATGAATGAATCTTCTATAGTTATATCCGTCGAAATCGCTCGGGAAGTATCCGTGATAGCGTTGTTGAACGAGCGGAAGCGAATAGTCGGGATCGCGATATCCGTGATAGGGAGGATCCACCATATTGATGCCGCGGATGACATACATGCTCTGTCCCAAATCGTTAAGCGAGGTGAAAAATTGCTCTTTATTTCGGCAGCAAAGGAATTCGGTCGTATTCAAGACCATTTTCCAACCGGACACTTCCGTCTCGATGGCCATCATCTCCGTATCGACCTCGATGGCGTCGAACTCCGGGTACTTGGAATCCCGAACCTCCCAATGAGGGGCGTATTGTTGGCAGATCGCTACAGATCGATCGGTAGAACCTCTGTTCACCAGAATGCCGTGGTCGAATAGTGGCGTGTGGTGCATCAACCACCAAGGCAGCAAATACTCTTCGTTATAAAAATGAGTGATTAACGTAGCTATCGTCGTTTCCCCCTCTCCATCAGTTGGCATGCCAAACATGCTTGAACGAAAAGGCTTGTATTCATTAGGATATGTTGGGGATTCCGACCTGGCATCCGCAGGAATGGATTTTCGAGGGAAGAATACTTCTTTAGCGAACAGGATTTTTCCGACATTCACCGAGCAATAACGAGTAGCTATCATCGACTTGGGACATCTCCCATATAATAGGGTATCCATTAACTACAGGTTGCTTTCTATGGGGCTTCAACCTTTATGTAGTATAATTTCGCTACCAATACACAGCGGGGGTGCGTCGTGGAAAATACAGAATTCTTCGGTGCTACGGTCAGGATGGAGAATTTAGCTAAGCAAGCTGCTGGTATGATCGTTATCATTGTGGTCTGCGGTATTGCCTTGGGGCTTGCTGCAAGATGGCTGCGGCTGCCCAAGCAAATTCAACAAGCGGCGGCTACCATTGGAGTTCTCGGCGGATTTTGCGTTTACTATTTAAAATACATAGGTTGAACGATTATTAAATATGAAAAGGTCCTAGTCAATGCTTCAGACTAGGACCTTATCAAATCTAAATTGAATAAATGAGGAGCAACTATTACTAGTTGAATATTGTCGTTTCTACGACGTCAGTTTTCTTCTTTTTAGTCGTAAGTCTTTTGCCGATCAACATGGAAGGTCTTTCAATGAATCTGTAGTACAGAGTCCCTAAAGCTAAGGCTAGAACAGGTATTATGAAGGCCAGGACTTTCAACGAAGTACTTCCTCCAGCAGCATGCACAACAACCAATAGGATAATGGGATGGATCAAGTAGACACTGTATGAGATTCTTCCGAGCCACAACATGACAGGGCTGCTCATGAATTTCGTGTCTGTACCGATAATCAGTGCAATGAACAAAAATACGCCAACCGCAGTACCAAAATCAATAATTAATGTCGCGATATTACCCGAAATTAGGTTGCCGTTGTGTTTCATAAACCCAAGTCCTGGTGTAATCCATTCTATATTGTAGAAGAGGATTGCTAGGACAAAAACAATCGTTTTACCCAGCACACCGACTTTTTTGATGTAATCGATCAATTGGTGACGATGCTTAGCCATCAATGCACCGATGATAAAAAATGAAGTGTAGTAGAATGTTGCCCCGAATGAAGTAACAAGTGCACTCAATTCCTCTTGATTAACCATTTTGGCAGCGACGACCATAGCTGTTTTCAAACCTATGGTAATGATGAGGCCAATGACTCCTGTCTTCAACCAACTGCGAGTTCTCAAGACGAATATCATGATAATAGGGAAAAACAACGAGATTCGCATTTCGTGTACAAGACTCCAGGTCGATGTTGCGATGTTGTGCGTGTCATAACCTAGCATTAGGAAGAACGAAATAATACGATATGGCGTTAGATCGGTACTCCATTGTTCATTGAACCAACTGCTCGTCCCTTCAATTGCGGGTTTATCCGTAGGGAAGAATACGGCGAAAATGAGCATGGAGAGTAAGACCGTGACTATATACGGCAAGTAAATCCTGCAGAACCGCCTTACAGCATAGATTCCATAGGAAGTTGTTCGATTATTAAGGAAGGGTAATGCCAGAACAAAACCGCTTAATACAAAGAATAATACAACGGCTTGATATCCCGCCCAGAGTGTATGCAGGGGAGAATGCTCCAGGAACCTAACCACATTATTCGAGATGGGTTCATGATAAAACGCGGTAAGGAAAATGGGGAAAATCAATAAACAATGGTGAATGATTACGGTGAATGATGCCAGTCCCCTTAGGGAGTCCAAAGAATCGATACGGCTGGTTTCTTTTCTCATATTTTCCGTCCTTTATTTATTTTGATACAGATTGTATCACATATTAAGACTTCTATGGAAGAGCGTCAATATAATTCTTTCGATAACGATCATCGTTTGCGCGCGATAAGGAATGCCCGGAGAAATAAAAACACGATAGATCAAATAAGCCGAGTCGCTCCATTACGAGTGGCTTTTTATTTTCAAAGGCAAGGAGCTGGGCTTGAGACGTTTGGCTCTCTTTGGGAACAATTTGGGCATGATTGCAAGCCGCAAGCCAATATAATCTAGCAATACCGTTAAAAGGAGGCCAGTCCATGCTGGTTAAGAAACTTCAATTATGGGATGATGCCGATTACGTGACGCTGCACACCTACGTATTGGAACGATCGCCGGAGCTTTCGCCCGACCGGCGCCGTCCAGCCGTTATTGTCTGTCCGGGCGGAGGGTACATGGGAACATCGGATCGGGAGGCCGAGCCTGTGGCGCTTCGATTTGCCGCCCAGGGCTATCATGCTTTCGTCCTCCGGTATACGACCTTCTGGCCGGGTTTCGTTGATTTTGCCACCCATCCGCTCCCGGGGAACCCGAGGACACGCTACCCTCAGCCGTTATTCGACTTAGGCAAAGCGATCACGGTCGTACGTCAGCATGCCGAAACGTGGAACGTCGATCCTGATCGGATCGCAATATGCGGCTTCTCGGCCGGTGGTCATCTTGCGGCTTCGCTGGGCGTCCACTGGCAGGACGACTTCTTAAGCGAACATCTTGGCGTGCCGAACGCATCGCTGAAGCCGAACGCGTTGATTCTCAGTTATCCGCTTCTCGATTTCGTGAGCATGAAGCAGGAAGTGGAAGCAAAGGCGAGCCCCGAGGATAAGGCGTTCTGGCAGAAGTCCAATCAGGCCATCTTCGGAACCGCGGAACCGTCGGACGAGGAGCGGGCGAGATTGAGTCCGCCGCGATATGTCTCTTCTTCCATGCCGCCGACATTCGTCTGGCATACCGCCGACGATGATCTCGTCTACGTATCGAATGCCCTGAACCTCGCAAGCGCGATGGCCGCGCATCAGGTGCCGTTCGAGCTGCACGTGTTCGAACGAGGCGTGCATGGGATGTCTTTGGGCGACGAGACGTCCGCCGGGGGACCGGAGCATGTGAATCCGGACAGCCAGTGGATGAGGGCGGCATTGAAGTTTTTGAAGCGGCGCTGTTAGGCCGCTAGCCGAATACGGAATGTTCGAGAGGGGGCGTACTGGAGGCCTCCTCTTTTCATTTTATAAAGAGGTCCTTGGACATGATGGCGAAATAAGTCCCAATAAAATTACCAAATAAGATACGTCTTATTTGGGATATATTTCCTTATAGGTTTGTGCTATGCTCTTCTGGCGAATGATACCTTTTTCGACGGGAGGCGATCGCAGGCAAGACGGATTATGATTTTGATTCGGATCCTGACGCAGCTATGTTGCACATACGCGAAGGTAGAAACAGAGGAATGATCAGTCACCAACGGCAGGGCTTGGCCAAGTCGGCTGCCGCCTATTATGTTGGGAAAAGGTGGTTGAAACTGTAATGAAATCGAAGCTGAAGAGGAATATCGTGCTCCTGCCTTTACTTGCCCTGACGATCCCTCAACACGTTTTTGCGGCTGATCCGGTCAATGGTGCCACGGATATCAAAATCGCGGAGGTAGCGGCGACCGGTCAAATCCTTGATGTCGATATGGGGACCAACCGGATTTTATATTTTGATACAGCCAGTAAACAGCTTGCGATCAAAAATATCGCAACCGGACAAGTCACGGTCAATCCGTCCGTATATCCTACTAATGCGAGTACCCCATCCGGAGAATTAACGAGAAATGGGGCCGTGTACTTGAAGCAGGGATCTGTGGAGGAGTGGACGAACAAAGGCGTCCAGCAGCTCGGCACTGGAGAAGAGTGTTACGCGATCGCCGGGGATTACGTGACGTACTGCTCGAGTTACGGCGATAGCGAGAAGCTCGTCCGCCTTCACTTGGGTACGGGGCAGGAAACCACCGTTAAGTGGTTTGACCCTTATGTGGATTATTTCGGAGACGTGGACGTACGAAGCGACGGCAGCGTGGTGTACAGCTACCGGCAAGGTTATGCCAGCAGTATCTATAATTACAATGTGCTCTATCTGTTCCAAGACGGGAAGACGACGTTACTGGATGGCGATGAAGGACTTTATAATTACCAAGGTTATTTTAATGACGAGGGTGTCGCTTATGTGAAACGGGACGGTTTTGACGATGGTCACGAAGAAGAGGATGAGCTTCTGTTCCGCGAGACGACATCCCTTGGGACACTCAATTGGTTAGGCTACGGGGCCAAATTCACCGATATTTACGGTCATAACACTGATATCGTATACACGCGAACCGACGATAACGGTATTTCCCAGGTCCACCTGTCCGGTTATCGCCTGAGCGGCCCGATATCGAACGATCCTGCAGGCGCGGTGAGTTTGGGGGCCATATCAGATGACGGCGATGTCGCTTACCAAGTGAAGGGAGCTTCGCGGTTCTCCATCAGCCATGTGTGGAATGGTCAACGCGTTTCTTACTCGGTCGGCCTTAGCGGGGCCAAGCCATTCTGGCAGAACGGCGTCTGGTATTCGATCAAGGGGAACTCCGTCTACCAACACGTGCCGCCGCAAGAGCTGACGGTTCCGGTGTGGTTGAAAGGAAGCGTGCTCCGCGCGAGCGAGGTGGATTCGACCAGCGCGCTGTTGTCCTGGGATGCGGCCGTCGATGCGAACGGGGTAACGGGGTACCGAATCTATAAGCAAGGTCAGCTGCTGGCGGAACTGCCTGCCGGAGCGACCTCCTACCCGTTGACCGGTCTTAATCTCGGCGAGAGAGCCAGGTACAAAGTGGAAGCAGGCAACGTGGCGGGCAACTGGTCGACCGATGGGCCTTCCGTCGAGTTCGTAACGAGTCCCCGCGACACAGTGAATCCGACTTGGCCGGCAGGCAGCAAGGCAACCTCCGGCGGGACGACGACCGTCATTGCGCTGATCAGCTGGACGCCGGCCACGGATAACGTCGGCGTCACCGGGTATCGCATCCTAGACGGGACGACCGTCGTCGCCGAGGTGGACGGGAACACGCGCACGAAAGGGATCACGGGGCTGAACTCGAACCGGACGTATACATTCAAGGTCGAAGCCCGGGACGCGGCGGGCAACTGGTCGACGGACGGTCCGTCCGTCACGGTGACGACGCTGCCTCCTCAATGAATGACAGACACCTCTTGTACCTGCTCAGGCAGACAAGAGGTGTCTTTTTTGCGGGATGTTGAGGTCGGGCGGGTTGCTCAAGACACTGCGTTACGGTTTAGAGTTATATGAAACTAATGGATGAAAAAGGATAGTTTTCAAAATCATGAGGTGTTATGATGGTTTAGGCGATACGTATTGTATCAGATAAAAGGAGGAATGTTGAATTTATGTTTCGTACTGTTCGTCTTGCTTTCTTTGCGATTCTAATCGCCGCCTTTGTAAGCCAACCGGCTGCTTACGCGAACCCGCCGGAGCCGGAAGCGGTCTTAACGACCGCCGCTGATTCAGCGTCCCATCCCAAACCGGTCATTACCGTCGATGCGCCGTTCCCGCGTCAGGTCGCGACGCCGACGCTGCCGATCAAAGCCAGCTGCCAGGATGCCCTGGGCTACCTGTGCAAAATTAAGGTGGAGGCGTGGGACAATCAATATCTGAAAATGGTGCTCGTCGACTATAAACCAACCATCGACGAAGTAGTGTCGCTCGAGCCCTTGGCCGGCAAGGAAGTAACACGGCTGGTCTTCACGGCCGTGGATTCCTTGGGGCAGACATCGACGGTCGAGCAGCCGGTCTACTTGGAAGCCAGTCCGAATGCCGACAAGCTGCTGGAAGTCGAGAACGCCACGCTGTTGGACGTCGACTTCAAGCAAGGGCGCGTTTTATTCTATGATCACGCCGCCGCCAAATTAGGGGTAAAGCAACTGGATAGCGGCTCGTCCGTTCTCATCCCTGCCCCGGTGTTTTTGGATGACAAGACGCATTTGCCTAAGCGAGCGGTCTTTACAGGGGATGGCGTAGCCTTTCAATCCACGATCGACCGCATCGTCGTATGGAGTCCGAACAAGCCGCTGATGCAGCTGGAGAGCACGAGAGGCTGCTTGAAAGCGAACGGAGATTATTTGTTGTACTGCAAACCGGTCACGGGCCCGACCAATTCCGCGATCGTCCTCCATCGTTTATCATCGGGGATTGAGGAAGAATTGCTCCGTTACGATTATCATCCGGACGAATGGTATTCCTTTTTCAATGACATGAATGATTTATATGACGCTGAAATCTCCGATGACGGCCGGGTGTTGCTCTCGTTCGGCGAAGGTTATACGGAGGCGTATGACGTCCAATTTACGGACCTTTACCTCTATCAGTCGGGACAGTTGCAGATGATCAGCGACAAGAGGACGTTTAACTCCATCGTGGGGTTCGATGGCGGAGATATCGTGTATTATTCTTGGTACCCCGGAGGCACGTTTGACCCTGATGCGGGCGAGGTTATCCGTCGCAGGGCGGACGGTCAGCAGCAGTCGCTTGGCAGCGGCGAGACCATCGGAGGTCCTTGGCTGCAAGACGGTTGGGTCGCTTATAGCCATTCCATAGACTTAGGCGACTGGACTTACAAGCCCCAACTTATCGTCATTTCGCCGGACGGCACGACAACGGTTGCCGAGGAATATAGAGGAACGGCCGTGGCTGCCGGGGGAAATGGGGACATCGCCCATCGATACGACGGCGAGACCCAAATTAGTCATCGATACGGGGATAAATATGCTTCCTTCCGCGCTGCGAATATGTACGCCAAGCTAGTGTGGCATGAAGACAGCTGGTATTCCATGCTTGGCGGCGCCTTGTTCAAGATTAGCGTGCCGGAAGAAGGCAACGATCCGATTTGGCCAGGCGCAGGCAGCGAGGTGACGGCAAGCAATGAAACCGAGACGACCATAGACCTGCATTGGCCAGCGGCCGCGGATGATTCGGGTGTCGCTTATTATGAATTATTATTGAACGACTTTACGACCTGGCCGCATGCAAAATACCGGATAGCCAAAGTACCAGGGAGTGCAACTTCCTTCACAATCGATCGTCCGAAGAGATATTTCAATAACGACGGTTACACATACGAGATTTCCGTTCGGGCAGTCGATATCTATGGCAATTATTCAACGACCATAGCAAGTCCAACGCTCTATGTTTCGTATTGGGAATCCACGGCACCCGTTTGGCCGAACGGTAGCGCGATTCAGGCAAGCGGCACGTCGGCTTCCGGCACGACGCTCGCATGGAACGCCGCGGAGGACAACAAGGCGGTAACCGGGTACCGGATCTTCCAGGGACCTTATCTCATCGCGGAAACGACGGCGGATGTCCGCACCTTGGACGTGACCGGCTTGACGCAGAATTCGCTTTACTTGTTCAAGGTAGAAGCCGGTGATAAGGCAGGCAACTGGACGGTCAACGGACCTTCCGTCCACGTGAGGCCGATCCCTCCGGGCGGCGATGGGTCGCCGCCGACCTGGCCGGCAGGCAGCAAGGCGACCTCCGGCGGAACGACGACCGCCATCGCGCTGATCAGTTGGACAGCGGCCACGGATGATGTCGGCGTAACCGGCTACCGTATTTTAAACGGAACGACCGTCGTCGCCGAGGTGGACGGGAATACCCGATCGAAGGGCATCACGGGGCTGAACACGAACCGGACGTACACGTTCAAGGTTGAAGCCCGGGATGCGGCCGGCAACTGGTCGACGGACGGCCCTTCCGTCACCGTGACGACGCTGCCGCCTGGCGGCGACGTGACGGCGCCGACGTGGCCGGAAGGCAGCCAGGCGACGGCCGCGGACATCACGGAGCGCACCGCTCGCATCAACTGGACGGCCGCCGCCGATAACGAGAGCGTGACGGGCTATCGGATTACGGACGGGGAGAAGGTGCTCGCCCAAGTGGACGGAAATACGTTCACGATAGAAATCAAAGGGTTGACCGCCGGAACCAACTATAGCTTCAAGATCGAAGCGCGCGACGCGGCCGGCAATTGGTCGACGGACGGACCTGCCGCCTCGTTCGAGACCACTCCTCCGGATACGGCGCCGCCGACATGGCCGGCAGGCAGCAAGGCAACCACCGGCGGGACGACGACTACGATCGCGCTGATCAGCTGGACGCCAGCTTCGGATAATGTAGGCGTTACCGGGTATCGGATCATGAACGGGACGATCGTCGTCGCCGAGGTGGACGGGAACACGCGCACGAAGGGGATGACGGGGTTGAATACGAACCGGACATACACGTTCAAGGTCGAAGCGCGCGACGCGGCCGGTAACTGGTCGGCGGATGGTCCTTCCGTTACCGTGACGACGCTGCCGTTGCAGTAGCTTATCCATGCCACGTCCAATTCGGGCGTGGCTTTTTTCAATTGTTACAAATAGGAGGCGCTCTTCAAACAAATTAGATGTGCGCTATTCCATCAGCCATGCTTTCCAAAAAACGATTGACGATGGTGTGCAACCATGATAGGATTTATCTCAAATCGACAATACATATTAATCCAGTAGGAATTAGTGGGATACCGGACAGCCGGAGACTCCATCATTTACGATGAGAGCTCTCCGGTTTTTTTGCGCGTTCATTCGTCAGTTGCGCGCGTCGATTGCTATACCGACCGGATAACCGGAGGCCTTGCATATCCATCACGGGATGTCGGGGCCTTTTTCATTGCAATCTTAGCGCATCTGCCACAAGTAGGGGAGGAGTACGATGTCGATACACAAACAAGCAGAGACGGTCCGTTTATTCGAAGGCGACCGATCACTGCCGATTAGTAATGACTTGATCGCGCAGGCCTATTCGCTACCGCGTTCGCCGGAAGAGCTGAGGCTGAAGCGGTCCGGCTTCTATGAGCTGGCGGACGGCACCTCCGCGTTCACAGATGGCTGGACGGATTACGCGCACGCCCTGCTTGCCGGATGGCGGGCACACGAGTCGACCGTACTGCCTGATGAAGTGGGAACGCATGGCGCTTGGTGGCGGCTTTACAAGCAAAGCGAGCATCGGCGCAGCGTGATTACGACAACGCTCCATCCAATCACGCGCCAGGACGATGGACAGCCGGTCGCGCGATTGGATCAAGACGGCGGACTATTGCTGCGAGGGCGGCAGACGTTCGGCGAGGACGCGCGGTTCGCGGATGAGCTGCTTGTCTTCATTCGCGAGGAAGGCGCAGCGGAGCCCACGGCCGCGGCGCTCATTCCGAGGCAGACGGAAGGGCTGCGGTTGACTCCTACTTACGGAAGCGGCGCGGCGGAATCTTCGAACGGCCCTGTTGTGGCGTTCTACGAGGAGGTCGCAATCCCGCCGGAGAGGCTGTGGGTCGGGCAGGATAGCGGCAGCTTGAACCGGCTGCTCGGCCATCCGCTCGTCAAGTCGCTTGCCGACTATCAGCGGGCGTCCAGGCAGCTGGCTGCGATCGAGCTGATCGCGGGCACCGCCTTCTCGCTGGCGGATCATACGGGCCGCGGCGAAGAACTCCATATTCAAGGCGAGCTAGGCGAGCTGATTCAAGGCATGGAGACGCTGAAGGCGCTGCTTCATGCCGCAGAGCTCGGAGCCGCGGCGAGCCCGGCAGGCGTGCTATTGCCCGCAGCGGCATCGCTTCACGCCGCAGCGCTAACGGCCGGCGAGACCTACGGCCGAGCGGTTGACGCGCTGCGGCACATCGGCGCTGCGGCATTCTTGGCCAACCCGTTCATCACGACGGCGGATTCCAAGATCAACGGCCAACCATCGCTGCTTCAGTTCGCCTGGCGACTGGCGGGAAGCTCGGAGGCCGCCCGAGGGAGGCTGCATGAGCAGCACGCGTTCGGCGACAAATTGTCGCTATCGCAAGAGCTGTACCGTCATTACCCGGCGCACTTGCTCCGGAGCCGGTATCGCGAATTCTGGCAATCCTTGCAGCCGTTAGACGGCAATTACGATTCGGAGGTGCGGACATGACCGTCAAAATCTCGGCAAGATCGGTCCACAAGGCGTTCACGACAGGCGCCGAGGCCAGAAGAAAAGAGTCGATCACCGTGCTGGACGGCTTCGATCTGGACGTGAAGCAGGGGGAATTTCTCGCCATTCTCGGCCCGAGCGGCTGCGGCAAATCGACCTTTCTGCATCTATTAGCCGGATTGTCGAAGCAGACGTCAGGCGAGATTACGGTAGATGGCGTGCCGATCGACGGCGTCAACAAGAAGCACGGCGTCGTGTTTCAGGGCTACGCGTTATTCCCTTGGCGCACGGTCTTGGAGAACGTCGAGGTCGGCCTGCAAATCCGGGGCGTCCGGTCGAAGGAGCGGCAGCGGATCGCCAGGGAATATATCCAGCTCGTCGGCTTGCAGGATTTCGAGAGGCGGTATCCGCATGAGCTGTCCGGCGGCATGAAGCAGCGCGTCGCGATCGCGCGGTCGCTCGCATATGCCCCGGATGTGCTGCTCATGGATGAGCCGTTCGCGGCGCTGGACGCGCAGACGCGGGAAATCTTGCAGACAGAGCTGCTGCGCATCTGGGATGCGAAGAAGACCACGATCGTGTTCATCACGCACAGTCTGGATGAAGCGATCTATTTGGCGGACCGCGTCGCCGTCATGACGGCGCGTCCCGGCAAGGTGAAGGAGCTGATCGATATTCCGCTTGAGCGGCCGCGGGCGGCGGACATTCGCAATTCGGACGCGTTCGTTCAGCTTCGCAGGCGGGCGTGGGACATTTTGAAGGATGAAGTGGACAAATCGCAGCAGCTGGGAGCGCCGGGCAGGACTGCTCCGATCGGAGGCGGGGGCAATCCGGCTGCCGAAGGCAAGCCGCAGCCGGCCGCGGATATCGGGGCGGAGCGCTTCCCGGAGAAGGCGGCAAGCCATGGTTGAAGGAAACGAAGGGGCGAAGGCGCGCATAACGGCAGGCAAGGCTTATCTCGATCGATTGCACGACGGCCGCCGGGTGTGGCTGGACGGGGAGATTGTCCCCGATATCCGCAGCCACCCGGCATTCCGGGGAACCGTTCGGTCCGTAGCGGCGCTGCTCGATCGACAGGACGATCCGGCGACCGAATCGCAGCTGACCTTTACGACCGATACCGGGGCGAAAGCGAATATCGCCTACCTCATTCCGTCATCGAAGGAGGATTTGTTCAGACGCAGCCATGGACTTAAGATCTGGTCGGACGCGACATTCGGCGTCATGAGCCGCGTCGCCGGATTTTATCGTTCCCAGCTGACGGGCTGGTATATCGCCCGGCATCTCATTGCACGGGAGCAGCCGGATTTCCCTTCGAGAATAGCCGATTATTACGCTTACGTCCGGGACAACGATCTGCTGGTGACGGCGGCCGGCCATGACCCGCAGATCGACCGGACGAAGCTGGCTCACGAGCTCGGCGATCTATATACGGCGGTACGCATCGTTCGCGAGACGGAAGATGGCCTCGTCGTCCGCGGGGCCAAAATGATCGGGACCGGCGCTCCATATATGGACGAAATCGTCGTATCCCCTCATAGCAAAAAGACGGATGACGAGCAGCGTTACGCGGTCATGTTCGCGATTCCGGCCAGCCATCCCGGCGTGCACTTGATATGCCGAGAGTCGTTCGCCTCCGACCGGGAAGCGGATCATCCGCTCAGCTCGCGATTCGACGAGATGGATGCCGTGCTCGTCTTCGACGACGCGATCATCCCGTGGGAGCGGGTATTCGTGAAGGACGATCCGGACGCGATCTGGCGCATCCGCTCGGACCGGATGGCGAGCGCGCTCAGCTTGCACGAGAATATTGTCCGGCTGGTAAGCAAGCTCGAATTTATGGCGGCGGTCGGGACCGAGCTGGCCGAATCGATCGGCATAACCAAGTTCGCGCATGTGCAGGAGAAGCTGGCCGAGCTGTATGTCCAGCTGGAATCGATCCGGGCGCTGCTGCTGTCCGCCGAGCACCGGGCGACCCATCATCCGCTCGGCGTATGGGAGCCGGCGCTCGAGCCGATCCTGACCGCCAAAAACTTGGGCAACCGATACTATCCGCGAGCGGTGGAGATTTTGCAGCAGCTCTCCGGCGCCGGCATGCTCCAAGTGCCTTCGACGATCGCCGAGCTGAGCGGACCGCTAGGTCTTCAGCTTCGGAAGGTGTATCGCGGCGCAGACCGGGATGCGGAGGAGCGGGTGAAGCTGCTCAAGCTGAGCTGGGATCTGGTCGGCAGCCGGCTTGGCGCAAGGCACGAGCTGTACGAGCGGTTCTACGCGGGCGATCCGGTGCGAACGTATGCCGGGCAGTACGTCGGGTATGACAAGCAGCCGCTGCTCGAGAAGGCGGCGCGAATTACGGGATGAGGGAATGGGTTCAACGACGGGCGATATCTCTTCTCGGCATCATCCTGTTGACCGCGATGCTGTGGCTGCTGCTCCCAGGAAGCATCGGCTCGGCGCATTCGTCGCTCACGAATGCGGTTCCGGCTCCGGACGGCCGGCTTGCGGAGTCGCCTTCGGCGATCGTGCTGCGATTCAACGAGCGGCTGGAGAACAAGGGGTACGCGATTCAAGTGTACGACAGCCGCGGGCAGCCCGCGGCGAAGAGCGAAGCGACGCTGGACCCGGACCGCCGGGCGCTGCGGTTGCAACTCCCGCCGCTTTCGGAGGGCAGCTATACCGTCGCCTATCGGCTGTTGTCGGCGGACGGACATCCGATACGAGCCTCCTATGTGTTTACCGTCGGATTGAATACGGAGGGGATCAGGGGTTATGCCTCGGCATCGCGGCTGCACGAAGAGCATGTGCTTGGCGACAACATCCCCTACTGGATCGTGCGCGGTTTGTATTTCGCCGGGCTGCTGTCCGCCACGGGATGGATTGGCTTGCGCGTCTACGCGCCGGAAGTCGCGCTGCGGAACAATCGCCGCTACGAGCGGACCCGCAGGACGGTAATCGGCGGCCATCTGCTCGGCTTGCTGCTGCTCGCATGGCAGGATTACGGCAAATTAAGCATCGGCTTCGATTCGACCGAACGGCTGGACCTTCTATTCGGTACCTCGATCGGACTGTCCTACGCGATCGCCATACCCGCCGCGCTGGCTGGCTTCTGGTTGACCGGCAAGGCGCGGGCCGTGGATGCGGGCTGGATCTTGCTCGTCTTCGCGGCCAAAGGGTTGAACGGCCACGCGATGGGTTATGCCGTTCCTTCTATTACATATGCGCTGGATGTGCTGCACTTGAGCGCAGCCAGTCTATGGGCAGGCGTCTTGCTTGCCTTCGCGATCATCGGCGTGAAGCGATTGACGGGAGGGGAAGGATCGGTTGCCGCCGCGCTATCGCGGACCGCTTTCGCCTCCATCGTCGTCTTAGCCCTTAGCGGTCTTGCAACCGCGGCGCTGTACACGAACGGATTCGTCCGATTGCTTGACGCGCAGTGGGGACGCCTGATGCTGGCCAAGGCCGGGGCGGTCATTCTGGTCGTCGTCGCTGGCGCCTTCTTGAGGCGGGCGCTGCGTAAGGGAACGCTGCGCCAAGGCTCGGCTTGGCTGCTGTTCGACGGCGCGCTGCTGGCTGCCGTGATCGGCATTACGGCCGTGTTCACATACTTGAATCCGCTGGCGGCGACCGGCCCGCTGTTCTGGCACGAGAAGGTGAACGGCATCCACATTGCGGCGATCATTACCCCGAACCAAGTTGGAACGACGAATCAGTTCCAGGTGGCGATCGGCGGATGGAAGCGGGCTTCCGCTACGGCTGCCAAGGAAGCGGCGGCTGAAGGCCATGAGGGTCCAAGGAGGGTGACGCTGCGCCTTCAACCGCTTGACCGGCCGGAGATAGCGCCGATTGACGTGCCGCTCGCCATGCTGCCGACCGAAGGAGGTAAGCGCAGCCTGTACGAGTACAATTACGCGGCTGAGGGCAATTATTTGTCGCTGCCAGGCAAGTGGAAGCTTGAGGTGAGGGTGCAAGGCGAGTCGTTGAACGAATTCGTGACAGACACAAGCTTTTATAGCGAGAACGAGAACGAACAGTAGGAGGGGATGGGCGTGGCAAAATGGGGTGTTGGGGCAATCGTCGCAATCGCGCTTATGCTGATGCTGGCAGGAACGGTGTCCGCGCATGTGACGGTGCTGCCGAACGAGACGACGCAGGGCGCCTATGAGGTATTCACCGTCCGCGTGCCGACGGAGCTGGAATCGGAGACGACCAAGGTGGAGCTGCTATTCCCGGAAGGCGTTGAGATCAGTCGCGTGCAGCCGCTGGCCGGCTGGCGCTATGCCTTCGGTGGCGATGCGGACGGCGCGAAGTCGTCGATTGTCTGGACGGCCGAAGGCGCGGGGCTGAAGCTAGGCGAATTCGGCGAATTCAAGCTGCAGGGGAAAGTGGCGGATGACGCGCAGGAGCTCGTGTGGAAGGCGATCCAATCGTACGCGAACGGCTCGGTCGTCGAATGGGCGGGCGAAGCCGATGCCCAGACGCCCGCATCCGTAACGAAGGTGCTGGCGGGCAGCGGGGAGGCGGGCCACCATGGCGCGGCGGGCGATCACCATGCCGGCGCCACCACGGGCAGCGAGACCGCGAGCAGTGACGGGCTGCTAACTTCGCCGCTCTTCTATCTGTCGCTGGCGGCGCTGGGCGCGGGCTTGGTCGCCTTGTCGCTGGCGCTCGGCTTGCGCCGAAGCAAACAACTGGTCTGATCGCGCGACGGAATGAATCTAATCGAGGGGGAGAAGAAGCACATGATGAACAACGGTATGAGAAGGAAGCGGAAATGGACGAAGCTCGCCTTCGTCTTGGCGTTCGCGGTGGCATTGTCCGCTTGCGGCAACGCCGGGAACAAAGCCGGAGAAGGGGAGGATGCCGAGTCTGCGGGGACGAACGGCGGAGCGGAAGTGGTCGAGTTCAAATACCCGGACAATCCCGGGTTCGATCTCGTCTACTTGGCCGATGAGCTTGGCTATTTCGAAGGCACCCGCACGAAGCCCAAATACATCGGCAAGGTAGCCGCGCCGCAAATTATCCCGCTTGTCGGCACGGGCGATATCGACTTTGGCGCGCGTATGGTGCCGCTGGTCATATCGGCGATCGCCAGCGGCGCGGATATCAAGGTCGTCTCCGCTGGGGGCAAGACGCTGCAGGAAGCGCCGCACATGAAATATTTCGTGCGTAATGACGGCTCCATCAAGACGCCGAAGGATTTGGAAGGGAAGACGATCGGCTTCAACAGCTTCGGCGCCTGCGCCGAGTTCGTCTCGAAGAAATGGTTCAAGGAGCAAGGCGTCGACATTAGCAAAATCGAGTTCCTCGTCGTGCCGGACGACAAGCAGGAGCAAACGCTGGAGCAGGGCGGCATCGACCTGGCCATCATTCACGCGCCGTTCTCGGGCAAGGCGGAGCATAATGACAAGTTGGTCAAATTGTGGAGCGACTACGATCTGGACGGCGGTCTGGGCGGCATGGCGCCGTACAGCGTCAACGGTAAATTCGCCAAGGAGCATCCGGAAGCGGTGAAGGATTTCGTATCGGCGATCGCCAAGGCGGCCAACTGGGTCAACGCTAACCCCGAAGAAGCGAAGCAGATCATCGCCAAGCGGCTGGGCGTCGATGTGAAGTATGTCGACCGGTTCGCCTATGTGGACGACCTCGTCGTTACGGAGGAGCCGATTCAGTATTACATCGACATTCTGGAAGAATACGAGAAAATCCCGAAAGGGAAAGTGAAAGTCAAAGATGTCTACACGAACGAATTCAACGCGTTTGCGCCAGGTACCCCGGCATAGGCGCCAGGAGAGGAGAACTTTCGTCATGAGCGGTAAAGCAGTCACGTTTAGGAAGGCCGTCGATCGCAGTCTCGCGATCGTCTTATTCTTCATCGTCTGGGAGCTGCTGCCGAGGCTCTCCATCGTTAATGCCGCGTACTTGAGCCCGCCGACGGACGTCGTCGTGGCGATCGGGAAGCTCATCCAGAACGGCGAGCTGTGGACTCACGTGGCGGCTAGCCTGCGCCGTTCCTTGTCCGGTCTCCTGCTCGCCATCGTGACGGGGACCGTCGCGGGACTGCTGCTCGGCTGGTTCAAGCGGTTCGAGACGATCCTCGACCCGCTGCTGCAGCTTGCGCGCCAAGTGTCGGCCTTCGCCTTGTTCCCGGTGTTCATCCTGTTCCTGGGCATTGGCGAGTCGTCCAAAACGGCGATCATCTTCTGGGCATCGTTCTGGCCGATTCTGCTGAACACCGTCAGCGGGACGAAGCAAGTGGAGAGGCTGCTGATCGACTCCGCCAAGTCGATGGGCGGATCGCAGCTGTTCCTATTCTTCCGCGTCATTCTGCCCGCGGCCGCGCCGAGCATATTCACCGGTATTCGGCTGGGGGGCGCGTACTGCATCACCGCGCTCGTCGCCGCCGAGATGATCGGCTCGTCAGCCGGGCTCGGCTTCTATATTCTGAACTCGCAGGAAATCTTCCAGATTCCGGACATGTACGCAGGCATCATATTGCTAGCCATTCTCGGCTTGCTCCTCAACTATGTGCTGGCGTTCATCGAATCGCGGTTCACGCGGTGGCGGAGGGGGCTAGCGAACAATGGCTAGACGGAAGCCGGATTGCCGATGCGGGGGCTGAGCAAGCGGCTCGGACTTGCGCTGCTGTCGACCGCTTTGCTCCTGGGCGGCTGCGGGGATCGTAGCGAGGAAGCGGGCAAGGTATCAAGGCAGCCCGTCGATAGCGGCAAGCTAAAGCTGGGGTATAGCGGCAGCAGCGCCTTGATCGGCTTGCAGAAACGCGGCGACGTGGAGGCGAAGTTGGCGGCGCATTCGCAATCGGTTGAAGTCCAGTGGCAGCGGTTCGACGACGATGCGGCGTTGTTCCGGGCCATCGAGGAGGGCCGCGTCGACATCGGCGCCGTCGGCCATGCCGTGCCCGCGCTCTTGCACCGGGAAGACGCGCCGCTTGTCTATTTGGCGGCCGAACCGGCTAATCCCGCGGCATACGCGATCGTTGTCCCGCTCGATTCCGGCATTTTCACCGCAGATGATTTGATAGGGAAGCGGATCGCCTCCGCACCCTTCTCCAACGAACATCTGCTGCTGCTCCAGACGCTCGGCTCGGCAGGGTTGTCCGAGCGGGATGTGTTGCTTGCCCCGCTTGCGCCTGCCGATACGCTTCGCTCGTTGGAAGGGAGAGAAGCGGACGCATGGGCGGTCGCCGAGCCGGAACTAAGCCGCATTGAGCCGCTCGGAATTCGGATCATCGCCGATGGGACGCTGTCCGCGGCCAAACGCGACATCTATGTGACGACGCCGGAGAGTCTGAAAGGTCGGGAAGCGCTATTCCGGCTTGCGGTCGACGCGATCGGCGAATACGATGACTGGATGCTGGCCCAAATCCATGACGCGGCGGAGCTGCTCTCGGGATTGACCGGCATCGAGCATGCCGGCTGGCTCGCGTCGTTCGAGCGCAAATCGTACGGGACGGCGCCGTTCCTCGCCAGCATCGCAAAGGAAGAGCAGCAGGTCGCCGACACGGCCGCCAAGCTCGGCGGAAGGAAGAACGGCATCGATGCGCAAGGATTCATCCGAGCATGGATGCCGGAATAGTCGAAGAATAGAGAGCTGCTGCATGTTATAGCAACTCTGAACGCAAACACGCCAATTCAAGGCGTGTTTTTTTGCTAGTTTCTAGTCGTATAATAGGGTCGCAGCGGGCAATCGCGATGAGGGGAATGTTATAGAATGCCGACAAAAGGCAAGCATGGGGTGCGTTTCGAATATGTCGCCGAACGGGATGTTCAGCGAGTATCGGTAGCGGGGACGTTCAATAACTGGAACAATCTGCGCAATGCAATGACGAACAGGGGCAATCGCGTTTGGGAGATCGAGTTGGACATTCCCAAAGGTAGACATCTTTACAAAATCGTCGTCGAGGACACGGAATGGCTGTTGGACCCGACCAACCCGAATATTTCCGAGGACGGCCAGAATAATTCGGCGTTCACGGTGACCGAAGCCGGCGACGTATTGATCCGGACGACCGACATAGACGAGCAGCATCCGGGTTTTCTGTATCAACACTTCTGTGCGCTTGAAAGTCCGGAGTGGATTCGGCAAGCCGTCATCTATCAGCTCCACCTTCGCGCCTTTGATGAGCAGGGATTCCAGGGGCTGACGAATCGACTGGGTTATCTGAGAGAGCTTGGCGTCAACACGTTGTGGATGATGCCTTTCCAACTTGTTGGCGAGCAGAATAGAACCGGTACATACGGAGATCCCTATGCGGTTCGCGATTACTATTCAATTGATGGCCATTATGGCACGGCGGAAGAGCTGAAGCAGCTGATCGGGGCTGCGCATGCCAGCGGGATGCGGGTCATCATGGATTGGGTGATGAATCGCGGGAGCATCGACCATGTGTGGACAAGGGAACACCCGGAGTACTTTACCCGCAACGAGCAAGGCGAGCTATACTACGAAGTTCCGAATCGAATCTGTTTTGCGGGTTTGAATTTCGACAATCCGGAGATGAGAGAACGCGTCGTCGAGGCGATGGTCTATTGGCTGACGACATTCGATTTCGATGGGTTCCGGCTCGACGATTCGGACATTACGCCGTTGGATTTTCTGAACGACATCAGGCAAGAGCTGAGCAGCATTCGCGAGGATGTCGTGCTTATCTCGCAATCGTATGACGAGTACCACCACATGGAAGCATGCGACCTGACTTATGACGGCAGCTTGAGGGATGTAATTCGGGGAATCTCCGATCGTACGCTCACGCAGCGTGATTTCATGCGGATTTACGATTCCTACACGTACAGCTTTCCGAGAGGGGCTTTGCGGATGCGGTGGCTGGAGGAGAAGGAGCAGCCGCGCATTAGCGAATACCTAGGCTACGAGCTGGCCAAGCCTGCGGCATCCATTCTCATGACGGTGGAGGGGGTTCCTTCGCTTATGATGGGGCAAGAGTTTAATGAAGGAACACTTCGCACATGGGCGTCGTTGTTCGAGGAATACCGCTTGGATTGGGAACGGTTTGATCGGGAGATGTATGCGCATTATCAAACTTTGATTCGTCTGCGAACACGGCATGCGGCTTTCTGGAAGGGCAAGCTGGAGTTCGTCCCGAACTCGGAACAATCCGTTCTTTCCTATATAAGAAGCAGTGAAGAGGAACGTTTCCTGGTCATCGTCAGCTTGTCTGAACTTCCGCTTCGCGTTCGATTGGCAGACGCCACGACAACCGGCGAGTTGATGAACAGCCGCCTGATCTACCGGACCGGGCAAGGGGCGGAGCCTGGCGTTGAAGACAGAAGCGAGATCGTCGTAGCTGGCTATGAAACGCTAATTTATCGGCTGGACAAAGCGGCTCAAGTGTAAGCGGATATAGAGCGGCTCTCGAAGATGAGACCATGAGAATAAACAAGCCAAACCATATGTCCAATCCGGACGCGGGTTTGGCTTGTTCGGCTGCCGCCCTAGAGCAGCGGCGAGAGTGGGCTGCCCTGGCTGCATGAGATAGATCGCAGCCGCCTCTGGGCCGGGGGGCGTCAGAACGGATACTGCGCCTCTTCCCATTTCTCGTAGATCGGCTTCAAATACGGATCGCCCGCCAAATCCTCGAATAGCAATGGCGGCTTGCGAAGTGTCTTGCGCTTCTTCTGGATCGACGTTAACGCTTCGAGCAGCATGGCGTCGCGTTCGTCGGCAATCGCCTGCAGCCGATCGACGGAGGCGTCCGAGGTCGCCAGCCGCGCGAGCATGCTCTTGAAATTGGCCACGATCGCATCCAGCGTCTCCACGTCGGCGGCCGTCGATTCCTCCAGCCCCTGCTCCACGTTCCGCAGTTCGAGACCGAACATCGCGTCGTCGATCGGCGTGTCGAACAAGGAGTTGGCATAATTCTCTTCGATAGCTTTCACGATATAGCCCGCCATGTTCCGGATCGTCTGCCCTGTGCTCATCGCCCGCACGTGACGCACGTTCTCTTCGATATAGAACGGATGATAGGCTTTCGCGAGCTGGACGGCTTTCTTCCGATGAATGCCGTTCTCCACCAACAGCTGCAGCAGCGTCTCGGCATCGTAATTGGCCACTTCCTGGTCGTTGTTCATGTTCTTTGTATTCTTGTGGATGCGGAAAATAAAGGATTCCACGGATCGCCCGACGCGCTTATGTATGTCGTAGGTAAACAAGATATCCGTCTTTTCTTCGAGCTCCGTTTGCGCGCGGTCGATCAGCTCCCGCAGATGCTTCAGCATTTTATACTTGTCGTCGGGGATGTTGAGCAGATGGCGAAGCTCGTTCACCTTGATGATCCGCTCTTTCCGGAACTCCCGCTCTTTCAGCACCTCGTACAGTCGCCAATTGTATTCGGATTTCAGCTTAAGAACGTTTTTGAGGCGGAATTTGGTGTACGCTCGCTTCAAATTGCGGAAGAACGGCGCCAAGTCCTCCGACAATTTTATGGTCACCCGGCCTTCGCCGTCTTTATAGGTTGCGCTCTGCACCCACGTGATCTTCTGCCGCGTGTTGTCGTGCGATAGTTTGAGCTGCTTGGACTGAAGCGAATCGATCGCCTTCTCGACCCGTTCGTAGAAGGACTTCCCTTCAACCCCGATCAGATTCGCCAATTCCTTGATCGAGACGGTAAACGTCTTAAACTCTTCGTCGTCGGGCTGCACGAGGGAGACGAGAGAAAAGATCAGCCGGCGCTCCGTAAGATCGAGGTCCTGCTGCGCGTTGATAATCTCCCGCGACTGATTCACCCAGTAATAATCTTTGATGTCCGCTTCAACCGCTTCCGGCAAATTCAAGGCCAGCTGACCATCGGCTTCGACTTCGAGCACCTCTTGTGCATTTGCTTGATCGTTCATTTCGCTACGCTCCTCTACCAATCTACTATATCCGATTTTTTTCGCGGGAGAAATGGAAGAATTAGGTTGTTTTTTCGACAATCTCGATATGTCCGTAAAAACGGAACGACACCGGAGGAAGTTTATTGCGTGCAAATGCCCAAAGGAAAAGCGCGGAATGACTTGCCCGCCGACCGGGGTGCGTCTTATGTCCGCAAAAACGGAACGAAAAAAAATTTTCAGATGTCAAATGCGCAACAGACGGTATATGTCCGTAAAAACGGAACGCTAGGAATGGATCGCAGAAGGGATCAGTCTGTTCGAATGCCAGGATAGGCGGTTCTGTTCCGAAAATGAGGGAATAGGCTAGCTTCAAGCGCGAATTTCCGATATGACGGTTCCGTTTTTACGGACATGTAGAGCTAATTTGGGCCGAACGCGGCGCAGGTGGTTCCGTTTATACGGACATATGACGCGGAAGCAGGCGGAATGGGCAGGCGGTAGGTCCCGTTTTTGCGGACATTAAGCCCGGAGAGAATGCCCCGTTTCTACGGACATTTGCATTCACGGTCCGTTTTTACGGACATAACCCCCGTTTTTGCGGACATTTCCGCCTTACGGTTCCGTTTTTCAGGACATATTAGTCCGTTTGTGCGGACATGACCCCGTTCGTACGGACATTACGCCCCGTTCATCCGGACATGACATTCCGTCGCTCCGGACATGTCGTCCCGTTTTTACGGACATGAGATTCCCTTTATACGTACTTTTCGTTCCGTTAGTAAGGACATATAGCAAGCGTATGCCTTGACTCGAGCGGATTCGGACGACGCTTAACAATAGTAATCATGTAATAAACAATCAAATAGATTATAAAAAAGCAATAACATAGTCTAGGTAAACAGATGCTAGGATGGAACCCTGTGGATAAGTAAGCGCAATCCGCAAAAACTACGCACTAGATCTACCTATTAGGAAGCTTCGCAAACTGCATTTCTGTATACAACTTGAATATCGATAGAGCCCGATATCCCCACGATTCTCTTTCCAAAGACGGTTCCGATTCCGATAGAGCCATGCTACAATAATGACAAAGTTAACCGCTTAACCTTTACGAATAACGACTTGTGGTAACGCTTACAATTCGAGTTGCTTTCTGCCGGGAGGTCGTACATGTTCAAGCTTAACAACTGGTATTTACGATTGCTCGTTTCGTATTTTCCGATTCTAGTGCTTACCGTTTCGATGATCATTTTCCTATCCTTCATCGCGGTGAACGAAATATCGCGGTCCGAGACGGCCAAGGCCGACAACATTACGACCGGCTATGTAGTCGACAGCATCGAGACATCTCTCCATGAGGTCGAATTCAACGTGCTGAACGAGGCATCCAAAAATTTAAACTATGCGGCCTATCTGAACGGTTCCCCGGAGACCCAATACAAATACAGCGTCGTCCATAGCTTACGCGCGCTGGTTGAGGATAGCGACCTGATCGAATCGATCTACCTCTATAGGGAGTCCGATGACACGGTGCTGACGGCCAACGCGCAGACCGAGCTTGCGGATTTTGGCGACCGGTCGTTCGTCGCGCAAGCGAAAGAGAATCGCGCTTATCAGGGCTGGTCGGCAAGTCGGGAATATCGGGAATTCGACCGGTTAGAGCCGGTTCGAGTGATTTCCATGTACAAGCAGACGCCGCTTCCGTTCGGGAAAGATGGCATTCTGGTCATCAACATCGATCTGTACGCTATCGAGCGAATTATCGGCAGCATGACGAATCGGCAAGTATCGTTCATCCATATCACGGATGCCGCGCATCAGCGTATCTATCCCGCGGTCAACAGCCCGGACGATGTCGGCGGCGGCAGCGTGCTGACGACCCTTACGTCGAGCTCCCTTGGTTGGACGTTCGAAAGCGGGCTGCAGGCAGGGCGGTTGCTCGGATGGGTATCCGTCGTGTCCTATGTATGGGTCATTATGGCGGTGCTCACCTTTGTCGTGGCTATCATCTATATTATCTGGGTCACGAGGCGGAACTACAAACCGATCCAGCTCATGATGAGCCGGATTCAATCGTTTCAGCTGCGCGGCAGCGATGGGAACGCGGTCGGCATGGACGATCTGACGATCATCGACCGTGCGCTCGAGAATTTGATCGTGCAGTCGCAGGATTACGAGAAGGAACAGCGCGAAAGCGCGATGCTCCAACGCAGACAGCTGTTTAACGAGCTCATCAGCGGCCAGCGCAGCGAGCAGACCATCCAACGCATGCGTAAGCTGAACTTGCTTCCGCCTACCGGACGCTATGCCGTCATGGTCGCTAGAGTGAACCGGCATGACCATTTTCAGGCGGAGAACACGCATAACGAGCAAAACGTATTGAAATTCGCGCTTGGCAACGTCATTCAGGAGCTGGCGCTAGGCGAAGGCTTGCAAGGATGGGGCGAATGGGCGGCGCCTGACCGGATCGCGTTCATCTTCGCCGTCACGGACGCAAGTCCGGATATGGTGGAGCAGCTTCGCAAGACGGCGAGCGTTGCCAGGCAATGGGTAGACGAGCATCTGCGCCTCGCCCTGTCGCTGGGCATCGGGACCATCGTGGACGACTGGGGCCGAATCGGACAATCGTACCGCGACGCGCTATCCGGGATGGAATATCAATTCGCCATCGGACAAGACGCAATCACGTACAGCGGCGATATTCCGCAAGGCAACCCGCGCGGAATGTTCCATCATATGCAGCATTGCACGGAGTGCGTGCAGCAGTTCCGGCTGACCAACGATAGCTGGCGCGAGACGTTCGACGAGTTATTCCGCCAGTTGGAGAGAGACACGCTCAAGGACGAGGATATCCATTCGCTCGTGCAGCTGTTCATACAGACGCTAAGCCGAGAGCTGAAAGATTTGTCGGACGCGTTGAACGAATGGCTGGAAGGCGACCGAGCATCGGCGCTGAACGCGAAGCTTACGGACGCGTCTGCACTTGCCGAGATGAAGGAGCTGCTGCTTGAATATTTGATCGAGCTCTATGACGTCTATGCGGCAATGAGCGAGACCAAAAGCTACAAGTCGATGATGACCGAGATGCGAGCGTATATTCAAGCCAACTTCGCCGATCCGGATCTGTCGCTGAAGCATTTGAGCGACCGCTTCCAAATCTCGGGGAAATATGCCAGCCACTTGTTCAAGCTGGAATACGACATGAAATTCGTTGATTTCCTCGTGCAGCTGCGGATGCAGCATGCCGAGCATTTGCTCGCGGAGACGGACGAAACGGTGCAAAACATCGCCCTGCAAGTCGGGTATGCCAATTCGATCACATTCGGCCGCGTGTTCAAACGAACAACCGGCGTCACGCCAGGCGAATTTCGAAGACTCAAAATGCGCCCCTCCCCGCAAACGTAGAGGTGGTCAAAATGCGGCTGTGAAGCCGCATTTTTTAATTTCGAGGGAGACCGTAAGTTATGGCGATATAAGGTGATTGGTTCGCGTTCGAATGCAGCATTCGCCGGCGTGATGTTGTTCACGGATATCTTTTAAGTAAAGCGTGTACACGTAAGTGGACGGAAGCGAGGATCAGCAGACAATTGACACCAAGCTTCGAAAGTAGAGGTTACCATCCAAGGCAAACGTACCGAACGAAGCTCGAACTAAAGCCTTTGTCCAGAGGGCGGGAGCCCATGGATCTCCTCCTTAGGAAAGATGCTGTCGCGTTAAGGAAAAACGTCCGATGAAGCCACCCATGGCCTATAGTTGACACGCTTATGTCTTCGGACTAACTTCAAAACCCACTGAAGCTTTGTCCGCGAAGACAAAAGCGTGCCCAGCTCTAGCCGACCCGCCGACCGCGAACAATCGTGGCTGCACGAAGAGGGGTGTCCAGAGGTAAACGTTTTCCGGATGGAAAACGACTTCGGAAGCATAAGCTCAGTCCTTTGGTTCCCCTCAGCGGAGGGGGAAGGGGGAGGGATTCTCCAATCCTTGGTAAGGTAAAGGTTACGACATTCAGTTTATCCCCCCGGATTTCAGTCCCAAACGAAAACGGTTTACACCGGGAAAATGATCTATACAGATCGCCAAAAGCCAGTAACGACGCGGGTTTGGCGAATCGGTTTGCGATGCCGAAACCGGTTTATTGTCATCGCGCCGCAAACCGTGCCATACTGAGGCCACCTCCCGAACACGGGCCGCAAGCCGCGGTTGAAAGCGCGTTCAATAACGAGACATCGGATTGGCTGCACACCCGGTGGACGGGAGGAAGCGTACATGACGAAAGAGGGGTTAGAACCATGGTAAAAGCGGCAAGCGGAACAAGGAAAGCCAGCAGAATACTAGCGGTCACGCTCGGATGTACCATGCTGCTCAGCGCATGCAGCGGCAACGGCAATAACGGAGGCACGAACGCTAGCCCGAATGCGAACGAGAACGCAGCCGCGGGCGGCAACAAAGCTTCCGGCGAACAAGTCACCTTGAAGGTCGAAGTGTTCGACCGGGGCAACTCCCCGGCCGGCTCGACGATCACGAACAACTACTTAACGAAATACGTGCAGGATAACTTCGGTACGCCGAACAACATCAAGGTGGAATTCGTGCCGGTCCCGCGTTCGGAAGAGGTACAGAAGCTGAACGTCCTGATGGCGAGCGGCAGCGACGTGCCGGATATCGTGTTCACCTACGACTCGGGCACCTTCTATCGATACGCGCAGCAAGGCGGCTTGACCGATCTCGGCGAGCTGATCGACAAGTCCGGCGCGAACTTGAAGAAGTTCCTCGGCGACGACACGCTCGCATATGGTCAATATGATGGCAAGCAATTCGCGCTGCCGGCGAAACGCGCGCACTTGGGTAAGTACGCCTCGTTTATTCGCCAAGACTGGCTCGATAAACTGGGGCTCCCGGTGCCACAGAACACCGACGAACTGTACACCACGCTGAAAGCGTTCAAAGAAAAAGATCCCGGCCAAACCGGCGGCAAAGTCATCCCGCTCGGCATGGCGCTGGCGCCGGCACAATTCGAGCCGCTGCTGTGGTCCTTCATCCAGCCGGTGACGGAGGAGCAGCGTTATACGCTGACGCAACAGCTGGGATCCAACGATTATCCGATCCTGCTGCCAGGCTTTAAGGACGGTCTGCAATTCATGAACAAGCTCTATAACGAAGGGATGATGAGCGCGGACTTTAGCCTTGATGAGGACAAGAAGAAGCTGAACGAAGATGTGACCAAAGGCTTGGTCGGTTTCTTCAGCGAAGACGACATGAACCCGTTCTACGCGGACTTAATGTATGCGACGCTTCAGAAAAACTTCCCGGATGCGAAGCTGTCTTCGGTCGATGTGTACACGGACTCGGAAGGCAAGCATCCGAAGCCGGAGTATGCGCCGATCGGTCTGTTCCTCATGATTCCGAAGAGCAGCAAGAACGCGGAAGCAGCTGTCAAATATCTGGACTGGATGGCTTCCGGCGATAACCTGTTCCGCATGCAGAACGGCGTGGAAGGCGAGAATTACACGCTGGAGAACGGCATTCCGATGGCGAAAGCCGACGCGACCGACGAAGTGAAGAACCGCATCTACAACTGGGGCGATATGGCGATCATCTCGAACGGCAAGCAGCTAGGCGATACGGACAAAAACGTTGAAGCTTACGTGCTGGGCATGCCGGAGCAATACCGCGATGAAACGCGCAAAGCGCTCACGATCTCGAGATCCGATACGATCAAGCCGGTGCTGTTCGACCGCCCGATTGAAGCACAGGCCAAATACGGCACGGCGCTGCGCGACAAGCTGAATGAAATTATCGTCAAGACGACGATGGCCAAGCCGGATCAATTCGACGGCACGTATGAATCCATGCTGAAGGACTACATGGCATCCGGCGGCCAAGCGATCCTCGATGAACGTACGAAGGCCTATGAAGAGATGAAAAAGTAAGGGAAACGGAAGACAACAAGATGCTAGGGGATGAAGGCACGCAAGCGCCTTCGTCCCCGGGCACGACCGTCAAGCGGATAGGGGGGAATGGCAATGAACTTGGCTGTGTACTTGCGAAGATACTGGCAATTGTACGCGCTGCTTATTTTACCGGTCAGTTACTTTATTATTTTCAAATACGGGCCGATGTACGGCATTCTGATTGCTTTCAAAGACTTCAACTTCTTCCAAGGCATTAACGGCAGCGACTGGATCGGGTTCGATGCATTCCGGGAAGTGTTCGCGATGGCGGACTTCTTCAAGACGCTGCGCAACACGCTGATGCTTAATTTCCTGGACCTGCTCGTCTCCTTCCCGGCGCCCCTCTTCTTGGCGATTATGCTGTATGAGCTGAAGATCGTCTGGTTCAAGAAGCTATCGCAAACCATTTTGTATATCCCGCATTTCATCTCGTGGGTTATTATCGGCGGGATCGTCTATCAAGTGTTCGGCACGCAATCCGGCATGATTAACAACATCGTAACCTCGCTCGGCTTCGAAGCCATTCCGTTCCTGACGGATAAGAACGACTGGCTGATCACCTATTTGGCCGTTGGCGTGTGGCAAAGCGCCGGCTGGGGCACGATCATCTACTTGGCGGCACTGACTGGCATCAACAAGGAGTTATTCGAAGCAGCCGATGTTGACGGCGCAAGCCGTCTGCGCAAAATCCGGAGCATCACGCTGCCGTCGCTGAAGCCGACGATCGTGACACTGCTCATCATCAATCTCGGTCATATGATCGCAATCGGATTCGAACGTCCTTACATTATCGGCAACACAGCCGTCCGCGACTATTCCGATGTGCTCAGTACGTTCGTGTACCGGATCGGCATCGAGTCTGGCCAATATACGCTTGCAACGGTCGTAGGCTTATTCCAAGCCGTGGTCGGGTTGATCTTCGTGCTCGGCGCCAACTATACGTCCAAGAAGCTGGCTGACCAGAGCATCATGTAAGCAATGGATGACGACGACAATGAGAAAGGAGCGATAAGACATGAGAGATCAACAGGCCAGCCGAACGTTCGACGTCGTCAATACGATTGCAACTATCATCTTCGTGCTGCTATGTCTGGCTCCATTTCTTCACATATTGGCCATTTCGTTCAGCTCCGCGAGAGCGATTATGTCCGGGGAGGTCAGCCTCCTGCCGGTAGAGTTCAACTGGAAAGCGTATAATCAGGTTTTCACCGATATGTCGATGATCCGGTCGTTAGGATTTACGGTTATGCTGACGCTCTTGTTCACGGCGCTCTGCATGCTGATGACCATTGCCGCGGCTTATCCGCTGGCGAAGACCAAATTGAAAGGCCGCAAGGCGGTCATGTTCTTGATCGTCATTACGATGTTCTTCAGCGGCGGCATCATTCCGGAATACATGCTTGTTCGCAATCTGCATCTGCTCGATACGGTCTGGGCGCTCGTGCTGCCAGGGTTGATCAGCCCGTTCTACTTGATCATTCTTATCACGTTTTTTCAGAATATTCCGGATTCTCTCGAGGAATCGGCGGAGATCGACGGCAGCTCGCATTTCCGCATGCTGGTCAGCATCATTGTGCCGCTATCGATGCCGGTTATCGCCACGCTGAGCCTATTCTACGCCGTCGGCCGCTGGAACGGCTTCCAAGATACGCTCATGTATATTACAAGTCCCGAGATGTATCCGCTTCAGTTAAAGCTGTACCAGCTCGTGCAGAACAACATGGTTAGCCAACTGATCGCATTGGAAGGGGCAACGGGCCAGTCCATGCTTCAGCCGGAAGCCTTGAAGGCCGCCAGCGTTATTTTCGCAACGGTGCCGATCCTGCTCGTCTATCCATGGCTGCAGCGGTATTTCGTCAGCGGCGTCATGCTCGGAGCGGTCAAGGGTTAATCGAAGTCAGGCATTAAGTCTGCAACCTGTCTGACTGAAGCAAATAGAGGCAGGTTCGCGGGCAGCTGCAGGAGGTTGCAATGGGGAAGGACAAGGGAGAGTATTCGTTCTCGACATGCTGGAATATTAAGCGGCATCCGACCGGAAGCGGCATGATCGATGAAATCAAGGCGCTCGGCTTCCGCCGCGTCGAGCTGAACTATAACGTGACGCCGGAGCTGCTGGCGACGATCGAGCCGATCATCGAACGGGGTGACATCGCGGTGTCAAGCGTGCATAACACGTTCCCGCACGTGGCGGACCCCGACTACGGCACCGATTCCGTACTGCTCGGCTTCGAAGACGAGGAGAAGCGCCGTCGTGCGATCGAGCTGCTGATTCGATCGGCGGAATACGCCTACCGATACGGGGCGAAGGCGGTCGTCGTTCACCCGGGCGAGGTCCCGTTCGACTATAACATCGATCAGGCGTTGAAGAAGATTTATAACGAGGAAGGACCGTCGTCGGCTGCGTACGCCCAGCTTTGGGGCGAAATGATCGAGCGCCGGGAAGCGCTGGCGGACCGCTACTTGAGCAGGATCGGCGATAGTCTGGAGGAAGTGTGCGACCGTATCGACGCGAAAGGCTGGAAGGTCGCCATCGGCATCGAGACGCGTTCGCGCTGCTACCAGATGCCGACGCTGCGCGAGGCGCGCGCGGTGTTCGACCGGCTGCAGGGGGCGAGGGTCGGGCTATGGTACGACTTTGGCCATGGCATGATGATGGAGCGGATGGGGCTGTATGATAACGCGCGGGATATGGCGGCGATCCAAGATTACGTGGTCGGCATTCATATCCACGAGACGGTCGGGCTGTCGGATCACTGGTGCCCTTATGTGCACAGCGGCGACAACGACTACTTTGATCGTTTCCTGCCGATCATCGCGGCGGCGCCCGTGAAGGTGTATGAGCTGAAGGCGGCTTGTACGCCGGAGGAGATTGAGCAAAGCCACGAGCTGCTGCTCGCGAAGTTGGAAGCGCGAGAGGCTTTGCGTTAATGGACTTGAAACGTTTGGCCGCTTACTCGCCGCTGCTCTATTTCGATCGTGCGGAGCCGTTCTATCCGGTACGGATCGGCGTCTCCGTCCTTCGTATCGGCGAGCGGTCGCCATCATTTCGGCCGCGGGACGCGATGAACTGTTCGTCCCGTGGGCGACGCTGTTCGAGGAAATACCGGCACGGATCGAAGCAGAGCTGGACACGATTCGGCGTGCTTTAGAGGGCAAGAAGCTGGAAGGATGATGACGAATGACAATTTACGAGAAGCTGGTCGCCGTCAATGACGACTGGGTCGCGCCGGGAATCGATCATCAAATCATGGATATCGGAAGCCGCTTCTACGGCGGCGTGGCCGATCCGGATAACGGGGTGGCATGGCCGACCCATACCGGTACGCTTACGGTCATGGCGGTCTGGGGATGCGCGCTCGTAAACGAAGACTCCCGCTATTATCGCGACGAGCAGGTGATGGAGCGCCTTACGCTGGCATCCGCCTTCATCGTTCGTCTCCAGCACGGGGATGGCACCATCTCGCCAGGCTGGACGAATATGCATTCGCCGCCGGATACCGCCTTCGCCGTCGTGGGGCTTGCCCAGCTGCACGAGCTGCTGGCGGAGGACGACTGGGCGGCGCTTGCGGAAGCGCGTGCGAACATTCGGCTGTTCCTAGAGCGTTCGTCGCCCGCGCTGCTCACCGGCGGCTGTCATACGCCGAATCACCGATGGGTGCTGGCCGCGGCGCTTGCTTTCCTGCATAGGCTGACAGGGGAAGAAGCGCTGATCGCCCGTGCCGGCGCGTGGCTGGCGGAAGGGATCGATATTACCGAAGACGGCGAATGGACCGAGCGAAGCAACGGCATCTACAACGGCGTGAGCGACATCATGCTGCTTCATGCCGCCGAGCTGCTCGGCCGGCCGGAGCTGCTGGAGCCGGTTCGCCGCAACTTGCGGATGATGGCCTATCTGGTCCACCCGGACGGGGAAGTCGTCACCGATTATTCCGGCCGGCAGGACTTCGGCCAGGCGTTCGATTTGACCGGTTATTTGCCCGCTGCCAGCCTGATGGCGCACCGTGATCATGATCCATTGTTCGCGGCGCTGGCGGAGCTCGGCGGCGAATCGCTCCGTCATCCGGGCGCGATATCGAACAATGGATTGTTTCCGTATTTGCTCCGTCCGGAGCTGCGCGATACCGGCGTCGAGCCCGGCGCGCTGCCGAACCAGTACCGGATCGTCATCAACGGAGGGTTCGATCGGCAGCATTATTTGAGCCAAATGGCATCGGCCGGTCACGGCGGACGCATCTATCACAGCCGCCTCCATCCGGATTTCGGCGCGCCGGTTGCGCGGCGGCGGGACGGCGGCACGAGCGTGACGGTCATGACGGAGACGAACTCGTTCTTCGCGCTTCGGCACGGCGCGGCGAAGCTGCTCGGCGTACAGGTAAGCAGCTCGTTCGAGCCTGGCTTCATCAAGATGAACGACCTGGAACAACTCGATGACGGCTATCGGCTGAGCGGCGAGGAATCCAAAGGCTATTACGGGCCGATCGCGGCAGAACGTCTCCCGGAATCGGCGGCCGGCGCGGTCAGCCCGTGGTATTTGCTCCCGCATCAGCTGCGCGAGGTGACGCACCTCCAGCACCATATGGTGGCGGTCGAGCTGACGGAGACCAAGGATGGCTGGAAGCTGCGCGTGCGATGCGATATGCCGGACGTGCTGCTGACTCAGATTTCGTTCGTGTTCGGGAAGGAAGGCGCATTCAGCGGCGGGGAACGAGCGCCTGCCGAGACGGGGACGCAATTCTGGAAGGCCGGCGTCGTGACGTTCGCAAGCGGCGAAGATTGGATCGAGGTGACCGGCGGCGCGCACGAGCACCGAGCCAGGTCGATACGCGGGGCCTCGTTACCGGCGGACTGCCAGACGCTGGTCGTCAACGTGCTGACGCCGTACGACCGGACGTTCGATATACGCCTGTCGCCGCAGAATGGCAAGAGGGGGAACGCACAATGACCGTCTATATGGACGCGCATGACAGCGCGCGATATGCCTTCGGCGACGACGAGCTCCGCATTCTTGAGCTGCTGGCCAACCGTTACATCGGCGCCAACCCGCCGATTCCGTTCGCCTATCGCGCCTTCTCGCGCGAGGGCATCCTGCAGAATGCGGAAGGCTTGTACGAGATGGAGCTTACCTCGCGCTTGCCGCAAGCGGCGCATGGCGACTACGCCTACGTGTTTGGCCTGGTTTGGAGCGACAACGAGCGTTCGATCGACTGCAACTTGGAGCCGATCGGCCCGATTAAGCTGTACTTGAACGAGGAGCTGCTGTTCCGAACGTCGGCCGTGGAAGAGATGAAGCCGGATGCGCGAGTCGTCGTTCCGATGCAATTCGCCAAAGGGTGGAACCGGATTCTGATCGAAGCCAGAAGGACGCCGGCAGGCTTCGGCTGCCGCTTCGGCGCCGATGAGGCGAAGGTGCGCATCTTGAACGTGCTGGCGCCGTTCGCCGGACGGGAAGGGAACGCCGGTTGGGTCTACTCCGCGCCGGTGAAGACGTCCCTTTACGGAGCGGAGGCTTGGCCGGACGCGCGGTCGTCGGAAACGGAGACAGGCTTAAGCTGGCTGCCGCGCGCGAGCTGGACGGAGGGGGAGGCGGGCTTGCCGAATCTGGAGCGGCTGTTCGGACGGCCGGAGACGACGGTTGCCGGTTATGGCTGGACGCGGCTTCTCGTGACGGGCACCCGCGCGCTCGAGCTGGAAGGACGCGTATACGGACCGGCTTCGGTATGGCTTGATGGCGAGCTCGTGCTTGAGTTGAACGAGGCGGGGACGTTCCGCCATAGCGTAACGCGCGCAATCGGCGGAGGCCAATTGTTGATTCGCGTGTTGAGCGGTCCGCAGGGCTGGGGCTTCGAATTGACCGCGACGGCGGACGGTACGCGGGTTGCGTTCGAACAACCGCAGCATGTGCACGGTAACGACGGCGTCTGGTTGTATGCCGGACCAATCGGGGTCGGTGCCGAACTTGCGGCATCGGCCATCTGCGGGACGAACAAGCTGCTGCCTGCCGTCGATCTCGGCGGCCGTCCGGCAGGCTTGACATATTGGGAGGTGGATGCGCCGAATACGCGTCTGCGTCCGTTTTACGAGAATGCGATGCTGAGCAACAAGTGGACGACCGGCACGGCGACCAACTTCGGGCGATGGGATTATCCGCTCGGCGTCACGATGTACGGCCTGCTGCGCGCGGCGCAGGCGCTGGGGCGCGACGAGCTGTCCGCTTATGCGCAGTCTCACATTCGCAGCTGCACGGACATGTACGACTACTCGTTATGGGATCGCCGCGAATACGGGTTTCCGGGCATCAACCATCAGCTCGTGATGATGCGGATGCTGGACAATTGCGGCTCGTTCGGCTCTGCGATGCTGGAAGCGCATTTGCGTGAAGGGGATGATAACGTGCTCCGCATTGCCGATACGATCGCGGACTTCATGCTGAATCGACTGGAGCGGCGGGAGGACGGCGCCTTCTTCCGGCTGAGCGAAGGCGAATACTTCGACAACACGATGTGGGCGGACGATCTGTACATGAGCGCGCCGTTCCTGACGCGGTATGCCATCGTGAGCGGGAAGCGGGAAGCGATGGATGAAGCGGCGCGGCAATTCCTGCTGTTCCGGCGATATCTGTTCATGGAAGATCAGTGCGTCATGTCGCACGTGCACGATTTCAAATACGCTCAGGCGACGCGCGTGCCTTGGGGCAGGGGCAACGGATGGGTGCTGTTCTCCTTGACGGAGCTGCTTGAGCATTTGCCGGAAGACCACGAGGACCGCGAGGCGCTGCTGGACTTCTTCCGGACGATGTGCGCCGGCGTAGCGGAGCTGCAGAGCAGCTCGGGGTTATGGAGACAGGTGCTCAACGAGCCGGAAGCGTACGAGGAAGCATCATGCACCGCGATGTTCGCGTACGCCTTCTCGCGAGGGGTACGCTTCGGATGGCTAGCCGGCGATTCGCGATTCGCGGATGCGGCGATTGCGGCATGGCGCGGTTTGACGGGTAAGGCGATCGACCGCTCCGGCAACGTCCACGGCGTCTGCAGCGGATCCCGGTATTCGTTCTCCCCGGACTACTACATGTACGATCTGCGCACGGTGATCAACGACAATCACGGTATCGGCATCATGATGCTGGCCGGCGTGGAGATCCATTTGCTCAAGCGCTATCTAGAAGCGTGGTGAAAACCAGTATTATCCGGTCGGTATAGATCTACACGCCATACCGACTCTCCGGCCGCTTCTTCGCTACGTTTCTAGTCGCTGGAGCGCTTACAAAATAATCTCGTCCAAGTGGCATACATTCGCTCGCAAGAGCATTCTTTTTTAATAGTAGGTTAAGCGCTTAATCTAATTGCGAAGGCGAGGGGGATTCGTTTGAAGACGATCAAGTTGTCGATGGCGCAAGCGTTGTTACGGTTTCTCGACAATCAATACGTATCGGTCGATGGGGAAGAAATCAAATTCGTCAAAGGCGTTATGGGCATTTTCGGACACGGCAACGTGACGGGCATCGGCGAGGCGCTCGAGCGAAGTTCAGGCAGCCTGACGTTCATTCAAGGGAAGAACGAGCAGGGTATGGCCCATGCGGCCACGGCTTTCGCCAAGCAGAGCGGAAGGAAGCAGATCTACGCCTGCACGTCCTCGATTGGCCCCGGCGCGCTGAACATGGTGACGGCGGCCGGCACGGCGACAGTGAACCGGATTCCGCTGCTCCTCCTGCCCGGCGACAACTTCGCCTGTCGTCAGCCCGACCCGGTGCTGCAGCAGCTCGAAGTGCCTAGCGATTATACGGTGTCGGCGGTCGACGCCTTCCGGCCGGTTAGCCGGTATTGGGATCGGATTACGCGTCCGGAGCAGCTGATTACCGCCGCCCTGCAAGCGATGCGGGTGCTGACCGACCCGGCGGAGACGGGCGCCGTCACGCTGGCGCTGCCGCAGGACGTGCAAGCGGAGACGTACGATTATCCGGTTGTCTTCTTCGAGAAACGCGTACATCTGTTGGATCGCCGTCCGCCCGCCCGGGGAGCGATCCGTCGGGCAGCCGAGCTGCTCTCCGGCAAGCGCAGGCCGCTCTTGATCGCAGGCGGCGGCGTCCATTACGCCGATGCGACCGCGGAGGTGGCGGCGTTCGCGTCCGCCTTCGGTATACCGGTGGCGGAGACGCAAGCGGGCAAGAGCGCGCTCCCATGGGATCATCCGCTGAACATGGGCGGCGTCGGCGTCACTGGGACGTTAGCGGCGAACCGGCTGGCGAAGGAAGCGGACGTCATTATCGGCGTCGGCACTAGGTATTCGGATTTCACGACGGCATCGAAGTCGGCGTTCGGCAATCCGGACGCGCAGTTCATCAATATCAACGTCAGCGGTTTCGACTCCGCGAAGCTGAGCGGCATCGCCGTTACGGCGGATGCGAAGGAAGCGATCCGCGCGCTTCATGAAGCGCTGGCCGAGGCGAACTATGCGAGCGGCTACGGCGCAGGCGAGCTGGCCGAACGCAAGGCGGAATGGAATCGCGAAGTGGATCGGCTCTATGCAAGCGAGCATGAAGCTGGGCTGTCTCAGATGAGGGCGCTCGGCGTTATCAACGAGGCCTTGCAGCCCTCTGACGTCATCGTCGCGGCGGCGGGCAGCCTTCCGGGCGACCTGCACCGGCTGTGGCGTCCGGCCCAGCCGAAGACGTATCACATGGAATACGGATTCTCGTGCATGGGCTACGAGGTGAGCGGCGCGTTCGGCGCTGCGCTGGCGGAGCGGGATCGGGACGTCTACGCGGTCGTCGGCGACGGCAGCTATCTGATGCTCCATTCCGAGCTGGTCACAAGTCTGCAGGAAGGCGTCAAGATCACGGTGCTGCTCTTCGACAACAGCGGCTTCCAATGCATCCACAACCTGCAGCGCGGGCACGGCAGCGACGGCTTCGGCAACGAATTTCGCTACCGCGACCCGGCCTCCGGACGGCTCAGCGGCAGCAGCATGCCGATGGATTTCGCCGCTCATGCGCGTAGCCTGGGCGCTAGCGCCTATACGGCCCGCACTTCGGAAGAGCTTCGCGAGGCGATCGAGCAGGCGCGCAAGGAGACGGTATCGACGTTAATCGAGATCAAAGTGCTGCCCGGCACGAATACGGACGGATACGAGTCATGGTGGCGGGTCGACGTGCCGGCGGTGTCCGAAAGTCCGAAGGTGGCGGCCGCCCATCGCGCGATGGCGGAGCGGGTAGGTCAAGCAAGAGAGCTGTAAACGGATAGGTTCGGCCGAGAAGCGGAATGCCGCCTTCCCGGTCTGATGACCGTGAACGCATATGAATCCGTTCCGTTTCACCTCGGGTTACCGGCTCGCGGGGGACGGCGCCGGAAATCCATATAGGAGCAAAAATAGCGAGGAGGAAGCGCATGAGCGACAAACGACCGTTCCGCATCGGCGTTCACCCGATCAACTGGGTGGGCGAGGACGTCCGCGAGCATGGAGCGGATACGACGTACGAGACGATTTTGGACGATATTCGGCGGTTGGGGTTAACCGGCACGGAGATGGGGCGCAAATATCCGCAAGACCCGGTCGTGCTGAAGCAGGAGCTTGATTCCCGGGGCATCCAGCTCGTCTCCCAGTGGAAATCCGTCCTGCTGTCCGATCCCGCGTACCGGGAGTCGGAACTGGCGGCTTACCGGGCGCATTGCGAGTTTCTGAGCGGCATGGGCAGCACGGTCGTCAGCACGGCAGAGGTCGGGGGATCGCTTCACTTTGACCCGCGCCGTACGCCCAGCGAGAAGGAAGTCCTCCGATTAGACGATGCCGGTTGGCGCGCCTTGGCGGAAGGGCTGAACGCGGCGGGGAGCATTGCGCAGGAATATGGGCTGAAGCTGACGTACCATCATCACGGCGGCACCGTCGTGGAGTCCGGCGAGGAGATCGACCGGCTTATGGAACTAACCGACCCTTCGCTCGTCTGGCTGCTATATGACACGGGACACGCGTATTATGGCGGAGCCGATCCGCTGCAGGTGCTGCGCAAGCATTACGACCGCATCGCTTACATCCATCTGAAGGACGTTCGTCGGGCCGTGCTGGACGAGGCGCGCGCGGAGGGCTCAGACTTCGTCACCTGCATCCGCAAAGGCGTGTTCACCGTGCCGGGGGACGGCTGCATCGATTTCGCGCCGATCGTCGCGGAGCTGGTCGAGCGGGGCTATGACGGCTGGGCGATGCTCGAGGGCGAGCAGGATCCGGCGCTACATCCGCCATACGAATATGCGCGCGAGGCGCTGGACTATATCGACACGCTGATTCCGAACGGAGCGCGGGAAGGGGCTGGACATGACCAGTAACGCGATCACATTCAGCGAGGCGAAGCCGCTCGATTTCGTCGCCATTGGCCGGCTGTGCATCGATCTGAACGCCAACGAGATCAACCGGCCGATGGAGGAGACCGTCACCTTCACCAAATACGTCGGCGGCTCGCCGGCAAACATCTGCATCGGCATGTCCAGGCTTGGGCTCAAGACCGGCTTTATCGGCAAGGTAGCGAACGACCAGATGGGCCGCTTCATTACCGGCTATCTCGACCGGGAAGGCATCGACGCTTCAGGCGTCTCGATCGACCGGACGGGCGCCGTCACGGGGCTCGCGTTCACGGAAATCAAGAGCCCGACGGATTGCAGCATACTGATGTACCGGGACAACGTCGCCGATCTGCTGCTCGAAGCGGGTGAAGTGCCGGAATCGCTCATCGCCGATGCGAAGATGCTGCTCATCTCCGGCACGGCGCTGGCGAAGAGCCCTTCGCGCGAAGCGGTGTTCCAGGCGTTGGAATACGCGAAGAAGCACGGCGCCGTCATTGCCTTCGATCTCGACTACCGTCCCTACACGTGGACATCCGATGAAGAGACGGCCGTGTATTACAACCTGGCCGCCGAGAAATGCGATATCATCATCGGCACCCGCGAAGAATTCGACATGATGGAACGGCTCGGAAACAATCCGGAGCGGGACGATCGTATTACGGCGGCGAAGTGGTTCGACCACTCTGCCGACATCGTCATCATCAAGCATGGCAAAGACGGTTCGATTGCGTACTCGAAAGACGGCAACTCGCACCGGGCAAGAAGTTTTCCGGCCAAGGTCGTCAAGACGTTCGGGGCGGGCGACTCTTACGCAGCCGGTTTCCTGTACGGTCTCATGCAGGGCTGGGACATCAGCGCCAGCATGGAGTTCGGCAGCGCCGCGGCGTGCATCGTCATCTCCAGCCACAGCTGCTCGGACGCGATGCCGAAGGCGCCGGAAGTGCATGAGTATATTGAGCGGTGCTTGAAGGGCGAGATTACGAGCGACTAAATATCTTGAGTTTAATCATATTTCGCGAACAAAGAGCGGAGAAAGAGAGATGAATCTGGAGAAGCAATGGTGAATGCTGCGCTTCTGATCTGAAGCGCAAACCAATCACCTATAGCGTTCGCCTTTGGTGAATGCTGCGCTCTCTGCCAGGAGCGCAAACCAATCACCAGTTTGTGAGCGGATATCCACCTTGATTTACTACATTCGAGATATCCGTGAACAACAGCGATCGAAAGATCATCACTCTTGCGCAGCGGTTTCTTATTCGAAATATAAAATTAACGAAAGCGGGGAACCACCAATGACCAACGCATCCGTCCCAACTCTCAACAACCTCATCGGCGGCCAGTGGGTGCCGTCCCGTTCCGGCCGGACCGAGCCGGTCTACAACCCGGCGACCGAAGAGGTGCTGGCCCACGTGCCGATCTCGTCCCGCGAAGAGCTGGACGAGGCGGTCGCTGCCGCGAAGACCGCGTTCCGCGGCTGGAGCAAGACGCCCGTGCCGCGCCGCGCGCGCGTGCTGTTCAAGTACCAGCAGCTGCTCGTCGATCATTGGGATGAGCTGGCGCGGCTGATCACGCTGGAGAACGGCAAAAGCTACACCGAAGCGTACGGCGAAGTGCAGCGCGGCATCGAATGCGTCGAATTCGCGGCGGGCGCGCCGACGCTCATGATGGGCAAGCAGCTGCCGGATATCGCCTCCAATCTCGAATCGGGCATGTACCGCTATCCGATCGGCGTCGTCGGCGGCATCACGCCGTTCAACTTCCCGATGATGGTGCCGTGCTGGATGTTCCCGCTCGCCATCGCGTGCGGCAATGCATTCGTGCTGAAGCCGTCGGAGCGGACGCCGCTCTTGGCGGCCCGGCTGGCCGAGCTGTTCGCGGAAGCGGGCCTGCCGGCGGGCGTGCTGAGCATCGTCCACGGCGCGCATGACGTCGTTAACGGCATCCTGGAGAACCGCGACGTCGCCGCGGTCTCGTTCGTCGGCTCGCAGCCGGTGGCGGAGTACGTCTACAAGACCGGCACGGCCAGCGGCAAACGCGTCCAGGCGTTGGCGGGCGCGAAGAACCATTCGATCGTCATGCCGGATTGCGATCTCGACGCGGCCGTGAACCAGATCGTGTCCGCGGCCTTCGGCTCGGCAGGCGAGCGCTGCATGGCGTGCGCGGTCGTCATCGCGGTTGGCGACGTCGCGGATCCGCTCGTAGCGAAGCTGCAGCAGGCGGCGGACGCGATCACGATGGGCAACGGGCTGGAAGAGGGCGTATTCCTCGGACCGGTCATCCGCGATTCGCACAAGACGCGCACGCTCGGCTACATCGAGGCAGGCGAACGGGAAGGCGCGAAGCTGCTGCGTGATGGCCGTAAAGACGCCGCGGCAAGCGCAGGCGGTTATTTCGTCGGCCCGACGATCTTTGATCACGTCAGCTGCGAGATGAAAATCTGGAAGGATGAGATTTTCGCGCCGGTGCTCGCCATCATGCGCGCCGCGACGCTGGACGAGGCGATAGACATCGCCAACCGCTCGTCGTTCGCGAACGGGGCGTGCCTGTTCACGCAGAACGGCAGCCACGTCCGCCAGTTCCGCGAGACAATCGACGCCGGTATGCTCGGCATCAACCTCGGCGTGCCTGCGCCGATGGCGTTCTTCCCGTTCTCCGGCTGGAAGGACTCGTTCTATGGCGATCTTCATGCCAATGGCACGGACGGCGTCGAGTTCTACACGCGTAAGAAGATGGTAACAGCTCGCTGGTAATGAATGGCGCAAGCGGCAATACAATTGGTTCGAACTATCGCATACATGCAATAAAAGAGGACCCGGTGCAAAGCCAACGATGGCGGAGCGCCCGACTCGGGAGGAGCGGCAGCATGGGCAAGGTGAGAGTAGGCATTATCGGCGCGGGGCGCATCGGCAAAATCCATGCCGATAATTTGCTCCGCATGGGGAATGCGGAGGTCGTCGCGGTTAGCGATCTGTTCGCGGGCGAGGAGCTGCAAACATGGGCGAGCGAACGCGGCATCGGCATCGTGACGACGGATAGCGCCGAGCTGATCGGACATCCGGATATCGACGCCATCTTTATTTGCTCTTCTACGGACACGCACGTGCCGCTAATTATTCAGGCGGCGGAAGCGGGCAAACATATTTTCTGCGAGAAGCCGGTCAGCATGGACGTGAACCGGACCAGGGACGCGCTCGAAGCGGTCCGGACGGCGGGCGTGAAGCTGCAGATCGGCTTCAACCGCCGGTTCGACCATAACTTCAAGCGGCTGCGCGAGCTAGTGGAGCAAGGGCGCGCGGGCGAGCCCCATCTGATCAAGATTACCTCGCGAGACCCGAATCCGCCGAGCGCGACATACATTCAAGTGTCCGGCGGCATTTTCATGGACATGGCGATCCATGATTTCGACATGGCGCGTTTCTTGGCCGGCAGCGAGGTCGAGACCGTATATGCGCAAGGCGCGGTGTTGGTCGATCCGGTATTCCGGGAGCACGGCGATCTCGATACGGCGATTACGACGCTCACTTTCGCCAGCGGAGCGATGGCCGTCATCGACAACAGCCGCCGCGCCGCCTACGGCTACGATCAGCGCGTCGAAGTGTTCGGCTCGAAGGGAGCGATAGCGGCCGACAACGATTATCCGAACACGGTCGTCGTCAGCGACGGGGAGAGCATTGCGCGCGACAAGCCGCTGCACTTCTTCCTGGAGCGCTACAACGACGCCTACATCGAAGAGACGAGACAGTTCATCGACAGCGTGCTGAACGATCGGCCGCTTCCGGTCGAAGGGTTCGACGGGCTGCAGGCGGAGCTGATCGCGCGAGCGGCGAAGGAGTCCGTTAAGCTGGGCAGACCGGTGAAGCTGACCGAATTGACCGCGCTCGCATAATGAGGGAACGGAGGGGGAAAAAGCGTATGGCCAACTTAATCGTACCCGCACAATCTTCGCCCGGCGAAGACGGCTGCGTCCTCTCGATCACGCCGCAATCCGCAGGCTGGGATTACGTCGGATTCGACGTGTTCAAGCTGGTGCCGGGGCAGACGCTGCGGCGCGAGACGGGCGATCAGGAAGCGTGCTTGGTGCTGCTTAGCGGCAAGGCGGACGTATCGACGACCGAGGAGCGTTGGAGCGGCATCGGCGAGCGAATGAGCGTATTCGAGCAATCCCCGCCTTATTCGGTCTATGTGCCAAGCGGCGACCATTATAGCGTGACGGCGCTGACCGAGCTGGAACTGGCCGTCTGCCTGGCGCCGGGCAAAGGCGGGCACGCGGCGCGGCTGATCGCGCCTGGGCAGGTTGGCGTCGAGCATAGGGGAAGCGGCAGCATGGCGCGGCTCGTGCACAATATTCTGCCGGAGAGCGAGCCGGCGGACAGCCTGCTCGTCGTGGAAGTATTCACGCCAGGCGGACATTGGTCGAGTTACCCACCGCACAAGCATGACCGCGACTTCCTGCCGGAGGAATCGCTCCTGGAGGAAACCTATTATTACCATACGAATCCGGCGCAGGGCTTCGCGGTTCAGCGCGTCTACACCGATGATCGTTCGCTGGACGAGACGCTAGCCGTCGCGGACGGCGAGGCCGTGCTCGTGCCAAGAGGATACCATCCCGTGTCGGCGCCGCCAGGCTATGACGTCTATTATTTGAACGTTATGGCGGGACCGACTCGAATATGGAAGTTCTACAACGACCCGGCGCACGCATGGCTGATGCCGCCGCCGGCGGCCAGATAATCATTGAAAGCGGTCTCTATTGCGAGCATAATGGAACTGTAACCGATTACCAGCGAATGGAGAACCTAAACCATGAAAGCGACCATATATGACGTTGCCAAGGAAGCTGGCGTATCCATCGCGACCGTATCCCATGTCATTAACGGCAAAGGAAAGATCAGCAAGGAACGCCGCGAAGAAATCCGGCGCATTATGGTGCGCATGGGCTATAAACCAAGCATGATCGCTTCCGCGCTTACCGGGAAGAAGACGTATGCGCTGGGTTTGCTGGTGCCGGACATCTCCAACCCCTTCTTTGCCGAGATCGCCAGGGCGGTCGAAGACGAGGGACAGCGGCATGGCTACAGCGTCTTTATATGCAGCACGGATAACAAGGACGAGAAAGTCGAACATTATGCCGCGCTGCTCCAGCAGAAGAACGTCGACGGCGTCATTATCGGCACGGGCTTGAAGGAGCTGTCGGCGCTGGACCCGCTGCTGCACGGCGGCATTCCGACCGCCTTCCTCGCGCGGGAGATCCCGTCCGCGCAGGTGCCCTCCGTCGTCGTGGACGATCACGCGGGGGGCGCGGCAGCCGCGGCGCATCTGATCGCGCTCGGTCACCGCAAGTTTGCCGTATTGGCCGAAGAAGAGTCGGTCAGCAGCAGCCGGGAACGCGTGCGCGGGTTCAGGCAGACGCTGGCTGCGGCCGGGATCGTCCTTGATCCGGCGCTTGTGCGGAGCAGCGGCATGAAGGAGAGCATGAACCAGGCGCTGGAGCTTCTTCAAGGGGACGACCGGCCAACGGCGATCTTCTGCTGCAACGATATGCTGGCGATTGGCGCGCTCCGGGCGGCCAAACAGCTGGGACTTCGAATTCCGCGCGACTGCTCGATCGTCGGATTCGACGATACGGTGCTCGCTTCCGTGACGGATCCGCCGCTGACGACCATCGCCCAGCCGATCGAGCAGATGGGGCAGACGGTCGTTCGACTGCTTGTTCGCCTAATTGAGCAGCCGGAAGAGCGTCCCGAGCGAATCGTGCTGACGCCCGCGCTATCGATACGGCAATCGGCGGCATCCCGGCCTCCGGAATGAACAATCCGCAGCTCGGCACTATAATCGAGTCGACAACCCACGTTCGGGAGGACGTGGTTGTTCGCGTTGCACGGTTCGCTTCAGGCGCGAAGCCTACTTATCCCGTATGGCTTATCATTCCATTGCGGCCGCGGAATAATTCATATCGATTAAACAAAGCCTTAAATCGCATTCAAATCGTTGATTTAAGGGAGATTATATTATGATGAAAAAAGGTATCATTCTCGCCGCTGTCCTCATTGTCGCCGGTTGTTCAAGCCACCAGGAGACAACGAGACAGCAGGCTGCCGTTCCGGCCAAAGTCATCCGGCATTCAGGTGTAGCAGCCCCTTCCCGACACACGAATCAAGCATCGTCGATCGCTACGCACCCGGGCGGCGACGGCAACGGGACGCTGCGCGCGAAACAGCTGCCAAACGGCATCACCATTCGAATCGGACAAGGCCAACTCCCGAATGGGGCATATTATTGGACGGGGCAGTACCCGGCAGGCAGCCAGTATGGGTCCGTTCAGCCGGGTATGGGGTGGCCGACAGGCACGTATAAGCAGCAGCCCGCCACGGGACAACCGGCTGTCCAGCAACCGGCTACCCGGCAGCCTGCCGCTGCGCAGCCGTCTTCCGGCTCGTCGCAATTTGCGCAGCAAGTGTTGACGATCGTGAACAAAGAACGCTCGAACGCGGGCCTTCAGCCGCTCACCATGAATGCTTCGCTCTCGAAAGTGGCGATGGCGAAGGCGCAGGATATGTACAACAACAATTATTTTGCCCACCAGTCGCCAACATACGGCTCGCCATTCGATATGATGAAAGCATTCGGGATCACCTATCGGATGGCAGGCGAGAACATTGCGAAAGGCCAGCGGACGCCGCAGGAAGTGATGACCCAGTGGATGAATAGCCCAGGGCATCGCGCCAATATTCTCAAGAACGGCTATACTCAGATCGGCATCGCTTACTATAATGGCGAGTGGGTTCAGGAGTTTACCGGTTAGGTTAGGTTAGGATAGGTTAGGTTACGGAAGTAATCAGCTCGACTTGGGCTGGCATCGTCCCTACGAAATTTGTTCGCGATAACGACAACAACCACGTTCAACATGGACGTGGTTGTTTGGCATACAGCCGTACGTTTCGCACGAACGATCAATTACGAGAAGAAGTTCTCCATGACGCTCCGCTTCATTGCCTCTTTAAAGTCCTCCGCCTGCGATAGAACTTCCGACAACAGGGATGTATAATGCGGCATCGTCGTCGACAGCGAAGCGGAGTTGATTAGCATGACTGTATTTCGACGATGCTTGCGTCACGACTTCTTGCGTGGCGGCGTCGTTTATCACCTCAGCAACCCTCCCGCAGGTCGGCCGTATGTAGAGGATCACACTTGATAGGGGCGATGCGGATGAAGCGAGGACGCAGAGGGCGGTCAGAGACGAGAACCAATTGGTTTCACGACCTTTGGTCGGAGGTTGTCGTCGACCTGCTTGTTCGCGGAGTGTTCCGAGTGCTGGTTCGAATATTCGATTGATCGCAAGCAAGACGGGACCCGAACAATGGAACGCAGTCCCTATTTCCGTTTTTCCTTGATCATGAACTTTGCCGTAAAGCTCCAGCGACAGTTGGTCACCAGTTTGCCGCCAGCAGCCTCTCCGCAGTCCAATAACCGAAGAGCCAACACCGCTATTGCGGCCTGAAGCGTTACATGCTTTAGGCCGTATTTTGCTTCCCGACGAATGCACTCGTCGCAGGCGGCCGAAGCCCGGCTGTATTGGAAAGAGTCTACCCTGGCGCTGTCCGCCTCCTCCTCCGTGAGCACCTCGCAAGCCTCCGTCCCGAGACGGAATCGAGATGATCGAAAATCAGGTACAGTGGAGACGAAGGATTTCCGGTTCGTTTAACTTCCGTTTAAATTCACCCGTTAGAATCAACCCTATCAAAGCATACAGGAGGAACAACGATGGTACAGGTACACAAAGGAGAATGGGCGGTCGAGGCGCGCGGGCTGGTCAAAACGTTCGGCGACAACCGCGCGGTGGACGGCGTCGATCTGAACGTGAAGACGGGCTCGATCTACGGGGTGCTCGGCCCGAACGGGGCGGGCAAGACGACGACGATTCGCATGCTGGCGACGCTGCTGCGTCCGGATGCGGGCTCGGCGCGGATCTTCGGCCATGACGTGGCCAAGGAGTCGCACATCGTCCGTCAGCTGATCGGGGTAACAGGGCAGTACGCCTCTGTTGACGAATCGCTGAGCGCGACCGAGAATTTGATCGTCTTCTCGCGGTTGCTTGGACTCGGGCGCGCCGAGGCGAAGAAGAAGGCGCAGGAGCTGCTGGAGGAATTCGGACTCACGGAGGCGGCGAAGCGGCCGCTCAAAAATTTCTCCGGCGGGATGCGGCGGCGGCTGGACCTGGCGGCAAGCCTGATCGCGCAGCCTCCGCTCATCTTCCTGGATGAGCCGACGACAGGCCTGGACCCGCGAACCCGAACGCAGATGTGGGAGACGATCCGCCGGCTCGTCAAGACGGGCTCGACCGTACTGCTCACGACGCAGTATTTGGAGGAGGCTGACCAGCTGGCCGACCGGATCGCGGTCATCGACCGCGGTCACGTCGTCGCAGAAGGAACGGTAGATGAGTTGAAGGCTTCTGTTGGAACCTCGTCGCTGCATCTGAGCGTTCATCGACGCGAAGAGCTGGAACGAGCTCGCGTAATCGTGGAGCGGGTATTGCAAGTATCGTCCAGCCTCGTGCCCGAAGCGGGCACCATTACGGCGCCGATGGCGGATGCCGATCTGGTGACGGATCTATTGGTCGAGCTGCGCGAGAACGGGATCAAGCTGGCGGAGATGAGCGTGCAGAAGCCGACGCTCGACGAAGTGTTCCTCACGATTACGGGACATGGGGCATCATCTTCGGATACGACGAAAGCGGAGGGGAAATAACATGAATCAACCAACAACGATCATGACAGCCGGCGCGGATCGGCCGCTTCGCCGGCGCGCGAGCCTCGGACAGACGATCCGTAACTCGCTTACGATGGCTTTCCGAGGCCTCCTCAAAATCAAACGCACGCCTGAGCAGCTATTCGACGTCACGCTGCAGCCGATCATCTTCACGCTCATGTTCACCTATATCTTCGGCGGCGCCATCTCCGGCGACGTGCAGAGCTATCTGCCCGTCATCATTCCGGGCATTCTCGTGCAGACCGTCATCGGCACCTCCATCGTGACAGGCGTTCAACTCCGCGAGGATATGGACAAAGGCGTGTTCGACCGGTTCAAATCGCTGCCGATCGCGCGTATCGCGCCACTTGCAGGGGCGTTGCTTGCGGATACGGTCCGTTATACGATCGCGACGGTATTGACGTTCGCAATGGGCTACATCATGGGCTACCGTCCGGACGGCGGTCTGGATCACGTGGCGCTCGCCGGGCTGCTCGTTATCGCCTGCTCCTGGTCGGTCAGCTGGATCTTCGCGTTCTTCGGCGTCATTGCCCGCACGGCGTCCAGCGTGCAAGGCATCTCGATGCTTGTGTTGTTCCCGCTGACGTTCCTCTCGAACGCCTTCGTGCCGGTCGATACGATGCCGGATTGGCTGCAGTGGTTCGTCAACATCAATCCGATTTCCCACCTCGTCTCGGCGGTCCGGGATTTGACGAATACGGGATCAGCTGGTTCGGACCTCGCCATTGCGCTTATTGGGGCGGCAGCGATCGTGGCCGTATTCGCGCCGCTTACGGTGCGGGCTTATATGAAACGAACGTAATAAGTCGAATCGAGCGCAGCCTTTCCTGGCTGCGCTTTTTTGCGGAAGCGGCCAAGCGAAAGGGATTTTTCCATACCTGAGCATGTAACTCCAAATTTGTTAGCGCTTGCTAGACGGCTTGATCGGTCGGATGATATACTGGATTACGGGTGAAGCAGACGATGAATAAGGAAACGACGAACGAAGAAATCGGCGAGAACCAAGAGCAAGATCAGGCGGCCAACGCCCAAGAGCAATTGGGCGAGCTGGTAAAGGCGGTTTTCCATAACGGCCTCGTTGCCTTGAAGACGCACTTCGAAGATGTCGAAGGACAAGTCGTGAACCAAGAGGTTTACGGACCGGTATTCATGTACCAGGTCAAGGACGACGCGAATGACGCGTACGTGACCGGCTTCCTGCTGCGCGAGCTGGTCGCTCGCTTCCAGTCGGGCAAGGATCCTGCCGGATGGCTGGCTTCCTTCTTCTATGAACTCATGAAGACCCCGGGCGGCAAATTGCTGCCGCGACCTCCTGCAGGCGAAGACGAAGCCAAAGCGATGATCGACAACGTGCTCGTGCCGCATTGCATCGCGGCGGTGCGCGAGGAGTTCGAGGGCCAAGAGGTGCACCTCGGGCTGCAGTGGCATCAGGAATACGGTCCCGTATTCGAATCGGGCTTCCCGGAGATCAAGGACGGCAACAACGTATGCGCGGTTCCGCTCCATCTGCTGCTAACGCAAATGCTGCTCAACCGGGACCCGTCGGAGATCATCATTCAAGGGTTGTACAATATTCGCAAGGAACACGGTTTGGACGCATAACGAACCCGGAAACACGCCGATCAGGCGTGTTTTTTTGTATGCGCGGCAAGGGGTGGGAACACCCGGGCAAGTTCCTACTTCGACTTGGTAGGCTTGGCGAATGACGACGAGGCTTCCGCGCGAATCGTTCACCGTCGGCTGCCGACGGTTGGAGGTTCGCGACGATCCTTCAGGAACGAGAAAGCAGGAGGGAGGCCGTTGTTGGCCCCCCATCCTTATTGTAAAACGCCTTATATTTTCACTTCCTTATGCCTTCAGCAGCCAGAGTGCCGGCACGTTCGGCGGCTCCCAGCCTTGCAGCGACGTATGCGGCTGCCGGCAGGTATACGTTTTGCCGCCGTACGTGACCTCGTCCCCGGTTTTGTAGGCGATGCCTGCGGCCCAAGGCTGCGCGCCAGACGGCGGGTTGGTCGTCACGCTCACGAAGGATGCCGCCGAACGGTTGCCGGCCGCATCGACGGCTGTCACGGAGAACGTATACGCTGTGCCCGGCGTCAATCCGCCGATCGTCACGGTCGTATCTGTCACGCTCGATGTTGAACTACCGAATGCGACGGTGTAGCCGGTGACGCCGACGTTATCGGTTGACGCGCTCCAGCCGAGCGATACGCTGGTCGATGTCTTGGCTGTTACGGTCAGATTGCCTGGCGCCGTCGGAGGGCTTACATCTCCGCTTGCGGCATTCGTGCGCACGGTGACTGCGCCGCTTGCCGGCGAGACGTTGCCGGCTGCGTCCTTCGCCACGACCGTGAACGTATAGTTCGTATCTGGCGCAAGTCCCGTAATTTGCGTAGACGTGCCGGTCACGTCTTTCGAGACGGAACCATATTTCACCGTATAACCGGTAACGCCGACGTTGTCGGTCGAAGCGCCCCACGCGAGAGAGACAGTCGTCGCCGTCTTCGCCGTTGAGAGAAGGCCAGCTGGCGCGCCTGGCGCTTGCGTATCCGGCACCGGCGGGACGATCGCGTTCAAATAAGCGCGGTGCTTCGACGAGAACTCGAAGTTGTTGTACTTATCCCAGTTAATCGACCAAGTCATGAGGCCGCCGAGATTCGGGTATCCGGTTGCGCTCCCGCGCGTCTTGTAGCTGGCCAATTGCTGGCCTTTGATGAGCGCATCCAGCGCCTTCTGCACCTCGGCGACCGGGGTGAAGCCGCCACCTGCGTTGTTGTTGGCCGGCAGCCCGAGCAGCACCTGCTCTTGCCGAAGTGCCGGGAAGAACTGATTCGCGTTCTTCGCGACCGGGAAGCCGGTCAGCACCATGTCGGCCATCGCAACATGGAAGTCGGCGCTGCCCATCGTATGATATTGATCGTCCAGGCCGGTGATCGGCCCGGAATTGTAATTCTGCACCTGCAGCCAATCCAAAATGTCTCGCGTCGCGTGGATCACCGGCAAGTAGGCGCCTGCGCGCGAATCGCAGCTAATGCAGCTGCCTCCGTAGAACTGATAGCCGAGTTGGACGAAGAACGTCTCCGGCGCCATCGTCAGCGTGAATTTGTCCGTGCCGAAATAGCCGTTGATGCTCTTCAACGCGTCGATCAGGTTCACGATGACCGGGGTCGTCGGATTGCGGAAGTCGGAATCTCCTTTGTTGAGGTAGAGCGAATGTCCTTCGAAATCGACGTCCAGCCCGTCAAAGCCGTATTTCTCGATAATGCCCTTCATGGAACTGACGAATGCGTCACGTGCGGCAATCGTCGTCAGCTGCACTTGACCGTTGGCACCGCCGATGGAGATGATGACTTTCTTGCCCTTGCTTTTCAAATAAGCGACGTCCGCCTTGAAATCGGCCTCCGAATAATTGTAGGGCGTGAAGGCGATATTCCCGGCCGCGCCGGATGGCTCGGCGAACGAGACGTTGATAACATCGAAATCCGGCGAGACGTCGCGGAGCCGAATAAAGCCCGAACCGTTGTCGAAGTTGTGCCAGTAGCCGACGATTTTGTAGCCGCCGGCCGGCGCCGCCGATGCGACGGGCACGGTAGCGGGCGCAATAATGGCGGCTGGCAAGCTTGCGGCCAATAATGAAGCGGCGAGCGAAATGATGCCGATCATGCGTTTGAATCGAAATCTGTTCATAATGAAGACCTCCTTACCGGAATACGGCTTAATTATGAAGCGCTTTCAAGACGGGGCGATCTTTTCTGCGGCTCAATCGATGTTGGCAGGGCAAGCCTCCTCTCCGGCGCAGGTTAGCGGGACCAAGCGAATAGGGGGATCATCGCCCGAATGTCGCCTAACTCGATTTTCCCACCCCCGAGCATGTTGTTGAAGGGGGAAGTTTCGAGTGTATGGGGGGAATTTCGTTTCGTGGCCGCGCCAGCACGAAAACGGAACAGCAGCAAGTAAGCTTTGTCCGCAAGGACAAAAGCGTGCTCAATTCGAAAGCACCCGCCGACCACCAACCTACACGCCAGCACGAAAACGGAACAGCAGCAAGTAAGCTTTGTCCGCAAGGACAAAAGCGTGCCACGCTCGAAAGCACCCGCCGACCACCAACCTACGCGCCAGCACGAAAACAGAACAGCAGCAAGTAAGCTTTGTCCGCAAGGACAAAAGCGTGCCACGCACGAAAGCACCCGCCGACCACGAACGTACGCGCCAGCACGAAAACGGAGCAGCAGCAAGTAAGCTTTGTTCGCAAGAACAAAAGCGTGCCACGCTCGAAAGGACTCGCCGACCACCAACCTACACGCCAGCTCGAATCGGGTGTCCAGAGGGCAGAGCCCTCGGAGCCCCTCGGCGGAGGGGTGGGGGAGGGAATCCATGGGGAGGGAATCCATGGGCAAGTGTCCCGAAATAGGAAGGGACGTCCCAAAAAATGAGGACTTTTTCATAAAATCAAGTCAAGAAACCGTTAATTCTGAGAAGATGTTAATCCTACGGCGCTGGTGGGCTATGCTATAATTTCCGAGAGAGAAGCACGCCCGGGAGTTATTACATCATGAAGAACGGGGAGGTACACATGATCAGAGAAGGCAAATCAACGATTTGGCTGATGAGCGTCATGGTTTTGGGGTTACTTCTGCTAAGTTTCGGTCCGATGAGCGTCGTATCCACCGCGGAAGCGGCAACCGAGCATCAAGCTGCGATTAAGGTGAACGGCAAGATGGCGAAGCTGTCCGATCCGATCCTCGTCCAAGGCGGAAGAATGTATCTGCCGGCGGCTAGAATCGCCGCGTTGACCGGAGCGGAAGCAAGCTGGGACAATGATAATGAAGAATTAACGATACATACGGCTGCAAGCGATAAGGTCGTACTTGGCAACGGGGTTCCGGTCGTATATTTCAACGAGTTACGCTACCGGATGGATGCGCTTCCATTCACGCGTGACGGCAGGCTGTACGCGCCGCTTCGCGAGTTGGCGGAGCTGCTCCATGCCAGCTTCCAGAGCAGCGCGGACGGAGACACGATCGAGATTACCGTGGAGCCGCAGAAGGTCGTAGCGGATGGTTACGGCTTGGCCGAGGTTAGCGCGGATACAGGCATCGCCGAGGCGCAGCTGTTGAAGCGTAACGGTCTGGCCGCCAAGGCAGCCGTCAAGAACGGTATGAAGCTTGACGTCGTTATTCCTTCGTTCTTCGACCATCCAGTGGCTTCCTATACGGAGGAGGATCTGACGCTGTTGGCCAAGATCACGATGGTGGAGGCCGGGTACGAGAGCTACGAGGGGCAATTGGCTGTCGCGAACGTCATTATGAACCGGGTGAACAACCCAGCGTTCCCGGATACGATTAAAGGGGTTATTTACGCAGGCAAACAGTTCCCGCCAGCACACAACGGACTGCTCGACAAGAGCAAACCGCACGCCTCTGCTTATCGCGCCGCCAAGGACGCGCTGAATGGGAAGAACGTCGTCGGCAAGGCGGTCTATTTCTTCAATCCGGATCGTGCCAAAGGGTCGTACTGGTCCAGCATGAACGTCGTGGCAACGATCGGCAATCATAGTTTTGCGCAATAAGAGAGTCCGCTGCAGCTTCGAAGCTGCGGCGGGCTTTTTGGTGTTCATGGCGCTTATCCCGGCTTCGTTTTTCTTCGTCAACAAATAACGATCGACGAATACAGGATTCAACGATTTTTGCTCACGATGGCACAATTCGGAGAAGTTTGGGTTGGGAAGACGCGTTAAGGTTTGAGCGACTAGACCAGCTGCGCGCTTTATTGCTGCCGGCATGTCCGATCGAGAATGGATTCGATGCTTTCGCTTAGGCATGGCCTTTCGTTTACTACGGCGTTCGAATGACCGCTCTAGCGGCTGCGAGACAATCATTGATCGCCTTTCGGACCTCGTCCGGTTCCGTCATTTGAGGGAAATGTCCGCTCTTGAAGGCAATCCGCTGCTCTCCCCGGGCGCTCATTCGCGCATAATCCGACTGGTTGCGCTGACGAATCGCGAACGCATCCTCCGGCATCATCGGCGGGCGTTTGCCGCCGGTGAGCACGATGAGCGGCACGTCGGGGAAGGGGCCGGCCGCCGCGATTTGCTTCGCTGTCGCCTCCACATAATGGGTCTCCGACCATTGGCGCGCAGGGAAGAATCGGTCGAACATGCCGAGTATCCGATTAAGTCCTTTCACGATCGAACCTTGCGTTTGGTTAATGGCGAGGTCTTCCGGATGGCTGGCTTCAAGCAGCACGACGCCAACGACCTCATCCGGGTGCATCCGTGCGAACAAATTGGCGTACAATCCGCCGAGCGAATGGCCGACGAGCACGTAGGGCGGCTCTAGACGAAGACGCTGCAGCAGATCGCGAAGCGTACTTACAATCACGCGCCCGTCCTGCGGGGAAGACGGTTTGGCGCTGCTGCCGACGCCGAGCCGGTTATACGCGAGTGTGCGGGTCTGTTCAGCGATTGCATGATAGGTCCGCATCCAGCCCTCAATCGGCCCGCTGCCGCCATTGATCAGGATCACGGCAGGCGAACCTTCGCCGGACAAGGCGTATTCCATCGCGCCGACGCGGGTTTGAATCGTATTCTTCGGAATCGGTTTCATTCAAGGCACCTCGTTAAGGGGTTGTTTTCGCGCCTTCGAGCGTATCGCCGCGCACGGGTTTGACGCCGCTCTCGAAGGAGACGGGGATGGTGGTCGTAATCTCTTCCACCTTCGATGGCGGCGATACTTGAAAATGGATATGCGGCTCGGAAGAATTACCTGAATTGCCGCACTGGCCAATGAACTGGCCGGCCTGAACCCGGTCGCCCTCTTGGACGACGATCGAGCCATTCTTGAAATGGGCGATGGTGCTGAACTCTCCGCTCTCATGGCGGATGATGACCATATTGCCCGCCGGCTGGTCTTCGTTCATCGTACCTACGGGTACATTATCGGCGATGCCGTCGATAACCGCAACCACCACGCCGTCAGCTGGCGCCAGGACGTTCTGGCCGTAGGCAAAATAGCTTTCGTTCTTCGTCGGATCGCCTTGATAACTGAAGCCGTCCCGTTCCACGACCAGATCATATGCGTAGCGCACGGGCCCGTATTCGTAATGATAGTTTAAGAACGTATTGTGCCCGCCCCAGAACACGAGCCAGTCTCCCTCGAACGGCGGCCGGTAGTTCGTCTTCGAATAAGCGGTGTCGGTCGCGGGGAACGCTGCATGCTCCAAGATTTGAATGCCCGCGATCGTGGCGGTCTCGTCGAGCGCGGCGCTCAGCCCTTTCGTTCCGTCGGGATTAGCCCATACGAAATACTCGTTTCCGTTCAGCCGCATATCGCTCGTCAGCTCGAAGGATTGAATGTTCGCAGTGAACGGCTTGCCCATGGATCGAAATTGGTCGAGCGTTACGGCTTTCTTAAGATCGCCGCTGAACTGGGCATACAGCCGCTCGTACTCCCCCGCCAATAGACTGTCCGCCACTTCTTTCCCGCCGATCCGCTTCAGATTGTTGTCCTTGCCCTGAACCCCTTGATCACCTTCTTTCTCTTCTGGTTTGGCACTGCCCGCTTGCTCTTGGCTGCTCACTGTACTTGCCTCCTTCGTTGGTTCGTTCTCTCCCGCACATCCCGCCAGCACTAATCCGGCCGCTAGAAGCGGAATAGCGGATTTGACGGCAATACGCAGCTTGTTCCTCGCTCTGCTGATCATGGCGTCCTCCCTCTCATTTTTGTTTGACTTTAGTATATCGCGCCAAACTTACGTCCCCTTCAACGGGAGATGAACGCAGGCTTAACTTTTGCAGCTGGGATACTAGGAGAATTAAGGTAACGGTAAGATTGCCATTGGCAGGATGTACGATACAATACTAGTATCTCTTCCAATTGGGTGATGACAATGAAAGAAGCGAAAATTCTCATCGTCGACGACGAACGCGCGATCGCGGACATGATGGCCACCGTGCTGCGCAAGGAAGGCTTCTCGCACATCGACCTGGCGCACGACGGAGAAGCGGCGCTGGCCGCCTGCGAGCGGACGCGCTACGATCTTATCCTGCTCGATGTCATGATGCCTGGGCGCAGCGGTCTGGACATCTGTCCGTTCATCCGCGGGACGACGGATGCGCCGATCTTCTTCCTGACCGCGCGTTCTTCGGATTTCGATAAGTTGTCGGGGTTCGCCGTCGGCGGCGACGATTATATTACGAAGCCATTCAATCCGCTCGAAGTCGTCGCCAGAATCCAGGCTCAGCTGCGCCGATACCTGCAGCCGAAGAGGCAACCGCAGGTTCAGTCGGAGCCAAGTGATGTTCCGACGCCGTCCGGCCGATACGATTTTGGCCGGTTCCAAGTAGACGAGTCGCAGGCGACGCTGACGGTGGACGGTCAGCCGTCTCACTGCCCTGCGCTCGTGTTCCAGCTCCTTTTGTTCTTGTGCAAGCATCCGAACCGCGTGTTCAGCAAGAGCGATTTGTACCAGCGCGTATGGGGCGAGGATGCGTTCCACGACGATAATACGGTGATGGTTCATATTCATCGGATACGCGAACGGATCGAACGCAACCCGTCGAAGCCGGAGTATCTGGTCAACGTGCGCGGTCTCGGTTACAAGCTGATGCTGCCCAAAGGAGCGCGTTAACATGGTTCGAAGAAGATTGGCCGTCCGGTTCGGGCTCCAGCTGGCAGGCGCGGGCGCGCTGCTCGTACTGCTGGCGGTCGTCATCCTCTTTTGGATACTAGCCCGGTTCGAAGATTTCGAGATCCGGCGGAATTTCGCGCCGACCGGTATCTCCCGGCTCATCGCCGAGTCGCGAACGGACGCGAATGGATTGATCGCGGATCCCGTTCTGATGGCGCGGCTTCGCGAAGATGGCGGCTGGCTGCAAAGTCTGGACGAAGACGGCAACGTCATTCAGTCGTTCAACGCCCCGGGCGATCTGCCAACGCAATATGTACCCGGTCAGTTGATGGATTATTGGATCGGCGGCGCGCCGTATCCGTATCGGCTCGGGTTGTGGATTCAGGAGAAAGATGGCGTGATGTACACGCTATTATACGGGGCGAGGTCGCCGACCGAAGATTTGCTCGGCCGTCTCATCGACGACGGCAGGCTTGAAGGCGGCAGCTTGTCCTTCTCCGAGAGCACGCTCGCTATGCTTGAGCAGCGGCACGGATGGGTGCAGGTACTCGATCGCGAAGGGCGCGAACTAGGCGCGTGGAGACGGCCGGAAGAAGCGCCCAGGACGTACACGCTGCAGGACCTTGCGCTTCAGAGCGCCAATAACGACGGCATCGGCACACTGATGGATACGCGGTACGACAAGCGAACGGGCTATACGTGGGTGTATCAGTATCCGATGAGCGAAGCGCAGCGGCACACGATGCCGATTCCGGACATGGTGCCGGAGGCGCAGGTGATGATCGCGGGTCTTGCTGCTTTTCTGTTATGCGCGCTGCTGATCTTCAGCGTACTCTCCATCTGGTACGCGAATCGGTTCGGCACTCCGCTCATTCAAATACTGGGCGCGATTCGGCGGCTTGGCGGCGGCAATTACACGGAGCTTGTCCAGCAGCAGCCGAAGCGAAGACGCCGCTTGTTTCGTCTGCCTAGTGCCGGCAAGCGCGGCAATCGGATATTCGGCGAAGTGTTCGAGTCGCTCGAATCGCTGACCCGTGCGCTGCGCGCGGGCAAGGACGCGGCTGAGCGCACGCAGCGCACCCGCGAAGAATGGATCGCCGGCGTGACGCACGACATGAAGACGCCGCTCGCTTCGATCCAAGGTTATGCCCACATGATGGCCGCGGACAAATACAGCTGGACGGAGGACGAGATGCGCAAGTTCGCGACGGTCATTCTGGAGAAATCGGAGTACATGGATAAGCTGATCAACGACTTGTCGCTGACCTACAGGCTGCGAAGCGGCGATATGCCTGTCGTCTTCGAGGAATGGGATGCCCGTGAATTAATGCGCAAGGCCGTCCTTCGCGCCGCAAGGCAGCCTGGATACGACGGTGCAAGGGTGCGGTGCTCGGTCCCTTCGGCGCCCGTAATGGCGGAGCTGCACGAGCCCTGGTTCGAGAGGGTCGTCGACAATCTCGTCGCGAACGCATTCCTGCACAATCCGCCGGATACCGTTCTGCGCATCGCGATGACGCGAGGGGCGGATAACGAAAGCTGGCGCATCGATTTTGCCGATAACGGCCGAGGGATGAATGAAGAGACGGTCGAGCGATTGTTCGACCGTTATTACCGCGGATTGAATACGGAGAGCGGCGCCGAAGGCAGCGGGCTTGGGATGGCGATTGCCAAGGAGCTCGTTCAGGCTATGGGCGGCAGGATCGAAGCGCGCTCCGAGCAGGGACGCGGGACGGTCGTCAGCTTGATCTGGGACCGGAGCGCCGCTACGCGAATAATCCCGGAAGCCGCGCAGACAGGGAGGGATGCAAGTTGACGTTCAACACACCGTCCGTGCTCGTCGTGGACGACGATGCGGACATTCGCCGAATGATCGGCATCTATCTCCGTCAAGCCGATATCGACGCGGTGCTGGCCGAAGATGTCGAGGACGCGCTGCGTCGGCTGGCCGTACAGCCCGTCGGTCTCGTCTTGCTCGACATCATGATGCCGGGCGTCGACGGCTTCGAGCTATGCCGCCGGATTCGCGAATTGTCCAAGGTGCCGATCATGTTCGTCAGCGCCAAGACGGCCGACTGGGACAAAGTCCATGGATTGGACGTCGGGGCCGACGATTACATGACCAAGCCGTTCAGTCCGGCGGAGCTTGTTGCCCGCGTGAAGGCGCACTTGAGAAGAGCCGCATATAGCAGTGAACCGCCGAAGGAAGCGGCAGCGGACAGCGGGCTGCACGCCGGAATAGCGGTCGATCCCGAGCGCAGAAGCGTGACGGTATATGGTCAACCGGTCCGGCTAACCAAGACGGAATTCGATATTTTGTGGCTGCTGGTCCAACATCCGAACCGGGTCTTCCCGGCCGATGAAATATACGAGCGCGTATGGGGCGAACACGGTCCGGGCAGCCCTAACGCGGTTATGGTGCACATCTCGAGACTGCGGGAGAAGCTGGGTCAAATGAGCGGCGAATCGGAATGGATCGCGAACGTGTGGGGTGTCGGTTATAAAATTAGTGACGGGTTGGTTTCAAGGCATTAGAGCCAAATTTTACGGGATATTCGCGGGCAGCATAGCGGGAGCCGTCCTCACCATCGTGATCGTCCAATCGCTGCTCGGGCGATTCGCGGGATGGGATGCCGAACAAGCGGAAGAGCGGTATTCGTTCCTGTATGCCGCTTTCTTCCTGCTGCTCACGGTCATCTATTTCTACCTGCTCTCCCGCCGCATGCTTGCCAGAATCGGCGAGATCCGTCGGACGCTCGCGGTTATTCAGGCGGGCAATCTGGACGTACATATGACGGATGCCGCCAGCGACGAGATCGGGGAGCTCGCGCGGAGCGTGAACGCGATGTCCGCCAGCCTCCGGCATTCGATCGAGCGGGAGCTGCGTTCGGAACGGATGAGAAGCGAAATGGTCGCGGGCATTTCCCATGATTTGCGTACCCCGCTCACGTCGCTGAGCGGCTATTTGGGGCTGCTGCGCGGCAGCCTGCGCCACGATCTGGATGCAAGCGAGGAATACGCCGGAATATGCGAGCGCAAAAGCCGGGAGCTGACGGAGCGGATCGAGGAACTGCTCGCGTACAGCTTGCGTCAGTACGCGGCCATGCCGCTTCGTCGAGAGCTGATCAGCGCCCGCGCGCTGGCCGAGCAAGTCATGATCGATTTCATTCCTCGCACGGAGGAAGAAGGCGTGGAGTGGGTCATCGAGGGAGACGGGAGGGTGCTCGTATCGGCGGATCCGAAGCTGCTGGCGAGAGTGCTGCATAATTTAATCGACAATGGCTTGACGTACGGGAAGGAAGGCGGACTTCTTCGGATTACGATTCGCCATGCTGACCGCAAGCGGCAGGTGGAGCTGGCCATCATCAATTATGGCCCCCCGATCGATGTTCGCGATTTGCCGCATATTTTCGATTGGAACTACCGGGGGCGGGGCGCATCCGTGCCGCATGCGGATGGCAACGGCATCGGGCTTGCTAGCGCGCGACAAATCGCGGAGCTCCATGACGGAAGGCTCGAGGTCGCCAGCGACAGCCGAGAGACCGTATTTCGGCTTATCCTGCCTGTGCCGGAACGGGCAATTGATTAAGAATCGAAAGAAAAACGAAAGAAAACGCTCAGTCTGTCGAAAGATTGCTCCTGTAAGATGAATCGTAAATCTTATTCATCACAAAGGAGCAAGTGGCATGAGCAAAAGAATTCGACGGACGTGCAGCATTGTGAGCGGGACGCTGCTTGCGGCGATGGCCGCAGGCTGGGGGACGATCTTCTTCGGCGGAGGGCAAGCGGGCGCGCTCGCTTGGTGGCTGTTGATTGGCTTCGGGTTCGTCGGCGCGGGCACCCTGCTGCTCGTAATGGGGCTGCTAATCAGGGGCTTATCGACGAGAAGAAGCGTTACGGCAATGATCGGGCCGCTGTTCTTATCGATGGCCGCTGCGGCGCCGATTGGCATTCTATTCGGCGTATGGCCGGTTGCCTATCCGGCGAATCGCGCCGCGGTCGTGCCGGCGGCCGAGGTGCGGCTTCCTTTCCGGGAGCCGGCGGTGACCGGCTGGGGCGGGGACGATATCGCGCATAACCGGCACGCCACGTGGCCGATGGAACGTTGGGCGTATGATTTCATGATGGAACCGGCCTTGACGGGGAGCGACCGGCTGACGGATTACGGCATCTACGGTGCCGACGTTGTTGCGCCCGCGGCGGGGACGATCGTGGGCGCCTATGACGACGAAGCGGATCAGCCGCCCGGCACGGAGAATTACGATTCGCTGCTTGGCAACTACGTGTATTTGCGATTGAATGCGACGGGCACGTATCTTGTCCTGGCGCACTTGAAGCAAGGTTCCGTGCAGGTAAAAGAGGGTCAGCGCGTCGATGAAGGCGACCTCCTTGGGCAGTCGGGGAACTCCGGCGCCTCGAGCGAACCCCATCTGCACCTGCACCACCAGCGGCAGGATCCGTCCAAGACGAGCATGTATCTCAGCGAAGGATTGCCGCTATATTTCCGGGATGTCGACGGGCCGAGAATGCCGAAGGGCGGCATCGCGACCAAGGATGGCAAAGAGGTGCTCGCAGGCGATCGTCTCGCGCCGCTGACCCCTTAGGGGCGACAGCTCGCGCTTCGGATTCGTGAGCGCGTAAGCACGACGTGGGACGGCGCGCTGAAGCTCGGCACCATCGCGCACGTCGAACCGAAGTTCAGTACGGTTATGATGCGCGGACGGCCTTTGCGACGCTATAATGGTCTCGTGAGTTCGGATAGAGCCGATGGGGAGGAGCGAGCCGATGACGTTTGAATTGGACGAAGCCGTGGAAATTTTGGAGCGGACGCCCCGCTTGCTAGCGAGCCTGCTGTCCGGGTTATCGGATAGCTGGCTGCACGCACGGGAAGGGGAAGAGACGTGGAACCCGGTCGAAGTGCTGCTTCATCTAACCGAAGCGGAACGGACGAATTGGATTCCGAGACTGGAAGTGATCGTGCAAGATGGCGAAGCCGGCGCATTCCCGCCCTTCGACCGGTTCGCGCATCTGACTGACGGGCATGCAGATCCTGAACTGGGCCGCTTGTTAACTGATTTTGCAGCTATTCGCAAGCGCAATATCGCGCGTCTTCGGGAGCTGGTCGCATCCGGTGAGCTGCTGGAGCGAACGGGTACACATCCTGCATTCGGACCAGTGAAAGCAAGAGAGTTAATCGCGACTTGGGCGGTGCACGATTTGACGCATACGGCTCAAATCACGCGCGTGTTGGCGAAGCGGTACCAGACCGCAGTCGGTCCGTGGAAGGCATACTTAAGCATTTTGAAATAAGTTCCGACCAAGAAGGCGCTGCACGCTGCAGCGCCTTCTTCTTGTGCAATCATAGGCTGCTTGTTCGTTCGGCATTGCGCTCGATACGGTACTCCAGAGGCAGGTGCCGTGGGCCGAATGGGAATGCGGCGTGTTGAAGTGTCGCGGTTTGTGCTATAATACTGTTTATATGGTACACAATTACGCGTAAGTCGTAACCACGACGATGACCTGCAGGAGGAAAGCAATGGACGAGGAAACGATACAGAACGAACTGCCGCGCGGGGTGGCGCTCAGCTGGGGGATCGTCAAGGAGCCCCAGCGCGGTCCGAAGCGGGAGATGAACGTTAAGCAGATCGTCGATGCCGCGATCGCGATTGCGGATGCGGAAGGATTGGCTGCCGTCTCGATGAACAAGGTGGCGTCGTCGCTCGGATTTACGGCAATGTCGCTCTACCGGTACATCCCGAGCAAAGAAGATTTGCTGCTGCTCATGCAGGATGCGGTGAGCGAGATTGGCTTGGATGAGTTGATCCCGGAGGGGATGCCGTGGCGGGAGGGGCTGCGCGCTTATGTAAAGGCGATGATCCATCTTTTCCAGAGCCGTCCGTGGTTCGTCGAAATCCCGATTACCGGCGCGCCGATCACCCCGAATAATTTGAAGGTTGTCGACTGCGCGCTGCGCATCATGCGGGAGCTTCGATTAACCGATCCCGAGAAAATGTCCGTTATTTTGCTGTTAAGCAGCTATGCGCGCGCTTGCGGTATTCTGCAGCGGGATTTCAACAGCGCGGTGAAAGCCGGGATGTCGTCCGCTGCGTTCAGCGGCGCGCCTTACCAGAGCGCGCTCAGCAAGCTCGTAACCGCGGAGCGCTTTCCGGATCTGCATCCGCTGATGATCTCGGGTGCATACACGGGCACGGATGAGGATGCAGATGAGATGTTCAACGATTTTGATTTTGGCTTGGAGCGGATATTGGATGGCGTCGAGCATTACATGGCAGGTAAAGCATAAAAGCGAAGGCAGCTCGTTCTCCCGAATCATTGGGGAACGGCTGCCTTCTCTTTTTATAGGATATGCATCTAATACGTACAGACCAAGTAGCCGAAGTTGCCGGCAACCTCGCTGAACAAATTAAGCACGACGCTCCAGTCGAGCATAGCTGCCAGTGCGTTCTTAGCAAATTCAATCTAGACTGCCGGTCGCATCTTCCCGGTTATCTTACGCCTGCCTTCCGGCGGAACGCCCAGGCCGACCAGATGAGGGAGAGCAGCAAGATCAATAGGCACCAGCCGATCGCCAGCCAAGCCTGATTCCCGATCGGCGTGCCCGTAAGCAGCCCGCGCAGCGTCTCGATCACGGGCGTAATCGGCTGGTGCTTCGCCACGCCTTGCAGCCAGCCCGGCATCGTGTCGGTCGGGACGAACGCGCTCGAGATGTAGGGGAGGAACAGCAGCGCGAAGCCATAGCCGCTGGCGGCGGTCGGACTGCCCGCTATCAGGCCGATGGCGGCATACGTCCATGTCAGCGCGAAGATGAACAAGCTCACCATGCCGATGGCAAGCAGCCAGTCGGTGACGCCGGCACTCGGCTCGAAGCCGACGAGCAGAGCCACGCCGATGACGATGCCGGTCGCGAATAGGTTGCGGATCAAGCTGGCGGCCACATGCCCGGCGACGACGCTCATGCTGCTGATTGGCATCGTGCGGAATCGGTCGATGATGCCGGAGGTCATATCGTGCGCGACGTCGACCGCGGTGCTCGACGAGCCGAAGCCGGCGCATAGCAGAATGATGCCGGGCACGACGTAATTCACGTAATCGCCGCCGCGGTCGATCGCGCCGCCGAAGACGTACGTGAACAGTAGCATAAGTAGGGTAGGGAGCATAATAGCCATAATTAAAGCTTCGGAATTGCGCAGCGTAAGGCGCATGCTTCGTCCGATAAAGACAGCGTTCGTGGCGAGCAGCGACGGCATCTTGGTCTGGGCTTGCGGTTTCGTTATCATCATACGGTCAGCTCCTCCTTGGCAGTGGTTGTAAGCGCGACGAAGACATCATCCATGCTCGGCGTACGAAGTCGAACGCGCGTCTCGGGCGGCAGAGCGGGGAGCAGTTCGGCCAACTTGCGCTGCACGTCGCCGACCTGTCCGCTCGTCGGGATGGCATGCACGACCTCCTCGTTCGTGTTGACGAGCTCGATGACCTCTCCGCCGATAAGGGCTTTGAGCTCAGCGGGAGTTCCGGAGGCGATGATGCGTCCCGCGGCAAGAACGGCGATTCGATTCGCGAGCTTGTCGGCTTCTTCGAGATACTGCGTCGTCAGGAAGACGGTAATGCCTTGCTTAGCCAACTGAAGGATCATATCCCACAGAGCGCGTCGGCTCGAGGTGTCCAATCCGGTCGTCGGTTCATCGAGGAATAGAATCGGGCGCGGCGAGATCAGGCTGACCGCGAGATCAAGACGGCGTCTCATGCCGCCCGAGTAGGTTTTGACCCGTTTGCGGGCAGCGCCGTTCAGCTCGAATTGCGCGGTCAACTCGGCGGCGCGCGCCTTCGCTTCCGCGGGGCTGAGCCCAGAGAGACGGCCGATCATAACGAGATTCTCCTCGCCGGTGAGCGCGTCGTCTACGGCAGCGAATTGACCGGTCAGACTAATAGCGCGTTTGACCTCGTTCTTCTGGCGGACGGTATCCCATCCGGCGACGCGCGCCGTTCCCTCGTCCGGAGCGATGAGCGTGGATAGAATGTGGATCAGCGTCGTTTTGCCGGCACCGTTCGGTCCGAGAAGGGCAAAGATCGCACCTCCCGGCACGTCCAGATCAAGTCCTTTGAGCACCTCGTGCTTTCCGAAGCTTTTGCGCAGATTGCGAATTTCGATCGCGTTAGGCTGCATACGCCACACCTCTTTCTGTTTAATTGTTAAACAGTATATTTAATAAACAGTGTATATAATAAGCAATAAATGCGCAACCCAAATTTCAGCAAGGTTGTCCCGAGTTGTCCGCCTGCCTCTCTCAACCAATCTCATGAAGATTCGGAAATTCATGAGAGTCGACCGTTGAGCAGTCCCTTCTTTTCCGTTAAGATAAATGGATAAATGACGCTAGACGTAAGGAGCTGTTCTCCGCATGAAACGCGTAACGATCTTAATCGCCGACGACGAGCCCGAGATCGCGGATCTCATCGCCATGCACGTCGAGCAGGAAGGCTATCAGGTCATCAAAGTGTCCGACGGCGCATCAGCGCTGCAGGCGGTGCTTGCGAATCCGATCGATTTGGCCATCTTGGACATCATGATGCCGAAGCTGGACGGACACGAATTGACACGCCAAATCCGGGAACGTTACCGGTTCCCGATCATATTCCTTAGCGCGAAGGCGTCGGATCTTGACAAAATCACCGGCCTCGTGATGGGAGCCGACGATTATATGACCAAGCCATTCAATCCGCTCGAGCTGGTCGCAAGAGTGAATGCCCAGCTGCGCCGCGCCCTGCACTTGAACGCACCGTCCGCCGGGGCGAAGCCGATCATCGAAGCTGGCGGACTCGTAATCGACCCGGACAAGCGGACTGTTGCCTTGTTTGGCGCATCGGTCCTGCTTACGCCCAAGGAGTTCGACATCCTCTGTCTGCTGGCCGGTCATCCGAACAGCGTGTTCAGCGCGGAGCATATTTTCCAGCAGGTGTGGGGAGACGCCTACTACGAGAATGGCGGCGGCAACACCGTGATGGTGCATATCCGGACGCTGCGCAAGAAGCTTGGCGAAGATAAGGACAAGTTCATCAAGACGGTATGGGGAGTTGGATATACGTTCAATGGTTAAATCCAGGCGCAGCTTCCGGTCCAAAATGCTTGGGCTGTTCGGGCTGAGCATGCTGCTCTCCGGCCTGCTCACCTATTTGCTCTACAAAGGGCTGCAAAGTTATTATCATGAGCATGTGTTCGCGGAAGACCCGATCGTGCGATTGCGCCGGTTCATGAGCGAGGTTGGCGACGTCAATACGTTCATGGTCGTCTTTATTCCGCTGGCGGTTTTATTTTTCTACTTATTGTCCAAGCCGTACGCGGCGTATTTCGAGAAAATATCGAGCGGCATCCGCCGTCTTGCCGGAGGCGACTTCGCGACGCGCGTGGAGATCGACTCGGGCGACGAATTCCAGTCGATCGCCGAGGACATCAACCGGGCGGGCGAGAAGCTGAAGAACGCGATCGAGCGCGGCGACTTCGCGGAGACGAGCAAGGATCAGCTCGTGCTTAATTTGGCGCATGATTTGCGTACGCCGCTGACGTCGGTGCTCGGGTATCTGGATTTTATTCTGAAGAACGAGCAGCTGCCGCCCGAGCAGGCGAAGCATTACGCGATGATCGCTTACACCAAGTCGCGGCGGCTGGAGCGGCTGATCGAGGAGCTGTTCGAGATTACGAAGATGAATTACGGCATGCTCGATATCGAACGGCGGCCGGTTGATCTGAGCGAGCTGCTCTATCAGTTGACGGAGGAAATGTATCCGATCTTCGAGAACAACGGTTTGTCCGCCCGGATCGAGGTGCCGCCGCGCATCATTGTGGAAGGCGACGGCGCGATGCTCGCGCGGGTGTTCGAGAACCTGCTGTCGAACGCGGCGCGCTACGGAACGGACGGTCAGTTCGTCGACATCGACTGCGAGACGGATCACGATGCGGTTACGCTGCGGGTGACGAATTACGGCGATCATATCCCGGAACACGAGCTGCCGTTTCTGTTCGATATGTTCTACACGGGCGACCGTGCGCGCAGCCATCAGGGCGGGAGCACCGGACTTGGCTTATTCATCGCGAAGAACATCATCGAGCGCCATGGCGGCGTCATATCTGCTCGGAGCGACGTGACGCGGACGTCGTTCGAGGTGCGGCTGCCGTTGCGGCAGGACGGCCGAGGTGCTGGAAATCGAACCAACTTAAGAAAAATTTAAACAACAACCCACTTTCGATTTAAACACTTTTCATTAACCTTAAGAACAGACGGTTAAAGGAGAGAGTTTGGTGAAGAAGTGGGTTGTTTTGTTGTTGCTTGCCGTGTTGATCGGCAATGCCTATATGCAGCGCCATCGAGAAGACAAGAGCGGCGGACTTGCGAAGACGGATGAGCAGTCGACTGCGGTGGATTGGGAGAAGGGCGCCAGCGACGGCGATAGCGTCGGCGACGGCGACGGCAACGGCAACGGCGACTGGCGGACGATTAGGCTGACCGACGCGCAAACGTACGCCGGAAGCTTGATTCTTGTCAACTCGGCGCATCCGGTACGCGAGGATGGCGTTCTGGACGATATCGTTGCGCTAGCGGAACAGCCGGAGCTGACGTTCGGCTACGGGCTGTTGGAGGCGGACACCAGGCTTTCCGCGAGCGTGGCGGAACGGTTCCGCGACATGGTCGGCGCGGCGGCGGCAGACGGGGTCACGCATTTTCGCATTAGCAGCGGTTACCGGGACCAGGCCGAGCAGCGCCGGATGTACGAGCAGAAGGGAGCGGATTATGCGCTTCCGCCGGGCCGCAGCGAGCACAATACCGGATTGTCGCTAGACGTGGGATCGACGCTTGGCGAGATGGGCGGATCGCCGGAAGGGAAATGGCTCATCCGGCATGCCGCGGAGCACGGATTTATTCTCCGTTACCCGAAGGATAAGACGGAGGTGACCGGCATCCAGTACGAGCCTTGGCATTTCCGCTACGTCGGCTTGCCGCACAGCTTGATCATGGCGGAGAACAATTTGGCTTTGGAAGAGTACACGGCTTATTTGCGGAAGAAAGGCGGCATCCGGACCGACGCGGGAGGCGAACGGTACGAGATTCAAGTGGTCGCCGTGGACGGCCGTGCAACCGTGCGTGTACCGGCGGATGCCAAGGTCGAACTATCCGGGGATAATCAGGGCGGCGTCATCGTCACGTCCAGGCTGAACGAATAGGAGGAGCGTGTAATCATGGAGAACACAAGGGTGACAAGGGCGGTTAACGTCATGAACGTTGGTCAACGCGCGAAATGGCTGTTTTGGTTTGCGTTATTTCTTCTTTACGGGTATGGTCTCGTTAAAGTGATTTTGTTCAAATACGGCTCGGTGGACGCCGCGGTGCTCGGCCGACAGCTTCAGCTGGCCGTGGATAATCCGGAGCATGCGCTGAACAGGCTAAGTTTCGGCAATTTCACGCCGCTGGAGTCGATTACGCGGAATTTGCAGCGATTGTCCAACCGCAACGATGCGGTCAATCTATTCGGCAACATCGCGATTTTCGCGCCGCTTGGCGCTTTCGTCGGCTTGCTCAGCCGATGGAAGTGGATCGGCGCGACCGCGGTGTCGTTCCTGGTCAGTTTGTCGCTTGAATGCGCGCAGATCGTGTTCTCCATGGGGACGTTCGACGTGGACGATCTAATCCTCAACACGCTCGGCGGCTTGCTCGGCTATGCCGGATATCGGCTGTTCACCCTGCAGAATTGAACACCGAAAGTCGGGCCGGTCCGCTGGTCGAGGTGGTACGGTATAGAGGAGAGGAGGCGCGGAACTTGCTGGAGACAATGAATCGGGCGCTGGCGTACATCGAAGCGCATTTGACGGATGAGATCGACTATAAAGAGGCGGCGCGTCTTGCGCATTGCTCGGAGCACCACTTCAAGCGCATGTTCTCCTTCCTCGCAGGTATTCCGCTGTCGGAGTACGTCCGTCGCAGAAGGCTGACGCTGGCGGCGATGGAACTGCAGGATGAGTCGGTCCGCATTCTCGACGCCGCGCTGAAGTACGGCTACGAATCGCCCGATGCGTTCACCCGCGCGTTCGCGCAGCTGCACGGCGTTACGCCTTCCGAGGCTCGCAAGCGTGGACAGTCGTTGAAGGCATTCCCGCGCATGACCTTTCAATTGACCGTAAAGGGAGGAAGCGAGATGGAATACCGGATCGTAGAGAAGGATGCGTTTCGGATCGTGGGGATTATGCGGCGGGTGCCGATCGTGTTCGAGGGGGTGAATCCGGCGATCGCCGAGATGACGGGCACGCTTACACCGGAGTTGATCGCGACGATCAAGGGACTATCGGATACACAGCCCGCAGGGATGATTAGCGCTTCGACGAATTTCTCCGAGGAACGCATGGAGGAGAAGGGGGAGCTGGACCACTACATCGGAGCGGCGACAACGCAGCAGGCACCGGAGGGACTTGCGAGCTTGGAAGTTGCGGCCGCGACCTGGGCGGTCTTCACCGCCATCGGCACATTCCCGCAGGCGCTGCAATCGGTATGGGGGCGTATCTATTCGGAATGGTTCCCGTCTGCAGGCGCGGGCTACGAGCAGGCGGAGGGACCGGAGCTGCTCTGGAACGAGTCGCCGGATACGTCGCGCCCGGATTACCGCAGCGAGATTTGGATTCCGGTGCGGATGAAGCGTCAAGGCTAGGAGCCGTAAGGCTGACCAGGCAAACTAAACACGTTAAAACGGCTCCCGCGCATCGCAGCGCGTGAGCCGTTTTGTCGTTCATCCGCCGAGGCGCCGGACGAAGCTTTCCAAATCCTTCAAGTACCCGGAATCGAACAGGTATCGGGGGAAGAACACCGCATAGAAGGCGGCGCGAAGCTCGGACGCCGCATTCGCGCGCGTCAGCATCGCATGGTCCGCATCCGGCAGCTTCGTCACGGTCAGCAGGCCGGGAGGGACGCGTTGTCGGTAGACCCGCTCGGTCTCCGCCGCGTCCACGTTCAGATCTCGCCCGCCGAGCACGAGATGGATGGGCGTGCGAAAGGACGAGAGGCTGGCCGTTGCGTCCGCGCGAAAGTTATTCGCGACGAATTGCCACCGGTCGCGCGACATGCGCTGCCCCTTCTTGGCGATGCGAACGTAGTCCTCGTAAGATGAGCCGCGTTCCAGCAGCTGGTTGATACTCTTCTCGTAGGCGAGTTGCTTGCGAATATCCGCCTCTGCATGCCCCTCTCGTTCCATTAGACGGCGTGTATGATACGCGCCTTGAGAGAGCCAATTGATCGCGGGAGCGACCAAGATGCTGAACGCGATGTCAGGGTCGCGCTCCACCACGGAAGGGATGACCCATCCCGCCTGGCTTGCGCCCCATAGTCCGATCCGCCGAGGATCAATGATGGTCTGCCTGCGCGCCCACCTGATGGCCTGAAGCGTTTCCTCCGCGCGGTCGTCCATGCTTTGTTTCAGCCAGTTGCCTTCGGAGCCGCCGATGCCGGGCTTGCTGAGCGACAAGGAAGCGTAGCCGGCTTGCGCGAACGCTTCCCAGAGCGGCCTGTAGAACCCGTCGTACGACGCATCGGCTGGGCCGTCCCCGTGGACGAAGACGACGAGTCCGACCTTGCCGGCCGGCGTCTTCGGCATGATCAGCGTGCCGCGAAGCATGCCTTGTTCCGTTCGAATGGCGATCGGCTTCTCGACCATCTCGAAGTCGTGCTGCCAGACGATGAGCAGGACGGCCGCCGCGAGCGTTCCGGTCAAGAGAGCGGCCGTCCGCCGTATCCATTTTCGCGTCATTCCCAGACCTCCGATTCATGGGCGTCCCATGCCATGTAACGCCAATGGCTTTCCTTCAAGAGCATGCCGCTCCACATGCTGGACATTTCGCGAATCGTCGCGAAACCATGACGCTCGTACAGGAGGACCGCTCCCTTATTCGAACCCGCGACGTGAAGGGTCAGTCGTCCTAGGTCCGGGCAATCGCGAACATAACGTTTCGCCCAAACCAGGAGATTGCTGCCAATGCCCAAATTACGATGGCTGGCGCGTACGGCGATATGGTCGATATAACATTCGTGGAACTGCGGCTTATAATGCAGCAGGGCCATTCCGACGGCGAATTTGCAGGCTCTCCATACGCCATGCTCCCGTCGCAGCCCGTCTAGCGCCAAGCGCCAGCGCGTGCCGGCATTCGCCATGCCGCCCGCGCGGGTTAAGCCGATCGATCCGACGATATTGCCGTCCATTAGCGCGACCATGCGCATCTCGGCGCCGTTCTTATCCGGCACGCAGGCGGCGAGCGCTTCGGCCAAACGAAGTTCGTCGACGGGCAGGAGCGCTTGAAATTTGTCCCGGAACGAAGAGGCGATCAGTTGACAGGTCTCGCGGTGCATCTCCGGGCTTATCGGGACGATCGCGATTGGCGTTTGCTTCTCCATGCTCATTCTCCTCCAGGCAGGCTGAGGGCGAGTTGAATTTCATAGTGAAGCTTGCCGTTATCGAACATGGACATATACGAACGCTCGACCGCGACAACCGTGCCCGAGTGAGTGAGGCCTACTGCCGCCGCATAGCCGAGGAGATGCTCGATTTCGCGCTCCAGCTCGTCCTCTACGGCTATCGCGGCGCGTCGAACGAGGTAGTCGCCCGCCTCCAGAATCAGGTCCGCCGATCCGCCGGGAACGGCAGCGATGTAGAGCGCCGCTTCCCCATCCGCCTCGAAGACGAGGTGCAAATCGGTTTTGAATAGAGCGGTTCGGTTCGGCTTATGTGCCAACAGACTTCGGGCGTCGAACGTCTCCTTGCCGGGCAGCGCGATCCAACGAGTTAGTATGCGCTTCTCTAACCTCTCGATCGCATTGTCGGGGGGATTGCCGGCATGTTTCCAAGCCGCTCTACGCTGCAACAGCTCACCGGTGAAGCCGCGGAGCCGCTGCAACCGCTCGATATCCGCCTCGATATGCGTGATAGACCGGTTCAGCAGCGCTTCGTAATCCTCGGCCGCGTAAGAAGCAAGAGCAACCCGGATATTCGAGGCGGGTACTTCCAGCTCGCGCAGCAGCAGAATATGGGATAAGCGATAAATTTCCTCGATCCCGTACATCCGGTAGTGATTGTCGCCGGTATATGCCGGGTTCAGGATGCCTTTCTCTTCGAAGTAACGGATTTGATGAATGGACACGTCCATCAACTTGGCTAATTCGCTGATCGTGAGGTAGGTTTGCATTGGATATAGCTCCTTTCGTTCATTTGGCAGCTAAGTTAACAATAAACCTTAGGTCAGACCTAAGGTCAACAAAGAATTGACAAAATTTAACGGGGTGCATTATTCTATATTCAAGGTGTTAGTTAGTACTAACACACATTGATAATGACGGGCGTGGGTACATGACGTTATCGCAAAGCAAAGACAGCAAAGAGCGGTTAATGGCAGCCGCCATCGAACTGATGGCAAGCCGAGGCTACAAGGGAGTATCGACCAAGGAGATCGCATCGGCGGCCGGCGTCAGCGAGATGACGCTGTTTCGCCAGTTCGGCAGCAAGAAGAATTTGTTGGATCAGGCAGTCGACCGCTATCATTACGCGGCGGAGATGGAGCGCTTCTTCCAAGACGCAATCGTATGGGAATTAAGGGCGGACCTGACGCGGATCAGCCGGTTGTATCATGACATTATGCACCGCAACCGCCACCTGTTTCTGATCGTGCTGAAGGATGACGAACTGACCGACATCCGGGAGCGGGCACAGCAGCATCCGCGCAAGCTGCTGGCACTGTTGACAGGGTATTTGGCAGATATGCGCGAACGCCAAGCCGTGACCGACATGGATGTGCAAGCCCAGGCAATTGCGTTCATGTGGATGAATTATGGAGCTTTCATGGCGGGCTTGTTCGGCGCTTCGCCGATTGCGGATCGGTCGATGGAATCGATCCTCGCAGGCGGGGTGGATTCATTCGTGCGTGCGTGGTCGGCGGTGCCGGAACAATCAATTTGAGCAAGGGAGAAGGATATCATGGGGAATGATCGGTTGAAAGACGGCAAGCTGGGATTAACCGCCGCGAGCGGATATCAGATTGGCGTTCGTCGGACACTGCCTTGGTCGCAGGAGCAGGCATGGGATTTCCTGACGTCGCCGGAGGGACTGCGCCTGTGGCTGGGCGAGGTTGCACCGCCGCGTTATCAGGTCGGCGAGACGTTCGAGGCCGCGGGAGGCGTGAGCGGCGAGTTTCGCGTCGTGAAGCCGTTCGAGCAGCTGCGCCTGCGTTGGAAGCGCGCGTCTTGGGGGACGCCGTCAACCTTGCAGATCCGGCTGCTAATGGCGAAGAGCGGGACGACGGTCAGCTTCCATCAGGAGCAGCTGGCTAGCGCGGAGCTGAGGGAAGAGATGAAGACGCTCTGGGAAGATGCGCTTGGCGCGATGATGGTCAGAGCCAACGAACAATAGAGAGAGGTGGATTAATATGAACCGATTTAGCCACATCGATCTGCGCGTGAACAATCTGGAGCTTGCGCTGCCTTTCTATGAGCGGCTGCTGCCCGAGTTAGGTTTTACCCGAGCCTACCATAGCGCAGATTGGAAAGTATTCGCAGGGGAAGGCGAGCTGCCGAGCGTGCCCTATTTCGCGATTACGGAGGACGCAAGCCATCGGCCATGCGCGAATCTGATCGGCTTCTGGGCTGACGATAGAGAGGAAGTCGACCGGATTGCGGCGTTGGTGAAGGAGGCGGGCGGCAAATTGAACGACGGGCCGCGGCTGTTCCCGATCAGTCCGACGTATTATGCCGTATACTTCGAGGACCCTTGCGGCAACAAATACGAGATCGTACACCGGCTGAACTGAACTCAACAACATGAAACGTCCCGCTAGCCTGTACGTAAAGTAGGGAACCGGGCGGCAGCCCGGGCTAACATTTGCGGGAGGTATTGAATCATGGGTTTGTTTGATATGTTTAAAGGCGATAAATCGACGGAAGGCATGACGCCGCATTTCGCGTTCGCGACGTCGCTGTTGTACATGATGAAGTCCGACGGCGAGATGGACACCGAAGAGATCGGCCAGCTGCTGGCCGTGCTTGGCGGCGAATCCAATAACGGGGTCATCGGCGTCGGTGCCAACAACCGCGCGCTGCTGGACCGGGCGCTCAAATATACGCGTTCCAACTCCGTTGATTCGTTCCTGCGCGAAGCCGCGCCGGTCCTGACGGATGCCCAGAAGATGTGTATCCTCGTCAACCTGGTCGACTCGTCCCTGGCAGATGGCGAGCCGGAGCGCGAAGAGCAGGAGCTGTTCGCCAAGTTCCTGGCGGCGTTCAATATTACGGAAGAGCGTTTCAAGCCGTTCTTCGAAGTTATCGTCCTCAAGAACGACCGCTCGGTATTCATTAATCAGAACCATCCGATGAACCAGCCGGGCTATCAAGTTACCCTCGGCGTGTAAGAGAACGAATCCATCGACCGGCACGTCCCCGAAGGGCAATCCCGTCAGCGTTAATTAACCTGACGACATTGCCTTTCAGGGACGTGTTTTTTTATTATTGGGGATGGGCGTCTGTGAAGAAGATGGAATGTTCTGGAGGTAGATGCAGAAATGGGTAAGACGCGGAAGGTATTACAAACCGCATTGCTGATTGGATTAGCGGCAGCGACCATCTTGGCCGCGGGCTGCGGTCCGCAAGCTCGTTCCGCCGCAACCGGGAACGAAGCGTCCGGCGATGCGAAGACGCAAGCACAATCGAGTACGAACGAGAAGGCGGCTGAAGACGCCGGCGAGGAAGGCGCCTCGGACGGCGAACAACCAGCAGACCCCGTGCCAAGCGACGAAGGGACGGAAGTCGTGATTCCACCCGTCACGCTGCCGGAGCGGAACATTACGCTGTCGCCGGAGCCCAACGGCGCGCTGCTCCAAATCGGGGAGAAGAAGCAGCTGTTCGATTGGGTGTATACGACGCCGAGAATGATACTTCCGCAGGAGCAGGTAACCGACTACGACCAAGACGGCAATGACGAGCTGGCCGTCGTGCTGCACGTCGGCTCGGGGACGGGGGTAGCGATCGACGAGCTGCATATCGTTGAATTCGAAGGTGTGGAAGCGAAGTCCGACGATTCGGGCGACAGTCCCTTTGTCGACCACGTCTTTACCGACGAGGATTATCGCGCTCAGTTAGAGAATTCGTTGGCGTTCAAGACATCCACGGAAGATGGCGAGCTGTTCGGTTATGTGACGCTGGATAGCACGACGACGAAAGTGAGCTTGAAGCCGTTCCAGACCGGTTATAACGGCGAAGTGACCGGGGAGCTTGGCTATGGCGCGATTGTACGATTCGAAGCCGTTAATAACAAGTTAACCGGAACATTCGCAGTAGGCGTCGTGATCGAGAACGTAGTTGAGCCCCAATATTTCGGACAGATTAAGGCAGACGTCGGCTATAAGGATGGAAAATTCCAGCTTGAGGGCTTCCAGTTCATTGCGGATGAATAGAGCCAATGGTGGCTTGTAACCAAAAGCAGCGACGTATTCGCTCCAGGGTCCGCAACAAAATAGCGACAACTAATAGCTGCACGAAATGAAACAAGCCGCGCTCTCCCAAGCCACTGCAGGGAGAGGCGGCCTTTTGTACGTGCGCCGAACAGTAGGCAGTAGACGATCATAAGCTTGTCGTAGGCGTTACGCGCGTTTGGCTCCAAGCGCTCTCGTGTCCGCAAGCCATCTCTCCCGGCGCTCCGCGGTCGATGACCGCACGGGGCTAATCTCCGTTATCCGCACGGGCGTAATGCCGCAGAACTTCAGAATGTTGTTGCGCATGACGCGGTGGCCTGCATGGCGGTAGATCCACCGGTTGTACCAAGGCGGCGTGTCCATGGTGACGATCAAGCGGGCGGTTTTGCCGGTCAGCAGCTTATCCCACAGCTGGGAGTTATCGCGATACTTGAACGCGAAGCCGGGCAGGAAGACGCGATCGATGAAGCCTTTCAGCAGCGCGGGCATCGCGCCCCACCAGGTCGGGTAGACGAATACGAGATGGTCCGCCCAGCGGATCAGCTCCTGCGCTTCCTTGAGCTCCGGCTCTAGTTCGGTCCGCTGCCGATAACCATAGGCCAAGTTCGGATCGAAGCGTATAGCGCCAAGGTCTATACGGCGCACGTCGGCCTGGCTCTCTGTCGCGCCGGCGGCGTATGCCCCTGCCAGTGCGGCGCAGTAGCTTTGCGCGTCGGGGTGGCCGTTGATGACGAGAATGTTCATGGTCGTGTTCCTCCTTCGGGTGCTTGCAATGTGTTATCCTTGCAATAAGCATAAAACGAACTTGGGCCGGCGGGTATGATGGAACGCGCAAGGTCGGCTGCGAAATCGCGCAAAGGAGGGTGGTCGGTAGTGGGATCGCCGGATATTTCAATCTCGATGGTGTACCCGGTCATGAAGGCCATCATGCATAAAGGGTTGGATTGGGAGGCGTTCTGCAAGGACGCAAGCTTCGATGGCGGACTGCTGCAGGACCCGGAAGCGCGCATCCCGGGCAGCGAGCTGGAACGGATTATGATCGCGGCGGCGGATTATACGGGGGACGACCATTTCGGATTGAACCAGGGGCTAATTACGGATATTGCGGATATGGGCATATTAGGATACGTCATGATGCATTCGCGCACAGTCGAGGGGGCGCTGACGGCTTATCGGCGATACAACGACATCCTGTGCAGCGGCTTCAATCTGGAATCGGCGACGTCCGGAGAGGAGCTGCGCATCCGATTGGTCCTGGAGCATCCCGGCCAGATGGCCCGGCATTGCGCGGAAGATATGGCGAGCTCGTTATTCTTGCTGCTCGGCAAGCTGGCGAATCGGCGGACTCCGCTGCTGCGCGTCAGCTTCGCGCATGAGGCGCCTGCGGTTATAGAGCCATACCGGCATGTGTTCGGGCTGACGCCGTCGTTCGGCGCTCCGCACAACGAATTGGTGCTGCCGCTGGGCGTGCTGGACGCTCCAGTGCTATACGCGGATCCCAAACTGCTCGGGATCTTCGAGAGCGTTGCCCGAGATACGAAGCTCGGGTTGACCAAGCACGAATCGTTCACACGGCGGACCGAACAATGGATCGGCGCCTGTATGCCTGCAAGCTTCCCGAGCCTCCAGCAGACGGCAGATCATTTCGGCCTAAGCATGCGTACGGTCCAACAGAAGCTGAAAGAGGAGGGGACCTCGTATCAGGCGCTGTCGGCACGCGTCCGCCGGGAGCTGGCGATCGCTTATTTGCGCAAGCCGGGCTATTCCGTCGGGGATATTGCGTACGCGCTGCATTTCTCGGAGCCGAGCGCTTTCCAGAACGCGTTCAAGAAGTGGACCGGGTTCACTCCGGGCCAATACCGGGCGCAAGCTGGCCTTAACGGATGATTGCGTGAACCTACCGAATCCGCTATATTATAAAGTCATAGGAGGTGGTAAGGATGGCAAGTCGCGATTGCCGGGTTCCATCCACTCATGCAAAGCCACGACACAGAGGCGATACTTTGCATGGGGCGTTAATGTAAGAGATTATCGCCTATATAAGCTGGCATCGTTTCTAATGGTGGCTTTGCACCTTATTTGACAGGCACGAACACCCAAAATAAGGAGCTGACCAGGAATGGGACCATTTATTAGAAACCACCACTTTAACTTTATTAAGAAACAAACGGCTATCGTACAGCAAGCACTGCGGACGAGCGCGGATCCGAAAATCGTGCAGACGGTCCGAAGCAGCGCGGTCGCGAAAATCACGGAGCAGTTCCCGGAGCTGCAAGATGCGCAGCGCGAATTGCTCGAAGGATTGGCGGAAGCGAAGACGGCCGAGGATTTTCAGACGTATCTGCGTACGCTGGAAGCGCTGATCGGCGTGTTCCCCGATGTGAGCGAGGCGGGGATTCGCAAGCTGTTTCCGAAGAATAAGAAGCTGAAGGTGCCGGATGTCGGGTCGATCGATCGCCGTTTCGTCACCTATCTCGGCTGGCACGACATCGCCACGGGCAAGATGTTCGTGGTCTACGACTATAACGGACGTATCGTCGGCATTGAAGGCAAGTTCACGCCGTCGCACAAGAAGAGCTATTGCTTCGTGTGCAACAAAGTGAGCGAGGTAGGCATGTTCTCGGCGATCGCCAAGTCCAAACCGGCCAAGGCTTCGCCCGACTATTACAAGGCCGTGGGCAATTACATGTGTACGGATGCGCACGCGTGCAACCAGAACGTGGCGGAGACGGCGCAGCTGGAGCGGTTCATCGGCAGCGTCGTGGATTAGCAGCGGCATCGCAAGGGCGGAGACTTCGGTCTCCGCTCTTTTTGTCATAGGTACGAGGGTATTTGCGGCGGATGGGGCGTTCGGCATTCGAGAATCAGCTTTTGCATGAGCCGCGGCGGAGCGGGAGCGGTTGCGCTTCCGGCTGAATCGGACAACCAAGAACGCAAAATGATTGCTCAAACGCGAACCTCCGCTCATAATGGGAGCATACCGACACGCCAGGACGAACAGGAGGACGGAACATGGAGTTGACTTATTTGCATACCTTCCTGGAAGTGGCCAAGTCCGGCAGTTTCACGCAGACGGCCGAGAAGCTCGGCTATGCCCAATCAAGCGTAACGACGCAAATTCAGAAGCTCGAGGAGTCCTACGGGGCGGTGCTGTTCGAGCGGTTCGGCCGCCGCATGAAGCTGACCCATGCCGGAGAAGTGCTGCTCGGCTATGCGCGGGATATTATCCGGCTCCACGGCGAATCGAAGGAGGCGGTCTCGGCGCAGCATGGGGGCTCGCTCGCCATCGGGACGATCGAGACGCTGGCGGCATTCTTCCTGCCGCCTCATCTGCAGGCTTATCAGCGGGCCTACCCGGAGATGAACGTCATGCTGCAGCCGGGCAACGAGCCGGCAATCATCGAGGCGGTGCGGACGGGGGAGCTGGATTTGGGCATCATCCTGGATCCGCCTTTCGCCGACCCGGATTTCCATACGGTTGCGGTAAGGGAAGAGCCGCTCGTCATCGTGATGCACCCTGATCACCTTCTGGCCGGAATTGCCGAAGTCGCTGTCTCCGATCTGGCGGGGGAGTCGCTCATTCTCACCGAGGACGGCTGTACGTATCGGGCGATGCTGCTCGGCGCGCTCAAGGAGGCTGCCGTCGGCTGCAAGCTTTCCTACGAATTCGGCAATTTGGAGGCGATCAAGCAGTGCGTCGTCTATGGTCTTGGCGTCGCGCTGCTGCCGGAGATCGTCGTTCGGGAGGACGTGCGCTTGGGGAAGCTTGCGGCGAGACCGTTTGCTCACCCCGCATGCAAATTTTATACGCAGATCATCTATGCGAAGAAGAAATGGGTGTCCAAGCCGTTCCGGCATTTCTTGGAGCAGGTCGGGGGATCGGCGATGGCTGGCTAAGTAAACGGATTCCAGCAAAAAAGGGCGCGAAACCTGGGCATATTCAGCCCTTTGGCTTCGCGCCTTCTTGCCATTGTAGTCTGAATATTTAGATTGTTAGGCCTTCGCTTGCCACTTATAATTTCGATAGATAGACGTAAGGGACGTACACGCAAGATGGAGATTCAGGGTCTCTACTCGTTCTATCGATAGAAAGGTGGTGATGGCACGCAGCAGCGCCGCAAGGCGATCACGAACGGACGCGGGAACCGAAGTTCGCGTTACGAAAGTCCGAATCGGACGACCATTAACATTAAGGAGGGAAATGAAGAATGATGACAGTGGGCGAACAAGCAGGCCTGGCGAAGCGAGGGACGATGCTCCTTCTCGGGCTGCTGCTGGCCGTAAGCGCAATGGTAATGACGGGAATCGCGATCGCGAAGCCGCAGAGCGTCGCGGCTGCGGCATGCACGGCTCCGTCATGGAGCGCCACAGCAGTCTATAATGGAGGCGCGCAGGTGACGCATCAGAACAAGCTGTGGCAGGCCAAATGGTGGACGAGCGGCGAAGAGCCTGGGACGACGGGGCAGTCGGGCGTTTGGGCAGATCAAGGTGCTTGCGATTCCGGGAGCGGAGGGGGCACGCCGACGCCGCAACCACCTGCAGCCGGTGCGATCGCGTGTTCAACAGCTTCTTGCTTGCACAGCGCGCTCAAGAACGTGCAGCCTGGACAGCGGATCGTCCTGTCGGCAGGCACCTATACGGGCAGCTTCTCTTCCGGGGTGAATGGCACGGCGGCCTCGCCGATTACGATCGAGAGCGCCGACCCGAACAACCTCGCGATCCTGTCCGGTTATTCCGCAGGCTCCGGTTACGCGCTGCAAGTGACGGGCGACTACTGGAGGATCAAGAATTTGAAGTTCACGAACGCGCAGAAGGGCATTATGCTCGATAATGCCAACTATACGCTCATTACAGGCGTTGAGGTGTACAATATCGGATACGAAGGCGTTCATTTCCGGGACGGCAGCTCGTATAACACGATTGAGAACTCTTACATTCATGATACCGGGAAGACCGGCGCGGGCTACGGCGAAGGCGTCTACGTCGGCTCGGCGGACGGCGCGAGCTACAATCCGAATACGCACTATAACACCATCCGCGGCGTCGTCATTGGCCCGAACGTGACCGCCGAGCATATCGATATCAAGGAGCGGACTGTTGGCACGCTCGTCGAGAATTGCACGTTCTATGGCGAAGGCATTAGCGGGGCAAATTACGCGGACAGCTTCATCGACGTCAAAGGGAATGAAGCGGTCATCCGCAACAACATCGGCTACCAGAACAATAACAACGTGCTCGTCGACGCATTCCAGCTGCACGAGATTATCGCGGGCTGGGGCATCAACAATCAGTTCAACAACAACACCGTATATTTGACGAACAGCGCGGTCTATGTGGTGGGCGCCTACAGCAATTCGAACGCGACGGCCAAAGGTAATACGAGAAGCCCGGCTGGCAATATGTACAGAGGGAATGTGACGGTGCAATAAGGAAGAGTTCGTCCGATTCAGCAGCAGAGTGGGCATCAGAAAGCCGGCTTGGCTGCACATAGAAGCAGCAGATAGGCGTGGAGCTCCGCAAGGAGCACCTCGCCTTTTGTTGATGGGAAGGGGCGGGAAGCATCCGTTCATTGACGGAAGCGCAAGCTGGAAGGCGTCTCCCAAATCGCACAAAGAAGACGTTCGCATAGAAAAAGTTGGTGGAAAGAAGGATTTTTATTCCTTTTTGTCGAAAAAGATCGAAATACACGACCATATGCCTAGGGGCAGGAAGGAAATTATGCATGATCGCTTGGTTTAGGACAAGGCTAATCGCACGGATTCTCGTCGTTCTGACGATCGTCATCCTGTTGATCATTGCCGGCAACAGTGTTATTCAGCTCGTCAACACCAGATCCGCCGTGGAAGAGGCCATTAGCAACTACAATATGGACATCGCCGAGCATTATGTCGACCAGATCGACACCAGCGACTATGCGGCGTTCATGCAAGACCCTCAGGAGAATGATCAGTACTGGAAGCTGCGCGCGCAGCTCGATGAATTCCGCTTGTCCATCGGCGCCTACTATGTCTACTTCGTCCAGGTGGAGGCGGACAAGTCGCCGCTCCTCTTGATCGATGGCAGACCGAAGGGCGATCCGCTCGCTTCACCGATCAACGAAGAGACCGATATGCCGGAAGAGGCGGCGCGTCTTGTGTTAAGCGGAGAGCGGGCCAGCTCCGAGTTGATCAAGAATCCGGAGTACGGCGATTATATTTCGGCGTTCGTCCCGATGAAGGATGCGGACGGGAAGCTGATCGGGGCGCTTGGCATCGATACGGATGCCAGCGTGTTCAACAACTTGACCGAGAAGGTCGTTCGCAAGAGCATCCCGCTGTACGCGATCGTGCTCGCGGCCGCGCTCATCGCGCTTGCGCTCATCGTCTGGTTCGTCTCCCATGCGCTTCGCCCGCTGCGGACGATTACGGCTAGCGCCGGCAAGATGGCGACCGGACATTTGGCCCAGGCGCATCAGCTGCTGGTGGATGCACCGGTGAAGTCGAAGGATGAGATCGGGTCGGCTTACCAAGCGATGCTCCACATGTCGACGCATTTGAACGATATGGTCCGCTCAATCGTTAGGGAAGTGTCTCAGACGTCAAGCGCCGTGGCTGCTTCGTCGGCTGAATTCGCCGGTCATGCGCAAGAGATGCTGGCCATGAGCGAGACGGTCAGCGGTTCCATCCAGCATATTCATGAAGGGGCGTATAGCCAAACGCAGAGCGCGCAGGACAATGCCATGGCGATGGAAGAGATGGCACAAGGCATCATCCGTATCTCGGAATCGTCCTCGGAGGTGTCGGAGGCCGCTTCGCAAGCGCTGACGATGGCAGGCGGCGGTCAGGCCGCAGTTCGGCATATGAACGGGCAAATGCAGGGCATCGCGGCGCAGACGAGCGAGACGCTTGCGACCGCGCGCCGCCTTCAAACCTATACCGATCAGATCGGGGGAGCGCTTGCGTCGATCAGCGATTTCGCGAACCAGACGAAACTGCTCGCCTTGAACGCGTCCATCGAGGCAGCCCGCGCGGGCGAGCATGGCCGAGGGTTTACGATCGTCGCCTCGGAGGTGCGTAAGCTGGCGGAAGGTTCTGCCGCGTCCGTCGAGCAAATTACGACTTTGCTCGCTCACGTCACGGATGAAGCCGCGCGGATCGGCGGGCAGATGGAGGAAGCCTCGAAGGAGATCGGAGAGGGGACGCGGCTGTCGGCCGAGGCCGAACAGGCCTTCTCGCATGCGGTGGAAGCATTCCAACTCGTGGCCGGCCAAATCATGGAGGTATCCACTGCTGTCGAAGAGCTGTCGGCAGGTTCTGAGGAAGTAGCCGCCACCGTCAGCAGCATGGCAAGCGTCGCAAGCGGCGTCTCCGAGCAGACGCGGAGCATCCAGACGCTGACCGAGCGCCAGCTGGAGAAGATGCGGCAGGTGCACGAAGGGGCGACGGCTCTAAGCGAGAGCGCGGCTCGAATGCAAGAAGCGGTTGCGCAAGTGAAGGTGTGACGGATGAACGAGATGCGTCATGCGTCGTGTCCTTAGATTTAACGTATATGAGACGCCTGCCCCCGCCATGGGGGCAGGTTTTTTTGCGTGCAGAGAGGGAGAGGGGAGAGGAGGGGAGAGGAACCGCGGGTTTACGCCGGAAGGGCTGTTCGATATACTGGGGGTGTTGGGATAATGGGTAGTTCTGGATATTTTGATGTTCATTCTTGTAGGCGAGAGCGAGGGAGAGCATGCTATCCATTGTGAAGGGGCCTTATCTGCAATGGCCAACTCCACATACCGTTACGGTCATGTGGGAGACCTCGGAACCGGCAGATTCCAAGGTGATGGTGTGGCAAGCTGAACGCATTCACAGCGGTTATCTGGGTAATTACAAGCAGCCTGAGCAAGTCGTGCAGACCGTCCATCTTAAGGAGTCTACCGTCATTCATCGGATTACGCTCGAGGGTCTTGCGCCAAGCACCGTCTATCACTATCAAGTTCACTCCTCTCATGAACACGACAATGTGGCGTCCGGCAAGTTCTTTTTGAAGACGGCGGTTCAGAGAGGGACGCCTTTCTCTCTGGCGGTTACGAGCGAGACGGGAGGATATAGCGGGTTCGATACATCCGAAGGACAAATTAATCGGAACGTGTTTCATCACATGCGGCGGTATCGACCTGATTTTGCGCTCTTCGTAGGGGATATCGTGAACGATGGTCACAACGTTGAAGACTGGGAGCGGTATTTCTTCCTTCCAGGCAAAGAACTGCTTTCTGACACTCCTTTCTATTGCTGCTTAGGCAATCATGAGAATCATTCCCCTTGGTTTCATCGATTTTTCGCTTACCCTCCACCAAGTCGTTTCTATGCCTTTGATTATGGCGATGCCCGTTTCATTTGTTTGGATAGCACGGAATTGATCGATAACGATACCTACCCCTTGGATTCGGGTAAAATGGCGCCCGGTCACGAACAGTTCGATTTTCTCGTTCGCGCACTGGAGGAGTCGGACGCCAGATGGAAAATCGTCTTTTTCCACTACCCGCCATATGTATCCGGGGGCTATCAAGTCGAGGCTCTACGCGCGCTGTCCCCCGTTCTCGAGCAGCATGGCGTGGACCTCGTGCTGAATTCGCATACCATTGCGTACGAACGTAGTCACCCGATCCGCGATGGCGGGATCGACTACGAGAACGGGATTGTGTATGTCGTGGCTGGCGGCGCAGGCGCAATGCCGAGCTGGCTGCTGCCCAAGCGAGAGTGGCATACGGCCCAATCGCTGGCGGTCCCGCATTTCCTGCACGTTGTGATTACGCCCCATACGTTGGAGCTTCAAGCGATCGATGACGAGGGCAGGCTGTTTGATCGATTCGGCTTTTACAAGGATGTATCGGGCAAACGTTATTTTTGATGTTATCTGTAAAATTTTATCGTGTATAACAAGGAAATAATGGGACTTGTGTTGTAATTAATAGATGATCCGGGATTGATGCGCGGTTGCATGTGCGGATTTATTGTAAATAAAAGGTTATATATCACGTGTTGGAGGGTGGACTTTAATTATGAATTTCAGCGAATTCCGTTACGAGCGTCCCGATGTCAAGCAGATCGAGGAGCAGTACAAAGCATTGATTCAACGATTCAACGACGCCCGGACCGCCGAGGAACAGAACGAGGCGCTCAAGGCCGTCAATGCGCTTCGCATCGCGTTCGAGACGCAATGCACGCTGGTCGAGATCCGGCACTCCATCGACACGAACGACGAATTTTACAAGACGGAACAAGATTATATCGATGAAATCAAGCCCGTCATTCAAGAATATTCCACCGATTACTATCGGGCGCTCGTACAATCCAAATTCCGCGGCGAGCTGGAGGCGATCTGGGGCAAGCAGTTGTTCCAGCTGGCCGAGCTATCGCTCAAGACGTTCAAGCCCGAGATTATCGAGGATTTGCAGAAGGAGAACAAGCTGGTCTCCGCATACGCGCAGCTGATGGCCTCGGCCAAAATCCCGTTCGAAGGCGAAGAGCGGACGCTCCCGCAGCTCATTCCATTCGAGCAGTCGAAGGACCGGGAGACAAGGCGGCAGGCGGCGGAAGCGCGCTATCGCTTCATGGCCGAGAACGGGCAGGAGCTCGATCGCATATTCGACGAGCTGGTACAGGTGAGAACGACGATCGCCCGCAAGCTGGGCTTCGAGAACTTCGTCGAGGTGGGTTACGCGCGCATGAGCCGGACCGACTATAACGAAGAGATGGCGAGCAACTTCCGCAATCAAGTGCTGACGCATATCGTTCCCGTGGCGAGTAAGCTGAAGGAACGTCAGCAGGCGCGCATCGGCGTGGAGCAGCTGAAGTATTACGACGACTCGTTCAGCTTCCCGACCGGCAACCCGACGCCGAAGGGCGACCCGGAGTGGATCGTCGCCAATGGGGCGGACATGTACAGAGAGATGTCGCCGGAGACCGACGCGTTCTTCCGCATGATGAACGAGCGCGGCCTGATGGATCTCGTGAGCAAGAAAGGCAAACAAGGCGGCGGTTACTGTACGTTCCTGCCGGAATACGAAGTGCCGTTCATTTTCTCGAATTTCAATGGCACCTCGGGGGACATCGACGTACTGACGCACGAGGTCGGTCACGCGTTCCAGGTGTATGAGAGCCGTCATTTGGGCGTGCCGGAATATTACTTCCCCACGTCGGAAGCGTGCGAGATCCATTCGATGAGCATGGAGTTTTTCGCTTGGCCATGGATGGACCGGTTCTTCAAGGAGGATGCGGAGAAGTACCGCTTCGACCATCTGGCCAGCTCGCTGCTCATCGTACCGTACATCGTGGCGGTGGACGAATTCCAGCATGTCATCTATAGCAATCCGAACGCGACGCCGGACGAGCGCAAGCGTGCATGGCGGGAGATCGAGCGCAAGTACTTGCCTCATCGGAACTACGAGGGGAACGACTATTTGGAGCAGGGCGGCTATTGGCAGCGTCAACTCCATATTTACCACTACCCGTTCTACTATATCGATTATGCGTTGGCTCAGATTTGCGCCTTCCAGTTCTGGAACCGGATGAACGACAACTTCGAGGCGGCGTGGGCGGATTACCTCAAGCTTTGCCGCGCGGGCGGCGCGCAGTCGTTTCTCGGCTTAGTCGAGTTCGCCGGGCTGACCTCGCCGTTCGAGAACGGCTGCGTCGAGTCCGTGATCGGCGGGATCGAGCGCTGGCTGGACGGGGTAGACGATACGAAGCTGTAATATACTGCGCGAGAAGCCGGTACCTGGGTGGTACCGGCTTGTTTGCCGTTTCCGGGTTGGTGGCAAGGTGGCACCCGTGACGATGCGGCAGCCGCACTGATGCGTTTGCTCCAGGATGCGGGCATGATGAACTAGCTTAATGGGGAAAATCGCCGGGCGAGCCCAGCGGCCTTCAGTTATGCTGCCCGCACCGCAGTCGATCCTAGGCGAATTCTATCGCGGACCCGCATCAAATCGGAGCAGCCGTTCAGCACGAGATGGTACTGTTCGAAGAATACACGCGAAAGGCGGCGCCCGCCATTGGCAGCTGTTGGCGGAGCAGGCAGGCGTACGCATCTATGTTGGACACGAGGACGGCGATGCCGGAGCGGTTGAGCATGCCGACGCGCTCGTTTATTTAGGGTTCGGCGGCGTGGAGGAGGAGCGAATGGAAGAGGGGATTCTGCGTTTGCGGCGCGCTTGGATCGAGCGTGGGCATGGTTGAATCCAAGCCCGGGGTATCCCGGGCTTTTTTGGCGTTAACGTCTCTCATCCGAGGCAGTGGATTGCGGTTGGCTTGTTGAAGCCGACGCGGCCTTCGGTCCGAATACCGGGGCAAGCCTGGAGCTGGACAGCTGATCGCCCAGGCCGAAATATTCGCAGAAGTTCATGATCATCGGCTTCCACTTCGCCGGGTCGATGTAGTTCGCCCCAAGCGGCGACAGAATCGATTCCTCCGCATGGACGCGCACGATCGCGACCTCCAAGGCGATAAGCGAGCTCGGCTGCTCGAATGGATGCGCGCGGACGAGCTTCGCTTCAAGCTGCACCGGGCACTCCAGCACGCGGGGCGGTTCTACCGCAAGCGACGGAGCCGGGGTCAGTTGGGCGGTGCCGAATTTATCCGATTCATGCCGGTAGCCGCGCGCGGCCTTGGTGGCCGGCACCGGGCTGCTGCCGGTCAGCAGCGTCAACCGGTCGATGGCGGGGATCAAGTCGACGGACGGCAAATTGAGCACGCACTCGCCATGCCGCAGCAGGTTCTGCACGGTTTGCGACTTGTCGCTCATCCCGAGCATGCAGGATCGGTTCAGCCACCACGCGGACGACATCGGGGCGAGATTGGGCGTTCCGTCCGGATTCAGCGTGCTGATCAGCACGACGGAAGTGCCAAAATATAAAATTTTCGGTTCGATTACGGTGTGCATGCGCAAGTCTCCTCGGTTGAAATTGACATCAGTGTACCACGCAGCGTTCAGAGCTAGCGGACTGTTGGGTTATAAGAGCAAGATTGTGAAATTTTGCGGGTTCGAAGGCCGCTAAACAGGGGTTTTGTTTTTGTAAACTTGTACGGGAGGATTCGGTTAAAGGTGGAAGTTCATCTGCATTTCCGATCCGATTTTCAATATTATGGAATCTAGTGCAAGGATCGAGAACATGGATTACGAACAGTCCCCGGTTACTAGGCGAATAGTCCGGGAAGTATTGGATTCTGGTATATTTTGGAATTTTATACCTAACCTATTTGCCTATGAATGCTTGGCTTATCCATTCATTATTCCCCCATCACCAAGAGGAAATTGTCCTTGTCGGTTATTGGGCAAGGTCTTAGAATTGCTATTATTTACTACTTCTCGCCTACAACCGCATAGCTGTCCGCGATTCCTGCAACGTCAGTGCTTGTTCAAATTCATGGGGGGTTTGATGCCTTGACCGTTTTTGGAAATTTAACGCAACTGCTGCATATCCGCGCTTCGGAAGAGAAAGGAATAACCTTCATCCAGGCGACGCAAGAGCGATCGCTATCGTACGCCGGCCTCTATGATCGTGCGCGCCGTCTGCTGTATGGCCTGCAGGCGAGGGGCATGAGCCCCGGGGACGAGCTGGTCCTGCAAATCGATGACAACGAATCGTTCGTCTGCCTGTTCTGGGCCGCCATATTGGGCGGCTTCCGTCCGGTTCCGGTGACCGATGCGGGCAACGACGAGCAGCGCGCGAAGCTTGGCAACATTGTGCGCTTGCTGAACCGCCCTTACTTGGCGGCTCCCCGCGAGGATCGGCTGCAGCTTGAACGAATTTGGGCCGATGCGACGAGTGGCGCGGCTGCGTTCGAGGAGCGATTCATCGCGCTGGAGGAGATCGACGACACCTCCGGTTTCGGAATGGTTTACGCGGCCGACTGCGACGATATCGCCTTCATCCAGTTTTCCTCCGGTTCCACGGGCGAGCCTAAAGGGGTTATGCTCACCCATGGCAATCTGCTTGCGAACATGAAGCAGATCGTGGACGGCTCGCAGGCCGCGGAGAACGGATCATCGCTGAGCTGGATGCCCCTCACCCACGACATGGGCTTGATCGGATTTCACCTGTCGCCCATCTACGCCAACATCAATCAGTACATCATGCCGACAGCGCTTTTCGTACAGAACCCGACGCTCTGGCTGCACAAAGCAAACGAGCATCGGATCACCCAGATCTCCTCTCCCAACTTTGGCTACAAACATTTCCTTCACTATTTCAAAGAAGAGCTGGCCCGCGAATGGGACTTGTCCTGCGTGCGGCTAATATTTAACGGCGCCGAGCCGATCTCGGAAGCGTGGTGCCGATTATTCACGGAGCGGCTAATGCCGTACGGCTTGCGGCCAGGCGCGATGTTTCCGGTGTATGGCTTGGCCGAAGCGAGCTTAGCCGTGACGTTCCCGCCTGTGAACGAAGGGCTTGCCTGTCTTCATCTAGACCGCGACTCGGCGGCCGAGAACTCGCAGGTCCGGCTAACGGACGAGAATGACGAGCGGCGTCTAACCGTAGTCGATCTCGGTTTTCCCGTGGAAGGTTGTCAATTGCGGATATGCAGCGATGAAGGCGCGGCGCTGGCCGATGAACGGATCGGCGAAATCCAAATCAGCGGTCCTAACGTAACGCGGGGTTATTACAACAACGCGGAGGCGACCCGCGAAGCCTTCTCCGAAGACGGCTGGCTGCGCACCGGAGACATGGGGTTCCTGCGCGGCGGGCGGTTGACCGTGACCGGCCGGAAGAAGGATCTCATCTTCGTCAATGGACGCAACGTATATCCGCATGATTTGGAGCGGCTGGCGGAGTCGCTGGATGAGATCGAGCTTGGCAAGGTGGCGGCCGCGGGCGCGACCGATCCGGCGACAGGAGCGAACATCGCGCTGGTGTTCGTGCTCTACCGCCGTAAGCTTGAGCAGTTCGCGGAGCTTGCGGCGAAGCTGAGGCGGCACTTGAACCAACGCGCGGGCATCGAAGTTACGCACGTGCTACCGGTCAAACGGCTGCCGAAGACGACGAGCGGTAAGCTTGCGCGCTACAAATTAGCAGAGCAATTCGAAAGGGGCGAATTCCAAACGGCAATCGAGGCGCTGAACGGCCTGTTCGGCGCGCAAACATCCGGCGCAATAGACGCGGAGGACCAAACAGACGAATCAGGAGGGATTTTGACGCCATTATTCAAGGAAGTGCTGCGCCTCGATGGGCCGCTTGGCGGCAGCGCGCATTTCTTCGAGCTCGGGGGCAACTCGTTGAAGGCGACGATGCTCGCCGCCAGGCTGCGCGAGCAATTCGGCTTCGAGGTGAACATGCGGGACATCTTCGACCATCCGACGGCAGGCGAGCTGGCGGCTTGGCTGCGAACGGCCGGGACCCGCCAGATCGAACCGCTCTTCAAGGCGCTTGAAGCCGATACGTATCCGGTGACGCCGGCGCAGCGGCGGATTTTCATCCAGGAGCAGTTGAACGACATCGGCACCAGTTACCACATTCCGCTCGTGCTCGCGGTGAACGGGCATGTGGACACGCTCAAGCTGGGCGAAGCGATCGAAGCGCTGGTGGAGCGTCATGAGCCGCTGCGGACCTGCTTCGAACATGCGAACGGGGAGATCAGACAGCAAGTTGTCACGAATGCGGAGTGCCCGATCATGTTCCTGACCGGGAGCGATACGGTCGGCGAGGCAGCGAAGCGGTTCTTCGCCCGCCGGTTCGATCTAAGCGAAGCGCCGTTATGCAGGTTCGGATTGTATGCCGAGGAAGGGCGCAGCTTTTTATTGATGGATTTCCATCATATCGTATGCGACGGGATATCGCTCTCGCGGCTTTTGCAGGAATTCCAGCTGCTCTATGCCGGGGAGACGCTGTCCGCGATGCCTGTTCAGTATAAGGATTATGCCGTATGGCTGGAGAAGCGGATGGCTTCCGAAGCGCTCGATCGGCAATCGCAATATTGGCGCGGCCAGCTGGCCGGTCAGTGGCCAGTCCTTCAGCTGACGGCGGATTACGCCCGGACACCGTTCAAGACATATTCAGGCGATATCGTCCGCGAAGGCATCGGTCCGGAGCTCGCCGCCGAGCTGGATCGGCTTGCGCTTTCGCTTGGCGTAACGGTCAATACGCTCCTATTCGCCGCGTATATGTGGACGCTCCGCCTGTATACCGGCCAGGACGAATGGATCGTCGGATCGCTAGTGGCGGGTCGCGCCCATCCGGATGCCGAGTTGATGGTCGGGATGTTCAATAATTATTTGCCGATCAGAGGCGCGCTGCTCCCAGACGAGCCGTTCCGCGCGTTCGCCCTTAGGCTGCACACGGTGTTGGTGGAAGCCTACGACAATCAGGATTTTCCCTATGACGAGATGGCGGCGTTCGGGGGCGGTCAGCTGAACGCTTCTCGCAACCCGCTGTTCGATACGATGCTGATCTACCACAACGAGCTCGATCCGCATATCCGCTTCGAGTTAGACGGCATCCGGTGGGAGCAGGTCGACTATCACAACGGCACGTCCAAGCTGGATCTCAAATTGGACGTATTCTGCCGCGAAGACGGCGGATTGGACGCTGTGTTCGAATATAACGCGAAGCTCTTCAAGGCCGAGACGGTCGCAGCATTCGCGCGCCGGTTCGTTCATCTGCTCGGCGCAGCGGCAGCCGCACCGGATGAGGCGCTGGAGACCGTTCGCCTGTTGACTGAAGAGGAAGAACGCCGGCTGCTGGCGTCGTTCAACGCTACAACATCGCCGTACGACCGGGAGCGGTTAATTCACCAGTGGCTTGAAGAACGCGCGAGAACAATGCCGGAAGCGCCTGCCGTTACGCACGGTGGCCGGTCGATGACGTACCGCGAGTTGAACGACCAGAGCAACCGGCTGGCCCGGACGCTGCGGGACCTTGGCGCTGCGCCGGACGCGATCGTCGGCGTCTTGGCGGCCCGCTCGCCCGAGATGATGATCGCGATCATGGCCGTGCTGAAGTCGGGAGCAGCTTATTTGCCGATCGATCCGGGCTATCCGCCTGAGCGTATTCGCTACATGCTGGCGGACAGCGGAACTTCGCTGCTGCTCGCGCAGGAGTCCCTCGTAAGCGAGACATGGGCGGCCGATACTGGCTACAACGGCAATCTGCTGTTATTGGAGGATGCGCGCCTGTATGAGCAGGACGGCGGGGATCTTGAACCGATCGGCCATTCACGCCATTTGGCTTATGTGATTTATACATCGGGTTCGACGGGCAGACCGAAGGGCGTCGCGATCGAGCACCACAGCGTCATCAACCGGATTAGCTGGATGCAAAAGGCGTATCCGCTGCGGTCCGGCGACGTGATCCTGCAGAAAACGCCGATTACGTTCGACGTCTCCGTATGGGAACTATTCTGGTGGAGTATGGCCGGCGCTTCTGTCTGTCTGCTCGATCCCGGCGACGAGAGGGATCCCGCGCAAATCATGGCGGCGATGGAAGCGCGCGAGGTGACGGCGCTGCATTTCGTGCCGTCCATGTTCGGCGCCTTCCTCGACTACGCGGAGCGGCATCCGCGGGCCTTCGCCAAGCTGACGCGCTTACGCGTCGTCTTCTGCAGCGGCGAGGCGCTGCCGCTCCGCACGGTCGAGCGGTTCCGTGCCTTGACGGGGCTGCGGGCAGTGAAATTAATCAATTTGTACGGTCCGACGGAAGCGACGGTAGATGTGTCCTATTTCGACTGCGGCGAAGGCGAGCTGGGCCAGTCCGTGCCGATTGGCAGGCCGATCGATAATACGCGTCTATACGTCATGGATGAGCGGCGCAGGTTAGTGCCTCCGGGCGTAGCGGGCGAGCTCTATATCGCGGGATGCGGACTCGCGAGAGCTTACTGGAATCAGCCGGCTTTGACCGCGGAAAGGTTCGTACCAGACCCATACATGCCGGGAGAGAGAATGTATCGGACGGGAGATCTGGCGAGTCTCCGTCCGGACGGCAACCTTGATTATTTGGGCAGAATCGACCATCAGGTGAAGATCCGCGGCTATCGCATCGAATGCGGGGAGGTCGAAGCGGAGCTCAGGAAGCAGGCCGGAGTGAAGGACTGCCTGGTTGCGGCGACCCGGGACGAGCAAGGCGGCGACAGGCTCTGCGCGTATATCGTGGCAGATGAGGATATCCAACTGCCGGGCCTCCGAAGCGGCATCGCGAGGAAGCTGCCGGATTATATGGTGCCTACGCACTGGGCGATACTCGCGTCGATGCCGCTTACGGCAAGCGGCAAGGCGGACCGCCATGCGCTGCCGGAAGCGAAGCCGATTACGGCTGGCGCGGCGGATCGCGAGGAGCCCGCGAACGAGCGGGAGGCGCAGCTTGCGGCGATATGGGCAGAGGTGCTGGGTACGGCTGAATTCGGCGTGACGGACAGCTTCTTCGAGCTGGGCGGCCACTCGCTCAAAGCCGCGCAGGCCGCGGCGCTGATCCAGCATCGGCTCGGGCTTGCGATCACGATCCGAGACCTGTTCGAAGAGCCGACAATCCGGGGACTGGCGAACGTGTTGGCGGTAACGCGCTCTGGCATATCGGGCACCATAGAGCCAGCCGAATCAAGCGATCATTACCCGCTCTCGCCGGCGCAGCAAAGGCTGTTCATTCTGCAGCAGATGGAAGGGATCGGCACGGTCTATCATCTTCCGTTCGCGCTGCGGTTCGAAGGCCAGTTAGATAAGCGCAAGGTCGAGGCGACGATCGCGAAGCTGATCGAGCGGCACGAATCGCTTCGTACTGCGTTCGGGTGGGCGGACGGCGCGCCGGCTCAATTCATTCATGAAGCGGCTGAATTCCAACTGCAAGTCTACGCGGCCGAAAGCGAAACTGACGCATCGGCGCGGCTTGCGGCATTCGTGAGGCCGTTCGATCTTAGCCGTGCTCCGCTCATGCGGGCGGGCGTCGTCGAGCTAGGGGCTACTAGCGGCTATTTGATCTTCGACTTCCATCATTTGATCGCCGACGGATTGTCCGGCGTGGTCTTCGCGGAGCAATTCCTCGCGCTGTACCGAGGAGAGGAGCTCCCGCCGCTGCAGGTCCAGTACAAAGATTACGCGGTGTGGCAGCAAGGACTGGCGTGCTCGGAAGCCTATCTAGAGGATGAATGCTACTGGCTGGAGCGATTATCAGGCGAGCTTCCCGTGCTGCAGCTGCCGACGGATGAGCTGCGGCCGGCGGTCCAGCGGTTCGAAGGCGCAAGCGTGCCGCTCGCGTTCGACGACATTCTGCAGCGGAAGCTGCACGCGGTCGCGGCAAGCGAAGGGGTCACCCCTTATATGGTGCTGCTCGCGGCTTACTATGCCTTTCTGTTCAAATATACAGGCCAGGAGGATATTATCGTCGGCACGCCTGTGGCCGGGCGCGGCCAGGCGGAGACGCTCCCGCTCATAGGGATGTTCGTGGGAACGCTTCCGCTTCGTCAGCGCCTGGCCGCCGACGACATGTTCGTCGAGCTGTTGGCTGAGGTGAAGCAAGGGACGATCGAGGCGCTCTCGCATGACGCATACCCGTTCGAGGCGATGGTTGAGAAGCTGCATGTCAGGCGCGACCCGAGCCGATCTCCGCTATTTAGCGTCATGTTCGCGATGCAGAATCAGGAGCTGCCGGAGCTTGCGGCGGATGGTCTTGCCATGACCGCGGAGCAGCTGGAGACGCGCACGGCGAAGTTTGATTTGACGCTCGAAATCACGATGACCGGCGGCAAGCTGTCCGGACGTCTAGAGTACGCTTCGAGCTTGTTCCGGCAGGAGACCGCGGAGCGAATGGCGGGGCATTATGTTCACTTGCTGCGCGAGGCGATCGGGGATCCGGGCCAACGAATCAGCGAGCTGACCCTCTTGCCGCCGGAAGAAGTCCGTCAAATGATGGAGACGTTCAACGATACGCAGACCCCCTATCCGGAAGAGCTGCTGGTTCATGAATGGTTGGAGCAGCATGCCGAGCAGAACCCTGGCCGGCCGGCGGTCACGCGGGACGGCGGAGGCATGATGACGTACGGCGAACTGAACATGCGGGCGAACGCGCTGGCGCGGCGTCTGCGCGAACACGGCGTTGGCCGTGATCGTGTCGTCGCGGTCATGGCGGAACGATCGCCGCTTCTCATCGTCGCGATTTATGCCGTGTTGAAAGCAGGCGGGGCGTACTTGCCCATCTCGCCGGGACTGCCTCCTGCGCGGATCGCACACATGCTGGCGGATAGCGGAGCTTGCGCGATGCTGACACGCGAGGTGCTTACCGATCTGGCGCATGACTTCGCAGGTGAGATCATCTTGCTGGACGAAGCAACGGGATTTGCAATTGGGGGGCAATGGGACGACGATGCGACAGCCCTGCCGCGAACGACGGATGCGAGCGGCTTGGCCTACGTGCTCTACACGTCCGGATCAACCGGTCAGCCGAAGGGCGTCATGATCGAGCACCGCTCCATCGTCAACCGATTGAATTGGATGCAGGCGCGTTATCCGCTCGGCCCATCGGACGTCATTCTGCACAAGACGCCGATCACGTTCGACGTCTCCGTCTGGGAGCTGCTCTGGTGGAGCATGGCTGGCGCGTCGGTGCATCTGCTTGAGCCTGGCGGCGAGAAGGACCCTTCGCAGCTGTTGGACGCCATCGAGACGGCGGGGGTAACGACCTTGCACTTCGTGCCGTCGATGCTGACGCTGTTCGCCGAATTCGCGGAACGGGCAGAAGCCGCGGAACGTCTAGGCTCGGTGAAGCAGGCGTTCGCTAGCGGAGAAGCGCTGCAGCCTGCGCAAGCAGAGGCGTTCTACCGGCTGTTCCCGCATGCGCGTCTGGCGAATTTATACGGACCGACCGAGGCGGCGATCGACGTGACGTATTACGATTGCGAGCCGGAGGAGCGCGCGAGCTCCATCCCGATCGGGAAGCCGATCGATAACATTCGGCTGTATATTCTCGGTCCTCGCGGCGAACTGCAGCCGATCGGCGTGCCGGGCGAGCTCTGCATCGCGGGCGTCGGCGTTGCGCGCGGTTATCTGAACCGTCCTGACTTGACGCGCGAGAAGTTCGCCGCCCATCCGATTGCGGGCGAAGGATCGCTGTACCGAACCGGCGACTTGGCGAAATGGCGTCCCGACGGGAATATCGAGTATTTGGGCCGCATCGACAATCAAGTGAAGATCCGCGGCCAACGGCTGGAGCTCGGCGAGATCGAATACCGGCTCCGGCAGCATCCGGACGTTCGGGATGCGGCTGTTCTTGCCAAGCCGGATCGGGATGGCGGTTTTTTCCTATGCGGGTATTACGCGTCGGATTCTGAACTTCCGGCGCAGGAGCTGCGCGCGTATCTGGCAACGGAGTTGCCCGATTATATGATGCCGGCGTTCTTTGTTCGCGTTACGCGCATGCCGGTGACGGCGAACGGGAAGCTGGACCGCAGCGCCCTTCCGACGCCGGATATGAATACATCTCCTTCCGGGCGGCACGTCGAGCCTGGCAGCGAGCTCGAGAAGCGGCTCGCCGCCATCTGGAGCGAACTCTTGGGCGTAGCCCGCGTCGGCGCGCGCGATCCGTTCTTCGAGATCGGCGGCAACTCGCTGCTGCTCATTCGGGTGCACGCCCGTATCGACGAGCTGTATCCGAGACTTGTCAAGGTGACCGATCTGTTCGCGTATCCGACTATCGCCGAACTGGCGGATTTCATGGAGCGTGCCATGTCGAGGGCGGCGCTTCGGGAGCTGCCGCTGCTTCCGGTGCCGGCGTTCATGGTGGCCGCTGGCGGCGCGCGGGCGCAAGAGCGCGCCTTCCGGTTCAAGCTCGAGGCTGATTTGGCCCAAGGCATCAGAGGGATCGCATCCGCGGAAGACACGCAAGAAGGAACAGTGCTGCTCGCCTTGTTCGCTTATGTGCTGGCTAGCTTGAGCAAGCAGCCGATCGTGCCGATTCAGGCAGCGCTAAGTGACGGCGTCGACGCGGTCTCCTTGCAGCTGGATATTCGCGAAGCGGTGGATTTCGGCGCGCTTGTCCGCTTGACGAAGCGTGCAATCCAGGACGAGATGGGCGCGCATCCGCGTTATGCACTGGCCGCGATGGATTCGGTCCATATCGACAAGGCGGATGGCGAGGTGCTTCCGCTCTTCCACCGAAGACTCGGCGGGGAGCAGGGCTTGTACCGGCAATTCGACATTCGGTTGTCTTACGAGCCCGGTCCGGCCTTCGGCTCGTTCGACTTTACGCTGGCCTTCAACGATAAGCGGCTGCACGCGGACGGCGTTCGCGTGCTGATCGACAATTACGTCAAGCTGGCCCGGATCGTCACGCAGGCGGCGCTTGCCCGCAGCGAAGCAGGCAGCTCGTCCGATAGCATCCATTAGCTTAGCGGCGTCTCATTCGCGACTAGCCAGGCGATTCTGGTCATAGTGGAATTCGCTCGCCTGCGGGCGGAGCGAGAATAGGCTTATATTCCAGTGGGGCGGGGGGCCCCGGCTAGAGGGGATACTCGGCGAATTCGCGGTCCGGGTATCCCCGTCCTAGTCCAACCAAAGGAGCGGACGCACGTGAAAAAATATGTCCAGCTATTCGGCAATTTGCTAATCTATTTCGGCGTCTATACGGCGGTCTCGCTCATTCACAATCTGATCGTCGTCCCGTTGTTCCCGGCGTATAACGACGTGCTGTGGCGTAACGTTCCGGTGTGGATCACGATTAACTTCGCGATTACCGCCGTGCTGCTGCTCGGTTTTATCGGCCTCAAGAAGGCAATACGCAAAGACGGCCGGACCGACAACGTCATTGCGATGAGCCGGTTCGTCAATCTGTCGCGGGAGAACTGGATCGCGCTGACGATTCTTGGTCTTGCGATCGGCGTCTTCTACCTGTCGATCTTGAAGCTGTCGTTCGTCGCTTCAGCCTTCCCGGGCTTCGAGGAGTACGTCGCGCTGTTCATGCGTTCGGATAGCTTCGTATTGACGCTGATTGGCCTCGCCGTCATCGGACCTCTGTTCGAAGAAGTGCTCTTTCGCGGCGTCATCTTCAACTTGCTGCGGCGGACGGTGCCGATCTGGGCGACGTTCCTCATACAGGCCGTTCTGTATGCGTATGCGCAGCCGAATTCGTCCGTGCAGATGATCGCCTTTTTCCTGGCCCTCATCTATAGCTTCGTTTATTTGCGGACCGGGTCGATCTGGTCGACGATATGGGTGTCCGCGGTCATGAACGCGTTCATTTTCACGACGAAGCAATTCGGCCTCCATGAGACGTTCGCGACCTTCCGCGACGCGACGCTGTTCTTCAGCGCGCTGATCAGCCTATTCCTTATGGTGTATACGGTCTTCGTCATCTGGAGAGGGCACGGCACGATGCGCTACAACGTCATGGTCGGCAATCTCGTCCTGTGGGTGTTCCTCTACTTCCTGATCTACATTCCATCGCTGCTGCTCTGGAACAACCAGCTGCTTGCCATCAAGTCGATCGAACCGTTCCTGCGGGCGAACAACGTGCTGGGCTTCGTCATCTATGATTTAATCGCCCTCGCGGTCTACTATGCGGTCATGCGCGTCCTGCATAAGGAAAGCTTGATCAAGGTGAGCAACTTCAGCGCGATTCCCGCCAAATCCGGGGTGCTGATCGGGCTGCTCGGCGTGGCAATGGGCATCTGGGTGCAAAGTTTCTTCAAAATCCCTTACATTGCGGAGGCGTTCCCGCAGTTCGAAGGGCTGTTCTCCTATTTAACGACCGCGACGTTCGTTATTCTCGTGATCTTCCTGCTCATTCATTCCGTGTACAAAGAAGTGTTCTTCCGCGCGCTCGTCTATAACGTCCTGCGCACGGAGATGAACATGACGCTGTCCATCCTTATGTGCGGCGTCATCTACGGCGGCTTGTTCTTCAACTGGGACATCCCGATGACCGTCTATGCGCTGGCCGGCGCGCTGATCTTCAGCGCGATGTTCGAATGGTATCGCTCGATCTGGGCGCCGATCATTAATGAATTTCTGCTGTTCTTCACCTATTACTGGTTCCGCAAATTGGATATCCCCTACGGCGCGCTGCTGATCGTCCTTCTCGCGGTCAGCTCGATCGCGATCGTCGGGTTGATGATCTATCTGTACCGCCATCGGGAACGCGAGACGGGCGCGGCGGCCAGCGGGACGACCGAACGGCGCGGTCAAGCGGCAGAATCGAAAACGACGGCGGTATCAATGGAAATGGGGGGCTGACCGATGCTCGATCTGGATATGTTGACGTGGGACCAAGAAGCGAACGAAGGAACCCGGATCGAGGAGGAATCACGGAAAGATATCGCGATCATCGGCATCTCCGCGCAGCTCCCGGAGGCGGAAGATGCGGATCGGTTCTGGGACCTGCTTCGGGCGGGCAAAGACGGCATCGCCCCTTTCCCGCCGTCGCGCAGACGAGACGCGGACGCATACTTGAGACGCAAAGGGATGCAAGACGAACAAGCCGCGTATTATGACGGCGCGTTCCTCGGCGAGATCGACAAATTCGATCATGCCTTCTTCCGTCTGTCGCCGAAGGAAGCGGGCTTGATGACGCCGAACCAGCGGCTGTTCCTGGAGCAGGCATGGCGGGCGATCGAAGACGCCGGATACGGCGGCGGATTGCTGGACGGCAGCCGCACGGGCGTGTACGTCGGCTTCAATAACGACACGATGCACGATTACAAAAGCATGATCGCGGACGTCGATCCCGCGCTCCTCTCGCTTGCGGTGCCTGGCAATCTCTCTTCGGTCATCGCGGGTCGGATCTCGTATCTGCTGAACTTGAAGGGGCCGGCCGTCTGCATCGATACGGCCTGTTCGTCCTCGCTCGTTGCGCTGCATGCCGCATGCCAGGCGCTGCGCGGGAGCGAGTGCGACATGGCGATCGCCGGGAGCGTGAAGATCGCGCTGCTGCCTTTGGCCCACGAAGTAAAAATCGGTATCGAGGCGTCCGATTGGCGGGCGCGGACGTTCGACGACCGCGCGGACGGCACGGGCGCGGGCGAAGGCGTCGTGGCGATGATGCTGAAGCCGCTCGCCCGCGCGCTGGCGGACGGCGATGCGGTCTATGCGGTTATTAAAGGCAGCGCCGTCAATCAGGACGGCAGCTCTGTCGGGCTGACGGCGCCGAACGTCCGCGCGCAGGAGGATGTCATCGTCCGGGCGTGGGAGGACGCGGACATCGATCCGCTGACGATCTCCTATATTGAAGCCCATGGCACGGGCACCAAGCTGGGCGATCCGATCGAGATCGAGGGCATTAGCCGGGCGTTCGCCCGCTATACCGACCGCAAGCAGTTCGTCGCCGTCGGGTCGCTTAAGACGAACATCGGCCACCTCGACCACGCGGCGGGCATCGCGGGCGCGCTGAAGGCGGTGCTTGCGCTGCGCCATAGGCTCATTCCGGCATCGCTTCACTTCACGACGCCGAACCGGCAAATTCCGTTCGAAGACTCGCCGGTCTACGTGAACGCGGAGCTTGCCGAGTGGCAGACGAACGGCCGGCCGCGCCGCTGCGGCGTCAGCGCGTTCGGGATGAGCGGCACGAACTGCCATATGGTGCTGGAGGAAGCGCCGGAATCGGCGAACCGGGCTGCTAACTTCGCCGATACGGTAACGGCAGGAGGGTTGCCTCTTGCAGAAGGGGAAGCGCGTGTCTTCCCGATATCGGCCAAAAGCGAAGCTTCGCTTGCAGCGCTGATTCGCGCATATACGGACCAAGCCGACCGGCTGGCAGATGTGCCGCTCGCGGATGCGGCCTATACGGCGCAAACCGGTCGATGGCATTACCGGTTCCGCCTCGCCATCGTATGCAGTTCGACGAGGGAGCTGCTGGCGAAGCTACACCGCCTGACGCAATCCGGGCTATTGTCCGACGAGGCGGATGGCATCTACTATGGCGCTGCGGAAGAGGATGCTAGCGAGGCTCGCCAGGAGGATATGCGGCCTGACGAATTGGCGGCGTTATACGTGAACGGAGCACGCTTCGACTGGAAGCGGCTGAATGCGGGCACGAAGCGGAACCGGGTGCATTTGCCGGCTTATGCGTTCGAACGGACACGCTGCTGGCTGGATCTTGTCCCAGCAGGAGAATATGCGTTGGCCGGCGGGCAGGAGGATCATTGCACGCTAACCGAACGCGTCATTGCATCCGTCTGGGCCGATATGCTCGGATTGATTACGATCGACGTGCAGGAGAGCTACTACGCGCTCGGCGGGGACTCCATCCTGGCGATCAAGATCGTGAACCGTCTCCGGCAGCAGCATGGCATGACCATGCTGGAGGCCGTTCATCTGATGCAGTACGACACGGTAGCCGAATTGGCGGCGTACGTGGACAGCTGCGGCGGCGGGACCGCGAACGCGGCGCTCGGGCATCGGGTCGACGCCGGAATTCGAAGCGATCATGAAATTTCGTCGTTCGCGATTCAAGCCCCGGTTACGATCCCGGCTATGGCCAAGCGACTTTACTACCCGCTGACGCCATCGCAGCGCCGGGTATTCGTGCAGGAGCAGCGGGGCGCATCCGGTACGGGTTATAACATGCCGCTCGCCTTCGCGATCCGGGGCAAGCTCGAGCCCGAACGGCTGCGCCGGGCGGTCCAACTGCTGGTGAGCCGGCATGAGGCTTTTCGCACGCGATTCGATTGGCAGGACGGGGAACCGGTTCAAATCGCGGAGGAAGAGGCCGAGGTCGAGCTGCTGATTGCGCGGGCTTACGGCGCCGAAGAGGCAGATGGCATCCTGCGGCAATGGATACGTCCGTTCGATATTAGCCGTGCGCCTCTTCTGCGGGTCGGGCTTGTTCAGCTAGCGGATGAGGAGCAGCTGTTGTTCCTCGATATGCATCATCTCGTTGGGGACGGCGCTTCCTTCGGCATCGTCATGCATGATCTGCTGCGGTTGTACGAAGGAATAACCTTAATTCCGCAGTCGGTCAAGTATACGGACTTTGCCGTCTGGTACCAGGGATGGCTGGCAGGCGAGGAGGCGAAACGGCGATCGGACTACTGGCGGGAGAAGCTGGAGGCGCCCCTTCCCCCGCTGCGGCTGCCGCTTGACCGTAATCGCCATGCGGCCGCTCGCACGTTTGCCGGCGAGACGATTCGCTTCGAGCTGCCGCCTGAGACGGCGAAGCGATTGGCCTTGCTGGCAAGCTCGCGGCAGCTGACGCTTAACGCGCTGATGTTCGGCTTATATTCGCTGCTCGTCAGCCAATATGCGGGGCAGACGGAGACGGTGATCGGGACGATTGCCGCCGGACGTCCGCTGCCGGAGCTCGAAGGGCTCGTCGGCATGTTCATTCAATACTTGCCCGTGCGCGTACGCGCTGAAGGCGAAGCTGCGCTGGCAGCTTACTTGGCAGAGTCGAGCCGTTCGCTTCGGGAGGCGCTCGCGCACGAATATCCGTATGATGCGATGATCCGGCAGTCGGCCGGCAAGACGGAGGCGTCGCGCAATCCCTTCTACGACACGATGTTCATCTTCCACAACGAAGGAGGGGTGAGCGGGCTTCAAGCCGGCAGTCCGGAAGGCGCGGGTCTCGCGGGTCTGCGCGTGGCCGATTATCCGCTATCGCAGCCAGCGGCGCCGCTGGATATGAAGCTCGATGCTTACCCGCAGCCGGACGGTTCGATCAGGCTTGCGCTCAACTACAGCTCGGAGCTGTTCGAGCGCGGCACGATGGAGCGATTCGGTAATCATCTGACGCAGTTGTTCGGACGTCTTGCGAACGAAGGGGATGCGATGCTCGCGCTGCCGTTGTCCGCGCTCGCGCCGTGGAGCGCGGAAGAAGAGGCGGAGATGCGCGAAAGGCGCAGGCGCAATGATGTGCCGGCCGCGCAGCCGCAACGGGAGGAGCGTCCGTCCGTGCGCCTTGTCATTAGCGCGACTTTCACGGCAGATGGCATCGGCCGGCGCATCGAGGCGTGGACGGAGCGCTTCGGCATCCGCCTGCATGCGGAGATTGCCCCTTATAATCAAGTGTTCCAGCAGCTGCTGGATCGTCAGAGCACGCTTGCGGAGAACGACGGGATCAACCTGCTGCTTATCCGGTTCGAGGATTGGCTGGGCGAGGATCGATTGGACGAAGCGGCGGGACGCCGGACGCTCGATGCGCTCTACGAGGAGCTGATCGGCGCGCTTGAGCGGGCGCCGCAGCAGGTTCCGCTTGGCGTAGCTGTCTTGCCGGTTACCCCGCATCTGGGCATTCCGGACGGTCTTGCCGCCGCGATCAAGGAGAAGCAAGCACGGCTGATGCGCGAAGTCGAGACGATGAGCCATGCGTTCTCGGTCGATTGCACCCGCGCGGCCGAGGAATACGGCATCGCCGAGCCGTTCGACGCCATCAAGGAGGCCGCCGCGCATATGCCGTTCGGCGAATCGTTCGAGGCCGCGATCGGCGCCTGCGCGGCGCGGCGCATCGTCGCATGGCGGCGCCCGCCGTTCAAGGTATTGGTGCTCGATTGCGACAATACGCTGTGGAAGGGCGTGTGCGGGGAGGACGGCGCGCTCGGCGTCGAAATCACGGCGCCTTTCAAGGAAGTGCAACGTCGGGCGCTGGCGCTTCATGACGCCGGCATGCTGATCGCGCTCTGCAGCAAGAACAATGAAGCCGACGTATGGGAAGTATTCGATCGCCACCCGGATATGCTGCTGCGGAGAGAGCATATCGTGCAGGCTGCGGTGAATTGGCAGCCGAAGCCGGATAATCTGCGGGCGATGGCCAAGCAGCTTAACCTGGGACTGGACAGCTTCATCTTCCTCGACGACAGTCCGGTCGAATGCGCGGCGATGACGGGCGAGCTGCCGGAGGTGCTGACGCTTCGGCTGCCGGACGACCCGGCGCGAATTCCTTCGTTCCTGCGTCATGTCTGGGCGTTCGACCGCTGGAAGACGTCGGAGGAAGACCGGATGCGCACGCAGCTCTACAAGTCCGAGTCCCGGAGGGTAGAAGCGCGCAGCGAGGCGTCCTCCATGGACGACTTCCTGCATAACCTCGGACTTGCGATGAGCATGAGTCCGCTAACAGCGCAGCAGCTTGGCAGAGTCGCGCAGCTGACCCAGCGGACGAACCAGTTCAATCTGAACCCGGTTCGACGTACGGAGGCGGAGCTCGCGCGTTGGTTGGCCGAGCCGAACATCGCGGGCTGGGCAATCGAAGCGCGCGACCGGTTCGGCGATTACGGACTCGTCGGTGCGGTCATTGCGGAGAGCCGGGGAGAGACGCTGCGCATCCATGCGTTCATGTTGAGCTGCCGCGTGCTGGGCCGACATGTAGAAGATGCGGCTGTCGCCTATCTTGCGCGGCACGCCGAGCGGCAGGGGCTTCAACGGATCGAGGCGCCGTTCGTCCGCAGCGCGAAGAATCAGCCGATGCTCGCGTATCTGGAGCGCGGCGGTTGGACGCGCGGCAGCGAAGAAGAAGGCATCACCGTATTCGGATGCGACGTGAGCGAAGCGCCGGCATCGCCAGCGTTCATCGCGTTGTCGGAGGCGCCGCTCCCGGCACTAGAGAATGCGAGGCAGAAGGAAAGACCGACGTTAGATCACGTTGACTGTTTAGAGGATACCTGGGCGATCACGGAGACGCGCGCGCGTTCCCAAGTTGGAGCGGGAAGGGATGGCGAGCAGACGGCCAGCGCTGCCGTGGACTGGCCGAAGCGGGGAAGGGAAGCGGAAGTGGCGGGTAGACTGCATGCGGCTGCTTCGTATAGCGAATCAAGCGATATCCCGTCAGCAGTCGATACGGACCGATCTGCTTTGAGTATGATATCGGCACCGGTGCTCTCTGCGATCGGCGATCCCGGGCCGTGGCATGCCGAGGAGTTCGTAACGTCAGGACTGCTGCACGAGGCTTACTATGCGCCGCTGCGTTATTGTACGGAGCGTTCGCTGCTGGAGCTGTCCGCCGAACGGTTGACCGCTTCGCGTGAAGGCGCGCAAGGCAGCACTGCGCCAACCGGCCATTCGTCGCCCGCAAGCGCGACGGAAGAAGCGCTTGCGGACATATGCCGCGAGCTGCTCGGCCGCCCCATCATCGGCGTTACCGACGATTTCTTCGCGCTTGGGGCGAGTTCGCTCGATGCGGCCGCATACATGTCCCGCATCTACAAGCGGATCGGCGCGCAAGTATCGTTCAAGGAGCTGTTCGAATACCCGACGATCCGCGAGTTGGCCAGCCGTTTAGACGGTAGAGGCGTGGAAGAGACCGTGCCTGCCGCAATGATATCGGCGATAACTCCTACGGGCGAATACCCCGTCACTTCCGCGCAGAAGCGATTGATGTTGATTGCCCAGCAGCCCGGCGCGGAGAAGACGCTCTATAACGTACCGGGTGCCGTGAAGCTGACCGGACCGCTCGACTTGTTTCGTCTGGACGAAGCGCTGCGCGGCCTTGTCGCCCGGCACGAAGCGCTGCGCACCGTCTTCGAATGGAAGGACGGCGCGCCGGTTCAGCGAGTACTGCCAGAGGCGCTGCTCGATATCGAGCTGTACGAGACGGACGCAGAGTTCGGCATTGCGGACATCGCGCTAGCCTTCGTCCGTCCGTTCGATCTGGAGCAAGCACCGCTCGCCCGAGCCGGCTTGCTTCGGATTGGGCAAGACGAGGGCAGTCATCTGCTGCTTTTCGACTTCCACCATCTCATCGCCGACGGCGTCTCCATGCAGGTCATCATCGCGGATTTCGCGGCGCTTTATGCGGGCGAACGATTGCCGGAGCTCCAGCTTCAAGCGAAGGAGCTCGCGGTGTGGGAGCAGTCGTCCTTAACGGCTGAGCGGAAGCGGCGGCAGGAGGCGTACTGGCTGGGCGGCGTCTTCGCCGAGCGGCCGCCGGTTCTCCAGCTGCCGACCGATTATTCGCGTCCCGCGCGCCAGCGCCATGAAGGCGCGCGCCATTACGATGCGTGGGATGCAGAGCTGTTGTCGCTGACAAAGGGCATCGCCGCCGAGACCGGCGCGACGCTCTACATGGTCATACTCGCCGCGCTCAACGTGCTGCTGGCGAAATATTCGGGCCAGGAGGATATCGTCGTCGGCACGCCGGCCGCAGGACGAACGCATCCGGACGGGGATGGCGTCGTCGGCATGTTCGCCGGCACGCTCGCGCTTCGCAACCGTCCGCGCGGCGATCTGTCGTTCAAGGATTTCGTCGCGGCCGTCAAAGCGCATACCATCGAAGCGTTCGAGCATCAGGCATACCCTTTCGAGGAACTGGTTCAACGTCTTGCCCTGCCGGCCGATCCGAGCCGGCACCCGCTCTTCGCGGTCATGTTCGTGCTTCAGCGAAGGCAGAACCCTGCCATGCTGGACGAGGGGCTGAAGGCGGAGCCGTTCGACCTGCCGCAGCGCTTCTCCCGCTTCGATCTGACGCTCGACGCGGTGGAACGAGGGGAAGGACTGATGCTGGCATGGGAATATTCCACGAGCTTGTTCCGTCCGGATACGATGAAGCGCATGGCAGGGCATTTGGCCCATATCGTCCGGCAGGCGGCCGCCGACCCCGGACTTGCGATCGCGCAGCTTGCGCTGCTGACCGAAGCGGAAGCGCGCGGCTTGGCCGACTTCCAGCCTCCGGAGCTTGCTTACGACCGGACGATTACGCTCGCGCGCGCCTTCGAACGGCAGGCGGCGTCAACGCCGGACCGCGCCGCCGTCGTTAGCGAAGGTCACGTGATCCGCTACGCGCAACTGAATGCGTGCGCTAATGCGCTGGCCGCGCGGTTAGCAGTCGTGGGCGTGCATTCCGGAAGTCGCGTCGCGATCGCGATGGACCGTTCCTGGATGATGGTCGCGACCGCGCTCGCCGTCTTGAAATCCGGCGCCGCCTACGTTGCCATCGATCCGGAATATCCGCCGGAGCGCATTCGCTACATGCTGGAGGATAGCGATTCCGCGCTGCTCATCGCGGAGAGGCGGCATCTGAACCGTGTTAATTGGACGGGCAAGCGGCTGATCGCGGATGAATTCTTCGGCGACGGCAGCCGGATCGTCTGGCCTGATCCGGGCAATCCCGAGTCCGTCAACGGACCGCATGATCTTGCTTATCTCATCTACACATCCGGTTCGACCGGCACGCCGAAAGGCGTCATGGTGCCCAATCTCGGCATGCTCAATTTGGAGCAATTCTTCAAGCGCGGACTCGGCATCCGGCAGGAAGACCGGATCGTCCAATTCGCGAGCGCTTCGTTCGATGCCTCCGTATGGGAGACGTTCATGGCGCTGCTCGCGGGCGCATCCTTGCATATCGCGTCCAAAGAGACGATTGCCAGCTTCTCGCGGTTCGAGCGCTTCCTGAACGAGCACGACATTACGGTCGCGACATTACCGCCGACTTATGCGCTCGGTCTTGCGCCGGAGCGGCTGCCTTCGCTTCGCCTCATCGTGACGGCGGGGTCGGCCGCTTCGCCGGAGCAGGTTCGCAAGTGGCTGCCGCATGCGGCATACGTCAATGCGTACGGACCGACGGAGACGACGATTTGCGCGACATGGTGGCAGGCGGAAGACGAGCGTCATACCGGTGGCGAAGCGGCCGGGTCGGATTGCGAATCGGAGAGCCAAGAGACTGCATCGGCCGTTCGTTCGGTGCCGATCGGCCGGGCGCTTCCCAATATGCGAGCTTACGTGGTGAACGGTTCGGGACAGCGCCAACCGATCGGCGTGCCGGGCGAGCTGTGGATCGGCGGCGACGGTATTGCGCGCGGCTACCACGGGAGAGCGGATCTGACGGCGGAGAAGTTCATTGACAGTCCGTTCCGCGAGGGGGAACGGGTGTATAAGACCGGCGACCTGGCCAGGTGGCTGCCGGATGGCCAGCTCGAATATTTGGGCCGTATCGATCATCAGGTCAAAATACGGGGCTTCCGCATCGAGCTTGGCGAAATCGAACAAGTGCTTAGCGCATGTCCCGGCGTTCGCGAAGCGGCCGTCATCGTGCGGCGCAGCCCGGTGCTGGATGATTATCTATGCGCTTATTATACGAAGGAACCGGATGCCGACCTCGCGCCAGCCAAGCTCAAGGCTTATGCGGCGGCGAAGCTGCCGGGTTATATGGTACCGGCCTTCCTCGTGCCGCTCGCGTCCATGCCCTTGACGCCTAGCGGCAAGGTGGACGTTAATTCGCTGCCGGAGCCGGACATGGAGACGGCTGGGCAAGCCTATTTGCCTCCCGTTACGGAGACCGAGGCGGAGCTTGCGGCGATGTGGGAGGAAATGCTCGGCGTTGCAAGTCCGAGCGTCGACCGGTCCTTCTTCGAGCTTGGCGGCCACTCCTTGAAGGCGGCGGAGCTCCTTGGTGCCATACATGAGCGGTTCGGCGCCGATCTGGCGTATAGGCAAATTTTCGAATCGCCCACGATTCGGGAGCTAGCGGCTGTAATCGACATGCAGGAACGCGGGAAGCGCCAAGCCCCGATTACGCTCGTTCCGCGACGCGAGCTGCACCCGCTCTCCATCGCGCAGCGCCGGATCTATTGGGAGAGCCAGATGCCGGGCGGCGAATTGGCAAGTCATATGCCAAGCGCGATTCTCGCGGAAGGCGGGATTGATGCGGACCGGGCGGAAGCGGCGCTTGCGGCGATCATCAACCGTCACGAGACGCTGCGCACGAGTTTCATCATGCATGAGGGCGCGCCGGCGCAGCGTGTACAGGCGAAGGTTGATTTTCGGCTCGAGCGATTGGAAGCTGTACAGGATGCAGCGGATGCCGACTCCTACATGAACCGGTTCGTCCGGCCATTCGAGCTGACGAGCGCGCCGCTGCTGCGCGCCGGCATCGTCCGTCTCGCGCCCGATCGACATTTGCTGCTGTTCGACATGCATCATATCGTCTCGGACGGCTTGTCGATCGGCAACCTCATTCGTGAATTCGCGTTGTTGTACGAAGGTGGGGATCTGCCGGAGCTGCGCGTTCAATACATCGACTATGCGGCATGGCAGCAGACGCGCTTCGCCGCGCGCCGGGAGCATCTGGAGCGCTTCTGGCTTCGTTCGTTGGCAGGAGAGCTGCCGGTGCTTCGGCTGCCGGAGGATTATGCGCGTCAACCGTCCCGAGGCCGCGATGGCGGCGCGGTTGCCTTTGACTTGGAACCCCTGCTTGCGCAGCGGCTGCACGCTCTCGCGGCGGAGCGCGGCTGCACGCTTTACATGGTCATGCTTGCGGGATTCGCCGCCCTTCTCTCCCGTTATACGGGTCAAGAGGACATCACGATCGGCACGCCGGTATCCGGCCGGGATCATCGGTTCGCCTCGCCGCTCATCGGCATGTTCGCCGGTACGGTGCCGCTGCGCTGCAACCCGGCCGGCGGTCTTACGTTCGGGCAATTCCTGAACGATACGAAATTGCGCGCGCTGGAGGCGTTCGAGCATGGGGATTATCCGTTCGAACTGCTCGCGGAGCTGCCGGCGGTCAAGCGCGAACCGGGCAGACACCCGATATTCGATGTCATGTTCGCCATGCAGGACCCGGATATGCTTGCCGCGCCGATGGGCGGCTTGTCGCTTGCGCCGCTCGAGCTTGCGCGGCGCGCCGCAAGATTCGATTTGACGCTTGATCTGTATAAGGAACGCGGGGCTTGGAAAGGCACGTTCGTCTATGCCGGCGACTTATACGCGCGCAGTACGATCGAACGGATGAAAGATCGGTATCTCGCATTGCTTGGCGCGATTGCCGAATCGCCGGACATCTCGCTGCAGGACATCCCGCTTGGCGGCGAGGAGCCGCATGACGCGGGCAGCGCATGGGAGTCGCTTGATTTTGCCTTCTAGAGACAATTCCAACAATCGGGGTGTGATGTTCATGAGAACGGTATTCGAGAAAGAGCGCGTATATTGGAGCGGGCGGTTCGCGGAGGAGGATGCGCTTGCGGCGCTGCCTTACGGCAAGCCCGCGACGAACCGTTTCATCGGCGCTTGCGGCGAGAACCCGGCGGGTGCGAAGCTTGTTCGGACGATTCCGCGAGAGACGGGATCACGTCTGGCGGCTATTGCGAAGGATTCCCCTGCGGCGCTCTATCTGCTGCTGTTGGCCGGCCTCCAAAGCTTGATCTACAAATATTCTCATGAAGAGACCGTTATATTGGGCGTCCCTCGGGCAGTCGGTCAGGATCGTTCGTCCGCGGAGAGCGGCCTTCTGATCGTGAAGACGAAGGCGACCGGGGACAGCACGCTCAAGACGCTGCTGCAGGCATCCAAACTAGCGGTCGGCGAGGCGATGGCGCATCGCGGCATCCCGTTCCGCGAGATGGCGGCAGGGCTTACGTATCGCTTGGATGAAGGCGGCCGTCCTGTCATTCCGACGCTGGCGTCTCTTGGCGGGCTTCATCCGCCCGATTCGTTAGATGGATTCAGCTGCGACCTTCATTTTCGGTTCGAGCAAGACGAAGCGGATCTTCGCATTCTGCTCCTATACAATGAGCTGCACTATGAGGCGGACCAGCTCGATCGGATGTTGGGCCATCTGTGCCACTTGTTCGAGGCGATCACGCGGAATCCGGACCGGCCGCTGGACGACATCGAAACGATGCCGCCGGCGGAAATCGCGACGATGCGCTGCGGCTGGAACGACACGGACACCGCTTACGAATCCGGCTTAACGATTCATCTGCTATTCGAACGGCAGGCGGAACGAACGCCGGACGAGACGGCGGTCGTCTTCGGAGCTAAGCGGGTGTCGTACCGCGAACTGAACGAGCGGGCGAACCGGCTTGCCCGGACGCTGCGTCAAGCGGGCGCGGGACCGGACCGGCTCGTGATGGTCATGGCGGAGCGCGGCGCCGATATGGTCGCCGGCTTGCTCGCCGTCTTGAAGGCGGGCGCAGCTTACGTGCCGATCGATCCGGAGTTTCCCGACGCGCGCATCCGTCATATGGCCGAAGATTCCGGCTCGGAGCTGCTGCTGGCCCACCGCTCGCTCGCCGGGCGCATCTCATTCGGCGGGGCAAGCGTATTCCTGGACGATCCGGACGCGTACGCGTCCGATGGCACCAACCTTGATCCGCTGTCCGGCGCGGATAATCTCGCGTATGTCATCTACACATCGGGTTCAACGGGCATGCCCAAAGGCGTCATGATCGAGCATCGGTCGGTGCACAATTTCTTCGTCGGCATGACCGCCCGGATTCCGTTCGAGCCAGGCGGCGCGATATTGTCGGTCACGACCTATTCGTTCGATATTTTCGTACTGGAGACGCTGCTGCCGTTAACGATCGGCATGACGGTCGCCATGGCGGACATGGAGCAGCAGGGCGACCCGTCGCGTTTGGCGTCGTGGATCGCGTCGCAGAACATCCGCACGGCGCAGATGACGCCTTCGCGGATGGGGCTGCTGCTGGCTGACCCGCGGGGACGCGAGGCGATCGCCGGTCTTCGCTGTATTCTGCTCGGCGGCGAGGCGCTACCCGCGGCGCTGCTGGGCGAGCTGCGAAGCGTCGCGCAGGCTCGCATCTTCAATATGTACGGCCCAACGGAGACGACGGTCTGGTCGGCCGTTCACGAGGCGATCGGAGATTCCGATACCCGAATCGGCAAGCCGATCGCGAACACGCAGATTTACGTATTGGGTCCGAGCGGGCAATTGATGCCGACGGGTGCGGCCGGCGAGCTGTGCATCGCGGGCGACGGGCTGGCAAGAGGCTATTGGCGGCGCGAAGAACTGACCGCGGAGAAGTTCGCCCCGCATCCTTTCGCGATTGGCGAGCGGATGTATCGAACCGGAGACTTGGCGAGATGGAAGCCGGACGGAACGCTCGAATGTCTGGGGAGGCTGGATCAACAGGTCAAAATCCGTGGATACCGGGTGGAGCCGGGCGAAATTGAAGCTGCGCTCCTCGCGCTTGACGAAGTGGTTGAAGCGGCCGTCGTCGCCCGAGCGGACGAGGACGGCGCCTACTCGCTGTATGCGTATTACGCATCGGAGCGCGAGATTCCGATCTCGCTGCTTCGGGAGCGCCTAGGGTCCCGGCTGCCGGCTTATATGGTGCCGTCGGGGTTCGTACGTCTGGACCGGCTGCCGCAAACCCCGAACGGGAAGCTCGACCGCAAAGCGCTGCCGGCTATCGAAGCGGCGCTTCCATCGTCGCAGACCTCTGCTCCGTTGACGCCAGGCCAAGCGCAGCTGGCGGACATCTGGAAGGAGATTCTGCGCGTGCCGAGCGTCGAGGCGACCGGGAATTTCTTCGAGCTTGGCGGTCATTCCTTGCGCGCGGCGGCCTTGCTGCAGCGCATCTATGAGCAGACGGGCGCAACGCTCGCATTTCGCGACGTGTTTGATCACCCGACGCTTGCAGCCATGGCGGAGGCTGTCAGCGCCGCTTCGCGCACGGAAGGGGCCATCATTCCAGCAGCGGAGCCGGCGGAGTTCTACCCTTCCACCTCCGCGCAGAAGCGGCTGTACGTGCTCAGCCGCTTGGACGGCGCCGCTACGAGCTACAACATTCCGATGGCGCTGCGCATTAACGGGCCGCTTGAGCGGGAGCGGCTGGAATACGCATTCGGCGAGCTGATCCGACGGCATGAAGCGCTCCGCACGAGCTTCGACACGGTGCAGGGCGAGCTGGTGCAGCGGATCGAGCCGGAGGCGCGGCTCGTCATCGAATACTCGGAGGCCAGCGAGGAGGATGCCCGCGCGCAGGCGCTTGCGTTCGTCCGGCCGTTCGATCTGAGACAGGCGCCGCTGCTGCGCGTAGGCGTAATCCGGCTCGCTCCCGCGCGGCATCTGCTGCTCATCGACGTGCATCACATGGTGGCCGACGGCGTATCGATCAATCTGCTGGTGGAGGAGTTCACGCGCCTTTACGCCGGCGAGGCACTCGCGCCGCTGCACATCCAATACAAGGATTACGCCGTTTGGCGGCATCGGCTGGAGCAGACCGAAGCGTACGCGGCGCATGAACGGTTCTGGCTTGACGCGTTCGCGGGCGAGCTGCCCGTGCTGGATCTGCCGACGGACTTCCCCAGACCCGCGCTGCGGCGTTTCGAAGGCGATGTAATCCGGGTCGAGCTCGGGGAAGCGTTGACCGCGCGGCTTACGGCCTTCGCTGCGGAGCAAGAGGCGACGCTGTACATGGTCATGCTGGCCGCATTCTCCGCGCTGCTCGGCAGGTACGGCGGGGCGGAAGACGTCGTCGTCGGCTCGCCGGTCGCGGGCCGCTCGAGTTCGCAGACGCAGCGGGTCATCGGCATGTTCGTCAACACGCTGGCGATGCGCAGCTATCCGGCGCCGCGCAAGCCGTTCGCCGATTATTTGCGGGAAGTGCGGGCGATGGCGCTCGGCGCTTACGAGCATCAGCATTATCCCTTCGAAGAGCTGGTCGGCCGGCTTCGGCTGGCGCGCGACTTCAGCCGCAATCCGCTCTTCGACGCGGCGTTCGCGCTGCAAAACATGGAGAATCCGCTGCCGGCATGGAGCGGCTTGCAGGCGGAAGAGTATCCGTTGTCTCATGCGGTCGCCAAATTCGATCTTGCCTTGACCGCGGTTCCCGCGGATGGACGGATCGTCTGTCTGCTGGAATACAGCCGTTCGTTATTCAAGACGGAGACGGCCGAGCGGCTGGCTGCCCATTACGCGAACCTGCTAGAGGCGATCATCGAAGCGCCGGAGCGCGCGATCGGCTCCTTGAATTACATGGGCGAGGACGAGACGAAGCGCATCGTGGAGACATTCAACGCGACGGATACTGTCTACGATGGGGATCGGACGATTCCAAGCTTGTTTGAGGAGCGCGTCCGTCTTGATCCGGAGGCGGTCGCGGTCGCAGGCGGCGGCCAGCAGTGGACATACCGCGAATTGAACGAGAGAGCGAACCAATTGGCCGCGCTCCTGCAGGCAAGAGGCGTTGGGGCTGAGACGCTCGTTGGGGTCATCGTCGAGCGGTCTGTCGACATGATCGTCGGCGTGCTCGGCATCTTGAAGGCTGGCGGCGCTTATGTGCCGTTCGAGCCGCAATTCCCGCGGGAGCGGATCGAGGGCATCATGAGCCGCTCCGGCATCGCGCATCTCGTCACGCAGGCCGAGGCATTCCGTCCGTTCGAAGCGTTCAAATGGACGCTGCCGCAGCTGCGCGACATCGTCCTGCTAGACGAAGAGCAGCCGCGGGTCGAGCGCGAACAGGTCGACGCCGAGCAGGTGAAGGCATTATGGGATTACGTCGCCCGAAGCGCGGAAGGCCGGGTGGAGGAAGGCGGCTTCGTCAGCAGCTACACGGGCGAAGCGTTCAGCGAGGCCGAGGTGGACCGATACGTGCGGCACGTGACCGGGTTGATCAAGCCGCATCTTCACGCGCGTTCCCGCGTGCTGGAGATCGGCTGCGGCTCGGGGCTGATCATGTTCGAGCTCGCCGGCGGCGTAGCGGCCTACGTGGGCATGGATCCTTCGCCGCTCACCCAGCGGCGCAACCACGAGCGCCTGGCGGGCGGGGCTTATCCGGCGGTGTCGCTGGTGGAAGGCTTCGCGCACGAGACGCGCGGCTTGGCGGACGGAAGCTTCGATGCGATCATCATCGCCAGCGCGGCGCAGTTCTTCCCGGGCTACCGGTATTTGGAGGCGGTCATCGCGGAATGCCGGCGCTTGCTTGCGCCGGACGGGCGGATCTTCATCGCGGACGTGCCGGACGAGGAACGCAAAGAGACGTTCCGGCAGTCGCTCGCGGTTTTCGCGCGCGAGCATCAAGGTGCGTACCGGCCGACATATAACATGGACAAATTGTTGTACGCGAGCCGAAGCTTCTTCGATTATGCGGCCAAGAGGGCAGGGGGCTTGCAAGTCGAGCCGGCCATCGAGCGCAGTGCGGCGGATTTCCCGAACGAGCTGCAGTACCGGTTCGATATCGTCATGCGAAGAACCGACTCGCCGGCGGATATGCCGGCGCCGATCGTTGTCTCGGAATGGACACGGTGGCATCTCGAGGGCTATGGGACAACCGACCCCGAATGTTCGTCCAAGGCGGATCATCTCGCCTACGTCATCTTCACCTCCGGTTCGACGGGCACGCCGAAAGGCGTCATGGTGAAGCACCGACCGGTCATCAACCTGATCGAATGGGTGAACAAGACGTATGGCATCGGCAAGGGCGACCGCGTCCTGTTCATGACGTCGCTCTGCTTCGATTTGTCGGTGTACGATATCTTCGGCTTCTTGGCAGCCGGAGCCTCGATCCGTATCGCTTCGCGGTCGGAGATACGCAATCCGAACGCGCTTGCCGCCATGTTGCGGAGCGAGCCGGTCACGTTCTGGGATTCCGCGCCCGCGGCGCTTCAGCAGCTGATGCCGACGCTCGAGGCGATGGGCGAGAAAGCGGCCGCCGCAAGCCTGCGTCTGGTCTTCCTGAGCGGGGATTGGATTCCCGTCACGCTTCCGGACCGACTGCGGGCCGCTGTCCCGTCCGCGCGCGTCATCGCCCTCGGGGGCGCGACGGAGGCGACGGTCTGGTCGAACTACTACCCCGTCGGGGACGTGCAGCCATACTGGGCGAGCATCCCGTACGGCAAGCCGATTCAGAACGCGCGCTATTACATTCTGAACGAAGCGCTCAAGCCTTGTCCGATCGGCGTGAAGGGGGCGTTGTACATTGGCGGAGAGGTGCTGGCTTCCGGTTATATGCATCAGCCTGAGTTGACGGCCGAACGGTTCATCGACAATCCGTTCCATGCCGGGAAGTTGTATTGGACGGGCGATATGGCTCGCTGGCTCGACGACGGCAATATTGAATTCATGGGAAGGGTAGACCATCAGGTCAAAATTCGCGGGTACCGGATCGAGCTTGGCGAAATCCATGCGCAGCTGATCAAGCATGAGGCTGTCCGGGAAGCGGTCGTGCTCGACCGGCCCGATCCGCACGGGGCTAAGTGCATTTGCGCCTACTACGTATCTGCTTCGGGTCTATCGCCGGCCGAGCTTCGCGCTTACGCGTCCAGGTGGCTGCCCTCCTACATGCTGCCGTCATACTTCGTGCCGATCGACAACATTCCGTTAACCGCTAACGGCAAAGTCGACCGCGCCGCGCTCCCCGAGCCGAGCGCGGCGGCCGCGCTCGCCGCCGATTACGCGGAGCCGCGCACGGACGTCGAGCGGGCGATGGCCGACGTATGGGCGGAGCTGCTCGGCCTTGCGCGAATCGGCATCCACGACGACTTCATGGCGCTCGGCGGCGATTCGATGAAAGCGATCCAGGCCGCCGCCAAGCTGGAAGAGCGAGGGTACCGGGTCGATATCGAGCATTTGTTCCGCTACACCCGAATCGCGGAGGCGAGCGCCTACGCGCAGCCGATCGCGGCCATGCGGGATGTGCCTGCGGAGCTGCCGCCGCTAATTACGGTGGAGCCGCGCTATATCGAATTTCTGTACTGCACCGAGATGGAGATCGTGGCCGTCGCCAATTGGCACGGACGGGGCTCGGCGGGCATGTTCGCCGATACATGGACGTTCGGCTACGTGTCGAATGCCTCTTCGCGGCTGGGCGCTTGCTTAAGCGAGCTGCGGCGCTTCGACCCGCTGCTGCTGGAGCGGTACCACGGTCTGGCGCTCGATGACCGGACGCTGACCGATGTCGGGCTTGCCGTCGCGGATATTCTCGAACAGCTCCGTCAAGGAAGCCCTGTCTTGGCCGCCGTCAAGGCGAATGCCATTCCGTGGGACGGCGGATTCGGCAATCCGGACAATACGCGCATTCATGCGGCGACGATCATCGGCGTAAGCGGGGATGGCGAGACGTTCTACTGCTCGGACAGCTGGTACGGCAAGTTCGCGCAGCCGCTGCCGAAGGCGGATTTGCTCGCGGCCTATTTGAACCACGCGGTTATGCATAAGACGCGGGATGCGGCCGAGTTGGCCGACTGGCGCAGCGTCGTGCTGACGCATGCGCCGCGCACGGAAGGCGGGAATTCGCCGTTCGATCAGATGCGTTCCTTCGCGCAGGACGTAAGAGCGGGTCTGGATTTGGCCGTCGAATGGGGCGATTCGGGGACGTGGCACGACGCGCCGCTCATCCGCACGATCTTCGACCTGAGCACCGGCCGCATGATGTTCGCGGGCTTGCTTCGGGAGTTGGCGGCGCGAGACGGCGTGCCGGCGCTAGGGGGCATAGCCGACGGGCTGGAGGAAGCGAGCAACCGGTGGCGTTCAATCAACAAGATTCTCGTGCGGGCGAGTTTGAATCCTGCCCAAGGCCGTCATGGAGAGCTGCTGGCTGCCAAGATCGAAGACATCGCGACGTTCGAGGAACAACTCGCGATCGAATTGCGAGGCATCGGCGAGGCCCAGGAAGCGGCTGTGGTCCAAGCGGGAGAAGCAGCTGCCTCTGCCGAGCCGGAAGAGAACGCGGAGCATAAGCTAGAGCCGGCTGAACAATGCGTGTACACATCCGTGCCGCTTGGCGCCTATATGAACGACCAGGGCTTCGGCAGTCTCGGCAGCGACCGGGCGAATCTGACGGGCATGGGGACGTATTTCTTGCCGGACGAAGCGCTTGCAAGCGAAGAATTCCAGGTGGATGATCGGCCGTTTCGCTTCGGGGACTTGCTCGATGGAGGCAACGACAACATTTCGTGCCACGGGCAAATCATCCGGCTGCCGCAAGGCCGCTACGACGAGATCGCGCTGCTCGGCTGCAGCGAGTGGGGGAATTACATCGAACCATGCACGGCGGTGTACCAAGACGGGACGAAGGAGGTATTCCGCTTACGGTTCACCGATTGGACGGGCGCGCCGCGCTTCGGCGAGCGAATCGCCTGGGAAGGCCGGATTGCGGAGCGCAACGAAGTCCGCACCTTCGTCATCGACCAGCCCGGACGCATATTCATGCAGAAGCATGCGCTCGATGGGCGGAAGGCGACGGCTGCGCTTCAGCTCCCGTACAGCCCGGGCATGCATATATTCGCGATTACGCTGCGCCATGCGCCGGTCGAGACGCGACCAGACGAGCAGTCGAACCGGACGGAGGAAATGCGCGCGTGAGCAGCGATGCAGTAGTTGTCCGGCAATAACCGCTCCAACAACGACGGCCCGGCCTTCGCATAATTGCGAAGGCCGGGCCGTCGTACGCTCCAGGCACCAGGAACGATTCAAGCCGAGAAGCTAACCTTTCGGTTCCTCTTTCTCCGTCTTCTCGTTCTTATTCACAGCAGCCGACTGCCTCTGCTCCGTCAGCTTCGCTTCCTGCTCCTTGCGGAACCCGCTGAACGCCAAATATTCCGTGATGAACGCGCGTTCCTTCTCCGGCAGGTCGCTAATGCGGCAATCGAGTTGCCATCTTGACTCAAAAAAATAAGGCTCGCGGCTCTCGTTCACGCGCGCTTGGCGCGGTTGGAACTCGCGGCCGGTCATGAGCCAGTCGAGACTGACGTCGAAAAAAGCGGCGATCTCGATCAACTTGCGGGCGGAAGGGGCGGAGACGTTGCGTTTCCAGTCGCCAAAATTGCCCGTCGAGATATTCAACTGCTCGCAAAACGCTTTCTTCGCCATTCCGCGCCGCGCGATGAGCGATTCGATTCGTTCGTAAATAGTCTGCATGGACCGCAATCCCTCCAAAAATAGGACGAAAACACGTATTTAAGTAAATTTTAGGTTGAACAATGACTTAACTACGTTATAATGAGAAAAACAGATTATGAAAATTATAGCATATCCGGCAAGCAAGAAATAAGCAGGGAGGGGACCGGCGGTGAAACGGACGAAGCCGATCACGCCGTTCGGCTGGGCGATCAAGCGGAGGCTGGCGGAATTGGAATTGGATCAGAAAGAGTTTTGCCGCCGCTACGACATCCCCGTCTATCGATTGTCGAACTTGATCAGCGGTACGCGCAAAGCCGAGCAGTACCGCAAGCTCGTAATGGAGGTATTGGACATTGAAGAACCATAAGCGGACAGGCCGGACGTGTCGGCCATGATCCCGCCGAGAAGCGGACGAGAGTTGCTGCTCGGCCGATTATCCGACGAAGCGGTGTTGGAGACGTACCGGGAAGCGAAAGCGCTGCGACTGGAGCGGGCCTTCATCGGGATGCTCGCGCGGGAGATACTCCGCAGGCATCTGGCGCTCCCGGTCTCCGAAGAGGAGCATGGCGGACGGCAGCGCAGCGACTCCAGTTAAGCCGAGGTTCCGACGCGCGGAGCTTGGCGGGGTAGGAAGCGAGTTACAGGGCTCGCATCCGGTTATTTCTTGGATGGTGCTCGACCTCCGCAAGCCCGAGCGTTTCCATCAGCGGCGGAATTTACACGCCGGATCGGCCGTGCAACTCTTTTTTTAATCCGTACCAGCCTCCGACAGGGTGATCGGCGGAACGTCCCCGTGCCTCTACGGTCCTTCCTTCGCAGGCTTCGGCTCGACCGAGCTGCCAAGCTCCATCCAATCTCCATGCTGTTTCAGCATCGCGTGCAGGTCGGCCAGAGCGCGGTAGTCGTCGTGCAGCACGGTTTTGCCGACCGTACAGACAAGGATCTCGCGCCCATCCTTCTCGTCCTTGTACATTTCGTATTCCGATGTTTGAGGCGGCGTTTTCAATTTCCACGGATTTTCTTTCGTTCCTTCATTTGCGATCATGTGTAATTCCACTTTGCCGATTCAAGTGTTAGGGAACTTGCGCGAAGCGCATTAGCGACTTCGTCTATTCATCCTTCACATCTCTAAACTTGATTCGTGCCGTCCGTTACATTCCCTTCCTTCCCGTACAATTCAGCCGCCTGTCTCTAGCTAGCCGCCTCTTCGCGAGGCGGCTATTTCGCGTTGTCACCCATTCCCCGATGCCAATGCTGTCAGGTTAAAGAAAAATATCGAGTGCAGCCATCCATGGACTATAGTTGACAGACTTATGTCTTAGGACTGCCTTCATAACCGTATGAAGCTTTGTCCGCGAGGACAAAAGCGTGCCCAGCTCGAAGCACCCCGCCGACCGCGAACAATTGTGTCCCCACGAAGAAGGGAGTCCAGAGGGCGAAGTCCTCTGGTTCCCCTCAGCGGAGGGCAATGCTGTCAGGTTAAGGAGAAACGTCCGGATGGAGTATGAACGGCGTGCAGACGAGCAATAACGACCTAGGCGCCGTTATCGGGTGCTCGGGCTGCCTGTGGACGAGCAATAGCGACATAGGCGTCGTTATCGGGAGCACGGACAGCCCGTGGACGAGCAATAGCGACATAGGCGTCGTTATCGGGTGCTCGGATAGCCTGTGGACGAGCAATAGCGACATAGGCGTCGTTATCGGGTGCTCGGACAGCCTGTGGACGAGCAATAGCGACATAGGCGTCGTTACCGGGTGCTCGGACAGCCCGTGGACGAGCAATAGCGACATAGGCGTCGTTATCAAGAGCAACGGTTGCCTGCAGACAAGTTATAGCGACATAGGCGTCGTTATCGGGTGCTCGGACAGCCCGCGGACTTAGGCGTCGTTATCGGGAGCACGGACGGCCTGCAGACGAGCAAGCTCCTACCACGTCCCGGCGCGCTTAACCTGACAGCATTGCAGCGGAGGGAGAAGGGGGAGGGAGCAACAAAATGAAGCTTTGTCCGCGAGGACAAAAGCGTGCCAGCTCGAAGCACCCCGCCGACCGCGAACAAACGTGACAGCACGAAAGAGGGAGCCCAGAGGTAAACGTTTCCGGATGGAAAACGACATCGGAAGCATATGCTCAGTCCTCTGGTTCCCCTCAGCGGAGGGGGAAGGGGGAGGGAGCAACTAGGGGGAGGGAGCAACTAGGGGGAGGAGCAACAAAAGCGGGGTCAAAGGGGCGAAGCCCCTTCTTTAGCGAAACATCACGCAGAAGTATAAACAATCGTGTTTCTGTTATATAGTTTGGGTTTTCTGGAAGACGTAGACTAAATTTACAACGAAACGGGAGGTTGATCATGCCGCAAACAACGCGATTGGAACGGCTTCACGGTGCCGCGACGCCAGAGCCGGCGATGAAGAAGAAATCCTGGATCGCCCGACTCGGCAAGCAGCTGGACGTGCAGCTCATGGTATGGCCCGGCGTCCTGCTCGTGTTCGTCTTCTCCTACATTCCGATGTACGGGGTACTTACGGCGTTCATGGACTACAGCATTTTTACCGGATCCCGGATATTCGAGAACCCTTGGGTCGGATTCAAACATTTCGAGGCGTTCTTCGGGGCGCCGGAATTCGGGACGGTCATGCGCAACACGATCGTCATCAGCCTATTGAAGCTCGCGATCGGATTCCCGGCCCCGATCATCCTGGCGCTCATGTTGAACGAGGTGCGTCATATGGCGTTCAAGCGGGTTGTTCAGACCGTCACGTACCTGCCGTTCTTCCTCTCCTGGGTGATCGTCGCCGGGTTGATCATGTCGATGCTCGCGACCGACGGCGGGCCGGTGAACGACACGCTCAAGGCGGTGGGGGCGATCGATGCGCCGATCAATTTTCTCTCGCTGCCCGAATACTTCTGGTCGATCCTCGTCTCCGCGAACGTGTGGAAGGAGGTCGGGTTCGGTTCCATCGTGTACTTGGCCGCGATCGCGGGCATCGACCCTCATCTATACGAGGCGGCCGATATCGACGGGGCGAGCAAATTCAAGCAGATCTATCTCATCACGCTGCCGTCCATCCTGCCGGTCGTCGTCATCTTCCTCATCTTGGCCATCGGCAATCTGCTCAATGCCGGCTTCGAGGATATCCTCCTGCTGGCAGTCAATCCGGTGCTGCGGCCGGTATCGGACGTCATCGACACGTACGTCTATCGCGTCGGCTTGCAGAATGGCCGATATTCGTATGCGGTCGCGGTCGGGTTGTTCAAGGCGATCGTCAGCGTCGGGCTGCTCGCGATCGCGAATTATTCCGCAAGACGATCGGGCAACAGCCTATGGTAAGTCGACAACGGTTGAATAAGGAGGCGAGTTGCGGGTGAAACGGATCGCACGCAAGGACCAAACGATGATCATCGCGATCTATATCCTGCTGGCGCTGCTGACGTTCAGCGCGTTCTATCCGTTCTGGAACGGGCTTGTCATCTCGCTTAATGAAGGGACGGATACCGTCAAAGGCGGGCTAACCTTCTGGCCGCGGGCATTCACGTGGGAGAATTACGCGATCGTGTTCGGCGACGAGCGGCTAGCTGGCGGATTCCTGATCTCGATTCTGCGTACGATCGCAGGCACGGCAGGCGCGCTCTTCATGACGACGCTGCTCGCCTACGGTTTGACCAAGAATTACTTGTTCGGGCGCAGCTTCTATATGATGTTTTTCCTCTTCACGCTGTATTTCGGCGGGGGACTCATTCCGACGTATCTGCTGATCCGCTCGCTCGGGCTGATGAATAACTTCCTCGTCTTTATTATTCCAAGCTTGATCAGCGTGTGGAACATGATCATCTTCCGCACCTTCTTTCGCAGCCTGCCTGCCGGTCTCGAGGAATCCGCTCAGATCGACGGCTGCGGCAACTGGGGCACGTACTTCCGCATCGTGCTGCCGCTGTCGGGCCCCGTGCTGGCGACGCTCGGATTGTTCACGGCGGTGGCGCATTGGAACGACTGGTTCGTGCCGACGATTTACATTACCGATCCCGATTTAATGCCGGTGCAGACGATTCTAAGGCGGATTCTCAGCGCCAATATCGTGTCCGATCAGGCAGGCGCCGAGTCGTTCGCCTTATCCAAGATCGAGAGCAGCCGCACGATAACATCCAAGTCGCTGATCAACGCCACGATGATGGTCGTCACGATTCCGATCATCCTTGTCTATCCGCTCGTCCAGCGGCACTTCGTCAAAGGCGTCATGGTTGGCTCGCTCAAGGAATAGCAACGCCCGCTTTTGGTTTAAGGCCGAACAAGGCTTTGAACATAGATGAACCATTAGATAGACGAGAGGGGAAATAAGCCGATGAAGAAGACAAGACAACCGCTGCTGGCAAGCGCGGCGCTCATCCTGGCGTTGACCGGAGCGCTCGCGGGCTGTACCGATTCGGGCTCTGGGGGAACCGGCAAAAACGAGAATGGCAGCAAGCCGGTCAATGCGTCCAAGGCGGGGAACGGCAGCGAGGCGAAGCCCAATTCTTCGGACCGGTGGGAGCTGGGGTCGGAGCCGCTCGAGTTCTCGCTGTACGGCCATTATTCGTGGCATGATTTTCCGGAGTGGGAGAGCAAGCAGATCGGCAAGCTGGTCAAAGAGCTGAAGAACGTCAGCATCACCTCCATCGCGGCGGCGGGCAATCATGAGCAGCTGCTGGCCACGATGATGTCTTCGGACGATCTGACGGACGTCATCTGGACCGACCGCGATCACCGCGAGCTGGAGCGGCTGCGCAAAGCGGGCAAGCTGGTGCCGCTGGACGGCTATCTCGACAAATATCCGAATCTGAAAACATGGATCGGCGAAAAGGAACTCGATCTGCTGCGCTCGGAGGACGGTAAGCTCTATCAATTCCCGAACTGGTACACGAACAAGCCGACAGGCACGGCCGGTTACGTCGTCAACAAGAAGATCTACGAGGAGCTAGGTTCGCCGAAGCTCGAGACGACGGACGATCTGTACGCATATTTGAAGCAGGTGAAGGGGAAATATGGCGACGACATCGTACCGCTCGACGTCGACCGCGCCGTCGATATCCAAGGCATGGGCGTGCTCTATTCCGCCTTCAAAGAGAATGCGATCTACTTCTCGTTCAACGATCAGATGCAGGGCGTCGTGGACGGCGACAAGATTTCTTCGCTGCTGACGGATCCGACGTTCCGGGAATCGCAGAAGTACGTCGCCAAGCTGTACCGCGAGAAGCTGATCTCCCAGGATGCGTTCACCCAGACGCAGGATCAGGTCAAGGAGAAGCTGATGAACGGCAAGGTCGCGGTCTATACCGGGGCAAACGTGACGAAGTTGGCGGATGCGGCGCATCAAGAGCTCACTAAGAAAGACCCGAATGCCGGATACTTCATGATTTGGCCGATTCACAAGCCGGGGCTGGATAAAAACAAAATTTTCACGAGCCACTATTTTACGGTCGGCTGGAACGTGGCGGCGATTACGACGGCAGCCAAGGACCCGGAGAAAATCTTCGCCTTCCTCGACTGGTATACCGGTCCGGAAGGGATGACGCTGCAATTCTTCGGTCCGGAAGGCGGCAACTGGCAAGGCTTCGACGAGAACCAAATGCCGATCTTCACGGACAAGTACGACCCGGCGAACGTCGCCGCCTGGCAGGCCGAGAGCGAAATCTTCCAATTCGTCGGCAACAGCTCTTATATCGACAAGGTCAAGGTCAAGCTGCAGGACGTGCTGCCAGATGCCAAGAAAAGCTGGGTGACCAAATACCAGAGTGAAATTACGTGGCCGACCTCCTACAAGGCGACCGAGTTGACCGGTCTTATTCCCGACCCGGATAGCGAGCTGGGGACCATCTCGCAGTCGTTCGGCGATCTGTTCGACCTCGCTTTCGCACAGTCCGCCATGGCGAAGAACGACCAAGAGGTCGACGACATTCTCGATAAGGCGGAAGCAGAGGCCGAGAAGTTCGGGTATGGCAAGCTGCTCGAGTATCGTACCGAGCAATGGAAGAAGAACAAGGCAACGCTCGGCATCGAATAACGAGCCGCTCGTTTCGCCGCTAGAATCCCAAAGGAGCCTGCCTCCTTTGGGGTCTTTTTGCTCTAGTACGAGACGGGCTGCATATCGAAGTGTTGAAGCGGCGGGAATCGTCGTAACGATCAATTAATTACTATATAATGTAAATTATGTTTCTGATAAGATATTGTTAACGTAATTGGTATTTTCGAGTCTCGAGGGGGAAACGCGATGTATCGAGTGCTGCTGGTGGACGATGAAGAACTGGATCTGGAGGGGATGAGGCGGTTTACGCCTTGGGATGAGCTCGGTATGGAAGTAAAGGGCTGCGCGAACAACGCCTTATCCGCGCGGGCCATTCTTGAATCGCAGCCGATCGATATTCTCGTTAGCGACGTCAACATGCCTTATATGTCGGGGCTGGAGCTGGCGCGGGGCGCTTTGGAGAATAATCCGCATTTGCGCGTTATCTTCGTCAGCGGGCACCAGGAGTTCAGTTATGTGCAGCAGGCGTTATCCATGAAAGCCTACAGTTATGTGCTGAAGCCAATGGACGATCGGGAGCTTGCGGCCTCCCTGCTCAAGGTGAAACGGGATTTGGATGAGGAACGGAGGCAGCGCGAGCGGGAGTCTGCCTACGAGGAGTTGATCCCGATTGCCAAGAGCGATCTGCTTATCCGGCTGCTGGAGGGCGCCTTGGCGGATCCGGATCCGGCACTATCCAGACAGCTGGCGAGCTATGGCTTCGAGCGGATCCGCTACCCGGCGCGAGTCGCCGTCATGGAGCTCGACCATGCCGCGGTCGGGCAGAAGGGCGTCTTGATGCCCCCCCAGGAGTGGACGCAAGCCTCGCTCCGGCAGCTGCATGCGCATATTCAAGCGCTCGGCGGCATCCCGTACTGCAAACTATCCGCCCAACGGATCGCGCTGGTCGTGGTGGATCATGACGACCCCGACGCTATGCTTCTCGGGCTTGCGCGCGCGGTGGAGCGGCACGCGAATGCCACGATAACGACTGGTCTTGGCGCGCCGGTTACAGGGCTGCAAGGACTGGCCGACTCCTACCGGCAGTCGGTGGCAGCGCTTGCAGGGAAGATGTTCTTCGGCAAAGGCGGTGTCATCAAGTACGAAGAGGTACGCGCCGAACCGGGCATGCTGGATGCCCGCGAGCTGGATACGCGCATGAACGCGCTGCTGGCAGCGATGGAAGCTTACGAAGTGGTGCGGGTGTATGACGAATTCGAGAACCTGTTCCGCTCGATCGCGGCGCTCCGGTCGCGATTCACCGTCCACAACCTGCTCGGCTACATGGTATGGAAAGCCGATCAATATTTGAGCGGGCGCGGCGAGGACTTGTTTTCGCTGCTTGGCATCGAAATTCGCCATCTCGACGTGCTCATGCAGCTGGAGACGGTGGCGGACATCCGCACGTGGCTCATGCAATTCGTCTACGAGATTTCCGAGCGGCTGCATGAGAAGTCGATGACCAAAGACAGCAAGTTCATCCGCGGCGTCGTCAAGGCGATGACGGAGCGCATGGGCGAGAATATCCAGCTGAAGGATATCGCGGCGCAATTCTCTTTCTCGCCCAGCTACATGGGGGTGCTCATTAAGGAGAAGTCGGGTTCCACGTTCAACGAGCTGCTCGCGAACATCCGAATGGAGAAAGCATGCGAGCTGCTTCATCAGCCGGGCATCAAAATATACGAGGTGGCGGATCTTGTCGGCTACCGGTATTTGCCGTATTTCAGCCGGCAATTCAAGGAGAAATTCGGCATGACGCCGATCGAATACCGCAAACGGACGTTGTGAAGGAGGCGCGATCGAAGCGATGGACACGGGACGACATAAGGAACGGAAGCTGGGCTACTTGCCGATCGGCTACAAATTAATGCTCTCGTATCTCGTCTTCACCGTGCTGCTGGTCGCGGTCAACTTCTATGTCTCCCATTCCATGTACGAGTCTTCTATGCGCCGTCAGACACGGGCAAATCTTCAAGGAACGATTGCGCAAATCCGGGATAACGTCGCCTATAAGCTCGATGACATGGTTCGCATCTCGGAACGTCTCTATTATAAGGAGGAGCTGATCGAGAGCTTGCGCAAGAAGGATGAGGGGTTCGCCGCGCATCTTCGGGCAGAGAACATCATTGTGCCGGAGCTGAAGAGTGCCTTGCAGTCGATCGGCATGGCGATCCGGTTGAGCGTGTATTTTCACAATCCGACCGTGCGGGAGCGGTACCATGACTGGAACTCGCCGGATAACCGGAATTTGGCGGAAGACAATTACGACATCCTTCAGATGGGCCGCATCATGGGGAGAAGCTGGTATCAGAGTTTGGAGCCGGAGCAATACGGGCAGACGATGGTTTGGAAGCAGGTGGAGGAGGATGCGAGGGATGGCCGGATCTCCCTGGTGCGCCGGCTGGTCGATAACTTGAACCCGCTCGCGGTCAAGGAGATTGCGGTCATGCGTTTCAGCTTGCCGATCCGCGAGCTGTTCGAGAGCGTGGACTACCGGAAGCTCGGCGGGGATAGCCGCTTGACGGTGACCGATGCCAACGGGCGCGTCGTATTCGAGTCGTCGGGACGACTGGGCGCCGGCATGGGACTTGCGGAGGAGGGGGCACAGCCCGAATTTCTGACCATCGTCGAAGATTTGCCGCAGCCCGGTTGGCGCATCGCCGCGAAAGTGCCGCTGACCGTCATCGACCAGGAATCGAAGCAGAGTCGCTCCTTTATTATCGGGTTGTGCGTGTTGTGCACCATGCTCTTCACGATTGCGGGCTATTTCATCTCCCGTTATTTTGCCAAGCGGGTCATGAAGTTCGTCGCCGTGCTGCATGCGTTCCGCGAAGGGGATCTGCACAAGCGGATGACCTATAAAGGAAAGGACGAATTCTCGCAGATCGCCACCGCGCTGAACAGCATGGGCGAAGAAATCGAAGCACTCATCAACAAGGTTTACCTAACTCAGCTGCAGAAGAAAGAAGCGGAGCTGGAAATGCTGCAGCTGCAGATCAATCCGCATTTTCTATATAATGCGCTGTCGTCGATCAATCAGCTGGCGAAATTCGGGGAGAACGAGAAGCTGCAGAGTATGGTGATGGGGCTGGCTAAGTTCTACCGTCTCTCGCTCAACTCCGGTCGGACGATGATTCCGGTCGCGGACGAGCTGGAGCAGGCTGGCGCGTACTTGGACCTGCAGCGGGTGAAGTATGGCAGCCGGATGGAGGTCACCATGGACATCGACGCGAACGTGTGGCCGTACGAGACGGTGAAGCTGCTGCTTCAGCCGTTCATCGAGAACGTGTTCAAGCATGCCTGGTGCGGGGATCGCATTCACATCCGGATTGCCGCTTACGTGCGGGCGGACACGATTCATTACCTGATCATCGACGACGGGCTCGGCATGCCGCGCGGTCGGATCGCCGATATTCTCGGCGAGCGGGATGACGGAACAGTCGGCTGCGGCATTCACAATATTATTCAGCGCGTCAAGCTTCATTACGGGGAAGGCTCCGGAATCGCGATCGACAGCCTCATCGGCGCTGGCACGACCGTGCATGTGCGTATTCCGGCGCGGCGGCGGAAGCTGCCAAGGCGGGAGGAAGGGGAGCGGGACATGGCTTGACGGCGTTTGCACTACCCGCCCGTGGACGTGTCAAGAGCCGTTCTGAATCACCTGGTTGCGTGCGTGCCATCGCAATGGCGGGGGCAAGACAGAGAGGCAGAGAATGTAAAAATTTTCAGCTAAACTTTCAACCTATGAACACCGATAATGGAGGAATAGGATGGTTCTATTTTCCTATACCAATCGACTTACATAGGGGTGTCATGATGAAAGAATGGACGAAATGGATGCTGACGACGACGATATTAAGCATGTCGTTGGCGCCGGCTGGCGCGTATGCCCAAGAGACGGCGAACGGACAATCCGCACCAAACGCATCGTTTACGGATATCGCCAAAGTATCGCAGGATCGGATTCAAGCGGTTCAGGACGCGGTCGACAAAGGACTGCTCAACGGCTTCCCGGATGGCAAGTTCCAACCGGACAAAGAGCTGACCCGTCAGGAGCTCGCCGTTATTTTGGCCAGAGCGCTCAAGTTGATGCCGACCACGACGCCGAACGCTTCATTCTCGGATACCGGCAGTCTGTGGGCTGCGCCTTATATTGAAGCGGTGCGCAATGCCGGGCTCATGGGCGGCTTCGGCGACGGCAGCTTCCGGCCGGACAATCTGTTGACGCGCGAGCAGCTTGCAACCGTCTTCGTGCGCGCTGTCGGCGGTACTAGCGCAAGCGGCGGAGCGGCGTCGGGCACGGGCTCGGCGGCAGGCGCGAGCAACTGGGCGGCCGAAATGGTGCAGCGTGCGGATCGTCTCGGATTGATGCAGCAAGAGCAGGGGACAACGCCGAAGAGCGCTGTGAACCGCGAGGACGTCGCGGCTTACTTGCTTGATGTTTTCAATGCGAAGGAGCAAACGGCCGTTATCCAGAAGATTGACGGCGATTATGTCTCAATCGATGGCGAGACGGTGCTGGTTACCAAAGAATTGAAGGCGCTCTTCGCCGGTCAGAACCTCGACGCGCTGAAGGGTGCCAAACTTACCTATTCCCAGCAAAACAAAAATATCGACGGGCTGGCCAAGCTGGAAATCGCGGTTAGCGGGACTGAAGCGAAGCCTGTCGCATTCGACTCCACGGGGAGCCGGTTCGACGGCGTGCTTGTCATTGCCGGCGATAAGGTCGCGGTCAAGGGCGAAACGCTGAAGCAGATCGTCCTTGGCGAGAAAGCAAGCAGCATTGAACTGAACGCCAAAGTCGGCGAGTTGACGGTAACTTCGGGACAAGCCGTTACGATTAGCGGCGACGCCGCGATTCAGACGTTCAAGGTCGACACCGACAAAGCTAGAATCAAGCTGGGCAAGGACATCGCCATCGATAAAGTTGAACTGCCGACAGGCGTAAAGCTGTCCGATGTCATCGCCAATTACGACGCGGTCAAATCGCAGATCAAGAACCGGGAAGCGGATCCGGCGCCGGTCTATACGGGCGGAAGCAGCGTGAGCGTCAACCATGCGCCGACCGTAAGCAAGCCGATCGCGAATCCGGCTGCGGCGGTCGCGGGCGGGAATGAAGTCGAGATCAACTTGACGGACGTATTCGCGGACAGCGACGGCGATACATTGAAATGGACCGCTGCTTCCTCCAACGAGACGGCGGCGATGGTCCGCGTGGTAGGGGCGAAGCTGTACGTGGAGCCTCTGGCCGCAGGCGTCGCGAAAATCACCGTTACGGCGGATGACGGCCGCGGCGAGAAGGTGGCGGACGAGTTCGACTTCACAGTGAATGCGGCAAACCAAGCGCCTGTGCTGACGGGCACGGCGATCGCGCCAGCCTCGGCGGAAGCCGGCGCATTGGCGGTAACGGTCGACGTGAGCGCGGCTTTCGAAGATGAGGACAAAGCATCGCTCAGCTATAGCGCGCAATCGAGCAACCCGGCTGCAGCCACGGTATCCGTAACCGGCAGCACGCTGTCGATAACGCCGCTCGCGGCAGGCACGACGACGATTACCGTGACGGCGACGGACGCGAAAGGGCTGAAGAAGGACTACGCGTTCGCTTATACGGTCGTTGCGGCGAACCAAGCGCCTGTGCTGACGGGCACGGCGATCGCGCCAGCCTCGGCGGAAGCCGGCGCATCGGCGGTAACGGCCGACGTGAGCGCGGCGTTCGACGACGAGGACAAAGCATCGCTTATCTATAGCGCGCAATCGAGCAACCTGGCTGCAGCCACGGTATCCGTAACCGGCAGCACGCTGTCGATAGCGCCGCTCGTGGCAGGCACGACGACGATTACCGTGACGGCGACGGACGCGAAAGGGCGGACTGTGGACTACACGTTCGACTACGTAGTCACCGCGTCTGTTCTGTCGGGTACGCAGATCGTCATCGATCCAGGGTACTCTGGCGATCCCGCCGTAACGGCCGATGTGAGCGTCGCCTTCAACGATGAGCTTTATACATCACTGACGTACACAGTCAAATCCAGCGACGGGTCAGTCGCTACGGTCTCCATCGCCGACAAGACGTTGACGGTAACGCCGCTTGCGGAAGGTTCGACGACGATTACCATCACCGCGACGGATGACCAGCAGAAGCAAACGGACTATTCGTTCACGTATTCGGTCGTGAAGCCGGTACTGACGGCGGAGCGCAAGGACGATACGCCGTTCTATTCGAACGGCACCGGCACCCAGGTCCTTCTAAATGCAGGCCAGCTTGGTTTTACGTACGGAAAACGCAATATTAAGGATTACATTAAGTTTGCTTACAAGGGCAAAGAAATTAGCGGTACTAACATCCAATACGATCCGGCCGAGGGTGATTTCAATGTCATGGATGGATCGACGGAACTAGGGGAAATCAAAGTCGGCTCCAGCACGGATCAGATCCAGGTTTCCAGCACCCCTTCCGGTATTCAAATCACACCAAATGCACTACTGCCCATAAATTTAGACGCGGACATACTCTTTAGCGTGGAGACGGCAGGCAATACGCCGCAAGTGATCGAAGTTCCGGTATTGGTGGATAGAACAGCTCCAGTGGCCGTCGTCGAATCGTCGGACGATTTCACCACGTTTACTTTTGCGGTGAATGAGAAGCTTATTCCGCAGCCGATCGTTGGCATGCAGCTAATTCCAAACGTAATAGTGAACGACAATGCGTCTCAATTAAGCGTAAACAACGGCGACTATCTGGTAAGTTACGATTCGACAAAGGACACCATCACGCTCACGCTGAATCCGAGCGGTCTGAACAAGATTAAAAACGGCGATGGCTTCATTCCGAACGATACGAAGTTTACCTTCAACATTACGATGACCGATCTCTCTGATAATCTTGTGGCGGCGCCGGTCACGTTCACGGTCTCTCGTATTCCTGACTAATTCATGCTGCCGATGGGCTGGAGGGATATAGCTTGGACTTGGATGAACTCAGCATCGCCGAACTCGCAGACATGCCAGATCTTGTGCTACCGGAAGCGGCGGCATCGATCCAGGCCGGCGCCGCTCAGCTCATTGCCATCGGCGCGAACGATGACGACGGTTATCTAGGCGCTATCGTCATCGAGCTCGCGCAAGGGCAAGGCACCGCCCATCTCCGCTCGATCGTGGTTCGCCCCGGCTCCAGACGGCTGGGCATTGGGCGGCGTCTGTTGGAGGCAGCTGCCGAACGCTTGAAGACGCGAGGCTACGCCCTTTTGCTGGCCGAGTTCATGACCAGGAATGGCGAGGAGCGCGGAATCGCGGGTTTCCTTCAAGCATGCGGCTTCATCCCTCCGCAGCCCGGCATTCATATCCGGTCGGGGCCTTTCACGTCGCTTCGAGGCCAGCGCTGGTTGTCGTTGCAGCTCCCGGCCGACTTCGAGATTGCGCCTTGGGGCGATCTAACGGCCATCGAGCGAACCGGGCTAATCGAGGCGGCTTCGTCCGAATATCCGGACATCCTCTCGCCGTTCGAAGATGCCGCGGAGGTGGACCCTTCCCGAAGCCTGCTCTTGCGGTACAAAGGTCAGCCTGTCGGGTGGATGCTGCTGGAGGAGATGGATGCGAGCACGGTGTTGTTCAAAACGATGTACGTCTTCAAACGGCATCAACGGATGGCGCGCGGCGTGGCGCTGTTCGCGGAAGCGGTTCGGCGCCTCATGGCCGAAGGCCGCTATCCGAACGGCATGTTCTTCGTCGAACACGAGAACGAGCCGATGCGCCAGTTCACCGAACGTTATTTCACGTCGCCGGATATTAGACAAGAGACGATGTGGCGCGCTTACCGATCTCTAACGTAATGGAATAGATGCAGCACCGGCGCTCCTACGCAGCGCCGGTTTTTTTATCGCCGAACCGATTCGATCGCACCCATTTCCCACGTCATGTCGAGCTCTCTTCGCCAATCGCCGCCGCGCGTTTTGCGAAGAGGGCTCCTTTTCGTTTAAACTCCGTTTACATAGACGTTATAAAGTGGAACACGAGTCATCCATATAGAAGAGAGATGAGGGAGAGTACCATGAAACATAACATACGAAGATTCTGGAAGCTGGTGCTGGAGACGAATCCGCCGAAGGCGTTGTTGGCGGTCGCCGTGGCGCTCAGCGTTGTCAATACGCTCGTCGGGCTGACCATCCCGCTGTTTACGAAGAACCTGGTCAACGGCTTCTCGCTCGACTCCCTGAGCGCAGGGCAAATCATCGGCTTGGCCGGCGCGTTCATCGCGCAGGTCATTGCCGGCGGCGCGGCCGTCTACATGCTGCACTATGGCGGCAACAAGATCGTATCCGCCATTCGCGAGCGATTGTGGCGCAAGCTGCTCCGCCTGCCGGTGGCGTATTACGACAGCAAGGAGACGGGAGAGACGGTCAGCCGGCTGACCAATGATACCGCGGTGATGAAGGGACTCATTACCGAAAATGTTACGGGCTTTTTCTCCGGGGTATTGTCGATCATCGGATCGCTCGCGGTTATGCTGTACATGAACTGGCAGATGACGCTCGTCATCTTCACGGTGTTTCCGCTCGCCGCGCTGATCATGATGCCGATCGGCCAGCGCATGTACCGGATCGCCAAGGCGGCCCAGGAAGAGAACGCGCGATTCGCGTCGACCGCTACCCGCGCGATATCGGAGATCCGTCTCGTTAAGGCGTCGGGATCGGAAGCGGCCGAATTCGAGCAGGGAAGCGGCGGCATTCGCAATCTGTTCGGGCTTGGACTCAAGGAAGCGAAGATGCAGGCGCTCATCAGCCCGACCGTATCGTTCCTGATTCTCGTCATTCTCGTGGCGCTGATCGGCTTCGGCGGCGTGCAGGTGTCGTCCGGGGCGATGACGGCGGGGGAGCTGGTCGCCTTTATTATGTACCTGTTCCAGATCATCATGCCGATTACGCAGATCACGCAGTTCTTCACGCAATTCCAGAAGACAATGGGCGCGACCGAGAGCATCATGGGCATCCTGGAAGCGGACGAGGAAGCGCTGGAGGACGGAGCAACGGTTACGCGCCGCACGGAGCCGATCCATGTACGCGACGTATCGTTCGCCTATAATTCCGACGAGCCGATTCTCGACCGGTTGAATTTCACGATCGAAGGCGGCAAAGTGACGGCGATCGTCGGACCGAGCGGCGGCGGCAAAACGACGCTGTTCTCGCTGCTGGAACGATTCTACCTGCCGTCTGCCGGCTCCATCCGGCACGGAGAGCGCGATATCGCCGATTATTCGCTCCAATCGTGGCGGGGCCAAATCGGTTACGTCTCGCAGGACAGTCCGGTTATCGCGGGAACGATCCGGGACAATCTAACCTATGGACTAGATCGGGACGTGACGCGGGAGGAAATCGAACAGGCGGCGCGAATGGCTTATGCGGACGGCTTCATCCGGGATTTGCCGGATGGCTACGAGACGGCGGTCGGCGAGCGGGGCGTGAAGTTGTCCGGCGGCCAGCGCCAGCGAATCGCGATTGCCCGGGCGCTGCTGCGCGACCCGCATATTCTGATGCTGGACGAAGCGACGTCCAATCTTGACAGCCAATCGGAAGAGGCGGTTCAGCTCGCGCTCGCGAATTTGATGCAAGGAAGGACGACGGTCGTCATCGCGCATCGCTTATCGACGGTCGTCGATGCGGATTCTATTATATTCATCGAGAAGGGACGCATCACGGGGCAGGGCACGCATGATCAGCTCTACGGCAGCCATGAGCTTTACCGCAGCTTCGCCGACGGCCAGCTTCGCGTGCATATGCCGGCCTAACGGAAGGATGAGAGGAGATTAGCCATGGCGCATATACTTGTCGTCGACGACGACCCCCATATTCGCGAATTAGTGCGCGTTATCTTGCAGCGCGATGGCAATACCGTCGTGGAAGCGGCCGATGGGATGGAAGCGCTGGAGCGGATGGAGGTCTCCGCCGCCGATCTGGTCATACTGGATATCATGATGCCTCGCATGGACGGGTGGGCGCTGTGCAAAGAGCTGCAGCGGCTGTACGAGGTCCCGCTGCTGATGCTGACGGCCAAAGGAGAGACGGTCGATAAAGTGCGCGGCTTCGAGCTGGGCACGGACGATTACCTGGTGAAGCCGTTCGATCCGCCTGAACTGGCTGTTCGAGTTCGGGCGCTTCTCAAGCGATATCGCATCAACAGCTCGCAGCAGGTGTCCGCCGCCGGGCTGACGCTCGACCGCGCATCCAATCAAGCGCAGGCGCACGGCGAGGAGCTCGCGCTGCCGCCGAAGGAGTTCGAGCTGCTGTTCATGCTGCTGAGCCATCAAGGCCGGACGTTGACGCGGGACCGGCTGATCGAGTCGATCTGGGGCTACGATTTCGACGGGAACGAACGGACGCTCGACGTGCATATTAACCGGCTGCGGGAGCGGCTTGCCCAGCGGGCCGTACCGCTTGCGATCCGCACCGTCCGCGGGCTCGGTTACCGGATGGAGAATGCGACGTGAGGGCGGAGCGGCAAGGACGCCGCAGGCGCCGCGCAGGCAAGGGTTCAGTCTGGGATGATCTGGCCAAGCGCCGATCGCGCCCGCGCATCGCGGCCCGGATTGTCGGCGTCGTCGTCATGCTGTTCCTCTCGGCAGGCGTGGCTTTCTCGATCGCGTACTGGCTGACCGGCGGGCTGCTGGACCGAATCGATCGCCAATGGACGCCGTATTGGACGCAGCTGATCACCGCGCTTATCGGTATGCTTATCATGATGTTGTCGGCGGTCGTTATCGGACTGGTAACGGGGCCGAAGCAGCGGGCAGTCTGGGGCGAAATTATAGACGCGCTGCGGCGGATCGCCAAGGGGGATTTCAACGTGACGTTGGACAAAGAGCGGCGGATGGACGGCCAATGGGGGGATTTCGTGCAGACGATCAACCATATGGCGCAAGAGCTGAAGCAGATGGAGCAGCTGCGGCAGGAATTCATCTCCAACGTCTCGCATGAGATCGGCTCGCCGCTCACCTCGATCCGAGGCTTCGCCCATGCGCTTCAGAACGAATCGCTTACGCCTGAGGAGCGCAAGCATTATCTGTCGATCATCGAGACCGAGAGCATGCGACTATCCAAGCTTAGCGACAATCTGCTCAAGCTGACGTCGCTCGAATCGGCGCATCAGCCCTTCGAGCCGCGCGCTTACCGGCTTGATACGCAGCTTCGCAATATCGTGCTGGCCTGCGAGCCGCAGTGGCTGGAGAAGGAGCTGGAGCTCTCGCTCGAGATGTCGCCGGTAACTGTGGAAGCCGACGAAGAGATGCTAAGTCAAGTGTGGATCAACCTGATCGTCAACGCGGTGAAATTCTCCAACATCGGAGGCAGTCTGACCGTTACGCTTGCGCAGAACGGCGATGGAGCCATTGTCGAGGTTAGCGATACCGGCTGCGGAATATCGGAAGAGGATCAGCAGCGCATCTTCGAGCGTTTCTTTAAAGGGGATAAATCGCGGACGAGAACGGCTGGCGGCAGCGGGCTGGGGCTATCGATCGCAAGCAAAATCGTCGAGCTGCACGGAGGCGACATCGGCGTCCGCAGCCATCTTGACGAAGGCGCTACGTTCACCGTTCGCCTGCCGCTTAAGGCGAGAGGCAGCGGTGCAGCAGCATCTGGCGAAGATCGCCTATGAACGCATCTTGAAAGCACGCCTTTAAGGGCGTGCTTTTCGTTTGCCGATCCATTACAATTGACGATAATTTCCAGTACCGATGCCGCTTGACTCTCCTCTAAGGGGAGACCGTAGACTAAGTTTCGAAAGGAGGATGACGTCATGAATTATACGGTGAAAGAAGTGTCGGCATTGTCCGGCGTCACCGTCAAGACGCTGCATCACTATCACAAGATCGGGCTGCTGCCGCCAGCCGAAGTCACCGACGCGGGCTACCGGTTGTATGGCGACGAAGAGCTGAAGCGGCTGCAGCACATTCTGTTCTACAAGGAGCTGGACTTTCCGCTGGCGCAGATCAAGTCGCTCGTGGACGGCGGTCGGGAGAGACTGACGCACCTCGCGGAACAGGAGAAGCTGCTGCGTGCGAGACGCGAGAGACTGGATGAAGTGATGAACACGTTGAAGGCAACGATAAATCACGAGAAAGCAGGGGAGACTATGGCAAAAGAAGAGATGTTCCGGGGATTCGGCCTCGACAGCGAGGAAGCGTGGCGCGAAGCATTGGAGGAGCAGAATCAACATTTGAAGGAGACATACGATTACGACTTGCTCGAATCGGCGGCAATCATACCCCCGGCTATGAATGAACTGGCCGAGGAATCGGCACGGTTCATGGGCGCGATGGCCGAGGCGCTTCGAAGCGGCATCATGCACCGGGACGAGCGGGTTCGCAAGCTGCTTGCGGATCATGCGGCGTTCTTGACGTCGCGCGTCCATCCGACGGGAGCGGCCGAACTTGCGGCGCAGACGCGATTCTTCCTGACCGACGCGTTCCATCTGCAGATGCTCGAGAGCCAACAGCTAGGGCTGGCGTATTACTTGGCGGCAGCTGCAGATGCATGGGCGTCGGATATGTCGCCGGACTTGCCGGCCTGACAAGCAGCGCGTCTTAAGCGGCTTCTTGTCAAATTCGGGATCTTCGCGGCATCTGGAATGTCATCTCGCTCCGCTCTTCCCGCCCGTACCACAATTGGAACAGATAGACGCCTGTACTGAGAGCGGTCAGAATAAGCAGGATCGACGTGCCGGTCAGCGTGCCTTCCGTGATGCCGGCTCTAGACAGCCATGGCGCCAGCTCGAAGGCGAACAGACCGTTCACCGCCAGATTCAGCATGAAATAAAGCCAGAATCGCCGGAAAGAAAGCGCAAAGATCCAGATCGTCACGACCCAATAGGCACTAAATATAAGCGGAGCCGGGGTGATCGTATCCCAGGCGAACAGCGATTGCTTGTAGTGCCACCAGCCGTATTCCCAAGCCACCTCATACAGAATCACATTGATGATGGTGACGAACATGGCGGCGGGCAAGTATTTGCGAATTAAATCACGCCGCAGCAGCAGCAAAGTGAGGAAGGGCAGAATGAACACCGCCCATAAGCCGATACGAAGGATCATCATAACGTCACTCCTTTGTCGATTGAATGGATGATTGCCGGTTCAAGCTTGTTATCTCCTTCTTGCCTGGCGCTCATGCGTTCAATAAACAGCCAAAACAGCCTAGGCTTGGTCGCGTCTCGCGACAAAGCTTAGGCTATTTTGGCGTTAAGAGAGATTGACGCGGCATTCGGCCTTTAGCGGTCGCCAGTCTCCGACGCGGGATATTTCACAACAGGCCATTTCACTTTGCGAAGCGACGCCATCAGTTCGGGAGAGGCATTCAGATTGGCTTGGACGAGCGCGCTTGGCGTCAGCGCCATCCACTGGTTAAGCGAGACGTCGGAGAAATGCGCGGCTTTGAAAATCTCCAAGTACCAGATCGTCTCTTCGCCGGTATTCTGAATATAGTGGCCGAGCGCGCGAGGGACGTAACCGACATCGCCTGCCCGATAATCGAACGTGCGCGCCGTCCCATTGCCCGCGAATACCGTCATCCGGCCTTGGCCGGTCAAGTAATATTGCCACTCGTCGCTGTTCGGATGCCAATGCAGCTCCCGCATCGCCCCGGGCTTGATCTCGACGAGAGCCGCCGCGATCGCGATGGAGGCGGGGAAGTTGGACGAATCGACGATGCGAACACTGCCGCCGGGCGTAACGAGCGGCTCCTGCGCGAGCAGGCGGTGCTTGAACGATCGCGGGATGGTGCCATACGGGGAGGTTACAGCTTGGCTCTCGATCGGCCCGGGCACTGCGCTAGGGAAGATATAGACTTGATCCTTCGGGATGGCATCGAACGCGAGCTCGGGCACGCCGAAATTAGCGGCCAGCACGTCTTTGAGCGTGTGGGCGAACCAGTCCGAGATCGAGAGCGTGTTCAGATCCGAGAAGGCGCCGTCGTCGAACACGAGCAGGAACTCGCAGCCTTCATCCAGCGCTTGAATCGAGTGGGGAAGTCCCGGAGGGAAGTACCACAGATCGCCAGGTCCGACGTCGGCGATGAAGTTGCGCCCGTCCTGGTCAATGGCGGTAATACGGGCGCATCCCCAAATCATATAAGACCATTCCGCCTGCTGGTGCCAGTGCAGTTCGCGGACCCCGCCGGGGGTCAAGCTCATATTAACGCCGGCCATCTCCTTGGCGACCGGCAGCTCGCGGACGGTGATTTCCCGGGACCAGCCGCCTTGATTCAACTGCATATGCGTATCGGAGAAAGACATCTTCAGATTGGGCAGCAGTCCGGCGTCCGTTACGGGAGGGACAAGCATGTCGGGATTCTCGATATCGCGCATGATGTCGCGCGGACCTTTGTCCGGACCGCCGGCGCCGTCCTTGCGGATCGGCTGCGGAATGGGCCAGCTTGCGCTTTTACTTTCATTCGATCGATGATGCATTCGGGTTTACCTCCTGTTGCGCGCTTAGGCGCGTCGATTGCCATGTAGAGAGATATGAGGAACGGCGTGGCCAATATGTGCCGGGCAAATATTGACAGGCAACTGAATGAAATGATATAAAAATAGTGGACTGGCACTCGACGTTCGAGAGTGCTAACGAAGGTTGACCAATCGATATCCAACAGTATGGAGGAGAAGCAGGGTATGGAGAAAAAGCAGTTTCAGGCCGAGTCCAAACGATTGTTGGACATGATGATTCACTCCATTTACACGCAGAAGGAAATTTTCCTGCGGGAACTCATTTCCAACGCGAGCGACGCCATCGACAAAATTTATTATTTGGCGCTAACCGATCCGAACCTCACGTTCGATAAAGACAGTTATTACATTCAAATAACCGCGGATAAAGAGAACCGCACCCTGACGATTCGAGACACCGGCATCGGCATGACGCAGGAAGAGATGGAGAACAATCTGGGCGTCATCGCCAAGAGCGGCTCGCTTGCGTTCAAGAAGGAGAACGAAGCGAAGGACGGTCACGATATTATCGGCCAATTCGGCGTCGGCTTCTATTCGGCGTTCATGGCCGCGGACGTCGTCACCGTCGTCAGCAAGTCGCTGACAGGCGGACAAGCGTACAAGTGGGAATCGGCGGGCGCGGACGGCTACACGATCGAGCCATGGGAGAAGGACGCCGTCGGCACGGAGATCACGCTCAAGATCAAAGCGAACACCGAAGACGAGAGCTATGACGAATTTCTTGAAGAATACCGCCTGAAGGCGATCATCAAGAAATACTCCGACTTCATTCGCTACCCGATCAAGATGAATGTGACGAGCCGCCGTCTGAAGGAAGGCAGCGAGGACGAATACGAGGATTACACGGAAGAGCAGCGCGTCAACAGCATGGTGCCGATCTGGCGCAAAAACAAAAACGAGCTGACGAACGAGGATTACGAGTCGTTCTACAACGAGAAGCGCTACGGCTTCGACAAGCCGCTCAAGCATGTCCACCTGCATGTGGACGGCGCGGTCGTCTACCAGGCGATCCTGTACATTCCGGAGAACACGCCGTTCGACTTCTATACGAAGGAATACGAGAAGGGGCTGGAGCTGTACGCGAACGGCGTCCTGATCATGAACAAATGCGGCGACCTGCTCCCGGACCACTTCAGCTTCGTCAAAGGGATGGTCGACTCCGAGAGCCTCTCGCTGAACATCTCGCGCGAAATGCTGCAGCACGATCGCCAGCTGAAGCTGATCGCCAAGAACATCGCGAGCAAAATCAAGGGCGCGCTCCAGAGCCTGCTCAAGGACGAGCGCGAGAAATACGAGCAATTCTACAAGTCGTTCGGCCGCCAGCTGAAGTTCGGCGTGTACAACGACTATGGCGCCAACAAGGAAGCGCTGCAGGACCTGCTGCTGTTCACTTCCTCCCAGGAGAAGCAGCTCGTGACGCTGGACGAATACGTCTCCCGCATGCCGGAAGAGCAGAAGTATATCTACTATGCGACCGGCGAGACGAACGAGCGGATCGAGAAGCTGCCGCAGACCGAGATGGTGGCGGACAAAGGCTACGAGATTCTCTACTTCACCGACGATATCGACGAATTCGCGATCAAGATGCTCATGTCTTACAAGGACAAGGAGTTCCGCAGCGTCTCGAGCGGCGACCTCGGTATCGAGGAAGAGAACAAGCAGGAAGACGAGGAGCTGGCGAAAGCTAACGCCGAGCTATTCGACTACATGAAGTCCCAGCTGACGGGCAAAGTGACGAACGTACGCGCGTCCAAGCGGCTTCGCAGCCATCCGGTCTGTCTGACGTCGCAGGGCGAAGTGTCGATCGAGATGGAGAAAATCTTGCGCGCCATGCCGAACAGCGGCGGCGTCTCGGCCGATAAAGTACTGGAGATCAACATCAACCATGAGGTTTTCCAGTCGCTGAAGTCGGCGTTCGAGAATGATAAGGAGAAGCTGAACCTGTATACGGCGCTGCTCTACAGTCAAGCGCTGCTTATTGAAGGACTTCCGCTTCAGGATCCGGTCGAGTTCACGAACGATATTTGCAAAATCATGGTATAGCCGTTCCGCCTAAATAAAGTCAAGACGCCCCTGTTTCGGCCGCAACGGCCATGCAGGGGCGTCTTTTGGTAGATGCCTCGCAGACGGATTATTCCATCGGCGTATGAATTAGCTGAGCGGAGAGCAGCATGCGCTCGACCATGACGGCCGTCTCCGCGCGGGTTAAGCTGCGGTCTGGCTGTACTTTGCCGGCTGCGCCTTTCATGATGCCGAACTTGACGCCGAGCGCGGTAGCGGTGCGCGACCAGAAGCCGAGTTTGTCGGCATCGGCGAACGAAGCGAGCACCGTGCGCGTCTGGGCATCGGTCATCGCGGTATCCAGCCCGGCGACCGTCATCGCTTTGGCAAGGATCACCATCGCTTCCGCACGCGTAATGCTGGCATTAGGTTTGAAGGAACGATCGGCGAAGCCGCTCACTAGTCCGCGATCGACCGCGATCGAGACCGCTTCCGCGTACCTGTCTTCCGCTTTCAGGTCGGTGAATGCGGCCGTTGCGCTCGCCTGGTTGAGTCCTAACGCACGAACGACGATGGAGGTGAACTCCGCGCGCGAAATAGGGGCATTCGGATAGAAACGGCTGCTGTTAACGCCATCCACGATCAGCCGATCCGCCATGTTCTTGATGCTCGATTGCGCCCAATGTCCCGCGGTATCCGTGAATATCCGATCATGGGCAATAACAGCGTAAACGCTGTTACTCATGCTGCGGATGATCGCGTAGTAGACGCCGTCTTTCTTCACCATTCGCGTCGGAACGTGGAAGGGACTGCCGTCTCTTCCGATGACGACGCCGGTTTTGATCGTAGCCGGATCAATGCCTGCCGGGATCGCAATGGACCGCTCAACATACGAGTTGAATTGCTTAACTTCGATCGATTTCCCTTGATAGACAGCGGTCACATGAAACTCGATGCCAGGCGTTATGGTGACGATCGTACTGTTCCCGCTCGGAGCAAAGACGATCTGGTCCTGAGGTATTTTGGCTACCTCAATACGGAATGTAATGTCCTTCGGGTCGGCACCGGATCCCAGCTTTGCAAGCACGCCGGCCAAGTCAAGCTGCTGGGCCGCCAGCGTATACGAGGCGTCAGGCGTCTGGAGCACGAACGCGGCTTGCTTGTTGCCGAGCTGACCAATCATGCGGCCATCGAGTGATAGCGTTACTTGATTCGACTGGTGCCGTACCGGGAACGTCAAGAACGTGTTCAACGGAAGCGTTGGCAGCAAGGTGTCTATTTTGGCGGGATCTAGCGTAATAGCCGTCTTTTTGACACCGTTGTCGAACGTGATTTTGCCGCTGCCATATGGCTTCAAATCTTGATTAAGCCGGATTTCCTCCGGATTGCCGGGATCCGTCGGGGTGCTAGTCGAGTCGATCGTAAACGTAACGGTCGTCTTGTTGCCTGCGCGATCCGTGACGATCAGCGTATGGCTGCCTAGACTGCTGACCGCCGTTCCGCTTACGAACGGGTTATTGTCCAGCGTGGCGGTCCCCTCGTTGAACGTTATCGTACGGGCGCTTGTATAGCTGGCTTTGTCCTGCACGCCAGTCACGACCGGCGGCGTCGTGTCCAGCGTGATCGCGTCGTTGACGGCGTCGGAGACATTCCCGGCTTTGTCGGTGAAGCGGACATGCACGGTCTTCTCGCCGTCGCCTGCCGGGAGCGCGATCGATTTCGAAGCCGCTACCGGCTCCTGCGCGCTCCAGGTCGTGCCGTCGGTAGAGAATTGCATCTGGGTCACGCCGGATGCGGCAGCGCCGCCCGGGTCATTCGATGCGAGCGTCAAGCGGACCTCGGCTGTATTGGTCTGGTCTGCGCCTTCGTTGATGCTTACGCTGCCGGTAGGTTTCACCGTATCGACGAAGAACGTGATCGTCGACGCATTGCCGGCCGCGTCGGTGACGACGAGGGTGTGGCTGCCCTCGCCGCCGGCCGCCGAGCCGCTTGCGAACGCGCTTCCGTCAAGCTTTGCAGTACCTTCATCGAAGGTGATTGTAGGCGCGGCCTTGTACAGTCCGTTGTTAGCGGCCCCCGTAATAACCGGACCCGTTGTGTCCAGCGTGATCGCATCGGAGACGTCGTCGGAGACATTCCCGGCTTTGTCGGTGAAGCGGACATGCACGGTCTTCTCGCCGTCTCCTGCCGGGAGCGTGATCGATTTCGAAGCCGCTACCGGTTCCTGCGCGCTCCAGGTCGTGCCGCCGTCGGTGGAGAATTGCATCTGCGTCACGCCGGATGCGGCGGCGCCGCCCGGGTCATTCGATGCGAGCGTCAAGCGGACCTCGGCTGTGTTGGTCTGGTCTGCGCCTTCGTTGATGCTTACGCTGCCGGTAGGTTTCACCGTATCGACGAAGAACGTGATCGTCGACGCATTGCCGGCCGCGTCGGTGACGACGAGGGTGTGGCTGCCCTCGCCGCCGGCCGCCGAGCCGCTTGCGAACGCGCTTCCGTCAAGCTTTGCGGTGCCCTCATCGAATGTGATTGTAGGCGCGGCCTTGTACAGTCCGTTGTTAGCGGCCCCCGTAATAACCGGACCCGTTGTGTCCAGCGTGATCGCATCGAAGACGGCGTCGGAGACGTTACCGGCTTTGTCGGTGAAGCGGACATGCACGATCTTCTCGCCGTCGCCTGCCGGGAGAGCGAGCGATTTCGAAGCCGCTACCGGTTCCTGCGCGCTCCAGGTCGTGCCGCCGTCGGTGGAGAATTGCATCTGCGTCACGCCGGATGCGGCAGCGCCGCCCGGATCGCTGGACGTGATGGCAAGGTTAACTTGCGTGCTGCCAGTGGCAGCAGCGCCATCATTAATCTTCACCGTGCCGGTCGGCTTCGTTTTGTCGATCGTGAATGCAACGGTGGTTTGGTTGCCGGCGGCATCGGTCACGATCAGCGTGCTGGCTCCTTCAGCCGAGGCGGTGCCGCCGGATGCGAACGGGGCTCCGTTCAACGTGGCGGTGCCGTCCGTGAAGGTGATCGTGCGGTCGGCATTGTAAACGGCTCCGCTCGAGACGCCTGTCACCGCGGGCGGCGCGGTGTCCAGCGTAATCGTATCGGAGTAGACGGGGGAATAATCCGAACCGTCATACAGCCGCATATAGACCGTCTTCGTCCCATCGCCTGCTTGCAGCGTCCAGAACGCGGATGTTCCGAGCGGCTGAGGGCTGCTCCAGGTCGTGCCGTCATTCGAGAAGGCAGCCTGCAGGGAATCGCCATCGGCATCCGCGCCGGTTATGTTCAGCGTGACGGTTGTCTTGTTCGTGGCGACCGCGTTGTTCTCGACGCTGATCGACCCTGTCGGCGCTTGATTGACGGAAGTGGTTACGGAAAGTTCGGCAGGCTTGCCGCTCTCCCGCGCGGCGACCGATATGCGGGAGTTGATATTCGGCGTCTCCGTCCCGGTCAAGACGAGCGTGACCATGTTATCGGAATGATCGCGCAAATTCACGTTTGCCTTGACGATCTCCGTCACGTCGATCGTAATGTAGGCGCCGTCCGGGAACGGCCCGCTGTACACCTTATAGTTGCCAGGACTAGTGTTCGCGCTGTCATAGACGGGGAGGGTCGGCGAAGTATCGCTTAGATCGTTGTTGGCGGACCCCCATACCTTGATCGTTTGGGCGGGATTGCCGGAATCGTAATTCACGAACAGCTTTAGCGTAGCTTGGGAGACGGTTCCGCTTATGGAACTCAAGTCGAACCGAATGGCCGAGTTCTCGATCAAATCCAAGCCATCGCCGGGGTTGTACAGCCTGCCGATATACATCTCCGGATCTGTTCCGTACATGTCCCCGTGCTCTTCGTTGGTGTCGCCAGCCGCGAAGAATGTGGCTTGCGCCGATGCCGCGCCGGCCGCTTGAGGCTGGGCGAAAGACTGGCTTGCGCCGAGCACCATGACGGTAAGCAGCCCAATCGTAGACTTCCTCATGACAATCCTCCTTTTACGAAATGAATCGCACAAGGCGAAACGGCTATCGCCGTCTTTGAGCGGCAGGGCGCGTTTCGTTCCCGTGAAATACAACATGATTTATAGGCGTGAAATTTGTGAATTCTTGTATTTTAAAAAAAGCAGCCTGCTTCCACATGGGAGCCAGGCTGCGATGAAGAGTACGGTTAGTCCCGCGGCGGGAATACGCCTTCTAAAGCAATGATGAAGCTTACAGCTAAATAGGGCTGCATATTATTGTGCGGCTGGCTGCCGCCGTTCGGCAAGATCGATAGTGCGCTCATCGGCTGATTGGCTTCCGCCGCGTAAGCGGGAGGACCGTTTCGTCCGGTTGTCTTCGTCCATATGGCGTTGGTCGGATCGGCGACGCCGTTCGAGGCGGTTTGGCTGGCGGGAGCGTGCGCATGCAGCGGCATCTGGGACGTGTTGAGGGTGATGTTGGGCGCGCCTCCCAAAGCGCCGATCGGACGATTCGTGAGCCCGGGACCTTGCCCTTGATGCATGGGAGCGCGGCCTCGCAGATCGGGCAGCGCGAACGTCGTTTTGCCATCTCCGCCATATTGCGTGCCCAATAGCGAGAACAATGCGGTATTCAGGCGGATGGGTAGGATGCTTCCGTCGCAGAATGCCCATCCTCGAGGCGGGAAGTTGCCCGCGAACATGCGAATTTCGCCCACATATGGATCCATGAAGCCCCTCCTAGTTCCGTGAAGGAAAAATACCGTTGATTGCAATGCAGAAATTGACGACAGTGTAAGGCTGCATGTTCTCGTGCGGCTGGCTGCCGCCCGCAATGCCCAGTGCGGCGGCATTCATTGTCGTATTCGCGCTCGCGGCGTATGTATTCGCGGCGGGTTTGCCCCAGACGTTGCCCTGTGCTTGACTCGATGAAGCGCCGGCTGAATTGCCGCTTGCCTGATGTGTATGCGAAGGCATCTCCTGAATGGTCAGCGTATGCGCCTCTTCGCCGGCCCTTTGGCCAAGCGCAATCCCGCTGCCGGCATGAACCGGCGCACGGCCCTGTAAATTCGGCAGGGCGAAGGTTGAGATGCCGTCGCCTCCGTACGTCGTGCCGAGGATGGCGAATAACGCCTGATTCTGATTAATTGCGAGCAGCTGACCGCTGCACGGCAACCAGCCTCGAGGCGCATAATTCAGGGCGAACATGCGGATTTCGCCCAAGAATGGTTGGGACATAGCAGAGACCTCCTTAACGGGATAGGGGCAATCAACTGTGAGGAGGGTACACGCCCTCGAGCGCGATGATGAAGCTGACCGGCAAGTAGGGCATCATGTTGTCGTGCGGCAGATTGCCGCCAACGGCCGAGATCGCGGAAGCGTTCATGCTGCCGCTCGGCGCGCCGTTCACATACGGATTCAAGTTCGGACTTAATCCCCATACATTGCCTGCCGGGTCTGCGCTTTCGCTTAACGCGTTGCTCGCCTGGACGATATGGCTATGCGCGGGAAGCTGACGGGAGGTCAGCGTTACCGCCTCTGTGCCGCCGAGCTGGCCCAGAATATAGGACGAGCCCGTCGAGGGATTCGTGCCGGCATGCAGCGGAATTCTGCCGCGCAGATCGGGCAGGGCGAACGTATTTTGCCCATCGCCGCCGTAAGTCGTCCCGATTAACGAGAACAGGACGTCGAACTGCGAAATCGCCAGAAGCCGGCCATCGCAGAACGCCCAGCCAGAAGGCGGGAAATTGCCGGCGAACATGCGGATCTCGCCTATGTATTGCTCGCTCATCTTGCTTGCTCCTTTCCAATAAAGACGGATTCGGATGCCTCGCCATCTATTAGCAGACGGCAGTACGGCCCATGACGAAGACTGGGCGGTCATTAAGAACAAGCGCGATTGGGTGGTGTGACGGATCATTAGACAGGTATTCGGAATGGAGTCGCTTCTAGCGCCGGCTGTCCGATCAGCCGGGTAACATGCCGCGATTACGAAAGGCTGTACAGCAGGGAAATGTCGATGAGGCGGGTAAGTTTGGGGAATACGGTAAACCGGTTGTCTTCGGGCGCGCTCGGCAGTCTTGATGATGATGAAACGATCCATCCCGAATCTAGCGAAGTCGCGCCAGCGGTTCACGTTGCTTCTTAGATTTATCATGAAAGCGCTTCGATGTCAATTGCTGTTAAAAACCCGGATTAAACGGGAGTAGCGGCGTAAAATCGGCCGCCGTTCATGTTATTTCCCGTTGTGATGGTTTATGCCGCCCAGGCAGCAAAACAGCCCCGGATACGCGATGAGCGGCGTACCGGAGCTTTTGATGTGCAGGTTATTCATGATAAGATGACCGTATTTAAATCTTTGGCAGCTGGTTGGCGGTCAAGCAGTCTCAAGCCGTCTAGAGTGCCTGTCGGTCGAGCGGCGGCGGGTCCCAACCGGGGAGGCGTCTTACGTTCGCCTGTGCGTGGCGAATGGCCTCGAGAAACGCCTGCGTGGTCCGGATTCGGTCATTGGCTTGGTTAATTTGTTCATGATGCTTGACAATCGCCTCTCTGTTGCGTTGAAGCAGCTCGTCCACTTTTTGCGAAGTTGCCATGCTCTTGAAGGCAGGCGGATCGAATTGGCCTTGTCCCGTGATTTCCTTGTGAACCGTGAAGTGTTCTGCCATGTTGAAAGCCTCCTAGAATACGAGTTCGAATGGCGACGGACGACGGGTTGCCTATCGAGCAGATCTAATTTTCAAGCGCGATTTGCGCTGTTGTCGTGAGGTTTATATACCCATAGCGCTCGAGTTTGAATCAGTAGACAAAGAAAAATAAATACAACGTGAAGGAATGAGGAAAATGGACAATAAATTATGGGTGATTCTGCTGCTGATCGTGGCAGCGGTGTGGCTGGGCCGCAGCATATATCGGAAGAGAAGCGGGATTGCAGGAGCGATGAACGGACTTCGAAAGCTGGCGGACCAAGAGCGGAGAGGCATGAGCGCGGCGTCCGATTTGCCGGAGTGGGAGAGATGTCTGGCCCTGCTTGATCGGCATCGGCATCCGAGCGAATTCAATCAATTGAATATGGAAATTGGCGTCGTGGAAGCCTTCGTGTTCTTCTTGATGCGTCATTTTCCGGAGGATGAGCGAATTAGCCGTCTGCGGGAAGAAGCGGCGTACCGGAAAGATACGGTCATGGGGTTCAAGGTGAATCGGATGTAGCCGCTCCTCCAGGAAGTTTTGCAGGTTTCGGTATTGCGCGTTGGCGAATGATTGCTTTATAATAAACATATGAGCACTTGTTCATATATCATTATGTGCAGTTTTGGAAAACTAACGGTAATCCGGTTGGAGGTAGCTGCATGAAACATTCGAATCCAGATGCGCATCGACACGAAGACCATGAAACCTGTGGTCATGACGGCCACGAGCACAATCACGAGCATGACGATCACAATCACGGCCACGAGCATGACGACCACGGTGACGACCATCATCACCACCATGGACCTGGTCATCATCACCACGGGCCCAATAATAAAGCAGGACTTGCGATCGCCTTCGGCATCACCTCTGCGATCATGGTTCTCGAATTCGCGGGCGGTCTGCTGACGAACAGCTTGGCGCTGTTATCCGATTCGGGCCACATGCTTAGCGATGCGGCGGCGCTGCTCCTCAGCCTGACTGCGTTGTGGCTGGCGGCGCGTCCTGCGACGGCAAGGCGTTCGTTCGGCTTTTACCGCTTCGAAATTTTGGCGGCTCTCTTCAATGGGGCGGCGCTGTTCTTCATTGCCGGCATCATTATTTGGGAAGCGGCTGGCCGTTTCGTCGAACCGCCTGCGGTGCAGAGCGGATCGATGATGCTTATCGCGCTGGTTGGTTTGCTTGCCAATCTCGCGAGCGCATGGTTCCTGATGCGCAAAGGCGACGTGAAAGATAACATCAACGTCCGCAGCGCTTACCTGCATGTATTGGGCGATGCGCTCGGATCGGTCGGCGCGATTGCGGCCGGACTGCTGATGTATTTCTTCTCCTGGTATGCCGCCGACCCGATTATCAGCGTCGTCGTTGCTCTCCTTATTCTCAAGAGCGCTTGGGGCGTGATCAAGTGGGCCGTCCACATTCTGATGGAGGGCACGCCGCAGGCCGTCGACGCGGATCAGGTCAAGCTGGCGCTGCTGGCGATCGAAGGCGTTCAAGACGTGCACGATTTGCATATTTGGACGATTACTTCCGGCATGGACTCGCTCAGCTGCCATCTGCGCGTGCAGGACGCCGCAGACGAGCAGCGTATTCTGCAGCTGGCGATCAGCCGGATCGCCAAGCAGTTCCGGATCGATCATACCGCGATCCAGATCGAGAAGTCCGGTATCGCGCACCCCGCCTGCAAATCTAGCATCGTGTGAGAACGAACAAAGCCGCATGCCCCAAAGGGGATGCGGCTTTGTTGCGATACCCTGACGCCTGGCGTGAGGGTCAAAGCTGTCAGGTTAAGGAAAAGGGGGAGGGCAACAGACGGCTAACCGCCGAGCAGCTTAAGCAGGAGAATGCCGGCCAAGGTCGTAAGCACCCCGGTCGTCTCCAGCTTCGTGAACCGCTCGCGCACGTAGAAGCGGGTGTACGCAAGTACGAACAGGACGTTGCTCGCCACGACGGCGGATACTAGCCCTGCTTTGCCAAGGTCGAAGGCGGTCATGATCAGCACCATGCCGACCGCGTTCGTGATGCCGATCGCCATGCCGACGAGAAAGGCGCGGCGGTCCGGCCATGGGACAGGGGGCGCCACCGTACCTTCGGTGGCGCTGCGCTCTACCTCACGATGCGAAGAATGGCCGGCCGCGGCTTCGTGACTGGCGACGGCCGCTTCTTGGCGCGGCATGCGTTCGCGTCTTCGTTCGATCCATCGCCATGTGCCGAAACAGAGTGTCCCGGTGAGGAACATGAGGAAGAGCGTCGCGAAGAGCGGCGCTTCTTCGAGCTGCGTCCATTTGGAGGAAAGGTCGTTGCATGCGAACATCGCGAGGGCGAGCAGTCCCCACTGCGCGCCTTGAAGATTGCGCAGCGTAATCTCGTTGGAATAGCGGACGAGCAGCACGCCCAAGATGATGACGAGAAAGGCGGCGAGCTGCGGCGCGTCGAGCGACTCGCCCCAAATCGCCAGCGCGCCGATGGCGACGAGCACGGCGGGCAATGCGGTAATAATCGCAACAACGGAAGCTTTGCCGACTTTGAATCCTTGGAACATGCTCGCGTTGGCGGCAAACGAGAAGAGGCCCATTTGCACCCCGATCCAAGCGCTTGCATTCCACTGCCGTTCGATCAGGATGGCGCATGTCAGGCTGACCAGGGCGCCCATGAAGAACGTTCCGCAGAGCAGCGCGTTGCGGCTAAGCGGCTGCTGGCTCGTCCAGTGGTAGAAGATGCCCCGGAGCCCGAAGCTGACCGACGCTAGTAAGGAGAATAGAAGCCACATTTCGCGAATAACGTCCTCGCTTTCGTCATTTGTGGGACAGCCTTGCTAGTTAGACTCAGTATACTAGCAAATAGGGGACATGGATATGATTTGCTTCGGCAGGAGGATTGTTCCATCCTTAAGCTGGATGCTATACTGTCGCTGCGCCAACATTATCCATGTACGGGGAGGCAAGATGAATGACGGCAACGACAGGGGAAAGCACGGTTTATACGCATCGGGAGCTGGCGGTATCCTGTTACAATGCGGTGTGGAAGTATCTGGACAAGAAGGACCGCTCCGCCGATGATGAAGAGACGATGGTGCATCTTTGCCATAGTTCCTTCTGGCACTGGACGCAGGTGGAGACGGTAACCAAGCAGAATTATTCCATCGGCTATTGGCAGCTTGCGCGCGTGCATGCCGTCATTGGCGAAGGCGAGACAGCGCTCCGCTATGCCGACCGATGCGTGGCCGTCGGACATGAAGCGGAACTTGCCCCTTTCTATATCGGTTACGGCTATGAGGCGCGGGCTCGCGCTTATCGGGTGCTGCGCATGCCGGAGGAAGCGGATGCAGCTCGGCGAGAGGCCTTGGCGTATGCCGGTCTTGTCGCCGACGAAGAGCACCAATCTTGGCTGCTGAAAGACCTGGAAATACTCGCATAACCTGTAGAAGACCCTACATCCGCCATTTGGCTTTCGATGCAGGGTCTTTGCGTTTGAGCCCGGAACCATTCCGAGCGTACCTGATTTGAACCAGCCCTCCTTGCGGAACCAGCCGTACATGCCGAGGCCAAGGCTGGACGGGTTCCCATTTTAACACAGGCATTTCGGCGGCATCGGCGGGGCAATGTCAAATTCTCATATAATCTGGCCTAAATATCCGGTTGCGGACAATGCGGCTTTCTGTGAAGATAACGATATCAGCAAATAACGACAGCTAATGTCCAATACAGAAGAATCGTGGTGCATATCCCAAGATGAAACCCAAGACGCCGATCGTCAAGCTCGGCTTGACCATGAGCCCCCGCGTCTGGCTGAATGCCAGAATCGACCTGGGTGCGACATGTTTGTTCAGCTTATTCAACGTCGTGCTCAACCAGTTCTACGTCGCCTTCGCCATCCAGCAGGGGGCCAGCCACGCGCAGGTCGGCATCTTGACGGCCGCGCCCGCCGTCGGCTTGATCTTCTCCCCGCTCTGGGCGAACTGGATCGAGAAGCGCAACCGGCCGCTGCCGTTCGTCATCCTGCCGAACCTGCTCGGCCGGCTATTGTTATTCTTCCCCGCGTTGTTCGCATCGCCGTCCGTATACGTGGCGGTCGCGATTGCCTTTCAATTGCTGATGGGCATACAAGCGCCGGCCTACGCGTCGCTCGTCTCGCGGATGTATCCTGCCGATGTGCGCGGCCGGCTCATGGGTTACGTGCGCGTCGCCATGGGGCTGCTCATGATCCCGCTTGCATACGTCGTCGGCAGCTGGGCGGATGCATCGGGGCCGTCGGGGCCGCTAATCGCGGCGTCGATCGCCGGCACCGCATCGATCATCTTGTTCCGCGGCTTGCGGATTCAGAAGCAGAGGCCCAAGCCGCAGGCAGATATTCGCAAATTCTCGCTGAAGGATCAATGGGCGCTCGTGCGCGGCAATCGCAGGCTGGCCGTCTTCTTGGGCGCGACGACGTTCGCCGGGTTCGGCAATATGATGGCAAGTCCGCTGTACCAAATCATTCAGGTCGACGTGCTAGACTTGTCGAACGTGCAGATCGGGTTTGCCCGGATGGCTTATTATTGCGGCTTGCTCGTCACGTTCCTGATCGCGGGTTACATGATCGACCGGTTCGATATCAAATACACGCTTATGTGCGGCATCGGGGCTTATGCGATCGTGCCGGCCCTGTATGGGCTATGGGGCACCTACTCCGCTGTCATTATCGGCAATGGCATTCAAGGCATCGGCGAAGCGATCTGGGATATCGGCATTCTATCCTTCGTCTTCCGGCTTGCGCCAGGGCGCGAGGCCGCCGTCTTCGGCGTTCACCTGATGCTGTTCGGCTTCCGCGGGTCGATTGGACCGCTGCTGAGCACGACGGTGCTGCAGGACATGCCGCTGAACGCGCTGCTGCTCTCCGCGGCGGCGTGCGGCGCGATCGGCACGGCGATGTTCGTGCTCGGGAACCGAAAACCGGCGGGTTTGCGGCACAGGCCGGATTTATCCGCATAACGATAACACGCATATATGAAAGCGTTCGGCCAAGCGCCGGAGGAGGTCGGCAATGACGCTCTTCCGGCGTTTGTTGGCGTTGACGGCTCGCTTTCGTCTTCGCATCCCGCCGCCCTGCTGTGGTATTCTAAGGCGGAGTTAAGTGCGAGGCACGAACCTTGGGAGGGTTAGTACGGATGAAACATCTATTGATCGCGGATGACGACGCGCATATTCGCGTCTTGCTGCGCCAAGTACTGACGCGGGAAGGTTATCGGTTGACGGAGGCCCGGGATGGGGAGGAAGCGGCGGCGATGCTCCGTCAGCAGCTATTCGATCTGGCGATTCTCGACGTCATGATGCCGAGGATGGACGGGCTTGCGCTGTGCGAGCATATCCGGGAGCAGTATGACTTGCCCATCATCATGCTGACGGCCAGAGACCAGCTGTCGGACAAGGAGCAGGCGTTCCTTCGGGGTACGGACGACTACGTGACGAAGCCATTCGAGCCCGAGGAGCTGCTATACCGCATCAAAGCGCTGTTCAGGCGTTATTCGCGCGCATCGAGCGACCGCATTCAGCTTGGCCAGGTCGTGATCGACCGGCAAAATTACGAAGTGACGGCAGGGGGAGAGACGCTGCTTCTTCCGATGAAAGAATTCGAGCTGTTAGCGCAGCTGGCGCAATATCCCGGGAGACTGTTCGCTCGGGAAGAGCTGATCCGCCTTATATGGGGCGTCGATTACGAAGGGGATGAACGCACCGTCGACGTGCATATCAAACGACTGCGTCAGCGGTTCGCCGATTACGCGGACGATTTCACGATCCAGACAGTGCGGGGCATTGGCTACAAAGTCGAGGTGAAGAGCCGGTGAGGTCGCTGTACGCGCGTGTATTTCTCATTACGTTGGCTACTATCTTGGTCAGCAGCTTGCTAGGCTTCCTCGTGTCGAATATGTATTATCATGCGAAGCTGAAGCCGTTCAACGATCGGAAGCTGGTCGGCATTGCCGAACAGATGGCCTCGTTCATCGAAGCGCGCCCGGAGACGATGGAGATGTATCTAACCAATGCGGCGTCCTTGGGCTATGAGATTCTGGTCGTGGACGAGCAGGGGAAGGAGCGCTACTACGGCAGGGCGTTCCGGGAACGCGATTTGACCGAGGAAGCGAAGAGGGGCGTCTTGGCGGGCGAGATCTATCACGGCGTCGCGCGCTTCCCGAACAAGCCGTTCGTCTCGGGCTTCTTCGACAACGCTTCCAGCAATACGGTGGGCATCCCGCTTGCGACGGGGGCGTCCCGCCAGGCATTGTTCATGCGTCCGGACGTGCTGCTGCAGTTCGGGGAACTGCGCAGTTTCTTCGCCATGATCGGACTGCTCGCCGTCGTCTTTAGCATCCTTGTTTTTCTGGCGAGCACCCGTTATCTCGTCAGGCCGATTACCCGGCTCAGCGAGGCGACCAAGCGAATTGCGCAAGGTCACTACCAGTTGAGACTGCCGACGAAGCGGCGCGACGAGATCGGGCAGCTGGCCGGGCATTTCATGACGATGAGCCGGGAGCTCGAGCGGGCTGAAGCGGCGCGTCAGCAGTTCGTCGCGAACGTTTCGCACGAAATCCAATCGCCGTTAACGTCGATTCAAGGGTTCGCGCAAGTACTGGCAGATCGGAGCCTGCCGGCAGACGAACGTGAACGATTCGCTGCGATTATCGCCCGGGAAAGCCGTCAACTGTCACAACTAAGCAAACAGCTGCTGCTGCTTACTTCCTTGGAACAGGGCGGGGAAGCGATGCGGCGGCAGAAGTTCAGCTTGCGCGCGCAGCTCCGGCAGACGGCGCAGCTGCTGGAGTGGCAGCTGGAGGAGAAGGAGCTTGCGCTCAAGCTGGCCGTGCCGGAGGGAATCGAGATCGAAGGCGACGAGGTGCTGTTGATGCAAGTATGGATGAACTTGATCGGCAACGCGATCCGCCATATACCGGCTGGCCGTTCGATCGAGATTCGCGCGGAGCAAGAGGGCGAGCGGGTCGTCGTGCGCGTCTCCGACACGGGCGATGGGATCGATGAAGCGCATCTGCCGTTTCTGTTCGACCGCTTCTATCGGGCCGACCGCGCAAGGGAGCGGGAGTCCGGCAGCGCGGGACTCGGATTGTCGATCGTGAAGAAGATCGTTCAGCTTCATGGAGGAACGATCGACGTGGAGAGCAGGCCGGGTCAAGGGACGACTTTCACGGTCGAATTGTAACGAATCGTTCATACGCCGTTCATGTTCGCTTCCTACACTAAGGGCAGCAAACGAGGAGGGATGCGAACATGTTTTTGGCGATAAGAGAAATTCGGCATGCGAAGGCGAGGTACGCATTGATCGCGCTGATCATGCTGCTGGTGTCGTTCCTGGTGCTGTTCGTGACGGGACTGGCGCGCGGGTTGGCCTATGATAATGCGGCTTCGATTCAAAATATGAAAGCGACGCATTTCGTGCTGCAGGAGCAGTCGGAGCATCGTCTGGCGAGGTCCGCGGTGGGGATCAAGGAGCTGGACGCGGCGCAAGCGGCGGTCGGAGACACGCGGGCGACCCCGCTGGCGATCCGAATGTCGGCGGTGACGGTGGAGGGATCGCCAAGCAAGATCGATGCGGCGCTGCTGGCCGTCGATATGGACGGATGGTTGGCGCCGAGCGTGGCGGAAGGCCGCGCGATAACAGGCGATGCGGCTCTGACCGTCCTAGTGGACCGCAAGCTGGCGGATACGGGGGCGAAAGTCGGCGGAGCCATCGTGGATGTCGCGAGCGGCATGCGGCTTACGATCGCCGGCTTCGTGGATGGCGAGTCGTTCAGCCACGCGCCGGCCGTGTTCATGAGCCTGAACGATTGGACCGCCATGCAGTCGCGAACGTCCCATGCGGCAGCGTCTCCATCGGACGCTTCGTACAATGCGATCGCGGTCCAAGCGAGCGGCGATCAGCTCCAGGCGCTTCGGGATGCGCTACCGGACGCCGAGATTATTGCCAAGACGGATGCGGTCTCGGCGATTCCGGGTTACCAAGAGGAGCAGGGATCGCTCCTGATGATGATCGTCTTCCTGTTCGTCATCGCGGCGTTCGTGCTGGCCGTATTCTTTTATGTAATCACGCTTCAGAAGACCGGGCAGTTCGGCGTCCTGAAAGCGATCGGGACACGCACGGCCTATCTGGCCGGCAGCGTTATCGGCCAAGTGCTGCTGCTGGCGATCGGAAGCCTGACGGTAAGCGCGCTGCTTATCCTGCTGGCGAAAGCGTTACTCCCCGCGAGCTTGCCGTTCCGGTTGGAGACGGGCACGCTGCTGCTGACCTGCTTGCTATTCCTCGGCATGGCGGCCGCGGGCTCCCTATTATCTGTCGCGAAAGTCGCGCGAACGGATGCGCTGACCGCGATCGGGAGGGCTGCGGCATGAGCAGGCAATCACGACTATCGATGAGAAGCGTTACGCAAACGTTCGCGGACGGCGGGGCGGTCATCACGGTGCTGGACCAATTATCGCTCGAGGTAAGCGAAGGCGAGCTGGTCGCCGTCATGGGACCTTCGGGTTCGGGCAAGAGCACGTTCCTGTCCATCGCGGGCGCGCTGCTTGCGCCGACGAGCGGCGAAGTGCGCATCGACGGCGAATCGTTCGCGGGGAAGAGCCCGCTCGAGCTGGCCGAGCTGCGGCTGAACAAGATCGGGTTTATTTTTCAGAGCGCGAATTTAATTCCGTATCTATACGTCAGGGAGCAGCTGATGCTCGTGGCCAAGCTGGCAGGGATGGAGAAGCGCAAGGCGGAACGCCGCGCGTCGACACTGCTGGAGCAGCTCGGGTTATCTCATCGCGCCGACTACTATCCGGAGAAACTATCCGGCGGGGAACGTCAGCGCGTCGCCATCGCGCGGGCATGGATGAATGATCCGGCCGTGCTCTTCGCGGATGAGCCGACGGCTAGCCTGGATGCGGCGCGCGGGAAGGACGTCGTGCGGATGATCGCCGAGCGGACGAAGGCGGAGCGCAAAAGCGCGGTCATGGTCACGCATGACGATCGCGTCCTGTCCTTCTGCGACCGCGTGCTCTATATGAAGGACGGGCGTTTGGTCGCCCAATAGACTGTCCCTCCATTAGAGGTCCGTCATCTTAAATGCTGCTTCTGGTATAATATTTGGACAGGATCTTCGACAGGTCATGATCCGAACGACTACGGACAAGGAGTGGAAGGGTATGAGCACAGTCACGCCGTTTCTGATGTTTCAAGGCCAGGCGGAGAAAGCGATGAACGCTTATGTATCGCTCATCGAAGGAAGCGAAATCAAGCGGATAACCCGTTACGGACCAAATGAAGCCGGCCCGGAGGGCAGCGTCATGCAGGCGACCTTCTCGTTAAAGGGTCAGGAGATCATGTGCATCGACAGCAATATCGAACACGCCTTCACTTTTACGCCTTCCTTCTCGCTCTTTATCGCCTGCGACACCGAGCAGGAGCTGGACAAGCTTTACGCCGGTCTGTCGAAAGACGGGAAAGAACTGATGCCGCTCGGCGACTACGGCTTCAGCAAGAAATTCGGGTGGCTTGTCGACCGATTCGGCGTTTCCTGGCAGCTCAATTTGCCTCATGATTGAGGAAATATGACAACGCGCTTTTCTCCGCCCAAGAGGCAATCCCGGCGCGTCCGCGGCATAAGCTCTCCTATGGACGAACTCATAAGGGGAGGCAACGCGGATGGATGTGAAACTTTACACGCTGCAGACGCTTCAGGAAACGGCGATCTGGCGGGAGGCGTTCCAGAAAGGCGGCATCGACCGACCGATCGGCTATTATGCCGAGTGCTTCGAAGCTTGCCGCGGCGGCGCGCGGATCACCGTGCTGGCTGAAGCCGATGGACGGATCGCAGGATGCGGGCATCTGGTGAAGGAATCGCAGTACGCCCCGTTCCGGGAGGCGGGCATCCCGGAAGTGAACGATTTGAACGTGCTGCCGGAGTATCGGCGCCGCGGGATTGGCGACAAGCTGCTTGTCGAGCTGGAGGCGATCGCTTCGCGCAGTTACGCGTCGATCGGCATTGGCGTCGGATTGTATGCGGATTACGGTCCGGCGCAGCGACTCTATGCCAGACGAGGCTATGTGCCGGATGGAAGAGGTCTGTGTTACGGGGGCGAGACGGTTCAACCAGGTGGACTCGTACGAGCGGATGACGATCTGACGTTGTATTTAACCAAGGCACTCAACGTGAAGTAATAAGCGGGTGCGCATAGCGTGGCGAGAAGCCTGGAGTGCTCTACATTGCGCATTCCAGGCTATTCATGTTGCCGGCACGAGATTTGACCGCGTACGCGTGACCGAGCATTCATGTGCCGTGGGTGGCGCCGTGCGCCGGGAAGCGAGCGCGATGCGGGGCAACCCGACTCCGCTACGGGCGGGCAAATCCGAACAAAATGTAACATTTTTCCTTACCATCTCGTTTAAGTAGAGTCATCTGTTGATTGGAAAGGAGAATGATATGTTTACGAGTCGATTTACGTTTGTCATCGCCAGCTTTATCGTAGGGTTGTCGTTCATCGTCGGATGCTTCGTGCTGAGAACGGGGGAATCTCCGCTCGTGCAGACGTCCGGCGGGGAGAAAGCGGTAATGACGCTTGGCGAAGCGGCAGCGGCGCTGAATATGACCGAGGCGCAGGTGAAGCAGATCATCAGCGAGGAGGAACAAGATCTGGCGAGCGACCGGATGAAGCTGCCCTACTTCAATTTGAATAACGATCTCTTCTTTAGCCGCGCGGGTCTCCGGGCATGGATCGAAGCGGCTGCGGGCGAGCGGCGCCATTATACGGTTAAAGCGATCGATTAACGAGGCAGCTCGGACAGTGCTCAGTATAGATGTTTAATGGCCGATACGCCCAGCGCCGTGTTGTTCCAGAGTAATTCTTCGATCTTCTCTCGGTCGCGCTCCTCGCACCGGATCATGAGCACAACCTCGCTCGTGATGGCTTTCGCGCCGTTTTTTGATTTGCGCAGCAGGAGCATTTTGAGTCCGAAGCCGATCGCGACGCCGGACAAGACGCCAATTAAGCCCCACCATATCGGACCCCAAGCCAGCTCGTACCCGTATACCGCGCCGAGCAGCATTAGGCAGGTTCCGAGAATGGCCGCTGCATCCATCGTGCTGAAGCCGTCCGCACTGTGGATCGTGTCGAACAGCTTGCGCGGCTCCGTCCGCTTATCCAGCGGCACGGCCAGAATATGCTCATTCGTCAGCCCTTTCTCCGTAAGCGCGGACAGCGCAAGCTCCAGGAAGATGGACTGCTCGAAGGTTGCGATGATATACACCGGATGGGCACCTCATTTGAACGGCATTTTGAACGCAGCCGATTGAAAATGGTTTCGCAGGTAATAGGATTGCTCTTTCTCGAACAGCTTGTTCTGCTCGACGCAGGAGATGTAAGCATCATAGAAGATAAAACAGTAGATGGACGGCAAATACATCAACCACTGCATGTCGACCGATTTGGTCGCCGCAGCCGTCTGCCCGGTCAAGCTGAAGTGGACAGCCACAAGCAAGTGGGAGAAATAAATGACTGCCGTCGTATAGCCGAAGAAGAACAACCCGGAAATCACCTTGTGAACATACAAATGGCCGAGTCCGGGCATGATGGCCGACCAAGCGAGCGCGACCCAAGGCTTGCGTTTGTCCATATAATTCATGTCCCAAGGACCGATACGCGTGGCGACCATAGGGGCGTCTTCGCGGTCGGCGAGCAGATAGAGCTTGTTGATGTCGACGGTGGTCCGGTAGCCGTCCCAGATCGCGTACATATAGATGCCAAGATACGCAATCAGCCAATTCTGATCAAGCGCGTGTTTGGCTAATTCGAATTTTCCTTGCAGCGAATACATGATTCCCGTATTAACATGCGCTTTATTGTTAATGAAGATCTCCCAGAGTATAAGGATGAACGCCTTCGTATAACGCTGCAGCAGCAAGTTGGCGAAGCCCGGGTAAGAGAAAGCGAAGAAAGCAACGACCCATGGATTGCGCAAGTGCAGTTGGTTGGTCGTGAAGGGCGATATGTGTGCTCTTGGGCGTCTTGCGGTCGTTGGGGGCATGTCGGATACTCCTTTCGGCAGCGGGTCGATGCTACTCAGGTTTTACATAAACCGACTGGGATATTCCAAGTAAGCCCAACGTTTCCAAGTCCCATTGTCCATTGGCAAGCAGGATGTTAAATTGAGGAAATAAAGGGGGCGAGGACGTATGGAACGAATTGCGCGAATCAGAGAAGCGGAGAAGCTGTATCACGACGAGCTGTTCCAGGAATTCCGCTTGTTCGAAGCGGGCACGTGGATGAGCAAGCCTGTCGGAATGGTCATGGAGCTGCTGGATGAGCTGCCCGAACGCGACAATATTCAGGTGTTGGATCTAGGCTGCGGCCCGGGCCGGCACAGCATACCGATCGCGCGGCGCATTAGCGGAAGCGGCGGTCTTGTTACGGGCGTCGATCTGTTGGAATCCGCGATTGCCAAACAGGAAGAATACAGCCGGGAATTCGGAGTCGAACGGTGTATACTCGGCGTGCGGTGCGAGATTGAGGCGTTCCGGATCGAAGCGGAAGCCTATGATTACATCATCGCGATATCCAGCCTGGAGCATCTTCCTTCGGAGGAGGCATTGGCAAGCAAGCTTGCGGAGATGGCGGCTGGCACGAAGCAAGGCGGCGTGAACTGTCTGTTCGTCAATACGTCGATCACCGAGACGGTCATGGACACGGGGGAGCTGGTCACGCCGATGTTCGAGCTGAATATGACCAAAGCCCGGCTGCATGATATGTTGGCCGGCCCGTATGCCGGTTGGCAGGTGCTGACGGATGTGAGCAAGCCGCTTACATTCCCGATTGATCGCGGCGGTCGGCAGGTCGAGCTGGCTTCGGATTGCGTAACTTTCGCGGTTCGCAAGCCGTAATCCGATCATGTGCGACAATCAGCAGCTGTGGATAGGACCGATGCCATATTGGCGTCGGTCCTATTTTCATTCGGCGTGATTTTTTGCTTGATTTCCAAAAAATCGTATATGTTCACATTAATATGGAATACTATCTCAGAAAATAAGTTAATAAGCCGGACAAAAGTTGAATCTACCGAGTTGACGGCATATACTAGTAGATGTTACGATGTTCGATATCTTACTAATCTAGTAGGAATAGAGGGAGAACTCCCGTAGACAACAAAGGAGAGAATAGCATGATGAAGAAACGCAATTACGTGCTGCTGATGCTGACAGTCATCCTGACGATGGCGCTGACGGCATGCGGGGCGAAGAACGAGTCTAATAATTCCAAAGCAGGCAGCGGCACGACGAATACTGGCGCCGAGGCGACGCTGCTCGATACGATCAAGAAGGAAGGCAAAATCCGCTTCGGTACCGAAGGCACCTACGCGCCGTTCACGTTCCACGACAACGGCGGCGAATTGACAGGCTTCGACGTGGAGCTGGCCCGCGAAGTGGCCAAGCGTCTCGGCGTGGAAGCGGAATTCGTCGAGACCAAATGGGACGGCATGTTCGCGGGCATCGATGCGAAGCGCTTCGACGTCGTCGCCAACGAAGTGTCCATTAACGAAGAGCGCCAAGCGAAATACGATTTCTCCGATCCGTACATCGTCTCCAAGGCGGTGCTGATCGTGCATGAGGATAACACCGATATCAAGTCGCTTGCCGATCTGAAAGGCAAGAAGTCCGGCCAGTCGCTCACGAGCAACCTGACGCAGATCGCCAAGGACAACGGCGCGGAAATCGTACAGACCGACGGCTTCAATCAAGCGATCGAGCTGCTGATCTCGAAGCGGATCGACGCGACGATCAACGACGGCCTGTCGTTCCTGGACTTCAAGAAGCAGAAGCCGGAAGCGCCGATCAAAATCGTGGACGAGACCGACAATGCTTCGCAAAGCGCATTCTTGTTCAACAAAGGCAATCCCGAACTCGTGCAAGCGGTCAACGAAGCATTGAAGGCGATGAAGGACGACGGCACGTACTTGGCCATCTCCGAGAAATATTTCGGCGCCGACGTCTCCAAATAACAGGCGTTCGATATGAGTGATCAATCGACCAGATTGTGGAACATCTTCGTGGATTCGTTCCTGCCCCTGCTGAAAGCAGGGGTCCTTTTTACGATTCCGCTCACGCTGATTTCGTTCGCGCTCGGATTGATCGTCGCCCTGCTGACCGCGCTGGCGAGGTTGTCCGATATCCGGATCTTATCCGGCATAGCGCGCTTCTACGTGTGGATTTTCCGGGGAACGCCGCTGCTTGTGCAGCTGTTCATCATTTTCTTTGGGCTTGCCCATGTCGGCATCATCATCGATCCATTCCCGGCCGCGGTCATCGGCTTTACGCTGAACGTCGGCGCCTACAATTCGGAAGTAATTCGCGCCGCCATCCTGTCGGTGCACAAAGGGCAGTGGGAAGCAGGCTTTTCGCTCGGCATGACGCGGGTGCAGACGCTGCGCCGGGTCGTGCTGCCGCAGGCGGCGCGCGTCGCCGTCCCGCCGCTGTCCAATTCGTTCATCAGTCTCGTCAAGGATACGTCCTTGGCGGCAAGCATCGCGCTCACGGAGCTGTTCGGCAAGGCGCAGCAGTTTACGGCGACCTATTACGAGCCGCTCTTGCTCTACTCGGAAGCCGCGCTCATCTACTTGATGTTCAGCACGGTGCTCTCATTCTTGCAAGCAAGGCTGGAGCGGCGGTTCGACCGTTATTCGGCCAGATAGAGGTTGATTATGATTCTGCAAATGACGAATGTGAAAAAGTCGTTCGGACGCCACGAGGTGCTCAAGGGCATCGATCTGACGCTGGACAAAGGCAAGGTGCTTGTCATCATCGGCCCTTCGGGATCGGGCAAGTCGACCTTGCTCCGGTGCATGAACCTGCTGGAGACGCCGACGGACGGGCTGATTAGCCTGAATGGCTTATCGCTCGATTTCTCGGGCGGACGCAAGCCGGCGAAGAACGCGGTATTGGACATCCGGAAGCGGACCGGCATGGTGTTCCAAAGTTACAATCTGTTCCCGCACCGGACCGTGCTGGAGAACATTATCGAAGGGCCGGTCATCGTCCAGCGCAAGCCAGTTGAGATGGCAAAGCTGCGCGCGGTCGAACTGCTGCGCAAAGTGGGGCTTGCGGACAAGGCGGACGCCTATCCGCATCAGCTCTCCGGCGGCCAGCAGCAGCGCGTCGGCATCGCGCGGGCGGTTGCCATGGATCCGGAGGTGCTGCTGTTCGACGAGCCGACGTCCGCGCTTGATCCCGAGCTGGTCGGCGAGGTGCTGAAGGTGATCCGGGAACTGGCGGCGGAAGGGATGACGATGGCCGTCGTCACGCACGAGATGAAATTCGCGGGCGAGGTCGCCGACCAGGTCGTCTTCATGGACAATGGCGCTGTCGTAGAGGCGGGCACGCCGGATCAGGTGCTGAAGCAACCCGCTAACGAGCGGACGAGGATGTTCCTGTCGAGGTTGACGGACACTAGATAATGATCGACCCAAGGGGAGCTGCGGCTCCTCTTTTTTAGTTTTTGCCTGGGCCAAACACGGACGCGAGCTCCTGCCAATATACTGTAGCAGTATATTGGCAAAGGAGTTAACGACGCATATGTACGGATACTACCAAGCCTATCCTTATTATGATTTTAGAGTTCAACCGCCTATGATGTGGACGCCTTCGCAAGTAGAGCTTGACCGAAAGCTCAGATCATTGTGGGAGCAGCACATATTTTGGACCCGGCTGACCGTGAACAGCATTGTCGGCCGCCTTCCCGACGAGAGCGCCACAACCGCGAGACTGCTGCGCAATGCCGACGATTTTGGCGCCGCGCTGGAGCCCTTGTACGGCACTGCGATCGCTTCGGGATTCGCCAGCTTGCTCCGCAGTCATCTGACGATAGCGGCCGAGCTGGTGAAGGCGCTCCAAGCCGGCAATACGGCGGCGGCCGAGAACGCGCAGAAGCGCTGGTATGAGAATGCGGACGAGATCGCATCATTCCTCGGCCGCATCAACCCGTATTGGTCGCAAGCGGAATGGCAGCGGATGATGTACGAGCATCTGCGGCTGTTAACTAGCGAAGTCTCCACCCGACTGATGGGGAATTATGCGGAGAACGTCGCGCTTAGCGATCGGATTGAACCGCAGGCGCTCGAGATGGCCGATACGATGACAAGCGGCATCATCCGGCAGTTCCCGGCGAATTTCGCCGGCTGACCGCAGCGGGGATTGGTGATTGAGCGCGGCAAGCGAGCCGAAGCTAACGGCAGCCGGCAGAAGCTAGCAGGAATTATCGGGAGCAGTCGGGATCTAGCAGGGGGCGCAGCGATACCAATAGCGGTACGCTTCCTTGTAACCTAACTTGGCATACAGCCTTAGCGCGGGCGCATTATTCAGCACGACGGCCAAATAGCTGAAGCGTGCGCCTTCCCTTTTTCCCCATTGCAGCAGGTGCAGGATCATCTGCTCGGCGAGTCCGCGGTTCCGGCAGCTGGGATCGGTCACGATATCGTAAAGTCCGATATACCCGCGTTCGATGACGCCGAAGCCGCAAGCAACCGCTCTTCCTTCCTCATAGAGCCGAATGAAGCCCGCTGCCGTTCGAATTTTGCCGAGCATTCGTATCATGACGGCTTGGTGATCGGCGGGCGATCCGTTCAGTCTGCAGAAGTCTGCGATCCAAGCATCGGAGGGATGATCCTCGATACTGATTGCGGCGTGTTGCGGATCACGGAGTTGATCGAGCGGCAGCGTCTGCACGCTGGTCCGATCGACTTGCTCATAACCGCGTTCCGCAAGGTGGCGATCCAACGCGGCAGGCGAGGCGTCCGTCAGCTTGAAGATTGGACGAAGCCCATTCTCCCTGTAGATCTGCTCGCAAACGTCGATTTTAGAGGTCAACTCCAGCTTGTCGGCATAGAGAGGGCTGATTGAATTGGCGCGCTTGGTGTAACCTTCGGCAAAGCGCAGCACCCAGCCGTCATAGAGCAAGGTGGAGAGCGCCGGCCAATGATTCAGCGACAGCTCTTCGATAAATGTAACGTCCATGGCATAACCTCCATTTCTACATTGAATTAATATACATTCAAATGAATAAAAATACAATATTGCATCAGTAGTAAGCATGGATCAAACAATGGTTTCGTATAAGTGTAATAATTACATTTGACTCAACGACTTGGTCATGATAGAGTTTAAAAGTAAAAATTACGGATTAACGAGTGGGTTAACTAACGCATCGGATGCGATTATGTTATCGGTCATGAAATACGTTACTCAAGACGCGATGACCTTTCTCATATGCGCTCACGCTCGCGATCACACTCGTATTCGTATCCGGGAATGAAATCACATGCTGCATAAGCGTAAAAATTACATATGGAGGTTTTCAACTATCATGAATCCCGCAATGAACGTTTCCGAATCCAATCACAAGCCGTTAACACCTGCCAAACCAATACCGGTGACCGTATTGAGCGGCTATCTCGGCGCAGGCAAGACGACGATCTTGAATCATGTGCTGAACAATCGGCAGGGCTTGCGCGTCGCCGTCATCGTTAACGACTTGAGCGAGGTGAATATCGATGCCGATCTGATCCGTGACGGCGGCGGGCTGTCGCGTACAAGCGAGACGCTCGTGGAGATGTCGAACGGCTGCATCTGCTGCACGCTTCGCGAGGACTTGCTGCGCGAGACGCAGCGGCTGGCCGAGGAAGGACGTTTCGATTACATCTTGATCGAGTCGACCGGCGTCGGCGAGCCTGTCCCCGTCGCCCAGACGTTCACGTATGTGGACGAAGAACTCGGCATCGATCTGAGTGCCGTATGCAGGCTCGATACGATGGTCACCGTCGTAGACGCTTATCGGTTCTGGCGCGATTTCGCATCGGGCGAGACGCTCATGGACCGCAGCCAAGAGGCGCACGAGGACGATACGCGCGAAGTGGTCGATTTGCTGATCGACCAGATTGAATTTTGCGACGTGCTGGTGCTGAACAAGTGCGACCTCGTCGAAGAATCCGATCTCGCACATTTGGAAGGCGTGCTGCGGAAGCTTCAACCGCGGGCGAAGCTGATCCGCGCAGAGGGCGGCAAAGTGAATCCGGCCGATATTCTGAACACGGGATCCTTCGATTTCGAAGCGGCGAGCGCTTCCGCGGGCTGGCAGCGGGAGCTGGACAAGCCTTCGCATACTCCTGAGACGGAGGAGTACGGCATCGGCTCTTTCGTATATGAGCGTGTGCGGCCGTTTCATCCGGCGCGTCTCATGGCGTGGATGTCGGACTGGCCGGAAGAAATCGTGCGGGCGAAAGGCATCATGTGGCTGGCGACGCGCAGCGATATCGGACAGAGCATCAGTCAGGCCGGCCCCTCGATCCAATTCGGCCCTTCGGGTTATTGGGTTGCGGCGCTGCCGGACGCGGAGAAGAACGACATCCTACGCGAAGAGCCGGAACTGCGCGAGGCTTGGCATCCGCGTTACGGGGACCGGATCAACAAAGTCGTGTTCATCGGCATCGGGCTAGACCCGCAGCGGATTACAGACAGCCTGGACGCTTGTCTGCTGACGGAAGAAGAGATGGCGCTAGATTGGCAATCGTTCGAGGATGAGCTGCCGAACGCGGCCATCTAGTGCGCGCCCTCGTTGGCCGGTCCTCTCCCCCCAAAAAAAAGCGACCCGCACGAATGCGGGTCCAAGTGTTTATATGAATGGGGGGTCGTTGATTCTTATTACCCCCGCTAACAGGGGATTAAACAGGCTGGCGAAATTTTTTTAAAAATGTTTTTTGCGTCATGCGGGCCGATCGAGCACGAGACATGCAAGGAGGCGAAACGTGGATTCTTTCGGGTAGAAACGGTGCAGCCGGCCGCTGTTTCTGTGTTAGGTAGAAATTTGTCGAATTTCGCTTTACAGTTTTCCTCGTCCAATCGTAATATAGCTCTGAGAGGCTTTGGAGCCGCACAGAGAGGGTATGGGGATATGTCGAAGAAGAAAGCGTTAGCGGGTCTGATTATCCCGCAAATTATTTATTTGCTGTTCGTGCTCGTCTGGATTTTCGTGTCGATCGCGTCGGTCATGATGTTCGATTCGCCCGGATCAGAGAACCATTTTGGCGTGTGGGCGATCTTTCTGCTTATCGTCGCGTACCCGGTCGGCCTGATCGCCGGACTTATTTTAAGCTGGATTTCGTTCTCCCGTAGACGGTATAAGGCGGCGCTGTTGTGGAATTGCATCCCGCTGCTGTGGGTGCTGCCAATCGGCGGTTTCCTAATTTACGCGAATTTCTTCAGTTAAATTGAATGGCACTACCCGCGAAGGTCATCTTAACCGATGGCCTTTCGCGTTTTTGCGGTCAGCCAACCAGCGGGTTGGCTTCTTTTTTTCGCCCGAATATTTGCGCCACAGCCGACGAGTGACGGTTCGCCGTGACCTAAAAAAACGTCACCATAACCAAAATCGCAAGCCTATTATTATCGCGGTCCGCATTCTACAATGAGAACAAAGAAAGGGCTTACATGATAGAGAGAGAGGAAGGTGCGGCCGATGGGCGCAAAGGCGCAAAGCGGCGCGGAGCGGGAGAGCAATACGGTAGGGAAGGCGAGAACGACTAGCATCTGGCGCAAAATTTACGGCCAGCGTTACCTTCAAGTGATGGCATTGCTCGGCGTGGCGTGGATGATCGTGTTCAACTACATTCCGATGTACGGGATTATTATCGCGTTTAAGGACTATGACATTATCTTCTCGATCTCCGAAGCGCCGTGGGTTGGCTTGGAGCATTTCAAGGCATTTCTCGAGGACGACAGCTTGCCGTACGTCATCAAGAATACGCTCGGCATGAGTTTGTTCAAGCTGCTTATCGGATTTCCGCTGCCGATTATATTCGCTCTGCTGCTCAACGAGCTTCGCTCGGCGATCTTCAAGCGGTGGGTGCAGACGATCTCGTACTTGCCTCACTTCCTGTCCTGGGTCATTCTGGGCGGCATCATGGCGACGTTCCTCGCCGACGTGGGGATCATCAACAAGATGCTGATGGCATTTGGGTGGATTGACGAACCGATCATGTATTTGGCAGAGCCGCAATATTTCTGGTCGATCGTCGTATCCTCCGACATCTGGAAGGAACTTGGCTGGTCCGCGATCATCTACCTGGCCGCCATATCGAGCGTATCGCCCGAATTGTATGAAGCGGCGACGATCGACGGGGCCGGACGGTTCCAGAAGATCTGGAATATTACGTTGCCTTCGATCAAAGGGACGATCTCGATTCTGTTCATCCTGGCGATCAGCGGTGTTCTCAATTCCAACTTCGATCAAATTCTCGTCCTGCGCAACGCGCTGAACGAGACGTCCAGTAACGTCATCGACGTCTATGTGTATCAGACCGGCTTGGCTTCCGGACGGTACTCCTATGCGACGGCAGTCGGACTGATCAAATCGTTAATCGCGCTTGTTCTGCTGCTCGCCGCTAACCGGGTGACGAAGCGGCTGAGCGATACATCCTTATTCTAGTCAAAGGCGGTGCAGCCCATGTTCTCCTTCAAGCGGCAAACCGTCTCCGAGACGGTATTCGAAATCGTTAATGCCATCATTATGCTGCTCATTTGTTTCTTAATGCTCTACCCGATCTGGTATGTCATCATCAACGCGTTCAACGACGGGGAAGATGCCATGCGCGGCGGTATCTACTGGTGGCCAAGAGAGTTCAGTTTATCCAGCTTTCACGCGGTATTCCGCAGCGAAGGCATCATGACGGCGATGGGCATTACGGTCGCCAAGACGCTCATCGGCGTGCCGGTGCATGTCTTCTTCACCGCGATGGTCGCGTACGCATTCTCCCGCAAGGAGTTGTTCGGCCGCAAGCTGTACATGCTGATCGGCACGATTACGATGTTCTTCGGCGGCGGCTTGATTCCTTACTACCTGCTCATTCGCGATCTGCATTTGCTGGATAATTTCTTAATGTACATTATTCCGGCGGCCTTCAGCTTCTTCGATCTGATCATCTTCCTGTCGTTCTTCCGGGAGATCCCGGCGGGCTTGGAGGAGGCGGCGAAGATCGACGGGGCGAACGACTTCAAGATTTTCTACAAGGTCATTCTGTTCGTCTCGCTGCCAGTCGTCGCCACGATCGCCTTGTTCCACGGGGTCTATCAATGGAACGACTATTTCACCGGCATGATCTATATGAACGATCAGAATTTGCAGCCGATCCAGACCTACCTGTACCGGGTCGTGGCACAATCGAGCTCGAACCAGATGCTCGCGGCCATGCCAAGCGGCGTATCCGTCAGCGTCACGAGCCAATCGCTCAAGCTCGCCACGATGGTGGTGACGACGGCGCCGATCGTCGTGGTCTACCCGTTCCTGCAGAAGTATTTCGTCAAAGGCTTCATGATCGGCTCCATCAAAGGTTAATCGCGGCTATGGTTATCAACCCCGCCTTACCCGGCGGGGGTTGCTAATAGATTTCAACCAAGCATAGAAAAGGGGTTAGTGTAGATGAGCAAAGTGCGCAAAATGATGACCTCGCTTACCGCGCTTACCGTCGTCTGCTCGATGGCGTTCACGCTGGCGGCATGTTCCAGCGGGAACAACAACGGAGGCGGCAACAACGGCGGCGCCAAGACGAACAACGGAGCAGCGGCAACGAATACCGCGGAAGGCGGCAGCAACGCCGCTGCGCCGGAAGAGCAGAAGCCGAGCGCGGACACGCCGGGCTGGCAGGGCAGCACCGAGCCGATCACCTTCGATTGGTACATGAACTTCTCCTGGTTCAACAAGAAGTGGGGTGGCGACGCAACGGCCGACTATATCACGAAGAAGACGGGCGTCAGCGTCAACTTCATCGTGCCGGCGGGCAACGAGAACGAGAAGCTGAACACGATGATCGCTTCGGGCAAGCTGCCGGATTTCATCACGCTCGGCTGGTATGAGGAAGGCGTGCGCAAGATGATCAACGGCAAGCTCGTGCTGCCGCTGAACGAATTGGCCGACCAGTACGATCCGTACTTCTTTAAAGTCGCCGATCCTGCTAAACTGGGATGGTACACGCAGCCCGACGGCAACGTGTACGGCTATCCGAACGCTTCTTCATCGCCGGCGGATTACGAGAAATACGGCTCCAAGTTTACGTCGAACCAGACGTTCGCGGTACGCAAAGACATGTATGAGGCGCTCGGCAAGCCGGATATGAGCACGCCGGAAGGCTTCCTCAATGCGCTGAAGGCTGCCAAGGAGAAATTCCCGGACGTGAACGGTCAGCCGCTCATTCCGCTCGGCCTGCATGAATTCACGGAGACGGGCAACTACTCGCTCGAAGGATACCTGCAGAACTTCCTGGCCATTCCGCAGCAGAAGGACGGCAAGCTGTACGACCGCCGTCTTGATCCGGAATATATCAGCTGGCTGAAGACGTTCCGTCAAGCGAACGAGATGGGCTTGCTCGCCAAAGATATTTTCATCGACAAGCGTCCGCAGATGGAAGAGAAGATCGCGCAAGGCCGTTACTTCGCGATGCTGTACCAGCGCTCCGACTTCGCGGCGCAGAACACGGCGCTTTATCAGAAAGACCCGAACATGGTGTACATCGCGGTGAACGGTCCGGCCAACTCGAAGAAAGAAGCGCCGACGCTCTCCGGCCCTGGCATCTCCGGCTGGACGCTCACGCTCATCTCGAAGGACGTCAAAGACAAGGCGCGCGCGATCCAGTTCCTCAGCTACCTGATCAGCGAAGAGGGCAACCGAGACATGTTCCTCGGCGAGAAGGGCGTTACGTATGACACGATCGACGGCAAAGACCAGTTCAAGCCGGAAGTGCTCGAACTGCTGAACAAAGACCGTACCGGCTTCGACCAGAAGTATGGCGCATCTTACACGTACTGGATGCTCATGGACACGAACATGAACCTGCAATGGGCGCCGCCTTCGGCAGAACCGGCTAAGAGCATGGAAGAATGGACGCTCGGCAAGTCGATCAGCATGTCCGAATACGACAATCTCGACGCGCCGCCGACGTCCGAAGAAGGCATCGCAGGCAGCAAAAATGCACGTACCTGGGGCAAGGCGCTGCCGAAGCTGCTGCTTTCCAAGTCCGACGCGGAGTTCGATGAGATCTGGAACGATTACGTCGCGGACCGGACGAAGAACAAGCAGGACAAAATCGACGCGTACCGTCAGAAGATGTACGAAGAGAATATGAAGAAACTGGAGGCGCTGAACAAGTAATACGCGCATCCGGCCTCGACAGAGGCAACCTAAAGACAGCCTGGAAGCTGCTCCCAGTGAGCGGCCTCCGGGCTATTACTACCTGTAGGGCAAGGAAGGTGTTGGCAGGATGGGGAAGCTTGCCCGGAACGGAAAGTTGAGCCTGATGCAGATGATTGGCCGGATGTCGATTCAACTGAAGCTGATTCTCTCGTTTATTTGCATCATATTGATCCCGATTATGCTCGTGTCGTGGTATTTGTTCAACGATGTGTATCGCAAGGCGATCGAGGATTTGAAGCGCACGAGCCAATTCATGCTCGAGGTGGAGAAGTCGAGCGTTGCCGGCAATATGGCGCTTATGGAGCGAACCGCGCAGCTGGCCATTACTCCGAACAGCGAGATCGAAGCCTATCTGGGCTCGACGGAGGAGCCGGAGACCGGCGAACTGTTCGATTTCAAGATGGAGGCCTTCGCGACGTTCCAGCAGTTCCTGTTCAACAACCCGAGCATCGCGAACATTCGGCTGTACACCGAGAATCCGAACGTGATGGAGATGTACCCGGTTATCTTTCGGGAGCGCCGCATCTTGGATAAGCCGTGGTACGAGCAAGTGACCGGGCGGAACGGATTGGTCTGGTGGGACATCGGCAGCAGTCCGAAGGATGTCGTGAACGACGTGACGGGCGGCACGCAGAACGGCTTGTACGTCTCGCTGCTGCGGGAGACCTTCTACCTCGACGGACGCCATAACGGCGTGCTGGAGGTGAAGATGGAGGCGCACAATTTCTTCGCGAAGACGTTCAGCAGCATGCAGGACAGCGAATCGCAGATGATCGTCGTCAATCGGGAGGGCCGCGCGTATACGAACGAGCAGGCGGCGATTTTTCGTGAGATCCCGGCGGGCGAGATCGTGCGTCAATTCCAGACGCGCCTCTCGGAAGTGCCGGCCAGCTTCTCCTTCACGTACAAGGGGCATCCGTTCTTGTGCATCTCAAGCGGGCTAGAGGGACTGGACAGCTATTTGCTCAACGTCGTCTCGCTGAAGGAACCGCTGGAACAAGTGAGCAAGAACCGGAACACGATCATTTTCGCGACGCTCTTCCTCATCGTCCTGCTGTCGATCAGCTCCTACGTCATGCATTCGCTCATCCTGAAGAAGCTGACGATTCTTCGGGAGTCGATGAAGCAGGTGCGCAAAGGCAATTTCAACGTCGACATCGCGATAACGAGCATGGACGAGGTCGGCGAGCTGGCCTATCATTTTCGTCAAATGCTCAAGAAAATGAACGAGCTGATCGTCGAGGCGGTCGGCCGGCAGGCGGCGACGAAGGAAGCGGAGTTGAACTCGCTCAAGAACCAGATCGACGCCCATTTTCTGTACAACACGCTGGAGAATTTGAAAATGATGGCGGAGATCGAAGGCCAGTACGCGATCTCCGACTCGCTGACGTCGCTTGGCGGCATGATGCGCTACAACCTCCAATGGACGAGCAACCACGTCCGGCTCAAAGACGAGCTGACGCATATCCAGAACTACATCGCGATCATGAACATCCGCTACGATAACCATTTGGAGCTGCATGTCGAGGTGTCGCCGGCGTACATGGACCAGGAGGTGCTGAAGATGTCGCTGCAGCCGGTCGTCGAGAATGCGGTGAAGCACGGGATGGGCGCGCGGCATGCTACCCGGGAGAAGCTGACCATCACGATCAAAGCTTACGAGCTGAACGATTGCTTGGCGATCGAGGTCAGCGATAACGGAGACGGCATCGAAGAGAGCAAGCTGCGGGAAGTGAACTTGATGATTCGACTGGAGGATGGGGAATACCAGCAGCTGCGCAGCGCGGCCGCTCGCGGCGAACGCGAAGGGAGCGGTATCGGCCTGCGCAACGTGGACCAGCGCATCGTCATGAATTACGGCAAGCCGCACGGCATTCGCGTCGAGAGCGTGGAGGGCAGCTACACCAAGGTAACGCTGACGCTGCCGTATTTAATCTTAACGGGAGGTGCGACCGCGCATGCGCAAGCTATTGATCGTGGATGACGAGAAGAACATACGCGCCGGATTGAAGGCGATGATCGAACGCGAATTTCCCGGCGGCTATGTCTTCGATTTCGCGGCCGACGGCGAGGAGGCGTTGGCTCGAATCGACGAGACGGGCGCCGATCTGGTCATTACCGATATCCGCATGCCGGTTATGGACGGCATGGCGCTGATCGACGCGCTTCATGCGCGGAAAGAACGGCCGGATGTCATCATCTTGAGCGGGCATGACGATTTCCAATACGCCAAGGCGGCTATCCGCTACGAGGTCAGGGAGTATTTGCTCAAGCCGATCGTGCGCGAGGAGCTGTTCGGCGTCCTGCGCCGGATGGAGGCCGAGCGCCAGCGGAAGGAGACGGCTGCCGGCGCGATGCGCGATTCGGCCGCGATTCAGGCGGAATTGGCGGCGACGCAGCTGAACCTGCTGTTCATGGAGCAGCTCGTTCATCCGGCGGACGTTCGCGAACGGCTGGTCAAGGCAGGTCTAGGCTGGTTGGACGAAGGCTTCTACGTCGGGGTCGTCAAGTCGGGAGAGGAGCTGCAGGGCGACGACCGGGCCAAATGGATCGCGCGCGTCGAGGAGCTGACCTGCTTGAGCGATGAAGAACGAAGTCTCCGCTTCTACGACAAGGACGGCAAGCTTGTCTTGATCTGCGGCCGCAGCGAGCCGTTGGAACGGCTTGCCGTTCAATACCGGCCCCAGAACAGATTCCGCGCCGGCCGCAGCGGACGGTTATCGGGCATGGAGATGGTCAGGACCGGCTACGAACAAGCGGCGCGGGCGCTGAAATACAGTTTGCTGCATTCCGGCAGCGGCGTCGTCCATTATTCGGATATCGGCGGCAAAGAGGTGATGGAGAAGGTCCCGCTGCAAGATATTCACAAAATCGCCAACATGCTCGGCAGCGGCCGGGATGCGGAGATGAACCGGCTGCTTCAGCACGTGCTCGATATCCGGCTGATCATGCGCTACGATATCAGTTATCTCGAAGGCATCAGCCGGGCGCTCAATGAGCATGTCTTCGATCGCGTGTTCCGGCAGTACGGCGAAGAATCGGTGGATATCCTGAAGCTGCACAAGCAGGTCGGCGACCTGTACAGCTTCGATCAATTCCATGATTATTACCGCAGCGTGGAGAGTCTGCTGCAATTGGTGAGCGATTACGTCGGCCGCATGCGGCACGTTCATCACGAACGCGGCGACCTGCAGCGGGCGATCGACTACATCCATGAGCACTACCAGCGCGACTTGAATATGGCAATGGTCTCGAATTACGTGTCGCTCAATTATTCCTATTTCAGTCAGGCGTTCAAGGATTATACCGGCGAGACGTTCGTCAGCTACTTGCGCAAGCTGCGAATGCAGAAGGCGAAGGAGCTGCTCGCGGGCACGAATATGAAGGTGTATGAGATCAGCGAACAGGCGGGCTTCGACAATGTGAAGCATTTTACCCGCGTGTTCCGCGAGATGGAGGGCGTCACTCCGCTTGAATACCGCGCCGTCCGCGAGCCTACACAGCGGTAATCTAAGGTTATCAGGTTAAGCGCGTCGGCACGGGTGAAAGAGCGGCCGGCTCACATCAATGGCAGGCCGCGGATTCTTCACCCGTACATTTCCTCGTAACCTGACAACATGGAGCGGTAAGCGGGAGGGGAGCGTGGCATCCGTCAAGCACCGAAGCAGCAGGCGCGCCGCCACAATCGCAATCGGGAAGAAGCATAGTGCATGCGGCTATGGTAAAGTCGAGGCATGGCTTGCGTGGCCGAGGGGGAGAGACTCGTTGACGGGAGATGCGCGTCGCTTACGGGACGGATAGTTCAGCCCGCGAGCGCACTGCCTTTACGGGGCAGTCTCCCTATCAGGCGCGCTTGCAACTATCGCGAGAGAGGTGCTAGGCGGCATGCAAAAAATTAACCCGTTTCTTTGGTATAACGACAATGCGGAAGAGGCGATCCGCCACTATATTTCGATTTTCGAAGGAGGGCGAATCGTAAGCGAGAGCCGTTACGGCGAGCATGGGCCAGGGCCGGCGGGATCGCTCATATCGGCTACCTTCGAGCTGGAGGGCCAGACGTTCATGGCGTTGAACGGCGGACCGATGTACACGTTCACGCCGGCGATCTCTCTCTTCGTCAATTGCGAGACGCAGGAGGAGGTCGATCGTCTATGGGAGCAGCTGCTCGCGGGAGGCGGGGAGCCAAGCCGCTGCGGCTGGCTGACGGACAAATTCGGCGTCTCCTGGCAGATCATTCCTCGCAGGCTGGGCGAGCTGCTCCACGGCGGCGACCCGGCTCGTTCGGCGCGAGCCATGCAGGCAATGCTTGGCATGAGCAAGCTCGACGTGGCGCAGCTGCAGCGCGCGTATGACGGCGAAGCGGGAGAATAGGCGTCTATTTTCGGCGTAAGCCCGAGATTGGGGCATGCACCAACAACACAACCCGCCGGGTACCGCGCTTGACGCGTCCCAGCGGGTTGTGTTGTTTCTCGTGCAATTAGCTTTAATACAGCGTCTTCGTCGCCTCCATCGTGAAGGGAACGAGCTCGTCGTTGCGCCCGTCGCGAATCTTCGCCGCCCAGGCCGGGTCGGCAAGCAGGGCACGACCGACGGCGATCAGGTCGAACTCGCCGGCCTCAAGCCGATCGAGCAGGCCGTCGATGCGTTCAACCTCCGAGCTCGCGCCTTTGCGGAAGTAATCCATGAAGTCGCCGTCCAGACCGACGGAGCCGACGGAGATGACCGGCTTGCCCGTCAGCTTCTTCGTCCAGCCGGCGAGGTTCAGCTCCGAGCCTTCGAACTCCGGCTCCCAGAACCGGCGGGTCGAGCAGTGGAACACATCGACGCCCGCTTCGACCAGCGGCGTCAAGAATTGCTCAAGCTCCTCCGGCGTTGCGGCGAGCTTGGCGGTATAATCCGAGCTCTTCCATTGCGAGAACCGCAGCACGATCGGGAACTCCGGTCCGACGGCCGCGCGGCAGGCGCGAATCACCTCAGCTGCGAATGCCGTGCGCTGGACGAGATCCCCGCCGTAGCGGTCCGTGCGGCGGTTCGTACGTTCCCAGAAGAACTGGTCGATCAGATAGCCGTGCGCCCCGTGCAGCTCGATGCCGTCGAAGCCGACGCGCTTCGCGTCGGCGGCTGCTTGCGCGAAGGCGGCCACCAGCGCGCCGATCTCCTCCTCCGAGAGCGGCTCGTTCACGGGGTTGCCTTCGAGATCCAAGCCGGATGGACCGACCGGCGGCGCTTCCGGATTCGGCTCGCTGCCGACCTTGCGCGCCATTCCGACATGCCATAGCTGCGGGATGATGCGGCCGCCGGCCTCATGCACCGCCTTCACGACGTTCGCCCACCCTTGGAGCGCCTCTTCGCCATGGAAGCTCGGCCAATTCGGGCTGGCGCCCGCTGCCGGATGGTTGATGAGCGTGCCTTCCGTCACGATCAGGCCGACGCCGTTCTCGGCGCGCCGGCGGTAATAGTCCGCGACGTCTTGGCCGGGAACGCCGTTCGGCGAGAACCCGCGTGTCATCGGCGCCATGACGACACGGTTGGCGAGCTTGAACCCGGCCGATTCGAACGGCTCGAACAGGGCGGCTGTGGACACATCTTGTTTGGCGTTTTCTTGAAGCGACATGATTGATTCCTCCTCGCATTGGGAACAGATGGAATTGGATAGCATAGCCTTTATGTTGCTTCGCTCATCTTCTCACATCTGCTTACGAAAATGAAGTAACTACGGTTCAGTGTCGAGAAAATGAGCCAGAAGACCTAAGGACTGCCGTCCAATTTTACAGCGTGACGAGGGTGAGGCCAATTCCGACTGGCGGTTACGGGTTGGCGACGATGACGCCAGATCAGCTTGCGGAGTGGGCGGCGGAGCCTTCGTGACTGTGCGGAGCCTTTGGCAGCACGTGCCGAGCGCCGCGGAGCTGACGTCGATGAGCCTTCCGCATTATTCTGTTCTGCCTCCTCAGGCGATAGTTACGGGGAGTCCGGCAAAAAAACGAAATGGCGGCAGCTATCGTCGCTTTGCCGCATTTTAACTGGCCGCTATTGACAGAAGGGGCTCGAATTCGGTAAAGTTGTGTCAGCTTGAATATGAAGCTTGGAAGGGAACCAGTAGCGTGAACGAACGCGATGCCAGAGAGCCGGCGGGGGTGCAAGCCGGTACGCGCGTGAACGTGAATTACATCCTGGAGCTCCATGATCCGAAACTGACCTGCAGGCAGAAGGACATGGCGGCCGCCGACCGTTAACCGGCATGAGTGGAACAAGCGCAGTTCGGCGCGTGTTCAATTAGGGTGGTACCGCGATGACTCGTCCCTGTCGATGACAGAGACGGGTCTTTTTTGTTTTAATGACGATGCAGATGGAGGGGTTCACATGACAACAACAACGAATGTAACAAGCCAAGATCTATTGGAGGATTTGGAATACCGTGGATTGGTGTACCAAGTGACGGACCGCGAGAACCTGGATAAGAAGCTGAAGAGCGAGCGCGTCACGCTGTACTGCGGCTTCGACCCGACGGCGGACAGCCTGCACATCGGCAGTCTGCTGCCGATTCTGACCCTTCGCCGCTTCCAGCTGGCAGGCCACATCTCGCTCGCGCTGGTCGGCGGCGGCACCGGTCTGATCGGCGATCCAAGCGGACGTTCTTCCGAGCGTTCCTTGAACACGGCCGATACGGTAGCGAGCTGGACGGACAGCCTGAAGAAGCAGCTGTCGCGTTTCCTTGATTTCGAGAATAAGGACAATGCGGCGAAGCTGGTCAGCAACTACGACTGGATTGCACCTCTCGACGTCATCACATTCCTGCGTGACGTGGGCAAGAACTTCACCGTCAACTACATGCTGGCGAAGGATTCGGTTGACTCGCGTCTGGCGAATGGCATCTCCTTCACCGAATTCAGCTACATGATTCTGCAAGCGTACGACTTCCACAAGCTGCACCAGGAGCAGAACTGCTCGCTGCAGCTCGGCGGCAGCGACCAATGGGGCAACATTACGGCAGGTCTGGATCTTATCGGCAAAATGGGCGGCGGCGACGCGTTCGGTCTGACGATGCCGCTCGTCACGAAGAGCGATGGCAAGAAGTTCGGCAAGTCCGAGTCCGGCGCGATCTGGCTCGATCGGAGCAAGACGAGCGCGTACCAGTTCTACCAGTTCTGGATCAACACCGACGACAGCGACGTCATCAAGTTCCTGAAGTACTTCACGTTCCTCACGCGCGAGCAGATCGAAGCGCTCGAAGCCGAGCTTGCGGCTCATCCAGAGAAGCGCGGAGCGCAGCGCGAGCTGGCCCGCGAAGTGACGCGCATTGTACACGGCGAAGAGGCGGTGGAGAGCGCGGAGAAAATTACGCAGGCGCTCTTCTCCGGCGATGTGACGAAGCTGAGCGAGTCCGAGCTCGTCGAAGCGCTGTCCGACATGCCGACGACCGTCATTAGCGGCGGCGAAGACCGCGGTCTCATCGACCTGCTCATCGAGAGCGGCGCGGCTCCGTCCCGCCGCCAAGCGAAGCAGGATATCGAGAGCGGCGCGGTGTCCGTCAACGGCGAGAAGCTGACGAGCATCGACGCGCAGATCGGCGATGCGCACAAGCTGCACGGCAAATACGCGGTCATCAAGCGCGGCAAGAAGAATTACTACCTGGCGAAATTCGAATAGCGATTAACGACCGGCGTCCGATATGCTGACTGGAGCAAGCGGACGTCGGCGGACATCCAGACATGGCGTGCGAATTGAATCTCAATTTGGCACGCCGTTTTTTTCACCGTCAAAAAACCTATGGGGAGGAACTCTTATGAAGCCGCTCAAAATGCCAATGGAGCAGAAGCTGGTTTTGGCCGAGAAGGTCCAGTCTTACGTCTATGACGAATTCGACAAGGAGATCGGCCAACTGGCTGCCGAGAACCTCGTTGACTTTATGCTGAAGGAGCTGTCACCCTTCATCTATAACCAAGCGCTCGGCGACGCCAGAGCGGTTATCCGCGACAAGGTGGCTTCGCTCGAAGAAGAGCTGTATGCGATCGAGAAGCCGATGACGGATGCGCGGAGACGTTAGGGGCGTGTGCCATGACGTTAGAGAAAAGCAATGTTCTCGATGTAGTTGCAGTCAATCTCCAAAATAACAGAGTTGAGATGGTAATCATCGATTCACTCGATTGGCAGGAGGAGTTAACTCACCTACAGCTGCTTCAGGCGAAGATTAACAACTATCTCGCTGTTATAGAGAATGGAGAAATTTATTCCGTTTATGAGCATGCAGTTGGGCGTGAGTTTGATATCGTGGTTCGGTTCCTGCATCCATTCCCAGAGAGCTGCGTCCCTTTCTTCATCAGAGCACAAGAAATATTGCTCACTTTCGGGATTGGCTTTGACTATAAGGTTGGATAAAATTCAAGACTTGAAGGACGGATATGCAGGAATAGTGAAGGGATATGAATGCGGGGATCCTCGCCCCGACCAGACGGAACGCTGGTTTCTCTACGTCGCGGCTTCCTATCTATATCTCGGTAACAAGCAAGGGTCGTTAGACGTCATCGAGAACAAGTTCGGTAAACCTGGACAACGACGTAGGTACAGCGCGGCGTACGTTTATCTTCAAGGAGATTTAGAATAAACCAAAAACCTTCATCCCGCCTTGCGGTGGAATGAAGGTTTTTCGCATTTACTGCCCCAGCTGACTAAGCTGTCCAAGCGTATCGGTGATGTTGCCGAGCGTCTGAATAATCGGCGCTTGCTGGAGCGCCTCGAGGTCAATGACATTCGTCTTGATCTGCTCCAAATACGTGTTGACCTGTTGCAGCAGCGTCTCGTTGTAGCCGACGAGCGTCTGGTGAACGTCCTCGGCGAAGCCGGGAGCGGTCAGGTCGTTGAACTGGATAATCTCGTTCTTCATCGTCTCGAACGACTGCTGCAAGCTGTCGCGGGCTGCCGGATCGAGAAGCGCCTGCTCGGCCAGCGTCGGCAGGTTGTTCGCGAAATCGGTCGCGTTATTGACATAGGACGTCGCCTCATTGACATAATCCAGGGAGCTGTTCACGGTATCGAGCACCGAGCAGCCGGCCGTGAAGATGACGCTAAGGACGAGGAGCAGCAGGAGTAGAGGTCGTTTCATGTTCATGGGTGAGTGGCCTCCAATCGTTTTTTGCCTTTACCCCTTACTACTCCGCTGGGTGCGGCAAGGTTTCCGTTTTTTCGGCAGACGGGCGAACAGGCAGCGGTAAAGCGGATGAGGCAAAACACTTGCGATGACCAATAGGCTGACGGAGTAGAACGTGGTTTTGATCAAGGTGATACCGGGAGCGGCCAACAGCATCGGATCGGAGAGTCACGGAAAATGGCAAAGACTCGTCAGCGGCAAGCCGTTATGGCACATCCTGCCACCGCCTTTCCGCCCATGCGCGATATCTGGTATGATAGGAACAAATGATCGTTTTTTATGCGGAGAGGGAAAGGAACGTTGGCCATGGCTTTTGAATATACGGATGACGACGTCAGGCTGTTGTGCGGCCGGTTCGCGTTCGAGGAGGGCGAAGCGATCCAGCGGGCGGGCGGGGTGACCGTGCTGCGTTACGACCCGGACGAGCCGCTGTGCGAAGCGAACGTACGCACGCACAAGGACTGGATCGTCAGCATCGCGCTCGACCGGCGGGGCGATATCGCGGCCTCGTGCAGCTGTCCGGACTTCGATCCGGATGACAAATATTGCGAGCACACCGCCGCGATGATGCTTCATCTGCTGGACGAGCCGGACATCCCGGCCGAAGCGCTGCGCGTCAAGGGCGGGACGGCGGGCGATGCGCAGCTGACGAGCGGCATACTGGAGCTGTTCCGGCACAAGCCGCGCGCGACCAGCGGGACCGCGCTCGTCGTGCGGGATACGCGAGAGGCGGTCGAAGCGGAGTTCACCTGCGTTGTTTTCTCGTCCGGATACCGCAATTACCGCATCGGACTGGAGCTGAAGGTGGGGACGGGCAAGCGGCTGTACGTCGTGCCGGATATCGGCTTATTCCTGGATGCAATCGCGCTGCGGGCGGTGCAGCCTTTCGCGAAGAGCTTTGCCTACGATCCCGCGCGGCACCGGTTCAAGCTCGAGGATGACGCGGTGCTGACGGAGCTTCGGCGGATCATCGCGAATGAGGCGCTGTATCGGGAGCAGACCCAAGCGGCGGCCGCCTCCGCCAAACAACGTAGCAAGCAGCCGGGCCGGATGGTGCTCATCCCGCCGGCCGACTGGGAGATCGTGCTGCCGCTGCTGGCACATTGCGAGTCCGTCGTTATCGACCGGGAGGGCGAGTTCTCCGCAGGGCTCCAGGTTAGCGGCGATCAACCGCCGATCCGCTTCGAATTCGCCGAGCAAGAGGATGCGGGCTTCGTGCTAGAGGCCCATGGACTTGACGAGGTTACGGTGCTCGCCGATTACGGCATGGTGCTGTGCGAAGGGAAGATGCACAAGCTTCCGCTTGAAGCCTGCAAGCAGCTGGCCGAGCTGAAGAATATGCTGGACGCTTCGCGAAGACGTCAGGTCGCGATTGCGCCCGCGCACATCGAGCCATTCATGGAGAAAGTCGTGCCCGGTCTCATGAAGATCGGACACGTTCATGTCGCGCGCAGCGTCACGGAGCGGATCGTGCAGACGCCGCTCGTCGCCAAGCTGTACCTCGACCGGATTCGCGACCGGCTGCTGGCGGAGCTCGAGTTCGTCTATGGGGACATCGTGTTCAACCCGCTGGCTGGTCTTGCCGAACATCCAGGCGAGCAGCAGCGGATCTTGCTTCGCGACGGCGACAAGGAGAATCAAATCCTCGATCTCATGGATCAAAGCGGCTTCGTGAAGACGGAGCTCGGCTATTTCATGCATGAAGAGGAAGCCGAATACGAATTTCTTCACCACGTCGTGCCGAAGCTCGAGAAGCTGCTGCGGGTATACGCGACGGCGGCGGTCAAGACGCGCGTGTTCGTCCCGAACGCGCCGCCGGGCATTCGGGCCGAGGTCGACGAGCGGACCGACTGGCTGGAATTCAAGTTCGAGCTGACGGGTATCTCCGATGGCGAGATCCGCAGCGTCCTGAAGGCAGTGGTGGAGCGGCGTCGCTACCATCGTCTCCCGGACGGGGCGCTTATGCCGCTCGAGGGCAAGGAGTACGAGGACATTCTCCGCTTCATGAACGAGATGGGGATTAGTGCGACCGAATTGACCCGCGCGCAGATCCGCGTGCCCGTCGCGCGGGCGCTCCATATCGCGGATAACGGGGAATACGGCCGCTCGGTCACGCTCGGCAAGGCGTTCCGCCAGCTGCTGGCGCATGTTCGCAACCCGGATCACTTGGAGTTCGAGCTGCCGACAAGTCTTGAGCCGGTGCTGCGAGATTACCAGAAGTACGGTTTTCAATGGATGCGAACGTTGGCGCATTACCGGTTCGGCGGCATACTGGCGGATGATATGGGACTGGGCAAAACAATCCAGAGCATCGCGTTCCTGCTCTCCATGCTGCCGGAGATACGAGAACATGGGCAGCCTGCTCTCATCATCGCGCCGGCGTCGCTTATGTATAACTGGCTGAGCGAGCTGAAGAAGTTCGCGCCGGACATTCGGGCGGTCATCGCGGATGGCACGCGTCAGGAGCGCTCCGGCAAGCTAAGCAGCCTAGGCCATGTCGATGCCGTCATTACCTCGTATCCGCTCATCCGCAGAGACGTCGCGATGTACGCCGGAACCGCCTTCCATACGATTATTCTGGACGAAGCTCAGTTCGTGAAGAACTTCGCGACGCAGACGGCGCAAGCGGTCAAGGCGCTGCAGGCGAAGCACCGGTTCGCGCTGACGGGGACGCCGCTCGAGAACGCGGTGGAGGAGCTGTGGTCGGTATTCGGCGCCGTCTTCCCGGACTTGTTCCCAACCCGCAAGGCATTCGCCGATCTGACGCGGGAGAGCGTCGCGCGCCGCGCAAGGCCGTTCCTGCTGCGCCGCCTCAAGACGGACGTGCTGAAGGAGCTGCCGGAGAAGATCGAGTCCCTGCAAGCTTCGCAGCTGCTGCCGGAGCAGAAGAAGCTGTACGTCTCCTATCTTGCCAAGCTGAGGGCGGAGACGGCGAAGCATCTCGACGACGACCGCGGCTTCCAGCAGCACCGGATCAAGATCTTGGCCGGAATTACACGGCTGCGCCAAATTTGCTGTCACCCGTCATTGTTCGTCGAAGGGTATGCGGGCAGCTCGGCGAAGTTCGAGCAGCTGCTCGCGATCGTGGACGAGTGCCGCAGCACGGGCAAGCGGATGCTCATTTTCTCGCAGTTCACCGAGATGCTCGGGCTGATCGCCAAGGACCTGGTGAAGGAAGGCATTCCGTATTTTTACCTGGATGGGAGCACGAAGGCATCCGAACGCGTGGAGCTGTGCAACCGATTCAACGACGGCGAGCGGGACGTGTTCCTCGCTTCGCTCAAAGCCGGCGGCACGGGGCTCAATCTGACCGGAGCCGACACCGTCGTGCTGTACGATCTTTGGTGGAATCCCGCGGTCGAGCAGCAGGCGATGGACCGGGCGCACCGGATCGGCCAGACGAAGATCGTGCAGGTCATCCGGCTCGTCTCCCACGGCACCGTGGAGGACAAGATGTACGACCTCCAACAGCGTAAACGCACCTTGATCGACACGATCATTCAGCCGGGCGAGGAACAGCTCTCCTCGCTAAGCGAAGCGGACATTCGCGAGATACTTGCGATCGGCGCGGAGGAGCGGGAGATGGAAGCGTAAGGCGCGGCCATAAGCGAGAGGCGCCGGAGCCGAAGGAAGCGTATCGCGTCAGGGTAAACTAACGCCCGAACCGATGCAAGCATCCCGCGTCATGATTAACCGACGCCTAAGTCGAAGCGAACGTTAGGTGTCAAGATAGACCGCATTTCGATAGGTGAACGAGCGCACCGGTTCCGAAAGGCGCCATGCGCAACAAAGAGAAGGACCTTGCAGCCCTGAGGGCTGGAAGGTCCTTCTCAACTTTAACCAGTCAAGCGCTCTCGCTCACACTTCCATAATAATCGGCAGAATCATCGGCCGCCGCTTCGTCTGCGCGTAGAGGAACTTGCCGATTGCGTCCTTAATTCCCGTCTTCATCGCGCTCCATTGGCCGGCGTGCTCGGTCTTCATCTGATTCAGCGTCGAGACGGCGATCCGCCCGGCTTCCTCCAGCAGCCCTTCGGATTCCCGGACATAGACGAACCCGCGCGAGATGAGATCAGGGCCCGAGAGCACCGAACCATCATGCTTGCTCAGCGTGACGACGACGATGAGCAGGCCGTCCTCGGACAGCAGCTTCCGGTCGCGCAGGACGATATTGCCGACATCGCCAATGCCAAGGCCGTCGACGAGCGTGCTGCCGGCCGGTACTTTGCCCGCCTTGCGCGCCGAGCCGGCCGAGAATTCCACGACGTCGCCATTGCCCACAAGGAAAATATTCGCCGGTTCCACGCCGACTTGCTCTGCGAGCTGCCCGTGCAGATAGAGCATCCGATATTCGCCGTGGATCGGAATGAAATAACGCGGTTTCATCAAGGTGAGCATCAGCTTCAACTCTTCCTGGCTGGCATGGCCGGAGACGTGCATGCCGGTGACGGAGCCCGAGCCGTAGATGACTTTGGCGCCGAGCTGGTACAGATGATCGACGATGCGAGAGACGTTCCGCTCGTTGCCCGGGATCGGCGTCGCCGACAGAATGACTGTATCGCCGGCTTCGACCGACAGCTGCCGGTAATCCGAGCGGGCTAGGCGGGACAGGGCGGCCATTGGCTCGCCTTGACTGCCCGTGCAGAGCACCGCGATCTGGTGCGGCGCGTAGCGATGTGTATCGCCGGGTTCGATGAGAATGCCGTCCGGCACGTTCAAATAGCCGAGCTCGGCGGCGATCGTCACGACGTTGATCATGCTCCGGCCGAGCAGTACGAGCCGCCGGTTCGTCTTGTGGGTCGCGTCGATCACCTGCTGCAGCCGGTGCACGTTCGAGGCGAAGGTGGCGATGAATACTTTCTGCCGCGCCTTGAAGAACGCTGCCTCGATCGACTCGCCGACCAGCCGCTCGGAAGGGGTGAAGCCAGGACGTTCCGCATTCGTGCTCTCGGAGAGCAGAGCCAGCACGCCGCTTTGGCCAATCTCGGCCATCTTATGCATATCCGCATACTGTTGGTTAACCGGCGTTAAGTCGAACTTGAAGTCGCCGGTGTGGACGACGCGGCCCTCTGGCGTATCGAAGACGACGCCGAGGCAATCGGGTATGCTGTGATTCGTCTTGAAGAACGACACGATGATCTGGCCCAGCTTCACGCTCGACTTGGAGTCGACCGGGATCCGCTTCGTGCTGCCGAGCAGACCATGCTCTCGCAGCTTCCCTTCAATAAGGCCAAGTGTCAACCGGGACGCATAGATCGGCATATTCAGCTGCTTCAGGATATAGGGAATGCCGCCAATATGGTCTTCATGGCCATGGGTGACGATCAAGCCGCGAATATAATCCCGGTTGTCGAGCAGATACGTAATGTCCGGGACGATCAGATCGATGCCGAGTAGGCTCTCGTCCGGGAATTTGGAGCCGGAGTCGACGACAATGATATCTTTGCCGTATTGGATCACGTACATGTTCTTGCCGATTTCTTGAACACCGCCTAGAGCGAAGATCGACAAGGTAGGTTCGTTCGATGGTTGCATGGATGGCGCCTCCGATCATAAAATTCTTATAAGATTAAGGATGCACGTTTTCCAGTCAATTTATAAAATGGAAATGCGCGCATAACAAATTCTTCCTCGGCGCACCTTAATTTGGGTTGAACGCCAGTTGACGCGAAAGGAGGAAGAGACGATGCCGCATAGAAAAGAAATCGAGACCGACGGTGATCCGAACACGCAGTATGAAGATGTAAGCGCCCATGAGCGCACCGGGTTTTTCGTTAGCGATGCCGATGCCGAGGATCAAGTGCCGGACGATACGTACGTCGAAACGGCTAATCCGAGTTTTTGAAGCATTACATGGTTAGAGAAGGCAGGAGGATGAGAAGCGTCGTACCTGTCTTTTCTGCCTGTTCGCAAGTCCGTTCGGGTGTATGCGGTTCGTTTCTTACGCTTTACCCGTCCGTCCGAAGCGTCAATCCACCGCAGCGCTAACCTCATTCCTCGCTTCGTTTCTGCGCTATACCGTATGATTCTTCGTTTATCGACTAATACTGAAATCGATTACAGTCAATTTGCGCGAATAATCCGCCATTCATTCCAAAAATGATTGTAAACGATTACAGAGGGATCTATAATGTATGTAGGTATCCCAAGAATGGAGCGATCTTCCACATGAAAGAACCTACGATTATGGACGTGGCGCGTCAGGCCGGCGTCTCGGTTGCGACGGTCTCGCGCGTTTTGAATGGCAGCACATTAGTAAACGCTTCCACCCAGGAGAAAGTGATGGAGGTGGTCCGTTCCATGCACTATACGCCCAACGCGATTGGCAAACAGCTTCGCTCCCAGAAGACGATGACGATCGCCGTCGTCGTGCCGGACATCAGCATCACCTATTGCGTCGAGATCATTAAAGGCATCGAGAACACGGCCAACCCCCTTCATTATAAAATCATCATATGCGACGCACAGAATAAGCCGGAGAAGGAACGAGAGTTCATGACGCTGCTCGTCAGCCGGACTGTCGACGCGCTCATTCTGGTCACGCCGAGCCAGACCGACGCGGAGCTGGCGACTTATGCTGATAACGGCTACACGCTTGGTGTCATCGGACGGGACACAGGCCATGACGCCATTCCGTGCGCGCTCACGGATAACGTGAAGCTGACGCGTCAGGTGATGACCCATCTGATCGGGCAGGGGCACACTCGTATTGCTTTCCTGAGCGGCTTCGCGACCGCGATCGACAACTACGAACGGCTGGAAGGCTACATGAAAGGGCTCCAGGAGGCGAGGCTGCCGTTCATGCCGGAGCTCGTCGACAATGGCGATTTTACGGAGGAGGGCGGTTATGCGGCGTTCATGCGGCTGTGGGAGCGCAACACTGGCTTGACGGCCGTATTCGCGGCGAATGACGAGATGGCGCTCGGGGTGCACAAAGCATGCGGCGAGCTGAACATTCCGATTCCGGATCGCATGGCCATCGTCGGCGTGGACAACAGCCGGCTGACGAACTACGTCAGGCCGCAGATCAGTTCGGTGGAGCAGCCTTTGCAGACGATGGGCGTGCTGCTGGCCGGCAAATTGATCGACCAAATGAACGCCAACGAACAAGCAGGCCGTCGCATTTTCAAGATTGACTCGATATTGGTCGTCAAAGGCTCATCGCTCGGGAGGACAGAGGAGGGGCAAGGATGAAGCGTAGAGGTGCGGATAACCGTTATTACGGTCAATTCTTCTTGGCGATGACGGTGTCCATCGTCGTGACGATCGCGGTGTTGTCGATCATTCTGTACGTCCATTTCGAGCGAATCTCCCTGAAGCAAGCCTATGACGGCACGATGGAGCGCCTAGAGCAGACGACGCAGGAAGCGTCTGTCATGTCGGTGACCGCGGCGACGTTCGCCAAGCAAATTTACAGCGATCCGCACGTCGCCAATTTGCTCAACTTCCCCAATGCCGACGCTATCGATGTGAGCACGGCGGTCAAGCAGCTGAACAATTACCGCGAGACGTCGCCGTTCATCGACTCGATCTATGTGTACAACGCGAAAGCCCGCACGTTCTATGTCAGCTCGGACATGTCGGTGCCATCCGTGTTCGCCGAATCCGAGTTCTACGATCAGGAGATGGCGGAGATGGTATCCCGTCTGAACGATTTCGAGACGCTAATGCCGATACCGCGGAAGCTGAAGATCGAAGGACTCGCCGGTAATATCGCAGAGAAGGAACGAGATACATATACGTTCCTGCTGTACGATACGCTTACTCGCAGCGGGCGGAAGAACGTCGTCGTCGTCAATATCAAAGAGACGCAGCTGCACAAGCTGATTGATGGCTCGCTTACGAATGACGCGACCAATTCGTTCGTCATCGACGCCGCTGGGCGACTTGTCTCTAGCAGCTGGAAATACCCGATGCTGTCGGATATGCGTCAGGCATCCTATATTAGCCGCGTGCTGGAGGCGCCCGAAGGCACGGGCTATTTTGCCGAGCAGGTCGACGGTGTCAAGTCGCTCGTCAGTTATACGGAGCCGGATTATTTGGGCTGGCGTTATATCCGTATCGTCCCTTACAGCCAGATCACCGCGCAGATTATGGACATGCGCAACAAGACGATCGTCATCGCGGGTTCCATCTTGCTGGCCGGTCTTGCGCTCTCGTATTTGGTCTCGCGGCGTCTATACGCCGGACTCAGCCATAAGCTGAGTCGCCTGGGTAAGCTGGAGGCGGAGAATAGGGAGGCGCTCGCAGCCCGGCGATCTGACTGGCTGAAGAGCCTGCTGAAGGACGGCGGAGATACGGATGCGCTGCGCGTGAAGCGGAACTTCGAAAGGTACGGGATTCCGCTCGATCCGCAGGAAGCGTTCCGCGTCGTCATGCTTGCGATCGACGATTACGGCACGTTCTCGGAGCAGTACACCGCGCAGGATCGCAGGCTTATTCGCTTCGGCATGCAAAATATTGCGCAGGAAATAATGCACGCGTCCGGACTTGCCGCCGTAGCGGTGGATATGGGCGAAGACCATGCGGCCTGTCTTATTCAAGCGCAGCATCCGGGCAGCATGGATAATGATCGTTTATCCGATATTTGGGCTACCATCCAATCTTCCGTACTCGGCTATTTGAAGCTCTCCGTCACGCTGTCCGTCAGCGGGAACGGCGATGGCATCAACGCCGTCAACGCGTTGTATGAAAGCGCCTTGGAGGCTTCTTACTACAGGCTCTTCGAGGGGAACGGGGCTGTAATATACACAGCTGACGTTGAAGCGAAGAAGGCGAGGACATACGACTATCCGACAGGCAAAGAGAAGCAGCTGCTGGAGGAGCTGATGCTCGGCCGAATGACGCAGGTGAAGCAGCTGTTCGCGGAGATCTTCGACGAGGCCGCGAATTATTCCTACATGTCCTTCCAGCTGGCCGTCACGAGACTGTCGTTCGCCCTGCAGAACACGCTTCGGGCTATGAATCAGCATCATGCGGCGGACGGGGAGCTAGCCGTGCCGTCTCTGCATCTGTACACGAACTACAAGGTACAATCGCTGGAGGAACTTAAGACGAGCTATATGACGCTGTTCGCGGCTGTCGGCCAGCGGCTGGACGAACGTAAGCGCAGTCGACACGACGATCTGCCGGACCGGATCAAGGCACTCATCGAATCCCGCTATGCCGACCCGAATTTGTCGCTCGACATGCTGTCGGAGGAGCTGGGCTTGTCGGCCACGTATCTGGGCCGCATATTCAAGCAGCATACGTACCAGACGATTCTGGGCTACATTAGCGAAGTGCGGATGAACCGGGTCAGAGCGCTGCTCGCGGAGACGAACGATCCCGTCGGCGAGATCGCCGAGCGGGCAGGCTTCGCGAACAACCCGTACTTCTACAAGGCGTTCAAGAAATATAACGGCGTTACCCCGGCGGAATACCGGAAGAACAGCAGACAGCGGCAGGAGGAGGGCGAAGACGCGATTCTCGCGTAGCCGAATAATCGCAGGCATCGGCAGGCATCCGCCAGCATCAGTACGCATGCTTCGTCGCCAATGATGGACGCCATCCTCATCCGGATGACCAGCGCGTCAGATGCCTCCTCCTACGTTCCGATCAGTCCTTGCCGACGCGGCAAGGATTTTCTTTATATAGGGAAAAGTTGGTGGTTAAATCCCTGTAGATAAAGTAAAGCGTGTCCGCGCAAGCGGACGAAAGCGAAGGTCAGCACGCAGCCGGCCATCTGCTCTGACGAACATGAAACTACCCAAGGCTAAACGTTGCGAATGAAGCTCGAACAACAGCCTGTCCGAAGGACAAGCGGGCTGCGTATGTCAGGACACATCGAAGAGGCCGCGTACCAAGTCACGCTTATTAGCGAGTACAGAGGGTGCTAACCCTCTGGTTCCCCTCCAAGCGGAGGAGTAAATCGACTGAAGCATTGTCCGCCAGGACAAGAGCATGCCCAATCGAAGCAACCCGCCAACCGCGAACAAACGAGTCATAACGAAAAAGGGGAGTCCAGAGGGCGAAGCCCTATGGTTCCCTCGGCGGAGGGGGAAGGGGGAGGAAGCGATTGACTGAAGCATTGTCCGCCAGGACAAGAGCATGCCCAATCGAAGCAACCCGCCAACCGCGAACAAACGAGTCATAACGAAAAAGGGGAGTCCAGAGGGCGAAGCCCTATGGTTCCCTCGGCGGAGGGGGAAGGGGGAGGAAGCGATTGACTGAAGCTTTGTCCGCGAGGACAAAAGCGTGCCCCGCTCAAGCCGACCCGCCGACCGCGAACAATTGTGGCTGCACGAAGAGGGAGTCCAGAGGGCGAAGTCCTATGGTTCCCCTCGGCGGAGGGGGAAGGGGGAGGGAGTCCACAGGAGGGGGGAGGAAATAAGTGACCCTGTTCGCAAAAGGATAGCCGCCATTTCGCGCCAAAAGTGAACGAGATCGCGGATAGTCAGTTGTAGCCAGGTGGTCCGCTCTCTAATATGGGCATAGCGGGACGGCAACGGAGCTCGGAGCAAGAGGCGGATTCGCCGAGCCGAGCGCTCGTCCTAATTTTGCACAAGAAGGAGGGCCACATCGACATGACCGGCAAACATGGCCTGATGCGCGAACTAAACCGCAATAAAACGTTGTTTCTTATGATCGCGCCGACGCTGATCTTTTTCATCGTCTTCAGCTATGTCCCGATGGTCGGCATCTACTACGCGTTCACGAAGTTTGATTTCGAGGGGGGCTTGTTCGGCAGCGAGTTCATCGGATTCGAGAATTTCAGATTTCTGTTCGAATCCGGTCTGCTGTGGAATTTGACCAAAAACACGGTGCTCTACAATCTGGCGTTCCTTATTATCGGCAACGTCATGCAGCTGGTCTGCGCGATCTTCCTCTCGCAGCTGCCCGGCAAGCTGTTCAAGAAAACGGCGCAGTCCGTCATGTTCCTGCCATACTTCCTATCGTGGGTGCTGGTCGGCGCGTTCGTCTTCAATTTGTTCTCCGACCTCGGCGTCGTCAACACGGTGCTGAAGCAGCTGGGGATGCAGCCGTACGATTTCTACATTCAGACCGCGCCGTGGAAGTACATCATCGTCTTCTTCAGCGTATGGAAAGGGCTCGGCTACGGCACTGTCATCTATTTAGCGGCGATCATGAGCATTTCCGACGAGCTGTACGAGGCGGCGAGAATCGACGGGGCGAACATTTTCCAGCAGATCCGGCATATTACGCTGCCGCTGCTCAAGCCTACGTTCATTCTGCTCATCCTGTTCAGTCTCGGCGGCATTCTGAAGGGACAGTTCGACCTGTTCTACCAAATTATCGGCAGCAACGGCATGCTCTACGACGCGACGGACATCATCGACACGTACGTGTTCCGCTCGCTTACCGTCAACTTCGATATCGGGATGGGCACCGCGGCCGGCTTGTATCAATCGTTCTTCGGCTTCATGCTCATCATGTCGGTCAATTACATCATTAAGAAAACGCGCGAAGACTACGCGTTGTTCTAGAAGGGGGAACGCTCCATGCAGATGAAAGCCGAACCGGCCACGCGGGTGTTCAACCTTGTCGGCTACGCGCTGCTCATCGTCATTTCGCTGCTGTGCCTCATCCCGTTCTGGCTGATCGTCGCCGGATCGTTCACGGATGAGCTGGAGATCGTCTCGGACGGCTTCAAGCTGTTCCCGCATACGGTCTCGTTCGAGGCGTACAAATCCGTCTTCCAGACGCCGGAGCAAATTATACGCGCTTACGGCGTGACGATCGGCGTCACGGCCGTCGGGTCGGCGCTCGGCTTGCTGCTGACGTCGATGGCGGGGTACGTGCTCTCGCGCCGAGATTTCGCCTACCGCAATTCGCTCTCGTTCTTCATCTACTTCACGACGCTGTTCAGCGGCGGTCTCATCCCGTGGTATATCATGATGACGAAGTATCTCGGGCTGAAGGACAGTTATTGGGCAATGATTCTGCCGCCGCTCATCAGCGCGTGGAATATCATCTTGATGAAGAATTTCATGAAGTCGATCCCCGATTCGATCATCGAGTCGGCCAAGATCGACGGGGCAGGCGATTTCCGCATCTACCGCCAGCTGATTCTGCCGCTGTCCACGCCGGGTCTCGCCACGATCGGCCTGTTCCTCGCGCTTGGCTACTGGAATGATTGGTTCAACGCGAACGTGTTCATTACCGATGACGGCAAATATCCGCTGCAATTTCTGCTGTACAAAATCCTATCCAGCGCGGCGGTGCTGCAGACCGATAACGGCGCTTATCTCGCCGCGAACATCGTGCCGCCGACCGAGACGCTCAAGATGGCGGTGGCGGTCGTCGCGACGGGGCCGATCATACTGCTCTATCCGTTCGTGCAGCGGTATTTCGTGAAAGGGCTCACGATCGGCGCGGTCAAAGGGTAAGCAAGAGGCAAGCAAGAGGCAAGCAAGGACTTCATTTTATGAGTTATAGAAGAATAGGGAGGCGTCAAGAGATGGGCATGAAACAAAAACGGGCATCGCTCCTAGTCGTACTGACGATGCTGACGAGCTTGCTGGCCGCATGCGGCGGCAATAACAATAACGGCGGCAATACGCCGGCACCGTCGAACGACGGGGCTGCGACGAATAAAGGAGCGGCTGTAAGCGGCGAGGCAGCGGCAGACGGAGAGAAGAAGCTCGATAAGGTCGAGCTGACGTGGTATCTGCTCGGGGATGCGCACAAGGATCAGGATAAAGTCGTCGCCGAGTTCAACAAAATGCTGTCTAAGGATCTGAACACGACGATCAAGCTGAACTTCACGACATGGAACGACTGGCAGACGAAATACAATCTGCTCCTTACCTCCGGCGAGAAGGTGGACATGATCTTCGCCTCTAGTTGGGCGGATTATTACAAACTCGCCAAGCAAGGCGCATTCCTTGATCTGAAGGATATGCTGCCGCAGTACGCGCCCACGACGTGGGGCAACGTGCCGAAGCAGGATTGGGAGTCCGTCACGGTCGGCGGCGGCATCTTCGCGGTGCCGAACACGAACGCGGAGTATACGCCGGACGGCTTCGTCTATCGCGAAGACTGGCGCAAAGAGCTGAATTTGCCGGAGTTTACGGATGTGAATTCGATCGAAGCCTATCTCGACGCGGTGAAGACGCAGAAGAAGGTGACGCCGATCAATGGCGCGGCGTACGAGAACGTGCAGCGGTTGTTCCGCACGTGGTACGACTTCCAGCCGATCGGCTCGGACGTCATCGGCGCGACGTCGTATAACACTCCGCGCGATATCCAAGTCATCCCGTTCACGGCACAGTTCGAAGAATGGGTGAAGAAGATGAAGACGTGGGCGGACAAAGGCTACTGGAACAAGAACGCCCTGTCCTCCAAGCAGGAAGCCGGGGACTTCATCAAGACCGGCCAAGGCGCGTACTACTGGCGCAATCCGTCCAGCGCGGGCGGCTTCATCAACGAGATTACGGCCAAGCAGCTGAAGATGGAGATCGGCTACTTCCCGTTCACGCGTTTCCACAACTATGTCATCCCGACGCTGCCGATCGCCAACGGCATGGCGATTCCGAAGAGCTCGAAGAATCCGGAGCGCTCGCTCATGGTGCTTGATAAGCTCCGCAACGATCCGGCGTATTTCAACCTGCTGACATACGGCATCGAAGGCACGCATTGGGCGAAAGGCGAGAACGACAAGACGATCGTCATCCCGGCGCCGGGCGTCGACTTGAACAAAACGCCGCGCTACGATATCGCAAGCTGGGGCTGGCGCTACGAGCCGAACATGAAGGCGGAGAAAGGCGGTTGGGCCGGCCTCGACAAGCTGAAGGAAGAGTTCAAGCCCATTAGCAAGCCGGATATCTTCGGCCCGATCTACATGGACTACGAGCCGGTCAAAGCGGAACTCGCCGCAGTCAACCAAGTGTTCGAGCAGTACGGCAAGCCTCTCATGCTCGGTCTGACGAGCAACGTCGACGCATCGCTCAAGACGTACCGCGACAAGCTGAAGGCTGCGGGCATCGAGAAGGTGCTCGAGTACGTAAAGACGGAAGCGAACAAGTATTTCGACGAGAAGGGCATTCAATAATGGAGTAGGCGCTCATCCCGGCTGCGTTGGCAGTCGGGATTTTTGACATGGAAAAACCCCTCCGATCAACAGGGAACGAATCCATCGAACATGAATTCTTCTCCTGCTTGCGTGAGGGGTCTGCCATCTTCAAATTTGATAAGTGGCTGCTAGGAATCCACTTGAACGGTCTTCCCGTCGCGGTCGACATAATACCACGTCTTGTATTCATCCAGAAGCGAAGGGTCGGTGCTAGAGCGATAATAGCTCGCCGTGTATTTGAAATCGGTCGTATTGTTGTCAGTAAGCGAGAAGGAGATTTCGACGTCGGGATACGAGAAGTTACGTTCGGCGTGCTCCTTCACAAACCGCTCCTTGACAAGCTTCTGCTGTACCTCGCTGCTAAGAAAGAAGGTCCGGCTATCCTGGAAGATGCGTGCTTGCTCGTCATCTTGGCCCTTTAGCAGATAGTGGAACACCAATGTCGTATCCGTGAACTTGACGGATATCGCCTCGATCGATGGATAGGCATCTTGAATCTGCTGTTCGAATGCCTTCACTTCGTCGGTGCGGACGGCCTGGCTTGCCGTACATCCCGCAGCCGCAAGCAGCGTGCAGCAAAGCAAGATGATTGCCGTAAGCCGCATATCAATCCCTCCTCACGCCTGCCGCCAATGGAGATGCAGGTTATGAAAAATAAATAAGTCCCGGCGAACCAATAATACCTTCAAATGCTTTCATCGCATCGAAGTGCGTACGGTAATTGATGCTTTCTCTGCGGCCCCATGTCGAAACCGCAATCCAGCGATTGTCATTCACATCCCGGTAATACTTGGTGATGGTCATCCAATGCCACTCGAATTCATAGTCGGAGAACTTCGACAAGTTGAGCGTCCCGACGGGGACGTTGCTATTCAGACCCGCCTTAATATAAGTAGCAGTGTTGTCTAAGGTGAAGGAGGCACTGCTTGTGACGCGTTTGAGGGTAACGCCTTTGTCTTTCGCATAAGTCTCGACATCGTCGGCGAAATCCCAGATCGATAGCTCGCCAAGCTTGCCGGGATTGATTCGGCTGTACATCGTATTCATATGTGCTAAGAAATCGGCATGTGATAGCGTGCTGCCCGTGTACAGTTTGCCATACTTCGTCGCGTTTGTCACCTTTGCCATATAATTGGTGATATTGGCTGCCGCGACCGGACCGCAGCCGTTGGACTGCTCAGAGCTCTTCGCATACCAGCCTTGGTCTCCGCCGTAGCTGTAGACGCCGCTGCCTTTAGGGTATTCAATCGGTACGAATTGCGAGAAATTACGCTCCGAGGAAAGACTGACGTCCTCTTTGGTTACGGTGGCGGCGGCAGCCGCGCTCGTGTCCAGGGCAGCCGAAGCAGATGGCGAAAGCAAGTCTTCAGACGGAACCGCTTGGAGAGGGTCGGCCGTTTTCATAATTTTTTGCAAATGCTGCTGATTCTCGCTGCTGCGAATGGATCGATAGTTCGCTTGAATGGCTGATTTGTTGTTCGTTATGAGAGCCGTAACATCGGCAGCAGCTGCCGATGGGGATGTAACATCCGCATATTTTTGGCCATCGCCATTGGTTGATTCTACGAAATACTTATACGGCGGAAGGAAAATCACGCGGGCATCGGCAGCGCCTGCCGCCAACTCCTTGTCCCGCTGCGCGCGAAAGGCTTCTACCGCATTGTCTTCGATTCGAATGGAATAGACGTCGTATCCGTCGGCGATCGCCCCAACGGTCATAAATCCGATCTCCTTGCCGCCTTCCATCAGAGGGATCATGTAAGCGAATACATTTCCGGCTAAATCATACAACTCCAAGAAATCGGATGACACCCGGATCGATTTGCCCCTCGTCTGGATATCGTCTTTCATGTAATTTTGGATGTGATAGCGCGCAATCTTCAGGATATCTTTTTTGCTCAAAGCAACAGCCGAGTTCAAACTTACGGCCTCATTCACAACCTGGATCTCGGGTTGTTCCGCGCTTACCGTCACGCTGGTCTGGACGATACTGCAAAGCAATACACCCGCGGCCAATCTTCGAAACGACTTGTTCATCATTAATTCGCCTCCATTGGTATCCAACCATGTCTAGTAGACTCGTCTACTATTATCACGATATAGCAATAATCCGTCAATCGAGTAATATAATCCCATAAGAGTTATATGATGTGATGACGCAAGGCGCGCTCAGTTGGATGAAAAAAAGCCAGCCAGAAATTTCTGGCTGACCTCATCTTCTTGGCTATCCCATGCCAACCGACGAAACGGAGGGCCATCTTCCTCGACGAATAACGTACCGGAATAAAAGGAATCGCGCTGCTTGTACGGGAAGGAAGGCGATAAACGTTGCGCGAAAGGCTAGCGCAAATTCGGAATGGCGACATCAGCATTGACGTCTGCCTCATAATCGACGCCGTCCGTCTCGAAACCGAACAGCTGGAAAAACTCGCGCCGGTAGCCCTCCAGGTCGGATAACTCGTACACATTCTCTGTCGTCAGCGCCGTCCATAGACGCGCGACTTCGGCTTGAATGTCTTCGCGCATTTCCCAATCATCTACGCGAATGCGCCCTTTCTCGTCCACGGCAGCGGGCATCGCGCCATACAGCCGCTCGGCGAACAACCGGTACATTTGCTCGATGCACCCTTCGTGATTCCCTTGTTCCTTCATCACTTTATAGAGCGCCGAGATGTAGAGCGGCACGACCGGGATCGCCGAGCTGGATTGCGTGACGAGCGCCTTGTTGACCGAGACGAAGGCGCGTCCGCCCGATGCGGCAAGCTGATCGTTCAAGCGGATCGCAGTGGATTCCAGATCGTCCTTCGCGCGCCCGATCGTTCCTTCGCGGTAGACGGCATGCGTGATCTCCGGCCCGATATAGGAGTAGGCGACGGTCGTCGCGCCTTCGGCCAGCACATCGGCTTCCTGCAGGGCGTCGATCCACAGCTGCCAATCTTCGCCGCCCATCACCGCGATCGTCTGGCGGATCTCGTCGTCCGTCGCCGGTTCGATCGTCGCGAAGGAGACATCGCCGGTGTGGAAGTTGACCGTCTTGTTCGTATACGTGTCGCCGATCGGCTTAATGACCGAGCTGAACGTCTCGCCCGTCTTCGGATGCGTCCGGCGCGGGGAAGCGACGCTGTAGACGACGAGGTCTACTTTGCCCAGCTCGGCCCGGATCAGCTCGATCGTCTTGGTCTTGATCTCGTCCGAGAAAGCGTCGCCCACGATGCTGAACGATCGGCGCCCGGCCTCGGCGGCTGCCTGCTCGAACGCCGCGGAATTATACCAGCCGGCCGATGCGGTGCGGGCGCCTTCGGCGGCTTTGTCGAAATAAACGCCGATCGTATCCGCCCCGGCCGCGAACGAGGCGACGATGCGGGAGGCTAGTCCATAACCGGTCGACGCGCCAATGACAAGCACGCTGCGCGGGCCTTCGATCGCGGGCTGAGCTTGGACATAATCGATTTGGCGGCGAACTTGGCTTGCGCAGCCCTCCGGATGCGCGGTCGTGCAAATGAAACCGCGTGTTTTCGGTTGGATGATCAAATTGGAACAATCCCTTCTATACAGGAGTGGAAGCGGGGTGCCAAGATGATGGGTTCTATCGTTATTGTACCGATTCGCACTTGGCAATGGAAGCCTTTCCAATCGCAGTGGGCGAGGACGCAATGCAAAGGGGGTGTCCCAAAAGTCATCAAAAGATGACCTTGGGATACCCCCGTTTTTTAAAAAA